>JBEKPD010000001.1:0-237495 GCA_049521075.1 Occallatibacter sp.
TGGCGTAACCGACGAGGGCTACCACGATCTGTTAATCGCAAGTCCCGGCTTTCAGTCCTGGAGCCCCGGAATTGGTGATTGGACTTCCCCATATATATACAACTTCGAAGGCGACGCTAACCTTATTGCCGTAGGTACAGTACCGGCCAACAATCTCGCGACTGACCAATGGGAAACTTATGAAATGTATTTAAAGTTTAGCCCCGTCAGCAAAGACGCAGGCGGAGAGGGCGAAATTCGCATCTGGAAAAACAACCAGCTGCTGCTTGATCGTACGAGCGCTCCAACCCTCGTTCAATCGACTTCGTTTGCCGAATTGTTTTATCTATTCACTTACTGGAACGGCAATGCGCCAGCGACGCAGTCTCTGTATGTCGACGACATTGAGATCACAAATCAAACACCGGCCAATAGAGATGCTAACGGTTATCCCTTCATTGGCTCGCCCGTTATGACATCCAGCAGCGGGACGGTCGTGGACGGAGCTTGCGGCTCTGCCAATGGAGTGACGGTGAGTAACCCACCCAATAGCAATTTGTGCTCGTCCGGAACGGCCTCGGTAGTTTCAGACTTGGGTCCGTGGGCATGGATGTGCATTGGCTCCAATGGCGGCGCGACAGCGAGCTGCTCGACCAATCCGTAGTTAGCTTGCGTGCCTGGGCGTCACCCTCTTGGGATACATCCTGCCTGCGAATTGAACTAGTGAGGCGAGAGGTATGGCGCTAATCCCCGCGCTTTACTCCGCTGAGCTGAGCGTTGAGACAGTTGCGCGCCTGCAGCTCCGAGTCTATGCGTGCTGCGGTGATGCCGGTGAGCTTCTCACCGAAGGAAGCTTTGCCTTCCGAGTGGATGGTCGCCGATGGTGAGATTACGATGACCGAGCTTGATGAAGATTCGTAGTATTTCACCCTGGGTGCAAAACAAGCACGCGGCGCCCGACCCGTCCCAGAGGAAGTCCAAGCGGCGCACGCACGGACAGCACTTGAATGCGGGGCCACGCGGACGTCAAGTTTGGGTTAGTTGGGCGATGGAGTATTCACGGAAATTGCCGCCGGGGGATGTGGAGATTCTGACCTTGAGCTTGCCATTGGCGTCGCAGGTATATTCTTCGCAGACGGTCAAGCCGTTGGGGTTGAGGAGGGGGCTGACCGGTTCGGTAGCGAGGTCGTTGCGAGACCAGAGAGCGGGGTCGAAGGGAAACTGAATCTGCTCCCAGTTGGTGATTTCGCCGATGGGCTGGCCGCTCTCGTCAAGGCGGGAACACTCGAGATAGCGGAAGTGACCGATATTGTGGACGGGCCGATAGACGCGCTCAATGTGGAGCGGAGGCTGGCCGGACGCGGGAAGGTGAACCCCGCGGGGGAAGATGAGATCGAAGACGATGTTGCCGCCGGAGTCGGCTTCGCGCCAAATGCCGAAGTACTGATTGAACTGGTCGGAGAGGCGATCGTCAGTAGCTGCGGCTCGGATAGCGAGGCCAATGGCGGCAGCGGAGCGCATGTAGGCAGAGCGGCGTACCTTGCGGCCGAAAGTTTCACGGAGGATGCGGGCCACGGGGGGCAGCTCCGATCCGCCGCCGGTGACGTAGAGAGTATCGAGCGAGAGGCCGGAATGGGCGGCGAGCATATTCTCGACGACGGTTCGGGTGGACTCGATCAGAGGGCGACAGCGCTCATAGTAGGTATCGACCGGGAGCGTCACCTGTTCCCAGTCGGGGCGCACACGCTCGAGATCGATGGTGACTTTGCGGGTATTGGGATTGAGGGACTCTTTCTTTTCGCGGCACTCTTCGAGGAGTAAGCGTCGCTCGAATGGCGAGAGAGGGGATGTTGGCGGGGCGAACTCGAGAGCCAGATCGGCCAGGATTTCGTCGAAATCGTCGCCGCCGAGCAGGGGGATTCCATCGGAGGCTTCGACCGTGTGCTCCGTTTCGCCGAGGGTGATGAGAGAAACGTCGAAGGTGCCGCCGCCAAGATCGTAGACCAGCAAGCTGCTTCCAGCGCGATTCTTGCGCTCGGCGCTATTGCGGTAGGCGAACTCGATGGCCGCGGCGGATGGCTCATTGATTACGCCCAGAACCGCGAAGCCTGCATCTTGCGCGGCCTCTTCGGTGAGGAAACGCTGGTTGCTGTTGGCGTTCGCGGGAACACCGATCATGACCTCGAGCGGCTCGGCGGGATCTGCACCGAGATTGGATCGATGGACTAGATGAGTGCGCAGCGATGCCATCATTTCGGACATTAGCAGGCGTAGAGGCAGAGTATGGGCACCGACCTGCAGCTCGGTACGCGGTCCGGCGGCGCCAAGCCAGCGCTTGAGGGAGCGGAAGAATGTCCAGTCTTCGTCGCTCTGTCGAGCCATGGCATCCCATCCGTAGAGGTGCGCGCTCCCGTTGACTGCGGCGACCGGGGGAAACCAGTCGCGGGTCTGGCCGTCAGGGGTTTCGAAATGGACAAGCGGGTAGTTGCCGCGATCGACAGCGGAGACGACCACTCGTGTAGTTCCGAAATCGATTCCTATTCTCACTCTCCTTGATTTTACTGCGATGTGACCTGCGGCCAGAAGAGTTTCAGAGGGGCGCTCCACAATAAGTTGCTTCCGTCGTAGGCCTTCGTTCTCCTGAACCAGCGGAACCGTGCAACCTCAGAATCGCCGGTAATCCGTCTGCGATCGTGGGTTGTGATTTGTGCCTATGGCGAGGCTTCTCCAGAAAATGAAACCGGCGGGTCCGAACCGCAAACTATGCGTTAAGAAGAGAACGTTGGTCGGCAACAACGATTCAGCTCCTCGCTACTCAATAAATGAGATTTGCTCACCTAACAGGATCCCTATTCCGTTGTCTAATCGGCAGATGGACGAGGCCGAGAACGAAATCATCGCGCTGGTTCTGGCTGGCAACCGAGACGCATACCGCGTGCTCGTCGAAAGCCATTACCAGCGTGCCTTTCGCATAGCCTGTCGCATCACAGGCGACCCTGCCGACGCGGAGGAGGTCGCACAGGAAGCATTTTTTCGCGCCTACACGCAGCTTTCGACATTTCGGCAAGACAGCAGCTTCTCCACATGGGTCAATCGAATAGCCATGAACAAAGCACTCAATCTCGTTGAACGGCGCAAGCGCGATCTCCTTGAGGTAAGCGAACAAATCGCAGACTCGCCCAACTTTGAAGAAGTCGCCGTCCAGCTTGCCGATGGCAAAGCTGGTCCGGAGCGCCTGTTGCTCGACCGCGAGTTTGCGTCCCTGCGCAAGAGCGCGATGGCCGCGCTGACCCCCATGGAGCGCACTGCCTTCACCATGCGCCACATGGAAGAGTTGCCCATCGCCGAGATCGCCTCCGCTTTGCGTGTGCCTCAAAACTCTGCCAGGCAAGCAGTCTTCCGCGCTGTCAGCAAGCTGCGCCGTTCCCTTGCCTCGATCGTTTCAAGCTCTCAAGCAGGAGGTGTGCGTTGAAGCACCCTACGGAAGACGTTCTGATTGCATACCTGATGCACGAATGCGCTGACGCAGCCGTCATTGCCGAGCATTTAGAGCACTGTCGCGAGTGCGCTCGCGCATTTGAGTCCATCGCCGAAACTCTGCGCATTTTCTCCGCAGAACCTGTGCCGCAGGCCAATCTGGACCACGTCTGGCAGCGCATCCGCGGAAACCTACCTCTGCTTTCCCGGCCGTCGCGGCACAGATGGTCCTGGGGCTGGCTCCTGTTGCCGGCTGCGTCAGGAGCCTTGCTGATCGCGTTCATCGCGATTCATCATCAGACTGCCGCAACTTACCCTGGCGTGACGGCAAAGCTTTCTCCGGGCTCGCTCACCGTGCAGCCCCGCGATCCTGAGATTGTCAGCTATCTTGACAGCGCCGAGCGTTTGCTGACGGAGCTCAAGCACACGTCCGGCCCGCTCGATGTGAACGACCGCCAGCAGGCTCACGATCTGCTGCTTTCCAATGCTCTCTACATCCGTAAGGCTGAGGACCGCGGCGATACCGTAGACGCCGCTATGCTCGACAGACTCGACCGCACCCTGACCAACCTGGTGCACGAGCAAGACTCCGAAACAACCGTCGGCGACCAAACGACAACCGAGAGCCTGCTGCTCGACCTGCGTATCCTCGAACAGAACAACCGCGTTTCGACAAAGGAAATCCAATGACTCGCAAGTTTCTCGTTGCTCTTATCGTCACTGCCGCACTTTTCGGACCCGCCTCAAAGCCCTCTGGCGCAGCGGTGTTTGCCGTCAATTTAGACGATGACCCCGCGTACGTCCTGGGCACCAAAGCGATGAACGATCAGCGCTGGTCCGATGCCGTCCTCTCCTTTGAGCAGGTCATTGATGCCAAGAGCAAAAAGGCAGACGCGGCGCTTTACTGGAAGGCGTATTCGCTCAACAAGCTCGGCAAGCGGCAGCTCGCTGCCGGCACATGCCTGCAGCTTTACAAGCAATTCAAGGCCAGCTCTTGGAACGAAGACTGCCACGTCCTGGTCCTTTCGCTCGGTGGCGCCCAGAACCAATCAACCGACCCGTCAAATCTCGATCCCGAGCCGCGCCCTGGCCCTTACCCACATCCCAATCCCCAGCCGCACCCAGATCCCCGGCCGCGCGTTCCTTACGGGCCCGGGTTCATCTTCAAATATGAGAATGACCCGGACCTCGAGATCAAGGTCCTCGCCCTCAACGCGGTAATGCAGCGCGATCCCGCCCAGGCCCTTCCTGTGCTGCGCGGAATACTCGCCGGTGACCAGTCCGAGTCGCTCAAACAGCACGCCCTCTTCATCCTCGCGCAAAGCAATTCGCCGGATGCGCAGGCCATGATGCGCGATCTCGTCCTCGGTAAGTTAGCCCCGAATCTGCAGGAGCTTGCCATTCGCGACTGCGGTATCTATCAAGGCAAGCGGCTCAACGACACGCTCGGCGAAGCCTATGGCGCCAGTAACGACGACAAGATCAAGCACGCCGTCATATCGGCCTTCTTTATCTCAGGTGACGACACCCACCTGGTCGATCTCGCTCGACAAGAGAAAGACCTGAAACTCAAAAGAACCATCGTCTCGCAGCTCTCGCTGATGCAAGGGAAAGCTGCCACCGATTACATGATGGAACTCCTCAAGTAGCACGCTCTCACAAACGATCCTCACTACCTCACACAGGAGATCACTCCATGCGTTCGATCCTTCGCGTCTTCACTCTCGCCACCATCTTCGCCGCTGCACTCAGCGGCAATGTCTCCGCACAGCAGCCCCAAGTCTCCAACGCGCAGGTATCCAGCCAGATCGTCGACCACGGCCTTCAGTCTGCGCTCGATTCGCTCAAGCCGTCCGCCACGCCGCTCTGGGCGGGCTATATCATTCCCACGTCCTCCACATTTAATGCTGGCGGCGATTCGCGGGTCTCATACCTTGAACCGCACAGCTTTTCGGACGAAACTGTGGTCAGCAAATCGACCAGCGAACAAGGCCATGCGATCATCCTCTTTCGGCTCGCTGCCGGCAAGATCGATCGTGTTCACGCCGAAGCAGTCGATCGGCAACTCGACGCCGGCGGCCTGCGCTTTGTGTGGCTCACCAATGTCACCCCGGAAGACAGCATCGCAACCCTCAAGACCCTCTGTCTCACGTCTGACTCAAACCGCTTGGTCGACAGCGCTGTCTTCCTTATCTCCATTCATCAGTCGCAGGCAGCAGTTCCGGCCCTTATCGCCCTCATAGCACCGGGCGATAACCTGCATCTCCGCGAGCAAGCCGCATTTTGGCTGGCCAACCACGGCGGCCACGAGGGTTTCGTGGCCATCCAGAACCTCGCCCGCACCGACAAGGATGACCAGTTCCGCGCCAAGCTTACCTTCGATCTCACGCAATCGAAGGATCCCGGCGCTCTCGACGAAATCATCCGCATGGCCCATGAAGATTCCTCACCACGCGTTCGCAGCCAGGCCCAGTTCTGGATGGCCAGCCGCGGCGGCAAGATTGTCACCGCGTCACTCCGCGACTCGGCAGATAACGACCCCGACGCGTCCATCCGCAAGAAGGCGGTCTTCGCTCTATCGCGGCTTCCCGACGGCGAGGCCACAACGCAATTGGTCGAACTCGCGCAGACCAGCAAGTACCCCGAAGTGCGCAAGGAAGCAGTCTTCTGGCTGGGCCAATCGAACGATCCAAAAGCGCTTGATTTCCTGACGAAACTTATTACCTCCTCCAACCGTTGAGTCTTTGACAGGCGGCACGGCCTGATTCCGCTCAACCAAAACGCCCCTTGGGGCGAAGGCAGTTGTTTTGTCAAAAAAAGGAGCTTGTTATGACTCGTCTCATGCTTATCTTGCTGGTTTCTGTTCTGTCTGCGGCGCAAGTCTACACTCAACAGCCGTCAGTGACGCAGAACGGCACCGACCCATCCTCGCTTACGAAAGCTGAACTGCTGCGCCTCATCGACCTCTACGAAGCCGCCCTGCGTAAGCCCGAGTTGGGCCACAGCGATGACACGAGTCTCGCGAAGGTCTACACCAGTCTCGGCAACTGCTATGTCGAGGTTGCGATGTATCTGAAGGCGGAAGACGCGATGAACCACGCCATCGCGCTGCTGCGTCACGGCTCGCAAACCGGGCTGGCAGACGAGATCTCGCAGCTTGCCGTTGTGCACATCTCCACGGGCGATCTGAAACAGGCAGAAAAGGATCAGATGGAGGCCCTGCATATTCGCGAACAGATCGGCGACTCAGTCGGCATCGCCATCAGCTGGAACGATGTGGCCAGTCTCTACATCCGGGAGCGCCAGTTTAGCAAAGCTCTCGACTACGCCCAGCGCGCGATGGCAGTGCTCGCTTCGAACCCTGGTGTTCCGGCCGACGACCGTATCTCGATCCGCAATACGCTCGCCTACGCGCTCTGCGGCAGGCGCCAGTGCGAACGCGCAATCCCCCTGCTCGAGGAATCGCTTGAACTCGCACGCGAAAATTTTGGCGCCGATAGCCTTGCCTTCGGCGTCGACTCCTATCTGCTCGGCTATGCGTACTGGCAGAACGGCCGGATGGACGAAGCAGCCGATTGGATGCAGCGCGGAATTGAGCGCATGAAGAAAAACTGGGGCTGGGGACAAACCCTCTACGTCAGAGCAGTCGAGCAGTATGCTAAATTTCTGCGCCAGCGCGGTCAGACTGAATCCGCCGGGCTCGAAGAACGCGAGCTAAGACACATGACCGAAACCGTAGACGCCCGCAGTTTCGTGGGCCGTTAATTCTCCATCGACACTAACTCTGCTCCGCCAACCGCAACGCTTCAACTCTTGGCTATGCCACACTCGAGTCCAAGCAGAGTCGAAACCAATGAGCTGCGCCGTCATCGCGCAGCGCGTTTTTCCCTGCCAGCTTTAGGCAATGGTTTCGGGCATGTGGTGCTCATCGACAGTTCGCGGACTGCTTGCCGATTCGAGAGTTCACTGCGCCAGGCGAGATTTGTACGGTGAAGGTTTGTAGCCGGCTTCTTGCATCTTCTCGTATCGTGCGCTATCAGCAGCCGGCAAATCTACTCCGAAACAGGCACTTGGCTCCGGATCTTGAAGTGCACCAGAATCGACGCGTGACCGACAGGACATCCCAGCAGCAGGCCTCTTCCTTGTCCTTTGAACGAATAAGAAACGTGTGCGATTCCACTCGGATCAATGCTTTTGACGACTGGAGGAGACGCATCCCGGATCTTTTCCGTGTCCACGAGTTCGACTTCGGCCGACAGAAGCTGTTCGTGCAGGGAAGGATCAAGCGCGATCGGCACCTCGAAGTCATCTGCAGAATTTGTACGGTTGCAATCGACGTTTAGCCCGGACACTTTGTTGTCCCGGACGGTGTCGACTACCTCGATGATGGGGTTGGCGTGGTAGATCCTGGCAAAGAAAGTGTACGCGTCGGCCGATCGGCTGGCCGGCCTCACAATATCGATGTGATCTGCGGCAATTCTCTGCGGTGGTGCATCCACGTCGCACCCATAGGTTGCGCTGTAGTAATTCACCACTCGAATATGTGCGCCCAGGTATCGGCCAATGCCGGCGCCGGCAACGGTGTCTAGCCCCTCAAAGGCACAATAGCGATGAATCCTCGAGACCGACTGAGTGCTTCTCCATTTTTGTTCGAGGTCCATCAAAAAGCTGTTATCGTTGCTCTCTCTAAGGTCGGTCAGGAGAGGATCGCGGTCGTAGATTTTGGCCAAATTGGCGACAAACGATCCCTGATGAGGTGTTGCGTAGGAAACCACGAACCGGACACGCGCGGCGTCGTCAGGGTGGTTGAGCAACATCTCCTCAGTGAGGATTCCACCCAGGCTGTGGGCGATAAAGACAATCTCGCTGTGCTCCCAGACTCTCTGGCGCTTCAGTCCCTGCCAAAGAAGCTCAGAGAGTTGCTGCGTCGACAATTGGCCATGGCTGGTCGGTGTTGGATATTCGGCAACCACGACATCCGAGTTTTGAAAATGCGGATCGTTCTGGACGAGTTGCGGCCAATAAGCGCCGCTCGATGCGCGCCATGAATCACGGCTGCCGTGAATGCCGTGGACAAATACGATTACCCGCGGTTTGAGAGCGTCAGCCCTGGCGAGGAAACAGTCGGAACTCGCAACAGAATAGCTTAGGAAGAGAGCACAAATAACGGCGGCTGCCTTGCGCACGAGAGACCTTCCCCCTTTGCCCGATCTAGAGAATTGGAAGACGCTGATTCAAGATTAGCCCCTTTCGGTGGATCGATGAAGATCCGGAATTAATAGCTCGCCCTATTATGGAAAGCGGAGCGTGTTGCTTTTCAACTCGGCTCCGTTCACAGGCTCGTCATCCTGGAGTTGGGCTCGTCAACGGTTCAGAACCAACACCGGGAGCCACTCGTAGTCCCATGTATATACTCGTAAGGTTTGTAAATTAAATAGTTACAATCACCTCCCGCTGCAGGAGATGCAGTTACGTCCAGAACCCTGTGTTTATGCTAGTTTCCGCGAATTCGATTGGTTCTGGAGGCTTCCGGGAGACTAGAAGTTGCCGCCTGACGAGATGCTCATCGCACCAACCTATTCTCGGAGGGAAGACGGAACGGTCCCGCGGGCATCAAATTGCGGATGGGGTACAGCAATCAAGCGGTGTCCAGTCGAGTCCTGCCATGTGCGATGGCTGCGTTACAGTGTCGTGGATTATCCTCAGGTTCGTGGATACCGCGCCATCCGAAAGCGACGGTCTTGAGCTGTCTCTGCCAGTCAAGCAGCAGTTCACAGCTGCGCTCGGTTCTTATCCGCCTGCCGAGGTGCTTCCGGCGGCTCTCATCGAACAGCTCTGGAAGCAGGCGGAAGCGGAAAGTTGCGCGCTGTCGCCGGAAGACTTCACAGGCATCCTGCAATCGGTTGGCGCAAGAGTCAATTACGGCCTGCCGTCTGGAGTTCCGGCAGATCTCCGTCAGAAGGAAAGTTTCCTCCGCTCCCTGCATCTCTCCGAGTTGGCGCTGGCGCATGCCTGTGCCCTTGGAAGAGAATCTGCGTGGCAGCGGTTCCTCGCGTTGTATCGCGCTCCCCTGGTGCAAACGGCAGTCAGAATCACGAACTCTGTCAGCTTCGGTGAAGAACTAACCGACACGCTCTACGCGGAGCTTTATGGATTGCGGGAACGCAACGGTGAACGGCAATCGCCGCTGGCTTCATTCTCGGGCCGCGGATCGCTGCTCTCGTGGCTCCGTGCAACGCTGGTGCAGCGGCATCGCGATCATTGGCGGCGCACGCACCGCGAGACGCCGATCGATGGCGTCGATTGTCCGGCTCCGGCTCTTCAGATTCCCGGCGAACTGACCGTTTTAACCGGCGCCATTGCGCAAATCCTCGCGAAACTTGCAGCGGAGGATCGTTTTCTGCTGGCCGCTTATTATATCGATCGGCAAACGCTACAGCAGATCGGACGTACTCTTGACGTGCACGAGGCCACGATCAGCCGCCGGCTGAAACGTTTGGCCTCCGATGTGCGCGACAAGCTGCTCGATGAGCTGCACTGGCGAGGATTGAGTAAAGCCGCTGCAAAGGAGGCTTTGGGCGCCGATCCTCGCGACCTCGAAATCAATGTGCGCGCACTGCTGCAAACTTCGCAAACAACTTCGTTCTCACAACAGAGAGACCTGAGACGAACCGGGGAATCCGAAGGAACATGAGCGAGCTTCTCCAATCCGGACAACATCCTGATGCGGACCAGGTAAGCGCCTTCATCGATCACGCGCTTCGGCCGCACGAGCGGGAGGAGATGCTTGCTCACCTGGCGGCGTGCGCCGACTGCCGCGAAACCGTCGCGCTTTCGTCACCGCCCAATGACGCTCTTCCTGTGGCGACAGTGAAGGAGAAGCGCAAGCGCTGGTTTTGGGGATGGACAGTTCTGGCCCCGGCAGCGGCTTTCACGGCCGTGTTGCTCGTTGTGCATTTCACCGCAGGACCTCATATTAGAAAAAGTTCGCGCGGGCCGGTGGCCAAACTGGAACCCCCGGCCGCTCCTCCCAGGAGCAGCAACACACCCGCTGCTGGCACGCAAAGCCCGAAGCAGAGCGTGAAGAAATCTCAGCCGGTGCATCCTCCCGCCGTCAAAATTCAACAGATGGCCGCAGTCCCGATGTCCGCTGAGGCTTCTGCTCAATCGCCCAATCTCGCGGGCGGCGATCTGCGATCTCTCGCAGAAGCTCCGCCGATTCCGCCTACGCTACCTGCCGAAGAGAAACCGCAAATGGTGCTCAGAAGTGCGGCGCCGAATCAATCTGCCGTTGGCGAAAAAAAGAGACTCGCCGCATTGCGCTTGCCCGGCGGCGCTGCGGCGTTTTCAGCGGTCGCGCGCGGGCGGCAGATTCTCGCCATTGATGCGGGAAACGCTGTCTTCCTGAGCAACGACGACGGAGCGACGTGGGTTCCGATTCATACTCCGTGGAAGAGTCGCGCGATCAAAGCCGAAGTGGTCTCCTATTCGACCCGCCCCGTAAGGGCGCTGAGATTTTCGGCGAATGAAATCGAACCCGGTGGCGAAAGCACCGACGGGGCCGCAATACCAACCTCTCAGCCCGCTGCGCCGGGAAGCTTGACGGGCACGGTAACCGACAGGTCGGGCGCCACCATCCCCCACGCATCCGTCGTCGTTCTCGATCCTGCGGGTCATGCAACGCGAACTGCAGAGACCGACGCCAGCGGGCAATATCGCATCGACGGCCTGGTGCCTGGCACCTATCAACTCCAGGCTCGCGCTCGCGGATTCAAAACGGCAACAATTCAAGACGTACAAATTGTGTTATCGGCAATCAACCTGACGAATCTTACGCTTGACGTAGGTGCTGCGACGCAAACCGTAACCGTCGAAGCAGCGAGCCCGACGATCGAAACCTCCTCACCTGTCTTGAGCGAAAGTATCGACGGCCAAGCCAGCGATTCTGCCGGGCTCCCGGCCCCCGCTCAACCTGCTCCGCTTTTCCAGATCACGACCGAGAATGGCGACCACTGGACGAGCGCCGACGGAGTAATCTGGCGCCGCAGGTAGACTCGCCTTCAAAAAATAAATCTCCGCGCTCGCGCAAGATCGTTCGCCCACCGCGTTCTTCCAACAGAGCGGACCTTCAATCTAACCGACGCTGTTCACTTCTCGAGGTTGCCTTTTCAAATCGGCAGCGTCTCTTGGGGTGACACATTCCGGAATTGACGGTTGGGAGTACGCGAGTGAGTCGCAGCGAGCTGATCGAGCGCGGCGCCCAGGAGAAGATCTATGTGTCTAGTCCGCAGTGAGAATTGCCGTCACGCTGTTGTCGCTTTGGCATTGGTTCTGGCAGCCGCTCTTTCCGCAATCCACCTTCATGCGCAAACTGCCGCAGCGCAAGTCGCGGCCACGTACCGGCGCGGAGAGCTCTCCCTTAACGTCGTGCACCCCGCGATGCGCGCCGGGGCGGGCATACTGACGGCGGAAATCCTTGCTCCCGAGGGCGAGACTCTGGGGCTCGCGAAACGCAGAGTGGACGTAGACAGCAGCAAGAGCGCGTGGCAACTGATCATCGTTCCCGACAAGCCCGTCGCCTACGAAGAGATCCCATGGCAGCGCGTCCACTACCGGTTTGTCTATGACGGCGAGGAAAAGCCGTCGCTCGACGATATTCAGTCCATCTCGCAAATCCTGCGCCGGCCGGTGGTTCGTGTTCTCGGCCAGAGTGAGTACATCGCGGGAAGCCGCGCGGCGATCCGCATCATCGTTGCCGACGACAAGAGCGGCACGCTCGAGGGGGGAGCGGTGCGCGTCGATCTTAGAGGCACGGGCGAAAAGCCTCGGCTGCTTTTTGCCGGAAGATTGAATCGCGGCGGAACAGCGGAAGCTGCATTTGCCCTTCCGGCAGGGCTCACGGGCAAATTCGCGATGCACTTTGTGGCCGAGACGCCGATTGGCTCGGCCGAGTTCACGCAGCCGGTCGAGCTCAAAGACAAGGCATCGATTCTGCTCACGACCGAGAAACCGATCTATCAACCGGGCCAGACGATCCATGCGCGCGCCTTGGCACTGGATCGCGCCAACAATCGTGCTGCCGCCGGCCGTACGTTGACCTTTGAAGTGGAGGATTCACGCGGCAACAAGGTCTTTCGCAAGACGACCGAGACCGACAAGTTCGGCATCGCCTCAGCCGAGTTCACGTTGGCCGATGAGGTGAACCTCGGCGCTTATCACCTGCGCACCCTGATGGGTGATTCGCAAGCTCCCGCCAATACGGCCGAGGTCACGCTGAACGTAGAGCGTTATGTGCTACCGAAATTTAAAGTGGCCATTGAGTTTGCGGGCAAGGACTCCGGGAGCAAACACGGCTATCGGCCCGGCGACCACGTGACCGGCACAGTGCACGCCAACTACTTCTTTGGCAAAGCAGTGGATCATGCCGAGGTGACGGTCAAAGCCTCAAGCATGGATGTGGAAGTCTTCCAGGTTGCGACGGCGACAGGAACGACGGACAGCGACGGCGTGTATCACTTTGACCTGAAGCTGCCGGACTATTTCGCCGGCCGTCCGCTCAGCCAGGGCGCTGCACGCGTCCTGATTGAAGCAACAGTCAAAGACTCCGCTGCCCATGCGGAATCGCGGGGCGAGCCGATTACCGTAAGCCAGTCGCCATTGCTCATCACGGCGATTCCCGAGAGTGGTACACTCGCGCCGGATGTTGAGAATGAGATTTTCATTTTGACTTCCTACGCTGACGGCACGCCGGCGCACGCCACGCTAATGGTGCACGTCCCCTCTGCCCTTATGCATATTCCGCTCATTGGCGAGAAACCGATGAAGGCGCAGCAGCTTGAAACCAACGAAGCCGGTATCGCCGTCCTTCGCATAAGGCCCGAGTATGTCTCGGGACTGGAGAATCCCGGCCTGCGCATTGAGGCCGATGACCTCCATGGCAGCCGCACCGAAAGCACGGTCCCGCTTGAAATGCGCTCGGGCGCCGATCAGGTCCTGCTGCATACCAACCGAGCGATTTTCAAAGTAGGCGATCGAATTGAACTTGACGTTCTTTCCACGCGCGCACACGGCACCGCATATGTTGATGTCGTGAAGAACGGGCAAACCATTCTCACGCGCGACATCGATCTCGAGAATGGGCAGGGGAAACTCACGCTGGATGCGACGCCAGAGATGGCGGGCACGCTCGATGTGGATGCATATCTCTTCAGCCGTGACGCGCAGCCGGTCGCCGATCATCGGCTCATCTTTGTGCAGCCTGCAGACGAATTGAAGATTGAAACCACCACCGATGCGGCCGTCTATCGGCCTGGCGGCGAGGCTCGCGTTCAATTCCATGTAAGCAATGCGCGGGGAGAAGGGGTGCAGGCAGCGCTGGGGCTGCAGGTGGTAGACGAGGCGGTCTTCGCGTTGGCCGAGAAGCAGCCGGGATTCGCAAAGGTCTTCTTCTATCTCGAACAGGAGGTGATGAAGCCGCGCTATGAGATTCACTCGCTATCGATGACGGACGCAGTGGAGAACGAGGGAGCGGCGCGGGGAGGCGCAGATCAGCTCGCAGCGCGCGCCCTTTTCTCGGCGACCGAAATCGCGCATCCCGCAAAGGTTGACGTCGAGTTCGGTCGCGAGTTGCCGCAAGAGAAGCTTGCCGAATACGAGCAGCGATACCGTGCGGAGTTTCTCGATCAACTAGGCCGAATCGCTGCGCGACTCAGTGGAGATACGAAAAAGCACGCGAGCGACGCCGAAATCGAAAGCGCGTTCGCCGCTCTTGAGCCAGGTGGACCGCAAGATGCCTGGAACACTCCGCTGCGCATCGAGCGTATGAGCTGGAACCGGGGAACCAATCGGTATTTCCGCATTTCGAGCGCGGGTCCCGACAGGAAATTCGCGACCGCTGACGACCTGTCGGCATTTATTGAGGTACGTTCCGGAACCGTGGCGAACCAACCGGGCCAGGGCGAAACGCTCGGCCTCCGCATCGAGCACGATCGCGGAGCGATGAATCAGCTCTGTGAAGTCATCGGCACGGTCACCGATGTAACGGGTGCTGTGATCCCCAACGCTACAGTGGTTTTGCATTCGCTCAGTGCGGGCGACCGGCGCACAGCTCACACCAATGCCGCAGGGCAATTCGATCTGGCAGGACTTGCTGCAGGTCGCTATGAGATCCGAGTTAGCGCGCAGGGATTTATGGTACTCACGGACACATTCGCTCTTGTCGCGCGTGATCGCGCGATCTTTTCGGCGACTCTTAATGTTGGCGCGGTCACCGAGACCGTTACCGTTGAAAATGCGGCAGCGATGGTTGTACCGCGGTCGGCACAAGTCTATGGCATGGCCGGTCTTGGCGAAGGCACCGGCGCTGATCTAGCCGCAGCTCCAACGGAAAGAGAACGCTTCGCTGCGCAGAAGAGCCTGCGCACGGAATTTAAGGGGAGTTATCAGGCAAATGTCGACGAAAGCACTGCCAATGCTCCGCATGTGCGCTCCTATTTCCCTGAGGCACTTTACATCAATCCTGAAATCCTTACAGATGGCAATGGCAATGCGAGCGTTACCATTCCTGTGGCCGATTCCATTACCACATGGCGCATGGCGATGCTGGCATCAACGCAATCTGGCGCGTTGGGCAGTGGAGAATCGGGCCTCAAGGTTTTTCAGGATTTCTTTGCAGACCTCGATCTTCCGGTCACGCTGACGCAAGGGGATCGCGTCTCTATTCCGGTGGCCATCTATAACTACTCCGGCAAACCCGGCGATGTGAATCTGAAACTTCAACCCGAAGACTGGTTCGATTTGGACAACGACGCCGCCGAAAAATCCCTCACCGTCGATTCCGGCCGCGTGGGCGGCTCCGAGTTCACGCTCATCGCAAAGCGGATTGGTAAATTCAAGCTCACGCTTACCGCGCACATGGCGGCTGGCGAAGTTCGCGACGATGTTGTGGTTCGCGAGATCGAAGTCGTTCCCAATGGCCGCGAACAGGATCTCGTTATTAACGGAACGCTCGACGGCGCCGCAAAACAAGAATTGAACTTCCCCGCCGCGGCTATCCCCGATGCAACAAGCATCCTGGTTCGCCTCTATCCCGGTCCGTTGAGCCAGGTGATCGAGGGGATGGACAGCATCCTGCAGATGCCTTCCGGCTGCTTTGAGCAAACGTCGTCGAGCACCTATCCCAACGTTCTCGCGCTTGACTACATGAAGCGCACCAAAAAACTGACACCAGAGATTCATGCGAAGGCCGAGGGCTTTATCGCCAACGGCTATCAACGCCTGCTCACGTTCGAAGTTCCGGGCGGCGGATTCTCCTGGTTTGGCCAGGCACCCGCTAACAAAATTCTCACGGCGTACGGGCTGATGGAGTTCAGCGACATGGCCAAGGTCTCCGATGTGGACCCGCGCCTCATCGAGCGCACGCGCAATTGGCTTGCCAGCCAGCAGCAGTCCGACGGCAGTTGGAAACCGGATACGTCGTTCATCAACGAAGGCGCGACCAACCGTTACAACTCAGATGTGCTGCGTATTACTGCATACGTCGCATGGGCGCTGGCGAATACGGGTTACCATGGCGCGGCGATCGACAAGGCGCGCGAGTACGTCGAGTCTCACAGTGACAAAGAGACTGACGCATACACGCTCACAGTGGTTGCGAATTTCGCCGTAGACGACGGCCGCGACCGCGAATTCACGCGGCGAGCGATGGAATCCTTACTCGATGCGCACAAGGAACGGGGCGAGCAGGTCTACTGGACCGCCGAAGAGACCGGGATGTACGCGACGGGCGAAAGCGCGGCCATTGAGACAACGGGCCTTGCCACGCAGGCGCTGCTCAAGTGGGGCCAGGCTCCGGCGGTAGCGCGCAAGGCTCTCGCGTACCTTTACTCAAAAAAGCAGGCCTCAGGCAACTGGGGCACCACGCAGGCAACCATCACGGCGCTGCGCGCTTTTTTGCTGGCCACGCAACTGAGCGCGTCTGACGTACATGGAACGCTCGCCATCGTGCTCGACGGCAAGCCCGCGCAGACTCTGGAGCTGAACGCAGACAACAATGACCTGCTCCAACAATTCGTCTTCAAGGGCATCGATCCGGCGCAGCCGGCAAAGGTTGAGTTGAAGCTGGATGGCTCCGGCAGCCTCGCTTACCAGATCGTCGGCCGCGCTTTTGTTCCCTGGACGGAGGAACCGAAAACCGAGCCGCTGTCGATCGACGTCACCTGGGACCGCACAAAGCTTGCGCAAAACGACCTGGCTAAAGCCACAGCGACGATCCGCAACAATCTGCCTAAGACCGCAAACATGGTGATGGTCGATCTCGGCATCCCGCCAGGTTTTGAATTGCTTACAGAGGATCTCCAGGACTTCCAGGAGAAAAGCGCAACCGCTGCAAGCGGACGACTTGAGAAGTTCTCGCTGACAGCAACTCAGGCGATTCTCTATTTCAATGCGCTCGCGCCGGGGCAAACTGTCACGCTCAGTTATCGCCTTCGCGCCAAGTATCCGATCCGTGCGCGTACGTTTGCGTCGCGAGTGTACGAATACTACGATCCCGATACCAATGCGACGGCGCAGCCCATCCAGTTGGAGGTTACCGAGCACAATTGACGAAAAGATCCGCCTCTGCTGAAACCAGCTTCGCAAATTCCGGGTATCCGATCTGGACGGCTGGACAATACAAACCGGTACCTCTGCGGGTGCAATTTCCTTATTACAATCACTTATCCGAGCGGAAAGTTCCGGTGGAGTTGGCTGATGGATATGGGAGCTGCGGGGTCAATAGATAAGCTTGAGTGACAGTTGAATCTGCCGCGAAGAACCGGCCGTCCTGGAAATTTCGCCGAAACCAGATCCAGTCAGGATGTTCGAGGGAAGCCCCATGTTGACGATGTTGAACAGATTGAAGAACTCTCCGCGGAACTGGACGTCCATGCGTTCCGCGCCGGAGGCTCTTCTTCCGAAGGGCGTGTCTTTGATCAGTGCGAAGTCGTAGTCGTAATACGCAGGTCCACGAAAGGTGTTGCGTCCCAGCCTGCCAAAGCGTCCCTGGTTCGGCCCAGTACCGCCGGCGATGTGAACCGGAATGTCAAAATAGGTGCTCGCATTCGCCGCTCCCATGCCGAAGTAATCCTGCCGGTTCTTGCGCGCCGTGGAAAGTTGCGGCACAGCGATCTGGTCCGGACGGTCGACGCCGTTCGCGCCTGCTCCCGTCTGCTGTATGCCCGAATAAACCGTGAACGGTGGGCCGGAGGAGATGGATGAGATCGAGAGCAGTTCCCAACCGTAGGTGATCTTGCGGGGAACAGCACTCAGGAAATTCGCATTTTGCAGATGCAGGTCCTGCGCCACACTCAGTCCAAAATTATGCGTCGCGTCAAAGGCCGAGGGTCCCTTCTCTGCGCGAAGATTGAACGGGTCCTGTGACGCTCCTGAGGTAGTAGCACCCGTTGAACCCGTACCACTCAACACCATCGATGTAGTGTCGATCGACTTACCCCATGTGTACGAGGCCTGAATGCCGGGTCCGCCATGAGCCACGGTACCGAATAGCGAAGCCTGCAGCGCGTTGTAGTTGGAGTGCACATCGTTGGTCACCACGTTCATCACCCCGAAGCCCCCGGTTACGTCGCCCGCGGAGTTGAATTGCGTGTAGGGTGCGAACTCAGGGGTAGCACCGGGATAGGCGTTCGGAAAAGAGATGCGCGGAAGCTTCTGAGCCACAGTTCCCACGTAGCCCAAGTCTGCAGTCAGGTTGGCGATCTTGCGCTCGAGGCCCAGCGTCCAGGTGTAGAGTGTGCCATTGCCAAACTTGGCATCGATCCCGGAGAGGTTGAGAGCACTCACCGCACCCGAGGAAGTCACGTTGGCCAAATCCTTCTCGTAGCGGTCCACGTCCATCGGCGTGTTGGCCGGAATATTTTTCGCTCCCTTGGCCAGAATGTTATTGCCGCTCAGATCGTAGGCAATGGGCAGCATCGATGGCGTGATGGTGAACCCATACGCAAGTGGCGCGCTCGATGAGGATTGACGCCGCGGATAGTTCGCGAAAGGTGTAGAGCCAGTGAGGGAGTTATCCTGCCAGATATTGGGCGGTATTACCATCACCGCTCCGCCTGCATGCGCGGTAAAGTTCTTAAGCGGCGCCCAGGAGATTTGTACCCTGGGGCCCCATCCATTCCAGGTTGTTGAATATCCGGGCTGAGGGTTGACAAGATAGTCCAAGGCTCCATTCAGTGTGCGGAAGGAGCCGGTGCGATGTGCACGCTCGGTGATCGGGGTGTAGAACTCCCAGCGGACACCGTAGTCCAGCGCCAAATTTGGAGTAATCTTCCAAGTGTCTTCGACATAGGCATTGAAATCGCCGCGGTTGATAGCGGCCGGACCGATGTGTGCACCACCTGAAACACCTGGAGGCGCAACGGCTACGATATAGGCAAATGGCGAACCTGAGAGGAAACCAGAGAGCGTATCCGGTAGAGGATCACCTACGTCGATGTTGTGCTTGCCACTCGCGGACGCAATCGCTTCTGTTGCGTAGGCGGTACCGCCGCCGAAATCGTACTCCCCGTTCGGTGAAATACCGAAATAGGTGGTGTCCACATTCTTCCTGACCTCGAAGCCCGCTTTCAGAGTGTGTTGTCCGGCGGTGTAGCTGATGTTCTCCTGCTGCTGGAACAGATTGCCGTAGGCCTGCATCACCGATCCGCCGGCGCTGTTGAAGGCTTCGAAGAGACCGTCTTCAAACTTCACCGCGGGGTCCGTGTAATCGGGGGTAGGAAAGCCAGGGGTGGATCGGGTTATCGAGAGCGAGGACTCGAGCACGAGCTTTGGCGTGAACGTCGTCGTAACTGTCCCGACGACGTTGCGCTGCCGATCGAGGTACTCGACGGCGAAGGCGGGATCGATCGCTGTCTGATCCGGATTTGTCGTCGGTCCCGTCAGGTTGTCCATCGTGAAGCGCGCGAAGAACTGGTTCTTTGCTGAAAGCTTGTGGTCGATGCGCAACGAGAACTGGTCGGCGTTGGTGGTCACCTTCGAAGCGGTCGCGTAGGTATTCGCACCGAAGGAACCAGTAGGAAGATTGGGCAGCGGATATCTGGCCAGTATCGCAGCAATTGAAGGATTCACGGGAATGGCCAGCGAATCTGTTGTGCCGTCGGGAAAACTCACCGTGTCGGAGACGATATTTGAGCCTCCTGAAGGCCGCTGTGCAGCGGTGGGTATCGGCATGACTTGAGTGGTGCCCAGAACCTGGCGGAAGCCCTGGTACTCAGCAAAGTAGAAGGTGCGCTTAGGTCCGTCATAGAGATGAGAGATGTAGACGGGGCCGCCATTGGTGAATCCGAATTCGTTACGACGAAACGGGGGGATGCGTCCCGGGTATGCAGGTGTCGAATGATCGAAGAAATTACGGGCGTCAAACGTTGAGTTGCGCACGAACTCAAAAAACGAGCCGTGGAAGCCTTCCGCTCCGGAGCGAGTGATGATGTTTGTGAAACCCGACGCTCCACGACCGATATCAGCCGGCATCCAACCCGAACTCGATTGCAACTCCTGAATGGCGTCTACGTTGAAGTTCGGCATAATACTGCCGCCCATCTCCGGATCGCTGATGTCCGCGCCATCCATGACAAATGTCGCCTCCACCCCGCGTTGGCCGTTGATTGCAAACTGCTGGGTGAAATTCGTCGCGCCGTTCGCATCGGTCATAGTGCCGGCTGCCAAGAGCAACAAGGTACTGAAGTCACGGCCGTTCAGAGGTAGAGAACTTACTGCCTGGCCGGAAAGTGCTTCACCGCCCGTTGCACCCGTGCCCTGCTGCGCCGCCACAGTGATTTCGCCCCGGCTCGACAACGTGATTACAACAAGCGGAGCATCGGGGGCCAGAGTAATAGTCTGCGCGTAGGTAGCGGTCTTGCCCTCGGCGATGATTGCGAGCCTGTATTGCTCGCCACGTAGTGCGGAAAGCGTAAAGCTTCCGTCGGCACCGGTGTTGGCCTCGGCCGTGGCCGCACCCGTCAGCTTCACTTTGGCGTCTGCGATCGGCGCGCCAGCACTGTCGTGCAAAAAACCGCGCCAGCTAAAGGCGGCTTGCTCCTGCGCAAGGAGTGGTGTTGCAAACACCAATCCAACTGTCAGTAGTGGACCTACAGAACGTACGAGCCTCTTCAATATCGGCATCGTCGTGCTTCTCCTGCCTGTCCGGGAACCTTCACTGTCGCTTGTTTGATCCCGTAACGCCGACTCTCTCAGGCGCTTAGTCTCTTCTAACGCCTTGTCCAGACCGGCTCGCGTGCGGTAGTGTTCGCTGACATCCATTGCGGTCCCTTTCCACTCTACGGGGTCACGTACTGTGCGCTCCTGCCCAATGGATTCGCATTCCTCGAGATTTGAAGGTTGAAATAAGTGGCCTCGGCGCATCTGCTTCGACAACGAGATCCGCTATCGCATCGGCCGAGCTGACGTGGAAAGGTGCTGACGCAGACAACTTCTCATTCAACACTGCCATAGCGACTGAGCCGGACTGCTCAATGAGCGAGCGTTTCATCTGCGCGTCTTCATTATGGAAAGCCGCGATACCGTGGTCTGCGTCCAGCGCGCACAGTCCAAGAAAGAGAAGATCGGGGCGCATACCAAGAATCACACGGAGGGCTTGCCCATCGACCGCCGCGCCGATGAGCGGATTAACCTGCCCTCCTACAGTGATGAGCGTCAGGTCCGTCCGGCCTGCAAGGACAGAGGCGATGGTCGGGTCATGCGTAGCTACCGTTGCTCCAATGCCTTCGGGAAGGGAACGGGCAGCAGCCAGATTGGTCGATCCTGCGTCGATAAAGAGGAGTTGACCAGATCGCACCATCGAAGCCATCTTTTTTCCCAGAGCGAGTTTCCGGTCGGCGGACTCACTCCTTCGCTGAAGTGCTGAACCTGAGGCTGGAGACATAGCCAGGGCGCCCCCATAGACACGCGTGCATAGTCCCTGAGCTGCCAGATCGCGCAGAACACGGCGAATCGTATCTTCGGAGGTTTGAAACTCCTGAGCCAGGTCGGTTGCCAGAACCCGTCCATCGTTTCGGATGCGCTCCAGGATCTCCCTATGCCGTTCAGCGGGCATGAGAGTCTTTTCGGACATGGTCACCTCGGCCCGAAAAACATTCGTCTGCATATTATGCAGTAATAAGTAAAAACATGCAATATCGCGCATCTTGTAGGAAATATACAAGCTTGGGTATTTAACTGAATTGCCCTGAATTATGGTCGCTAGATATCTTTCTTTGCTATGCGTGTTTATTCGCGATAATGCTTGTTTATGCATTATCCGTCATTGACGAACGACAAGCTTGAGACCCGAGCACAGCATGTTATCGTCCCGCTAAAGTTCATCCATGAGTTGATTGTTGCGTACGATACCCCCTCCCATCTTTTAGCGACGCTCGGAAAGGCCGGTACCACTGTTCTGACTGCCGACGAGCAATCTCAAGCCGTCACGACGGGAGTATGACATGTTACCCGTCGCCGATCACTCAAAATCACGTCTTGCCACGCGGCTCTGTTTTGCCGCGGCTGGCTTCGGGGTGGCCTGTTGGGCTCCTCTTGTTCCTTTCGCCAAGGCCCGACTCGGGATTGGAGACGGCACCCTGGGATTCCTGCTCCTTTGCCTTGGAGCGGGCTCAGTTGCCGCAATGCCAATTACTGGAATCCTCGCGACGAAATTTGGCAGCAAGCCCATCATCCTTGCCGGTGGCTATGGCGTATCGCTCTTTCTTTCGCTTCTGGCCGTGATGGATCGTCCAGCCTCTCTCGCGGCGGCGCTTATGGGGTTTGGCGCGTCCCTCGGTTCTTTGGATGTCGCCATGAATCTCCATGCAGTGGAAGTAGAACGGACTTTATCGCGCCCGCTAATGTCGGGATTCCATGCTCTGTTCAGTATCGGAGGATTCGCGGGGTCGGGTTTTATGACGCTCATGCTATCCAACCATATCTCCCCGTTCCACAGCTCCGCCATCGGTTCCATCGCGGTCGCATCCGCTGTCAGTGCGGCGGCTCCGCATCTGCTGCGAACAAGCGATGAAACCCCAGGTCCCATGTTTGTCCTGCCCCGCGGTATCGTTCTGGTGATTGCCCTACTTGCGTTTGTCTCATTTCTGGTGGAGGGAGCGCTGCTCGACTGGAGTGCTTTACTGCTGGTAACCACCAGGATGGTCGCGGCTGCCAGAGGAGGAGTCGGCTATATGCTGTTTTCGTTAGCCATGACAACGGGACGTCTCACTGGGGATCGCGCGATAACGCGGCTGGGCGATCGCAAGGTATTCCTGTTAAGTGGACTGACGGCGGTCTGTGGCTTTGCGCTCTTGCTTGCTTCGCAATACACCCCGCTCGCGGACGAACTACAGCAATGTCTGCGATCCAGCCTGCGTTTGCTGGCGACAAGCCGACTGGGGAGTAATCCTGGGAGAACTGCGACGAGCATGTCCCGTAGCGCACAAGTAGTAATTGAAGAGTGGCCGGTTAACCATCCAGAGGCGCTGTATCACTGAGGGTGCGCTGTCCCCAGCACTTCGCCGGATCGCCTTCATGACGGGATAGCTTTAGAAATGCAGCCTGAACGAGATTTGAAGAGAGCGTGGCCCGCCGGGCTCATAAAGTGAACCCGAAGGTCCGAAGCTTTGGTTCAGCATCAGCATGGCGTTTCCAAAGAGCTCGTCGGTGAGCGATGGGTCAATATATCCGAAATCAGGATGGTTGAAGAGGTTATATGCCTCTGCTCGGATCTGCACGCTGAAGCGGTCGTACAAGTGAAGGTCGCGGCGAATGGCGATATTGACCTGGTTATCGCCAAATCCTCTCACCATATTGCGAGGAGCATTACCGGCCGAGCCGACAGCAGGGAGAACAAACGCTGGATTCGTAGCGTAGGGTCCGCCATTCAAGATGCGGCCGCCTGGATATAGCGATCCGTGGAGATAGAGCGGCCGATTCGGAATCCAATTCACGCCGCTGAAATAGCGATTCCCTGTGGCAGGATCGGAAAGCAGGTTTCCCAGCGGAGTTACCGGGAAGCCTGTTCGCGCAGTGATTCGCCCATCAGCGCCCCAGTCTTCAAGGAGAGATTTCCGAAGCCCGCTACCGGAGATGGCCGATTCGTCCCAGGAAAGCCCTGCTTCAAGGTTATGCCTGAGATCCAGGTCGGAGTTGCCGCGCGTGAGCGACCAGGCTGGATCGGTTGAGTCGAAATCCAACGTATGCGACCAGACATACGAAGCGAGGGCTTGTATGCCGGGCGATATCGAGCGCTGGAATTTCAATTGCAATCCCTCGTAGCTGGACGTGACGCCGGACGGAAACCAGACGACCTCGCCGAAATCTGGCGCCTGCACATTTACATCCGTACGCTGTTCCTTTTGGAGACGGCGGCCACTCGTTCCCACGTAAGAAGCGGTGAAACCCTGGCTCCTGCCGAGAGATTTTTCGACGGCTACATTCCATTCGAGCGCATAGGGCAACTGAAGATGCCGGGGAAACGCGAAGACCGGAGCGTTGGTGTATGGAGGCGAGACAGCTGTCGAGAAATCGAGCTGCGCCGCTGTCACGGGAACGGGCACGTTTTCGGGCTGCATGGTTGCAGAGAAGCCAAGCGCGCTAAAGGCAGGTGCGGCAGCGCGATTGTCTATATCGAAGAAGACGCCGCCCCCTGCGCGCACAACCAGTTCACGGCCTGCATGACGGTCCGGAACCCACGCAGCACCCAAACGGGGCGCAAAGTTGAGCCAGCCTGTTCGCCAAAGTGGTGTGCCACGCGGAGCCAGCGTGAGGCTTGCCGGAGAGGCAATATTTCCGAGCGCAGTGTAGGCGTCACCACCGCGCTCAGGACGCGGCGCCGGATCGACGTCCCAGCGCAACCCCTGCGAAAGCGTCAGCGATTTCGATAATTGCCATTCATCCTGGAGAAATGCGGAGAACTCGTTAAATGTAGGGGTTGCCGGCTGGTTCATCGTAATGGCAATATCGGAAGCGCTGTTACTGAGGATCGACTGCAGATTAAAGAAATCTGCCTCAACGGTTAATGGTGGCGGATGAATGGAGGAGACAAGATGGCGCTCGTCGATTCCAAATTGCAGAAGGTGATGACCGACCTGAACAGCGAGCGTGTCGCGCAAGTTCCATTGGTGAACAGAGGCGAGCGCTGCATCCGTCTTCACCTCCGCATCGCCTGCGCCCGCCGAGTGGATGAAGATGTCTGCCGAGGCCGACGGAAAGGATTCCGGTATGCCAAGTTGTGTGTTCAGGTTGAAAGGTACGGCGACCGGAGCGCTATCGCTGCCACGAAATATGGTGCTTAGAAGAGATGTGCTCGCTCCGTAACCAAGCCTGAGCTCATTCGTCTTCGTCGACGAGAGCTGGAATGTGGCGCCCAAAGTCAAAGTGTGTGTGCCGAGCTGATTGAAAGGTACTGAGGAGAAATCGTAGCTTTCACTCGTGCTGCGCGTATCGCCGTAGCGGAAGAATGCCGACAGCTTTGGGGAGAATGTATGGTCGAAGCGGACGCTTCCGGCGTTGATCGAGCCCGGCTCAGAGATGGATGAGGAAACGACGGGAGTGAGGCCGGTATTTCTCAGTCCGGACCCGCTTTGGAATCCGCTCGCTAACAAAAAGCTCTTTAGCAAGGCCTGGAGCGGTTGTGGCGTCTCCTGGATTGTCGTAGAAGAAGGCTCGTACTCGACGAGTGGAGCAGTTGGCTCGGTCACATGGAGTCCCTCGTAGCAACCGAAAAAGAATGTTTTGCCTTGGCCGTCGTAGAGGTGGTGAAGCTTGAATGGACCGCCGAGACTGCCACCGAAGTCATTTTGCTCATACGCAACAGGAGGGGGTGCCGCATTGAATGTCGTGAACCAATCGGCCGCATTGGCACTGTAGTTGCGGACGTAGTCGTAGCCACTCCCGTGAAGCGAATCAGTGCCGGAACGCGTGAGAAGCGTGAACTGCCCGCCGGTAGTGCGGCCATACTCGGCAGAATACGTCGAGGTGAGCACCCGAAACTCCTGGAGATCGTCGATCGAGACCAAGCTCTGTGTGGTTCCCAGCGCAGTAGTTCCCGCGGCGCTTCCGCTGCTTGCCAGTTTCTGGTGGCCCATCAGCAGCCCCGCCCCGATATCGGCCGACACTCCATCGACCGTGTAAGAGTTATCGTCGGGCTGCTGACCGTTGACGCTGAAGTCTCCGTGCGCGCCGACGCCTTCTCCCATTGCCTGCGGGCTCTGTGTATTCACTCCAGGCGTCATCGAAATCAGGTCCTGAAAGCTTCGGCCATTCAAGGGAATGTTGGCGACAAACTTGCGGTTGATGATGGTGCTCACTGAAGCGCCGGCCGAGACGGAACTAAGATCGGAGGCATCAATTTCTACCGTCTGTTTTACGAGACCAACCTCCATGCGAATGAGAAGGCTCCTGGTCTCCCCCACGTTCAGGATGAGGCCCGCAATCTGCGCAGTCGCAAAACCATCCCTCGCGATCTCGAGCGTATAAGCCCCCGGAATCACGCCGGGCAAAAGAAAGATTCCGAACTCATTGGTCGTTGCGTCGTTCTCCGTCCCGGTTTGACCGTTGACGAGTTTGATGGCCGCGCCAGGAATACGCGCGCCGGTCGAGTCTTCGACCATGCCAGTGACGTTTGCGGTGCTGACCTGAGACAAGGATTGCATCATGGGCCAGAGGAACAGGCACACGACCCACCGCAAACGGAGTCTTGAACTGTTGCGAAACATCTTTTCTGTTTGACTAGCCCTCACTATCGAGGGTACCGCTCAGCCGAGGAATTTGCCGAGTCTCTTGCATTGGTCAGGTGAGAAGCGAATTCAGTAACTTCTTCTGCATCACGAAGCGGAATCGACTCCCAAACAGCTTCAATGGAGGCATTGCCGCCGGGAGCCGCCGCGCCACTCACACCCGAGGAGAATGCATTTCGCGCGGTACGATTCAAATCCTGCGTTTGAAGCAGAAGCCTCCGCGCGCTACTCGCAAAATCCGGGGGACTGTCGATTTTTGAGAACCGACCCCGCCAAGGGCCGGGGCGGCCCGCGAGATTCAGTGGAGCAAGCTGCTGTCTCAACCCATTAAGCTCATTTGCAAGCTCAGACGAATGCCGAGCTACCATGGCCGACCACTGTTGTTGTGCGACCGGGCCCATGATCATAAATTCTTTCGCGCTGAAGGAAGAGCCCAGACGGTCCAGCGCATAAGCATCCTGCAATGCACGCTGGGCATGATCAAGAGCATCGCTGGAGAACTGTGCAACAGCCGAATCGATCTGTTCCTGACTCATTCCCTTCGCCGCGAAGTATGCACGAAGATTAGGCGCCGCGGGCGGCACCGTGCGCGCCAGGTTGTACACATCAGTCGGCGGCGCCGCAAGGCGTGTTGCTGGGACCGGTATACGGAGATTCTCTTCCGGCAGAAGGTCGATCTCGACGAATTGGCGATTCGGCTCATTTTCCAGCACGGCGATGATTCGCTTCTTGAGATCTTCGCTCGTGATTGTACCTGCCACGCGGATACGGCCCGTTGGGGTTCTGACAATGTCAATGGGGATACCGACATCCGCACCCAATTTGCTGAGCCGATAAAGGACGTCGATTTGGGTTTGCACGAGTCTTGGATCTGCGTCAGCGAGTGGACTCGCACCTCGATCCCGAGCAGATGGCGCGAAGGGATTGCTTTTCATACGGGATTCCAGATCGGAAGGATCAAAGGTCGAGCTGGGAACCGAATCCGCAGGCAAACGATCGTCGCTCGCCTCGACAAAACGGGCCTCGGTGAACTCGTATCCGCTTCTCATGTGCAACGTTTCTCCCACAATGTGCAGCCGTCGACTAAGTACCAGAGTGGCGGAAACGAAATGGAAGGGCTCACTCGAAGGGCCGGAGCCCGTGAGCTCATAGTCGCTTCCCACCGTGCGCATTTCGATGTGCTGTGAAGCCATTGTCTGGAACACGCGCGCCGAAACATCCAGCATCCAGAATTCGCTCTCCGCAACTTCGCGATCGGTTTGACTCACCGCGTCGCCAACGGGCTCTTTAAATGATTTGTCTTCGCCGTTTTGCCCGTGCCACGCAGCAGCAAGCAGGTGGTGCTGGGCATTGTAGAGACGCCGCATGGTTCTGCCTTTGGCTTGCTCATCCCAATCGTCCACTGTTCCCTGCCACACAGTCCGCCCGCTGGCATCGAGCACGTCGAGCTTCAAAAGCCTGTGCTCGGCCTGTCCTTTTTCATTGGCCGCTTCAATGCTTACGGAGTTGTTCAAAATTGTGCGCGCATCGAGTGGTGCGTGCCAGAAGCGGTAAACGAGATAGCCGGTGCCTCCCAGGACGACAACAAGCAGCGTTGCCCAGGCGAGCGCGAACCGCGGCCTCACGGTATGAAAGACCCGCGCTATTCGGCCTCCTATGGATCCGAATCCCTTCTGTCCATGCATGGCCGAGAGCGAGGCCAAAGGCGGGGCAGATTGGATTGCGAATGGCGCGTCTTCCTCGGCTTTCTCCAGAATCTCCACCGCAAGCGACGGATCCAGATAGGTCACTTCGCTATGCAAACCCTGGCCGTCAAGGCTCACCGTCAACTCAAGCTGGCGGCCATCGCTCAACGCAACCGCCTGAGTGCGGACTTGCATCCCTCCCGGCGGAAGCTCCTCGATTGGCAACAACGCGAGTCGGATCTGCTGATCGGTGAAGACCTCAACCCACTGAACCGCCTCCGGATGCTCGGCGCGCGAGGCAAGCGTGCTCCGCTCGCTCTGAACATCGTGAAATGCCACAATCTTGCCGTTCGTCGCAATCGAGAGCGTCTGAGGCCGGTGCTCGTAGATTCTGTCCCTATGCCGTCGTACTTCCGACATCATGGCATGATAGCCGCTGGCGCCTCGCGTTACTGCTCCAGATCCGTCGTCATCCTCGGCCTTCCAGGGGTTTGCCGGAGGTTCGCCGTCTTCGGATGCCGGGCGATGGAAGCGGCGGTCGAGCAGAGAGAGGCATCGTTCGCAGCTGACTATGTGCGAAAGCAAGCTGCAAGGGAGTGGATTCCGGATTGTTGTGCAATACCGCGCCAACAGGCTCTCTTCGGTGAGACACTCAGATGACTTCGCCGCGAAGATAGTTTTTCGCAGCTCTTGAAACAGCTCGGTCGACGCGATGACGCTCACACGAAGTTCAGGACTCGGTGGCAGATCGCGGGTCGCGATCCGCAACTTCGCGGATGTCTGCAGATGAGCTGCCAATTCCTGGCGCGCGACTTTCAATTTGTTGTAAATGGCAGCGAGCGGGAGTTGCGCGATTTCAGCCACCGCGCGACGAGTATGGCCATGAAAGAAAAGAAGAAGGAAATAGCTGGCGCTTTTTGAAGAGTCTTTGCGCCACACTGCGTAATTGCAGATGCGACGGAGCTCGTTCTGCCGATCAAGAAGACTGTCGGAAGTGCGCGCATCCAGGGCGAACTGAACGGAGTCAAAATCGGCAATGCCTACGGTCTGCAGCGCTTCGCGTGAAGATCGGGCGATGGCCGAAAGGTAAAGGTGGCGGAGACACGTGTAGAGATAGCCGTCGAGATTTGCGACCTGGCTGAGATCGGGCCGGGCGATGATGAAGTGAAGGCAGAGATCGTGAACAATCTCCTGGGCCATCGTGCGGTCGCCACGGCTCAAAACAGCTCCCCAGTGCTGAAGCTTGTCGTAGTACTCCTCGATAATTCGCTCTGCATCGAGCGCGCGTGGAGAGATCCCCAATTTGCTCTTCGCCGTCGCCATCCGTATGAAAGAGCCGCCTCTCCCGTGAAGAGATTCACAGTGGTCTATTCACTTCTAAAGGGACGTTTGCCTGCCGAATCTACCCTCTGCTCTACAAATTTTATTGATTTTAGGTTGCTGGGTCAGGAATCAATCGCTTCGCACGCAGAAATTCCACCGATTCCCGGAATTTCGATCCGGATGCAGGGCAGATTCCGCCTGCCGAAGGCTCTTTATGGGCAGATGGGCCACCTGAGGAGGAACGGCATGAGGTTTGGGAAATTCGGCAAGGTATTTCTGATCGGCGGTCTTTCGGTTGGTGTGATCTTTGGCGTTGCATCTTGCGTCGAAAGCAATACCACCGGCTATTTATATGTCACGGGCACTGCGGCGTCCCAATCTTCCGGTAACGGCTTTATAGCTGGCTACCGGATCGATCAAAACACCGGCGCGTTGACTTCGATCAGCGGCCTGCCGGCCTTCTCCGGCGGGACCAACCCGGTTCGCGCCGTGCTCACCTCCGGCAGCCGATTCATTTATGTCCTCAACCGCGGCGCAAACGCCGAAGGCAACGCGGATTGCACAACCGATGACCCGTGCCAGAACGCCAACGTCACCGAATTTGGAGTGAGTGGAAACGGGACTGTTACTTTGCAAAAGGCTTATTTTTCTCAGGGCACCAATCCCTTCCGCATCATCGCCGACACCACTGGCAACTACCTCCTGGTGCTTGACCACGATGCCCCTGACAACTACGACATCACCTACAATCCCAGCACCAACGCCTGCACTCTGGCACTGGGATCTGGAGTGCAAACTTGCGGCGACATTACCGTCTTTCATATCGATTCGACAACAGGAAACCTGTCGCTGATCGCGAATGCCGAGGTTTCTTCGGGCAGTGGGGGAAATTTGAACTACTTCCCGGTTCCAGCCAATCCGGTAGACTTCGTTCTTTCCGGCGGCTTCATTCTCACTTTGACGGGCGCACCCACGCCCACTTCGTTCCCTTACACCGGCGGAACGGCCGTCTGGCCGTATAGTTACGCGCCGACAAACGGACAGTTGACTTTGAGCCAAAGCAACGCGCAGCAATTGGGCGTCCACCAGGGCAATGCCGTCGTCAGCGCGGGCGGCGTCGTTTACGTGCTCGACAACGAGCCCATCACCGTCACATTCAATGGCGCTTCCACCACTTCTCTCAGCCAGATTTTGCCGTTTACCGTGGCCAGCGGGGGCACGCTGCAAGCTGAGCCCGGCGGCATCATTCCCGACGATCCCGCGCTCTCGAATCCCGTCCAACTCATGGAGGAGTCCAAGGGCAAATTCGTTTATGTTGCCAACCAGGGCGAAGTCACGGGGCCAAACGCCGAAAGTGGAATCGCAGGCTACTTCCTGACTACAACACCCTCGTATCAGCTCAATTTCATCGCCGGCGAGCCTTTCGGCCCCCTGTCCGGCCCGCAGTGCATTGTCGAGGATCCGTCCAACCACTATGTTTATACAGCCAACTCCTACAGCTCGGATGTAACCGGCTACGAAATCGACCAGAATTCCGGTGTCCTCCGCGTCCTGCAAGGAGCCGGCACGCCAAATGCACTTCAGGGCCCGGCTACCTGGTGTTTGATCGATGGCCGAACGGAATAAAAGCTCGGAGAGATCCCCGGGCTTTGCCGGTGGTGGAAGTAGCAGTTTGATAAGTGCGGGAGTCCATCCAAAAAATTCAAAGTTGGTCGGCGAGCGTCCGGAAATCGTGCGTGTACTTCGGAAATATGAAGTTAGACGCCCGTTGACAATGGCGCGGGAGTATTGTCGCCCACGGTCACCTTTGGGGTCGGTCGGCGAACTTTCGGCATGGGTCCCAGTAGCCGGTGATTCAGGTGCAACCCACAGAGACACCTTGCAATCGCTCAGCGTTCTTTGCGGGTGAAGAGCGCTTCCGGCCGGTAACGCCACTCCGGATGGCGGGTCTGTCAATCAGTTCTGTGGTCCGTGGGTTTCTTAACTTTGCGTCTTCGGAACCCATTTAAGAACATCCTGCACCTAAACGCGAACCACCCGGACTGCTTCGGCTTTTCGGCTGGCTCGGGGCAGCGCTCAGGCTTGGAGTTTGCGGCGGAGGGCGCCGGCTAGCCCGAGCAGACCGGTGCCCAGGAGCAGGAAGCTGGACGGCTCGGGAACAACGGGAGGGGGAAAGCTATTCACGGAGCTGTCAATCTGGAAGGCGTTTTCGTCATCGAACGCCACAATCCAAGGGTTGCCGGGTTCGAGATACGCGACGTCCGAGTACGGATCGCCTAATGCGAAGAACCAGCCGTCATGTGACGCGGGATTAGACTGAGTCGCTACCAGCCAATATGTCCCCGCCCCCAAATCGCAGTCTGCGCCGGAGCAAACGAAGGTGGCCAATGCGTCGCTGGGCACTGTGGAGAGCGTTCCAAGCTGGGTCAGGGACGCAAGAATGCTGCCTGGCGCTCCGCTGTCATTGGACTCGATGTACACGCTGGCGGGGCTATTGACGCCAGATATAGAGCCGAGGGCGAGCAGCGCGTCACTGACGGTAGCGGCTGAGCCGAGGGTGAATTGGTCGGCGAGTCCCAAAGAGCTGGGGGAGTACAACGTATAGCCGTCGTTTGGATCATATGCGTTTCCAGGTGCCAGGGTGTTGTACAGGATGTCTGCGGATGCGGGAACCGTGGCAATCGCGGTCAGCAAGGCTAAGAGCAAAACCGAAAGAATTGCCTTTTTCATGATGCGACCTCCAGGGTGCGAGTAAGGGGCCGAGTGGAGAATGGCGCGGGACTGGAAGACGGCGGATGCGGAGAAGGTCATGGGAGCCGGCCTGTTGTCCAGACCCAGGCCGACCATTCAAAAGCAGCGCAGGCGAGGGGTGCGTTGCCGGCGGAGCACTTTGGTTGGAGCACATTCAGCGCCGAGATGCGGTCATGGGCGACACAAGCACATTGACCGTTGCACGGACTTGCTCGTTAATGCCAGCTGTCGATCGTGACCGTAAAGGACGACAGCTGGTCCTTCGCGTTTCTGTATGCGAGAACGACCACCGAGGTAATTCCGTTGAAAGTTGTTCTCGTCTCGTTACCGCTACTGCCGCCACACCAGAAGCGAAGAACACTGCAAGCGGGAGAACCAGCGGCGGCTCAAAACGGCACAAACAGGAACCAGGACGAGAAACAACTGGGGAAGATTCCGCGCTCATGGCCGCCCCGATCTGCCTCGACGTGCAGCAAGTATAAGGCCAGATGATTAAAGCTCGAAAGAATTCAGCGAAAACCCTTCATGCAGTTCTGGCTTAAGCCTCCATATCGTTTGTGGGTCGAGGTTCTGTTCCGCATCCTCTTCGCATTGAACTTCCTCGGCGCAGTCAATGGGTTCGTGCGTCAACTGCTTTCACACCCACTTGCAAAGCACGGCATTTTCCCAACCATTTGGATAGCAGCCATCATGTGCGCGGTAGTATTTCTCTCGAGCGCCTCAGTGCTGTAGATGGTGCAGGGGCACTCTGCTAAGTCCGCATTGCAGCCGTGATCGGCAAACTATTGGGAGTCGGTTGGTGCTCCTGATTATGCGCTTCGCCCACTGCAGTGCAGGCAAACACGTCCGTTCTAGGGCTGGGGGCGAATAGTCGCCGGTACTTCCCTGACGTGATGTGGCTCACGTCACGTCCGAGTGGCCGGTAATCCGCCCATCAGGTCGAAAAAGCAGACAGAGCTTAGATCACTCCTCGCTCCCATTCTTTATAGCTTTCGACACCCTCGCTATCTCTTCGGCGGTAAGCGTCCGATGCACGAGGGTAAATGAGTTGGCGATCTCGCGGACGGTGGCATCCGTTTCCGAACTGCCGGGCGACACGGCCAGAACGAAAACTCCGTCTTTCGAGGCTAGCGCAATCATGAAGATATGCAGCTGTGCGCCGTCGTCTCGATAAAGCTTTATCTCTGTTACTCGAACATCCTCTCTCGCCCCGCTCAGGTCTTTTCGCGCGACCGTCTCGGCTCGATCGGATTTCGATTTCCAATAATTTAGTTCCCATTTTTCGTGATTATCCAGGAGATTTTCTCCGCCTCCGAACTCCGCTTTATCAGCGAAGCTTACCATCATTCCTAAACCCGGTTTCAATAGGATGTGGTATGCATCCTGAAGTTTAACTTCCTTGCCTGTCATTGAGAATTTTGCGTATTCGTCGCCATGACCATACAGTCCGATCCAACCGTTTGAGATCGCAACATACACCGGATCAGCGCTCGTTTGGGCTGCAAGGGCGTTGCCAGACAAGCACCAAACAACACCGAAAAAAAACACGAGAATAGCTCGAAATTCGTTTGGTATTCGCATAAAACACATCTCCGGTGTATGGCATACGCACCCTGACGAATAGGGCATCGATTCAACTATCCAATTTCGGAAATATCGCCTACATGATAACGCTCTGGTGTCGCGCCCTTGAAGTTCTGCGTGCGTCGTCGGTACTCCGGTGAAATGCCTGGATCGTTTACAGGCTTCCATGGCTGGAATTATTTGTTCGAAATCTGCTCAAGACCCAAGACTGATACACTTATTCAACCTCTTCAATGCGCTCGATACATATCCTGCTTCTCATACTCGCATTCTCTCCATTTGCCGCCGCACAAAGCTTCGACTGCAAACTTGCTAAATCTTCACGCGAGCACGCCTTTTGTTCCGACCAAAAACTTGCCGCGCTCGATAGCGCTGTCTCCGTCGCTTACAAGTCTCTCCGCGCTCAGCTCTCGTCCGAATCGGCCGCTCTCGTCCAATCCGATCAGCGCGAATGGCTGCACTGGCTCGACGTCGTCTGCCCCGCACACGGCAAAGGAATGGCCGACGACATGAATCGTTGTCTGTCAAACGAGTACACGAATCGAGAGCACGATCTCGAACAGGTTGCGCACATCGGCAGCACGCTCCTCTTCCCGCGTTCTCACTTTCTCTACAAGGCTGGAAGCTCAAACGAAGAGCGCGTCGCCGACAACGATCCAGGTTTTGGCTACGGCACCCTCCGTTGGTCGCAAATTGACATCCAACCCGCTCGACCTAATCCTGCCTATGCTGAGTGGAATAGCGCAGTAAAGAAGAAGGCGGCGAAACTCGCCGTCGGGATTGATCCCGAAGATAAGAACGCCACCTTTGACACTGCCGTCGACGCTTCTGGCACAATTGACGGTTTCTATATCGTCGAAGCGGCTAATGATCGCTTCATCGATGTCAATCTCATCGATAGTGGCTACGGCTGGGGAGCCGCCCATCCTCTCACCGACCAAACGAGTTTTCTCTGGTGGCTCGACCGCAATCGCGAACTCACGATCTCCGATGTCTTCAACCCGCACAGCGACTGGCAGGACAAACTCACCGCCATGGCCGTCAGCAATCTCCGCGCACAGCCCGACCTCAAAGACATGCTCGGCGATGACATCGAGAAGGCGGTCAAAGAAACCGTCTCCGATCTGACCTCTTGGACTGTCACCCGCGACGGCCTCACCATCACCTTCAGCCAATACGCCATCGGCCCCTACGCAGCCGGAATGCCTGAAGCGCACATTCCTTGGACTGACCTGAAACCCTACGTTGCTCCAGACCTCCAACCCACAACTCTGCCCGCTCCAAACCTCAAGCACAACCCCTGAAGTGATTCTGGCCGTTTGGTCGGTCATGGTCACCTTTGGGGTCGGGCGGCGAACTTTCGGCAAGGGGCCCGGTAGACGGTCATAGACCCACAAACGACGTGTTCGATGTTTGGGCCCCACGCGAAGTCCTATTGAACGGTTAGGGTGAATGTCCCGCTTTGGCTCAGGCTGCCTGCTGTTGCTGTCACCGTGATGGCGCTGGATCCTGCCGGAGTTGCGTATTTTCCGGTGCAACCGGAGATGGCCAGGCTCAACCCTGCGAGCACGGCGAACGACCAGAAGAAGGTCTTCCATCTGCGCCGCAACTTGAAGAGCCCGCCAAAACCGAACAGGGCGACAGACGACAGAATTTCACCCTCACGCGACCAAGGATTCTTGAAGGGGGACGGCGCGTGAAGCGGGTTCGTCGCCACACCGGTCGCGATGGTCAGCGTCGTTGTCGGCGCGCTTCCGCTGGGTGTGACTGTCGAAGGGGAAAAGCTGCACGTGGCCGCCACCGGCAGCCCCGAGCAAGAGAAGCTTACCTGCTGGTTGAAACCATTTTGTGGAGTCACAGTGACGGTTATGTTCTGCGATTGACCGGAATCGAGATTTACCGATGTGGGGTTTAGGCTCAGAGTGAAACTCGGATTGTTCTCCTGAGCGGGCACCTTCGCTGAAACGACGCTCGACGCAGGGCCTGTTCCATTGGAATTGACGCCGACAACTTCATAGTAATAAGTGTTTCCTGCGGCCACGCCGGTATCGGTATAACTTGTGCCCGATGGGGTGGCAATCGAAGTGAACGGGCCGGAGCTGCTCGTCGATCGCTCGACGTTGTACGATGCGGCGCCGGAAGCTGCAGTCCAAGTGAGCGCCACTTGGCCCGCGCTCGGCGTCGCCGTAAGGCCCGCCACCGGAGCGGGCACGCCTGCCGATGCCGACGCGCCAATGGCCACAGGGAAACCATTCGTGTTGGGCGTATTCGTTGAGCCCACCACGTAGAGATAAGCCTGCGTTCCGTTTGTGAAATTCCCCTGATGCACCGTGACCGTTGCCGACGCCGTTGTTCCGTTATCCGACCAGGCAGTAGGAATCTGGATTTCGCAATGCGTCCTTGCAGCCCATGTTGAAGCATCGCAGATCATCACCCGCTGCCATGCGCTGTCGATATAGATGCCGTCGTACCAGATCTGATCGCCGGATTGGGGCATGTAGGAACTGCCAACACCGCTTGGACAGGTATTCGGGCTGAACTCGTCTTGAATATCGATGTCGCCCTGGCCGGTCATGGGAGCTTCGGTTGAGTCGGATTGCCAATCGGTAGACGAAAGTTCGGTCACCTGATTTATCTGAACATCGAATGTGCCATCAGCCTTGGCATTCCCGCTGTTGTATTGATAGATATATTCTTCATTTCTCCAGGTCGTCGTCGGTATAAGCCAGTTGCCAGTCCAGGCCACCCGTGCAGCGTATTCCGTGTCTATTAGAAGGCCTCCATTGCAAGCGACTTCGTTGGTATACGTATCCGGAAGTGCATGTGGGGCCTCGCCTCCCAGCGCTGCATTATCTCCCCAAAGTCTGAGCCACTTGACGTTGGGCCCGGTGCTGCTTTGAAGGACCGACGCGTAGGTTCCGCCGATCTTTCTCCAGAAATTGATGTACATCTCTTGCCCGTAAGTTTCGACCAAACTACCTGGATTGACGCCTACCGCCATTCCGTTGCCTTCTCCTGGAGTCGTGTTGGAGCATCCTGGCCCCGTTTCCCAAAAGCACGAACTCGATGTCATACAGTTCCCCGAATGGCAGTCGGTGGAAGGGTTGGGGTCCAAGACGGGGCTTTCTGCGATATCCCAGGACGTAATCCGGCCGAGGGGAGAGGGTTCGGTACTCCCTTCAGCGAAGTCAGCCCAAAACAAAGGGGCAGCAGTTACTTTGGTGCCAAAACCCGAGCCGGAAATGGTGATCGATTGTCCGGTTGCCACGATCCCCTGGACGTTGCTGATGCTGGGTTGTCCGCAAAGAAATGCAGGAAACAGCGCTAACGCAGTGGTGAGAATCGCGTGGACGGCAACCACGCCTTGGTTTCTTGCTGGGGGAGGCATGTCGATCCTTTCCGATCGGACCGAAGACAGCATCGCCTGAAGTGCGGCAGTGATCAGGCGCTGAAATCAGTCCATTCCGGTGCAGAGCCAGCAAGGCAAAGTAGACGAATCAAGGTGGCAATATGATAGGGGAGTTACGGAAAATCGGGTCAAACGGGCGGATTCTTTCCGGGTCACTTTCACAAAACACGGTCCCTCTTCATAACCCAATCCGAATCGTTTCATTCTAACTCTCGATGTGGAGGTTGCAGGTAGAGTATACGCGGCCCTGGGGAGTTATTTCTTTGATTAGTCCAGGATGATCGGCAAGCGTCACCCGTGGAGAACGGCGGCGTAAATCCGGCACGGGTCACCATCGCCGGTGACTCAGGCGTTAGTGGCAGAATGCTGTAAATTGAGGGGCATGATCAAGCTTGGGCCTGGACAAGCCGAGCCGGATGGAGGTCGCTTGGAGGCGGCTCACAAGCATTGCAGCCTCCATCGAGCGGAATTGCAGAACGGTTCTCTTTGCGGCTGCTTCTACTGCTTTGCGATCTTCGCCTCGGCGGACATCTTTGAATGGACTGATGAGGGCCAGACCGCTGAATGTCCGAAATGCACAATCGATTCTGTGATTGGCTCCGCTTCTGGCTATCCGATCACTGCCGAATTCCTGCACCACATGCACACTTCCGTTACTTCTCAGTAATGTCAGAGTAGCCGGTAACCCAACCGGAACGATGAATTGGAGACCACAATTGGAATCAGCGCGGTTCTTCCACTGGAGCCCTCGGCAGGGGTTGAGGAGCGCGGCGATCGAAGATCTGATAGTCGTCGGGAACTTTGAAGGTTACCGGGTCGGGAGCGGTGAGCGAGATATTCGTGAGCCAAAGAGTTTGGTCGCCGTCGCGCGGGTCGTGGCGCTTTACCTGCACGTTGATTCCTAACGCAGGCGAGTACCAGTATTCGACCGTTCGCAGGATGGTCTTGGTGTTGCCAATGGTTTGCCGATAGTACGTGAAGGTCTCGCGCGAGCGTTGCACCTCCAGCCCCTCAAAAGTATCCACGCCCAGGTTTTCGCGAGTCAGATAAGTCGTTCCATCCGGCTGCAATCCTTCTGGGGTGAGGGGCTGAATCCCGGGCGGGAAATAGTTGCGCAAGTCGCAGCGCTTGGAATTGGGGTCACAGTTATAAAAGGTGTGTCCGAGAGGGTCGGAGTATTCGAGCACGCGCAACGCCGGCGGATCCTTGCTATTGTCGGGCACCAGAAAGCGGCGTTCCTGAAAGATGCGGCCATCCATATCGCGGGCGACAGTGCGCTCATTCCATGTCGTGATGGTCGAATCGTCGGGCATGATCTTGACCCACACAGTTTTCGCCGTAGCCGTGAAGGGGGCATTCGGCTTGGGTCCGAAGTAAAGCGCGATGAGGACCTGTTGGGCCCGATAATCTGGCGCATGCATCGGACCCTCGTCCTGTGCGGTGAGGTACGCGGAACTCAACAGACAGGAGAAGGCCGCAACAACTGAAGGCGCAACAAGGACACGACACCTCATGGCGAAACCTCCATTTGGCCCAAAGCATACCACGATTGTCGGAGCGGCGGAACAAAGCTCAAGTTGAGGGTTCCGGTCGGATTGTCGCCGATACGTCCCTGACGTGATATACCTCACGTCACGCCCGGTTGACGGTAATACCCCGGAATACATGCCATGACGGCAGGATCGCAGCGGCGGCAACGGGCGGTATGCTGTCGTCGCCGGAAGAGCAAAATGGAAATTCCACCTATACTTCTCGGTTTCCCAAGCATTCATTCGTCCGCGCGTGCTGTGGCCGGCCTTCGCAAGCGAGTCCGCTCCCTTGAGGTGAGCCTGCCATGATGAACGCGAACCTGCCAGTTTCTCCGCTCAAGTCGAAATTGGTTACCGAATTGATTCTCGCTGCCGCGTTCTGCCTCACCGCCGCCGCGCAGACCAGCTTGAACTTCGCCGACAACGAGCTGAACTTTCCCACCCCCGGCATGCCGTTCCAGGCCGAAGCCACCAGCGTTCCACTCAGCATCTTAGCGATGGAACCGTCATCGTCAAGGAGATACACGTTACCCTTGCACGCGACGACCAGGGCCGATTGTGGTTCGTATCCCACTCCATCCAGCCTGCGGATAACATCGAATCGCACAGCATTCTCGATCCCGTCAGCGGGCGCGAGTTGAATTGGGGCACGTTGTCAAAAGCCGTAATGAACACTCCGATCCGCACCACAAGCCACATCACTATCTCGGTGTTGCCTTGGGAACGGGATGCTTCCTCGACATTGCGGCCCGATGAAAAGCGCGTCACAAATGAAGACCTGGGCAGTAAGACCATCGCCGGCATTCCAGTGGTGGGAGCGCGGACCGTCACAACCATTGCCGCGGGAAACATCGGCAACAACCAGGAGATCGTCATCCGCCACGAGCAATGGACCTCGCCCGATCTCCAACTGATCGTCGCCGAGTCGGACGATAATCCTTTCAGCGAAACACGCAGTTACGAAATCACGTCGTTCGCGCGCAACGCGCCGCCTGAGACCCTGTTTCAGGCGCCTGAAAATCTTCCTTTGCAACCACGTGTGTTTCCTCCCAGCGGCCTGCCATCCATGGGGATTGCTCCGCCCTTGACAGACGGATGTGCGGAAAAAGCGCGACTGGCTTTTAGAGGGCCTGCGCACAGCTATTTCTTGTCTCAGCGGGCGGGTACATGGTATCCAGAGCGGACGTCAATCGTGAAGCCTCGCGCCAGGCCGGAGCCGCCTACATAAATGGAGTGGAACGATCCATCATGCTTAAGCCTGCGAACAGACCAAGGCGCTCATCGAATTCTGTTTTCTTGCTACCGCATCTGTATAGATATCGGGAAACGCCGTAGGCCAGCCGCAACAAAAATGAGGAGGAGATTCTCTTCTCCTCCTCAAGACTGGCGCAACTTTGTCTCATTGTTGTGCCTTGTCAGACAGGAAAGCCTTGACTACTTTTAGCCTATGACCCGGTACCGCTTAGAGAGGCAGTTTGCGGGCTGTTGGAGGCCCCGTCGTCTACTGTCAGCGTGCCGGTAAATGAGCCCGCCTCAGTCGGGTAGAAGTACACGTAGATTGGGCAGGAGCTGTTAGCCGCGACCGACGATCCGCAGTTGCTGTAAACAACGAACGGACCGCTGACGCTGGCGCTGCCGATGCTGACCGCGGAGCTGCCGTTATTGGACAGCATAAAGGTGACCCAGGCGGTGCCGGTGTGGGGCACCGTGCTGCCGAAGTTGTAGCTGGACGGGCTCAGTGTGACCGATCCGCTACCACTGGCGGCAGTGACCGTCAACGCGATTGCGGTGGTTGCCGACAGGCTGCCGTTAGTCCCGGTGATGGTCACCGTTGTCGTGCCGGCCGTTGCCGAACTGCTGGCCGTCAGTGTCAGTGTTGACGTTGTGCTGCCATCAGCCGAGGGCGTTACCGAGCTGGGAGAAAACGATGCCGTTACCCCAGAAGGCAGCCCGGAGACGCTCAGTGTGACGGCCGAATCAAAGTTGTTGATGCTGGTAATCGTGATTGTGCTCGCGCCCGATGCGTTTTGCGCGATCGACAGACTGCTCGGCGAATCCGACAACGAGAAGGATTGCGACCCGTTGCTGGTCACGGTGAGTGCGATCGTCGTACTCGCCGACAGGCTGCCACTGATGCCGGTGATAGTCACCGTGGCCGAGCCGGTTGCTGCCGCGCTGCTCGCTACCAACGTCAAAACGCTCGATCCGGTTGCAGGATTAGTGCCGAACGACGCGGTTACTCCACTCGGCAGGCCGCTGGCGGAGAGCGTCACGCTTCCGCTAAATCCATTTGCGGGATTAACCGTGATGGTGCTCGTACCTGAAGCGCCCTGCGCAATGGACAGACTGCCGGGTGAATCCGACAGTGTGAACGACGGCTTCTGAGTGCCGCAGGATCCCTGTGAGATCCATGGCTCGCCACTGCTGGCAGGGCCGTTGTTGGTGGCGGGATTCTGTCCCTCAGTCCAGTAGTCGGCGATGTAGTCGATGCCGTTTTCGCTGGCCGTCATACCAGCGGTGTACACCTGGGTGGAACTCCATGCCGACGCGCATCCACTGCCACTGGAGCTGCCGACGGTGAGCGCCACGGTGGTGGTCGTCGTCAGGCTGCCGCTGGTGCCGGTGATGGTCAACGTTGCCGAACCGGCTGTCGCCGAACTGCTAGCCGTCAGCGTGATCGTTGAAGTCGCGCTGCCGTTGGCGGAAGGAGTTACCGAGCTGGGAGAAAACGATGCGGTCACTCCCGAAGGCAGACCGGAGACGCTCAGCGATACGGCCGAATCAAAGCCGTCGCTGCTGGCAACTGTGATCGTGCTCGTGCCCGATCCGCCTTGCGCGATGGACAGACTACTGGGCGAATCCGACAAGGAGAACGACGGCGAGCTGGACGAGGAACCGCAAGAACCGCCAGGGCCAGTGCAACTTCCCAGGTCGGAAGTGAACTCGCGGTTATAAGCAAGCGGCGAATTCGACGTGCCGTCGCCGGTCGAAGAACTGCTCGCGCTCGGCTGATCGCGGTCGAAGGACCAGTAATGGAGTCCGGCTAAGTCGACGCTCTTCGCCCAGGCTACAACCGTGTCCACGTCCGCCAGCGACAAGGTTTCACTCGCCCCGGCATCGGCCTGCCCGATCATCAGACAGAGTTCGATGTGGCTGTACGGAATGCCGAAGTTCGAGTGCAGGGACTCCGCAGCCGCAATCGCCGATTGGGCCATGTCGCAGACCGACCCTGAGACGACGCAGTTGCCGGAGCTGACCGACCCGTAGTCAAACGCCATCAGGTCGACATAGTAGTTGCCGCCCAGGCCCAGGCGATTGATCTCATTCACTACCAGCGTTCCGTTGGCGTTGAGGTCGGGAACGGAGGCTGCTCCCAAAGTTTGGATGGTAAAGCTAAAGCGCATGTTCGGATACGCTCGCTCTCCGGCGATGGCCGCATTGATCAGATCGTCAATTATTGCTTGCGACTGGCCAAGCTCGATATCGAAGTCCACACCCAGCATGTTGGCTGAGTTGTAGGTTTGGATGAACGTTTGCATTCCCGAGTCGCTGGGACAATCAAAAGTGCCATTCTGGCCGCCCGTGCTGACAATGTAATACTTGCCGGCATTGACGAAATCCTGCGCATTTGTGGCTTCCATTGCCGGCGTGATGCCGCCCCAGTTCTCCGAACCGCAGATGCCTGTGGCAAAAGCCCACGTCAAAGTCGAGTTATCGGTCGGCATGGCACCGGTCACCGCCATGGTGGTTCCCGTCACTGCCGATTGTTGTTCCCCGGTGTTCCAGTTCGCAGTGTTGGTTACATCCTTGAATGGACTGAAAAAGATCTGTGCGGATGTATCGGCTACCGGGTCCGTACTTGTAGAGCTCACGGTCACCGCACCCGCGCCCATGGAACTGTTATAGGTCGCAGAGCTCGCTGAGTTCGGCGTATACGTCGCCGCCAGCGTGTCGGTTCCTGCGGCCAACGATCCCGCTGGTATCGTGATCGTCGCGCTACCGCTGCTTAGTGTCGCCGATGGGGAAACGTAACTGCCGCTCGTCAGCATCACCGAGCCGGCCAGCGTTGAGTTGCCGCTGCCTCCGTTTACAGTGACGGTTACGCTGAGAGACTGCCCTGTGGAAATGTTCGCAGGTGAAGGTGTAACCGTCACCGTGGGCATAACTAAAGTACTTGGTGATGCGTAGTCAGTCTTAAGTTGAGTTCCGCCCACACACGCTGCCATTAGCAAGCTCAGACTTGTTGCAATGACAGCTACTTGAAACCTCGCCATCCTCTTCATTTCCAGTTCCGATCTGCGGAAATGTTCGGTCCAAGGCAGGCAAGCGCTTATATCCGCCGTCGCGCGTAAGGGAATCGGAGATATTTCACACCTTGTACTTATAAGTAATGATCCGGATTCTACCATCACACGGCCGGAGCCTGGAAATTGGCAGTTCCTCTGTCCTTCACTCGATGAGCTGGGCTTGCCTGCCGATCGTGCGCACCTGCCGACTAGAGGTAAATAGCGTGGCCCAACAGGCCTTCCAGACAAAAAACGAATAAGTCGGCCGACTCTATTGCCTCAATGTCGTAAGACCCCTCAAGTGCGCCAGAGTCAACTTCACTGTACTGAACGTGCATTTGCGTCACGGCAGGGCCACGCTCGGCAAAGTATTCTCTCTGAAATCGCTGAAAGCTGTTCTTGTCTCCGGAAAGATACGTGATCATTGCGGCCTTTGATTTGTCAGGATCGAAACTGAATGTCAGCCCGATTGCCCGATTGTCACCTTCCGCGCCAGCGTTGAATGGCGATGTAGGATCCCGCTCCGCTCCCGTCTTCTGGTAGTGCCGCACGGCCCAGAATTCTGCGCGAGGATTCACGTGCTTCCACTCGGGAAGAGTGGCGGGCAAGGCTCTTTCGCCCTGTTTCCCATTCATCCTGGCGAGGATCTCGCGGAGATAATCTTCATTAGTCGCTACGACAGCTATGTTTGGCTTGGGGAATGCCACATAGGTAGTCAAGATATCTTCTTCCGACTTCTCTTGAAAAACTGCTACCTCATGCCCTTCTAATTGTTGTTTTCGCATCATGATGGACGCAGAATCCCGCAAAAATCCATCCGCGCTGGCCGTGATGTCTCCCGCGAAGACAGCGATCACGCCACCTTGATACCTCATACCGCCTAAACCAGTTGGGGCCTGAAAATCCCGCGAACCTTCGATTGCCGCGACCATAGGCTTGCCCTTGAGAGCCTTTGCCAGCAGGCCATCTTTGCCAAAGAGAAGCAACAGCGGAAACTGTGTGAATCGATCCCGCACCTCGTTCCCGGACGAGGCCATCCTAAGGCCTCCGCTGGAGTCCTTCTCCACCTGCGGCAACAACAACGGACCCATCACCGCCGACACGGTTTCCGTATCCGCCGGAAACCAGGTGAGCATTTGCTCGATGAGCTGGGACGAAGGAGGTGAAACTCCGGCCAGTTGCGGCAATTGACGGCGCGGACGGGCTGGATTTGCCTGGTTGTTGCAATTGGCGGTGCACTGGCTTGTATTTCCGGGTTCGGGCACTCGGTACACCCGGACGTCAGACTCGGATTGGACTGCCACCAGTCCGCCGTCTGGCGAGAGCGCCAGTCCTCCCCATCCGAAGCGCGTATCTCCGTATGATGCGAAAAAGTAACCCTTCCCCCAACCGGAGCCTCGAGGCACGCTGATCGTCATAAGCGGACTTGCGGATTCGCTGCTAAACACCCTCGCTGTGATTTGGTTCGGCTCATTATTCCGCGCAGTACCCCACCGCATCGTCGGAACAGCAAATCGTTGGCCGCTTGTCGATGCAACGATCGGACCATCGAGCTGTTCAAACCCCAAATCAAAATCCCAGACGATCTTTCCGTCCGTAGATACGGTGAGAAGTTTATTCGCGTCGCCACAAGTGGGGCCGGCAAGTTCCTGCCGATTGATGAAGCTCCAACCGCCGCACAACTCTCCCCGATCGAGACGCAACTCCTTCGGCGGCGAGTCAGAAGTCTTGATGAAGATTGAAGGCGGCGGACTACGTGGCATTTCATTCGTCGCCGAGCCCGGTGTCGGGAATTTTGGTGAGGGCTGCGAGGCCCATGCCATTTCGTCGCCCCACAGAGCCTGGATAGTGTGCGGCGGGCGAGTCGCAGCCTCGCTCCAGGACTTGGATACAGATAAGCTCCCGGTGTCGAGCAGGTCATAGCGAGCTGCCCACTGGCCATTGACCTGGCTCCCCGTGAGGAGCAAAAGCGATCCCCCCGAGGGGCTCATGATCGGGAACAATTCCGACTTGGCCTCAAAATGATGAAGTAACTTGAAGTCTGACGAATAAAGATCAAGCGTGCTGCCAAGCCCGACAATGAACCGTCCGTTGGCCGCGGGAAAGAAGAACGATGGCGCAACAGCCTGGGGATTAGCCGGAAGGGGCCAATCGAGCTTCTTTATGAGTTCTCCATTGCTCGCGTTGAGGAACAGGGCGACGAAACGGAATGGATCCGACGCGGAGGGTTCGCGTTGCTCAGCGGTGCCGGGGGCACCATCGATGACGAAATAGACGACGGCTACGTTCGGACTTGTGAAGGCAACGCCTTGTTGATTTGCCCAACCCGCCATAGGCTCGACGGAAGGCGCTAAATGCGCAAGGGCAGCCGGTGGTCTGCCCTGATATCCGAACTTCGATACATCGATCTCCCAAAGGGGCTTTGGTGTTTGCGGCTGCATCAGAAACGGGAGGAAGAACAGGGCCAGCAGAACGGCGCGATTCCGAATCATTGCAGCTGTCTCCCTTCAGAGCTACTACGCTTGGATTTTACTCGTCGTTTCCCAAGAAAAGATTACGATATTAATTGCTTCAAACTGGCGGCCGACGCCCCACGAAGGGCTTTCAATTATTGCCAAAATAATGCACCAGGCGAGCCGTCTCGTCGTTTTTCTGAGTTCCGGCCGGATTGTCGGCAAGTCTTACTCAACGCGATTCTGATCACGTTGAGCCAGTCGGAGTCCACTGCATCCACAGCCGCCATTTAGAATCGGAGACGGCTGTGCTTTCCCGGCCTGCTTTCATGACCATCCTCTGCACTCCCGTAGAAGCCCGCGTTCTGGGTTCGCTCGTCGAAAAGGAAACCTCCACACCTGAGTACTACCCGCTTTCGCTTAACGCGCTTGTCAACGCCTGCAACCAAAAGAATAGCCGTGAGCCGGTGATGCATCTCGAGGAGGATGAGATCCGTGACGCGCTCCGCGGTCTCGAAGACCAGCAACTCGCTGGCCCAGCGCGCAGCGCCGATGGCCGCGTGACCAAATACGAGCACCATTTGCAGGAGGTCTTCAACTTCACCCGCCGCGAAACCGCCGTCCTTTGCGAATTGCTCCTTCGTGGCCCGCAAACTCCCGGCGAACTGCGCAATCGCGCCGAGCGCCTCTGCCACTTCGAAGAGGCTTCCGAAGTCCTCTCGGTCCTGCAGCGTCTTGCAGAACGCGAGCCCGCTCTGGTGGTCGCGCTTCCCCGCCAACCCGGTGCGCGCGAAGTCCGTTACACTCACCTGCTCTGCGGAGAGCCAGCCATGCCGGCGGCGTTACCTGGCGAGCCTGCCTCGGGCTGTTGCGCGCCCGACAGGCTGACTCAGCTTGAATCCGAGGTCGCCCAACTCCGCCAGGAGATAAATCAGATGCGCGAACAACTCACCGCCCTCACGCCCGACCTGTCCTGATCATTCCCCGGTGACCCAAAACCCTAAAACTGTACCGGCGGTGAGCTGAGAGATTTCGGTCTTCCGTGCTTCTCTGAAGGCAGAGATCACCTGTTAAGGATCGGGGGTGACAGCAGAACATTGGGTCCTATGCGATGGGCCGTAAACAATTTGTCGTTCATAGGGAACTTTTCGCTTCGCCAACCCATTACCGGTTGTGAAGGGCTCAGGCGATAAATCATGCAAGATGCACTACCGGCGTCCGTTCTACACTCGGAGGCGAAAAGTCGACCCACCATGAACGATGCGCCCAACGATTCCGTGGCAGACAGTTCCCAAGCTCCGCCTAGCGACGAAAAGTTGATGGTCGACTTTTCGCGCGGCCAGGCAGATGCGTTCAGCGTGCTCTTCACTCGTTACAAACAACCGGTCTTCGGATTCTTCCGCCGTCGCGTCACCGACCCCGCACAGGCTGAGGAGTTGACCCAGGAGAACTTTCTCGCCGTCCTGCGCGCAGCGGCACGCTACCAACCGGATGCCCTGTTCCGGACGTATCTCTATGCTGTCGGTTTCAAGATACTGCGCGACTATCGCCGCAAAACGACGTTTCGGGCAACGTTTCTAGGCGAACAGCTCCCCGATCGCGAGCCCGTTATCGAAGACGCGATTGAAGCCAAGGCTCTGATACGCGACGCGGTAGGGAAGCTCGAGCGTCTGGATCGGGAGATCCTCTTACTGCGCGAGTTTGAGCAGTTGAGCTATGCGGAGATTGCCGATCTGCTTTGCCTGCCGCTGAACACGGTTCGCTCGCGCTTGTTCCGGGCTCGACAAGCTCTTTACGATTTGCTCGCAGCTCCGGCCTCCCAATTCGCGACACGCGAGTTCGCTGAATCCAAGGAGCGTCTATGAACAGCGTCACTCATCCCATAGCTCCCGAAGAGGTCATGGCATTACTCGACGGCGAACTCTCTCAATTTGATGCTCAAGCCGTCTCTGCCCACCTCGAAGACTGCGTCGAATGTGCCAGCCTCGCCGAACGGCTCCGCGCGACGTCTCAGTCCCTTTCCGAGTGGATCGTCCCGCCTGTTCCGTCGAGCTTGGAGGAGTCCGTATTAATTCACGCAGCTAAAACCACACACAGTCCTTTGCCCGCCATGGCCGGCCGCTCCATCCAGCTCAGCTTTTGGAACTGGAGGCTGTGGGCGGTGGGCGCAGGAGGAGCAGTCACAGTAGTTCTAGTCTTGGTGGCCATCGCCGCGTCGATGATCTACCACGAAGATCACTCAAGACATGCCTCTCTCGCGATGAACGAGATGGTCACAAACCAGGATGCAGCAGGCAATGCCAAGCCTCAGTCGGCGGCCGGTCAATCTTTTGAGGAGGACAAGCAGAGCGCAGGCTTCGCCGCGGGGCACCTCCAGCAGATGGGGGGAGCAGGGGGTGCAGGAATCGCAAGCATTGGGGCCTTGGCCGTGCCTGCCCCGATGATTGCTCGCACCGTCTCTCTCACCATCGTCGTGAAAGATTTCGCAGCCACTCGCACGTTGCTCGACTCCATTGTCGCGCGCCATCACGGATACGCCGCGCAACTGACCGCCGCAACCGCGGAGAACGCTCCACCCAGCCTTCAGGCCTCACTGCGCATTCCCGCGCCCGAGCTTGCCGCAGCAATCGACGAGCTCAAGGCTCTTGGCCGCGTCCAGAACGAATCCCAATCCGGCGAAGAGGTGACACAGCAGCACACCGATCTGGCTGCGCGCCTCAAGAATTCCCGCGAAACGGAAGAGCGCCTGCGCGCTATCCTCGAGCAGCGCACTGGAAAGATCGAAGACGTTCTCCAGGTTGAAGAGGAGATCGCCCGCGTCCGCGGAGAGATCGAAAGCATAGAGGCCGAGCAGCAGGTCCTCGAACACCGCGTGGAGTTCGTCTCCGTCGACCTGCAACTCACGGAAGAATACACAGCCCAGTTGAACCCACCCTCCGGTTCCGTCTCAAACCGCCTCCATAATGCCTTCGTGACCGGCCTCCGCAACGCAGCAGAGACGGTTCTCGGCTTAGTGCTGCTCCTGGAAGAGTACGGTCCGGCGCTGCTGATCTGGCTTGCGATTCTGGGATTGCCAATTCTTTTGCTGGGCCGCCGATACCGGAAATTGAGGGCCAAACATTAGTTGGGAACGATCGGATACATCCGGATTTAAACGCTCCGAGTAGGATGGTAGGTTTCCGCAAGGGCGTTCTTGAACCACTCCGGACTGATTGTCGGTTATCCGGAAATAACTCAAGAGTAAACCGTGGAGTACGAAAATGTAGCCCCCATGCAGGATAGACCCCGAGAAACGCCGCAGGCTCCGGGAGCCTTGGCGAGCGATGGATGAACAGGATCAGCTGGTGCGATTTTTGGGGGACGGGTGAGAGGGGGCTTGGCGCCTTCAGCTTTAGCGCCTTGTGCGTTGAGTACGGGCTCTGGCGGGCCGACCGGGTATTTGTTGTTGAGTCGGCATCGCGGGCAAGGCATCGGCGGCGGCGGACTAGTGCTTGTATGGTATTGAAAATACATGCTTTGCAATCATTTTCCGATGCAGAAAGTTAGATTACGTCCGGAAATCGGGCTAGCCCCAATGTTTATGGGGGCCTGTGCGGTTTATTCGAAACCGTCTCTTCTGCCCGGAGACTCGCTGGAGACTCGGAATTGTTGCCTGACGAGAATACTCATCGCCGCGGGCTAGTCTTGGATGGAACGATCTGGCCGGCGTCAACTTACTGATGGATTGCAGCAATCACGCGGTTTCCAGCCGAGTCCTACCATTCGTTCCAGAATTATGCCGCTAGTCAATGCGGCGGAATTCTGCGCGAGCGGCTGCAAGAAGAACAAGTATCATCTCCGCCGAAGGTGGGCTGGGATATTTAATCAACCCGTAACTGGCGCATGGCCGGTTGTCCAACCGCAATGCCCCCTTCGAGGCCATGGCGAGTGTCTGCTCCGAGAACTCCCGCCTTGAGTACTTGGGTTCATACAGGAACGCAGAGTATACCGGAGTTGTCCACGGTCCCTGACTGCTTTGAGCAAGACTTGGTGCTGGCCACGCTTTTCCAGCAGATTTACAGCGGAGAGTAAGACGCCGGCTTGCATCGTCTCTTTGCATTCTGCTCCCTATGCCTGACTCCATTCGAAAACACTGCAGACGTATTTCCATTCATGGACGACCAGGACATGTGGATCGCGGAAGATCCACTTCTCGGCCAAGGGTAAGGAGAAGGCCAATGCAATTTTGCGCGCGGCGTTGAGTGGCGTGGGCGCGCGGCACGTTTTCATATGGGTGAACGGAAAACAGGTCGGCGATCTCGCGCCGCTCTTCTATAATGCCAACATCAATCGCGACGGCAATCAGGGCTCGTGGAGCGAGCACGATGTAGGTTTCGCGGCAAAGTTGCTGCGCAAAGGCGATAACGTGCCGGAATTGCGCGTGCCCGGCGGCAATGCAATGGCGGGCGTCATCTACGACTATCTGCGGCTTGAATTAGATGGAAAGTAGAATCGCCTGCCGCACCACGCAGGTAGCGGCGCAATAAGCGCGAGCGGCAAAGAGTTGTTTTCAGGAAAGGATGCGATGCAGTTGCGAAGTGTGATGATGTGGAGTCTGTTTGCGGCGATGGCAACGGCCATCGGTGCACAAAGCGCGCCGGCCACCGGGGACGCGGTAAAGCAGCCGGTAGTGTCAACCGATCCGGGAGCGACGGTAAAGACACCGTTGCCGTATAAGCCTACGAACAATCTTCCGACAATTTACCTGATAGGCGATTCGACAGTGCGCAACGGCAGGGGCGACGGCGCGAGCGGGCAGTGGGGATGGGGCGAACCGCTGGTGGAATATTTCGATAGCACGAAGATTAATATCGTCAACCGCGCGATCGGCGGGCGCAGCAGCCGTACCTACATCACCGAAGGCCGTTGGGATGAGTTGCTGACCACACTCAAGCCGGGCGACTTCGTGATCATTCAGTTCGGGCATAACGATCCTGGGCCGCTCGACGATGCCAGCCGCGCCCGGGGATCGATTCCCGGCGTGGGCGAAGAGACCCGTGAGATCGACAACCCAGTCACGCATAAGCACGAGGTGGTGCACACCTACGGCTGGTACATGCGCAAGTATGTAACCGACACGCAGGCCAAAGGCGCTACCCCAATCGTATGCTCGCAGATACCCCACAAGATATGGAAGAACGGCCACATTGAGCGTTCGACCGATAGCTACGCAGGATGGGCGCGGCAGGTGGCCGAATTGCAAAAGGCAGACTTTGTCGATCTGAATGAGATCATCGCCCGCACTTACGATGGGCTGGGCGAGGCCATGGTTGAGAAGTTTTTCGCCGATCCGCGTACTCACACCAGTTGGGCCGGCGCGGAGTTGAATGCGCAGAGCGTGGTGGCCGGATTAAGGGCGCTGCCGGACCACCCGCTGGATCGCTTCTTGAATGTCCAAGGAGCTGCGGTGCGAGCTGACAGCGGACACTGATTGCGTGCAAGGAGTAATCGGAAATGTATTCGGCTGCCGGATTGGTAGACGCGAGCAGAAACAAAGTCATGCGCGAGACGAATTGCTTGGCATTACCACAAACGCTCAACGAACCCCGGAGTCAGTAGGCAGTGATTTCTGCGAGTTTCCGCTGGCGGCGCGGCTGAGCAACACGCGACTTATCCTGCTGGGCGATTGCGATGATGTCGGGAAATCAGCAGGCTCTGCAAAGCGGATGGGCACCCCCCGAGGGAGATGCCCATGATGCTTTGTGGTGCAAGTCGATAGTTCGCGCCGTGATTATTGGATGTTAAGGGGGATGGTGAATGAGCGCGAGGCCGTACCGTTCGTTCCGGTGACCACGACTGAACTCGGGCCGGCAGGCACTGGCGTGAAGACCTGCACCCGGTTGCCTCCGCAACCACTTCCCGTGATGAGCGGAGCGAAGACCGCGGCAATCAACAATATCTTCCATAGTTTTTGGCGACGCCGGAACAGGGGGATCAGTGTGAGCAATCCGACCGGCAGCAACGCGTAGGCGATGTTACGCCCTGGCCGCGCAATGCTGCTCGTAGGGGTAGGCGGCAGAGTACCCGGCGTGGAGACAGACACTGTGGCCGTGAGGGTTGTTGTGCCAGTCAGCGTCAGCGAGGTTGGCGAAATCGTGCAGGTGATGTAGCTCACCGGAGCCGTGCAGGTGAGGTTTACCGTGGTTGAGTAACCGAGGATCGGAGCCACGAAGATGGCGGCCTGTTCCGGCGCCGCGGCCTCTTCGTTCGTTACCGAGGCGTTGCCGCCCGGTGTGATGCCCGGAACGACGAGGATCGGCGAGGTCGTCGAAGTCACTGTAAAGTCCGGCTGGTCGACAATCAGCGAGGTCGGCGTTGACGTGGTGTCTGCAACCGCAAAGTTGGAATTGCCGCTATAGCTGAAGGTATATACGTGGGTTCCGAGTGTGGGGTCCGTGGGCGTGTAAGTTGCGACGCCCACCGGAATCACTTTAGATAGCGTTGGGACCAACGTCGGCGACAGTGTAAGAGGCAGGGTATTCGTCACCGTGGTGCCGGTGCCCGTCGAGGTGATTGGAGTGAAGGTATCGGTCATCGTGAGCGTTCCGCTCGGCGTACCATAGTAATTCGTTTGCGGCGACACGGCCACGGTGATCTTTGCGCCGCTGAGGTTGGTGGGCAGCACGGCGACGGCCGCCTGCGACACCGATATCAGCGGAGTTGCCTGCGTCACAATCAACGTTCCGTCGGTGATCGTCACGGCGTAGTTGTTGATCTTGTCGTAGTTGGAATTTCCAGGCTTAATGGATGGCGTCGGCACGATGTTGTACGTTCCCACCAGCTGCGTGCTCGAGCTAGCAGGGGTGAAGGTATACGCGAGCTGCGTTGAATCGTTGTTCACCAGGCCGGTTGTCACCGGCGCGTAAGAAATGTTCGGGGCACCGTAGGGCTCGGTGAATTTCCCAACTACGACCGTCAGGGGAGCCTTGTTCTCAGTGACGAGCGAAGGGGCGCCGGTTGAAGTCACGGCTGCCGGCACCAAGTAGTTCACCGCATTTCCTCCGCTAAGCATGGCGGTAATCGGGTAGGTGCCAACCGGGGTGGACGGCGTGGCGCTCGATGTGAAGCTGATCGTGATCCCAGCTTGGTCAGCCGGCAGAATGCCAGTGACCGTTCCGGTGAGCGTTGGCACCGTGCCGCCATAGGTATAGGAAACCGGGTTCGCCACGACCGTTAGCACGGCAACGCCGGGCACAGTGAAGGTGAAGGGCGCCGCATTGGTCGGGCTGGTGTAGGCGTCGCCGTTATACGCAGCACTGATCACGTACGTGCGTGCCGGCAGAAGATTATTGAGCGTGAGCGTGGTCGTGGAACTGTTGCCGGAGGTTGTCAGGTTTGCGCTCACCGGAGTTTGTGCGACGCCATTGATCGTGTAGTTGAAGGTTACAGTGCCGCTCGGCGGATTCGGGCCGTTCGGCTGCGTTGCCGTCAAGGTGATGACGGCGGGCAAAGTGTACACCGGACCTGAGGAAGGCGAGGTGAGTGCGAGGCTCATCGCAGCCAGCGGATTCTCACCCGATCCAGTCATCGACAGGCTGGCCGCGCCACCTTGCACGCTTGCCGACGCGTTGAGCGGGCCGTTAACGAGCGGTTCGAAGCCGACGGTCAAAGTGCAATGCAGACCGCTGCCCAGCGTACCCAGCGGGAAGTTATTCGCTGCGCACGTGTCGCTCTCACTGTAAGCTGCGGTTACTCCGGTAAGGGGAGCGAACGGAACCGATGGCGTGAGTGGCGAGGTGCCGATATTGGTCACGTTCAGCGCCACTGTTGAGGCGGGCTGGAACTGTGCGACGGTGCCGAAGTTTACCGGCACCTGGGTGCGGTTCACATACTCGATCCTATTGTTGCCCGTGTCGGCCACATACACGTTGCCACTGGCGTCGAGCGCAAGCCCGCCGGGCGAGCTTAGACCGGTGAAACCCAGTGTGATGGGTTCGCTGCCAGGGCCCGCGCCGGCAGGCAGCTCCTGCACGGTATTCAAACCCGCATCGCTGACGTACAGGTTGCCCGCGGCGTCCACAGCGACACCCGTCGGCTCGGCTAAGGACACACTGATCAACGATGTCGGCGAGGAGATGACCGTGCCACCTGTAGGCACCTGAAGATCGCCCCCGCCAGCTGCGATCTTGATAATTCCATTAGGATTGCCGGAGTCGGCCACGTAGATGTTGCCGGCAGTATCAAGCGCAATGCCTACCGGCGTGACGAACGTTTGCGCGCCAGAGAAGTCGAGCATCGGCACCGGCGCCAGCTCTCCGAAGGGCGAGATCTCGACCACCCGGGCGTTGCCGGTGTCGGCGACGTATACATTTCCGAAAGCGTCGACTGCAATACCCTGCGGAGCATTGAGGCCCGCGAAGCTGTTGATCTCCTTGGACAGCAAGTATTCGATGCCAGTAATCGCAGCGACTTTGACCACGCGGTTGTTGCCGGTGTCGGCGACATACACGTTGCCGGCTGCATCGACGGCAACGCCATGCGGAGCTGAGAACCCAAAGCCGACGGTGGTTGTAGCTCCGCCGCCTGCGGGGGTTACGACGATGCGATTGTTCGTCGGATCGGCAGCATAGATATTGCCTTGCGCATCGACCGCTACGCTGGTCGTGCCGCCGAGGCCTGTTACAGCGAGCGTTGTGGAATCACCGCCGTCGATGGCGATCTGCGCTCCGCCGCCGATGCCGGTCAGAGCGAAGTTGTAGGTTCCGCTTACCGCCGACGCCTGCAGGGTCGCGTTGCGGGTACCCACTCCCTGCGGCGTGAAGGCAACCGTCACGTAGCACTCAATGCTGTTGTCCGGATACGTGCTGCCCGAGGTGAAGTTCGCGCAGCTTACGCTGCCGATCGTGAAATCGGTCGTCGCTCCCAGGATCTTGAATGCGGTCGCGTTGCTGGACGTCGGCAGATTCGACTGATCGAAGTGCACCTGTAGGGTCTGGGTCAGCGAGGAACCGAGATTTGTCGAAGCAAACTGGGTGCCAAGTGAGATCTTACGCACAATGTTGTCGCCGGAGTCGGACATGTACAGGTTGCCCGCGCCGTCGAACGTGATGTAGCCTGTGCCCCCGCTGCTGACTTTCGCAGTCTGCACCGAGCAGCCATCGCCGTAGGCGTCCGTCGTGACCGCGCCAGCGGGACTGGGGCAACTAGCAGGCGCAGCGGTTGTACCGGCCGGAGCCACCAAACTGGTATTTAGCAGGCCCGGCATGATGCGCGTCGCCATCTGGCTGTTGACGTCCACGCGGTAAGTCGTCTGCCAGTGAGTATCCAGCATGTATACGTTGCCGAGCGGGTCAACCGCAATGGAGGCTGGACGGAGCACAATGTTGTTGGCAGAATTCGCCGGGACAGCTGGCTCCAGCGCCACCGGAACGGCGCCGGTGCCGCTGTTGCCGTTAAGATAACCTGTCGCATAGTTGCTGGTGATGCTGTTGATGACTTCGTACCAGCCCCCAACAACAGCCGTTTCGCCCTCGAGATTGAGCAAGTGAGCCAGACCGCTGCCCCCGGCATAGGCCACGCCGCCATAGATGGAGCCAGTGGCGCCCTTAGTGTTGATCTGGTAGACGTTGCCGTACTGGTCGGCGGTCATACCGGCGGGGACGTTATACAGCGCCTCCGTCGAAGGACTTCCCCAGGGTGGAACCGAAGAGGGGCAGGCCACTGTCAGCGTCGCGTTGCAGCCAACCACCGCTTTCACGTAGCCCGGCTGTACCGTCACGCCGAAGAACGACTGCGTCGTGGCCTGCGTGTTGATTACCCGGACGACGTTGTTGGCATAGTCCTGCACGTAGAGGTTGCCGGCAGCGTCGATACCCATCTGCAGCGGATCATGAAACTTGGCAGCAGTGGCCAGCACATTGTCGACAGCGCCGCTCGCCGCAGTGCAGCCGCCTGTCTTCGGCGTAGCCGAGCCGGCGATGTGGTAGATATAGCCGGGCTGCACGGCCGAGGCTGAAGACACCGTTCCAGCGTCGACGAGTGCGATGAAGTTCGCCACTTGCGCGCCGCCGCGATAGATAACCCAAACACCCTGGTAGTTATAGTCGGAGAAATAGACGTTCCCGAAGCCGTCAACCACCAGCCCCTGCATGCGCGAGCCAACGAGGTTACCATAGGCGGGCGAGCCATCCGAACAGCCTGAATTGATGGTTTTGCACGTGGTCCCGGTGCAACCGCTGGGTACCATACCGGCGATGGTCTGGATGATGTTGGTGCGGGGGTTCCATTCGCGGATCAGCGCGTTGGCCTGATCGGCGATGTAGACGTTTCCCACCGAATCGACCGCGAGGGCATTCGGGGTGTTGAGCGTGGCGCTCAATCCCAGCACGCCTTCGCCACCATACCCGGGCACCGAGCTTTGGGTATTTCCGGCGATGGCGGTGATGTTGTACGGGACCAGCACCGGAGCCACAGTCTGCGCGGAGGCGCTCAGACCGAACATGAGGAGAGTAGACGCAATAGTTGTGAAAACATTTACTCGGGAAAACATAAGTATCACCTTCCAGTAGGTCGATACGCACAAAGTTTCGGCAGGCCGTCGATGCGGAGATACCGAATTGTCGTTCTGTGTTTCATGACGGCTTGATTGCGCTGCACTTGGTTGTTACAGGTTTCATTGTTTAGCCTGCTTGGCTGCGGCGGCCGGCATGTTCGCAACCGCCAGCGGAATTTCCAGGGTTCCTGTCTTGTCCGAATTGCCGTCCAGAATTCCCATTCGAACAAACAGTTCTCCGGCCGGAAGATCGAGACCCTGCAGCAGCTCGAATGGCTTGTGCTGCAACTGCTGGTAACGCTCTTCGGACAGCGGGAGATTGATCGTCTGGCTGATGCTCGTCACCAGTTTGCCGAAAACATCGTATGCCGTAATGTCAAACTCCAAGGTTCCGGTGTGCACCTTATCGGGCCTATCCTTGAATGTGATCTGGCGGCCGGGCAGCGAGTACTGAAAGTCGTAGCGATAGAGCGCCTTTCCGGCCAGCTTCGGATCGAGCGTGCCGAGCACCTTCTCACCTGCGGGCAACTTCTCGTCGCCATGCGGTTCCACGCGCACCGTGAAGAGCAACTGCGTTGAAGTCGGCACGCCTCGGCCCATCGATGCCGCCATGTTGCTGCCGTAGGGCTCGGGCACCGTTGTGGCAAGCGTCAGTCCAGGCGTCAATTCGTTGCGCTCAATGTTATCGCTGTAGTACCCGGTCCGATACGACAGATGCACGTTCGGTACATTCACCTTCACTGTAATCTTGTGAAATTTGCCGTCGAAGTCCGGGTCGGGCGGAGCGTAGAAGAGGGTGTAGTAGTTTTCGCCGTTGGCAATCGCATGGGCCACCGCTTCTTTCAACCCGTTAGTGTTGTAGTAGGGAATACCTCCGGTGGCGTCGGCCACGGTGTCCATCGACAAATGTGCCTGCGCGGTTTTCATATCAAAAGCCTGGATGGCGTTGCCCATGCTGTCACCGCGCCCACTGCTGAAACCTGTCGGCGGATGCACAACGCTGGCGCTGGGATTGGTCATCACGCCACCGGCGTCGACCGGGTACACCGCCACCTGCGCTATGGTGAGTAGGTCGGTTGTATGCCGCAGGTCACGACTGTAATCGCTCATCGACGCCAGATCATCCACGCCGCCTTGGGGGAAAACCTGCAGAGGAACTCCGGAGGTAAACCAGATCAGATTTTTCCTGCCCTTGACGTCGGCCACGTACGAAGCGATCTGGTTCAGCGCCTCCAGGGTCATGCGCTTGCGCATGTCCGACTGAAAAGACGACTGCTCATTCTCGAATTCCTGCAGAGCGGACGCCGTGTCCGCGTCTGCGACTTCTTCTAGCGACTCAATCGCGTCTGGAGTGGCGGCATCGATGAACGGCGAAGGCAGCGAACGGTTCTTTTTGGTGTTCAGTGCCGCGAGCAGAATGCTCGAGTCCGTCGTGAAACCCTGTAGCAAGCGCAGCCGCGACCCCAGCGCCATGATGGCGATTCTCGTGCCCGGCTGCATGCTCTTCAGGAAGCGGGTCGCCTCATCCTTGACGAAGATCTGGTCAGCCGGAGATGTGTTGAGCGAATCCAGCAGAAGGATGTTCACCGCGCTGGTTGTCGGTGAAGGTTGCAGATTGGTGTAGATATGCGGTGGAAGCTTGGGTAACTGCCGAGTAACCAGCGGAGTGTTCGCACTGTATTCCGAGAAGGCACGAATCGGCTGCGGCTTCCCGTCTTCAAGGATCGTGAAGGCGCTCTGCGGCAGTCCACGCACAGGGTTTTCTTTCCCGTCGTACACCAGCACATCTTCGACGGCCAGCCGAGAATACGCTTTCATGGAAAATGTATTTGCAGAATTATCTTGTTGCTCTATCTGGGGCGAAGATGCCTGTGCCGGCAGCCAAGAAGAGACTCCAAGCGCGAATACAGCCATCACAACAAGAGACCGCTTTAATTCGAAGCCACTCATCCGGACTTCCTTTTTTGTCAGTCGACTGATTCGTTTCGACGACGACTCTGGCTTTGCTCACCGCGCTCTACGGGGCATACGCGGTCCTCACGCCGAATGAGGCATAAAGTCGCTATTGAAGTTCGCTAAACAAACTAGCACGTCCCGAGACGAGTTGAAAAGGAGAATTTTTTACCGGCGAAACAATTTTTTAATTGACAACACTATTTGCTTTTCCTTACTTTGGCGTACGTTGCCACATAGGCGCAAGAAAACCTTTTCTATGAGTTCGCCACCCGATGGCCTCCTAGGGCCCGTCAGGTTCTACAGACTCGATTAGGCGTTTCGCGCTTTGGGTTGGCACGTTGGAGTTGCTATGTCCCTATTTCGCGGTGTAGGAGTGTCGCTGGCCTCGTTTCTTCGCTTGAACCTTCCATTTAGGGGTAGTGTTGGTGTGCTCCTGACCCTGCTTGCGCTAGCTGTATCTCCGGCAACGGCGCAGCAGGGCGACGGTACGATCCAGGGCACGATCACCGATCCAGCCGGAGCTGTGTTGCCCAACGCCACCGTCACCATCACCAATGTCGATACCGGCGTTAGCGTGAAGCGCGTGGCAAACGGGGCTGGTGACTTCAACGCCTCGCCGCTGCAGGCAGGTAAATACAATGTTCAGGTCGAGGCAAAGGGTTTTCGGACTCTCCTGCAGGAAAACGTCGTTCTCGACGCCCTGCAGACGCTCGGGCTGAATCTGCAGATGGTCATTGGCTCGGCAAGTGAAGAGGTGACCATCACCGATGCTCCGCCCATGCTCAATACGCAGGACGCCGCGATGGGCGGCACCATCGAAAACGAGCTCTACACCGATCTTCCGCTTTCGATGAACGGGGGCCCGCGCGACCCGACGCAATTCCAGTACCTGGTTGCCGGCGTACAGGAAGGCGGCGGGACGACCGGCGTCTTTGGCGGTACCGGCCAGGAGTTCCTGAACCAGAACTACATCAATGGCATCCCTGTCAGTTCGATCGCCGCGCAGGGCGATCCGACCACCGTGCGCAACGCCGTTTCCGTCGACGCGGTCGATCAATTCCAGGTAGTGACCAACGGCGCCGGTGTGTCGTTTGGCGGCGCCGGTGTAACCAACTACACCATCAAGAGCGGCGGCAACCAGATGCACGGCACCGTGTTCGACTACATCCGCAACACCATGTTCGATACCTGGGGATACTTCAGCAAGGTGCCGGCCGCGAACGGGTATGCGATCAAGCCGGGCGAACATCAGGACTCCTACGGCGGCTCGCTAGGCGGTCCAATCCTCAAGGACAAGCTTTTTTATTTCGGCGCCTACGAAGGCTATCACTACACCAAGGTCAGCAACACGCCGCAGTATCTGACCATCCCGACCATGCGCGAGCGCACCGGTGACTTCACCGATGCCTTCGGTACCGGCGATGCGACGCAGGTCGGCGTGGCCGGCATCTTCGATCCCGTCCCAGGCGGCACGCGCAACCAATTCCGCGGCCTTCTGAACGGTGCTCCCACCTTCAACGTCATTCCGCAGAACGAGATCTCGAGCATCTCGCAGTACCTGATGCAGGCGCTGCCAACACCGACCAACCTGTCCACCTCGAACAACTACCTTGCCGGTCTGCCGTTCGAGAACGACGACTACCGCATCAACGTTCGCCTTGATTACACCCTGTCGCAGAGACAGAGAATTTCGATCGTCGGCCTGGGTGGCCTGAACGGCTATAACAAGATCCCCAACTATAGCGGCACCCTCCCCCTCGCTCAACTGCCGGTACCCTACGCAGCGGGACTCTTCACCTCCCAGAAAAGCTCCACCGGAATCGTCACCCACACCTTTACGATCAATGACCACCTCATCAATACGTTCAACTACGCCCTGACGCGTACGTGGGGCGAGTCCTACTCGCCGACGGATCGAACGAAATTTTCGGCGGGACAAGCAGGAATCGCAAATACACCCGCCGGTAGCGCCACAGGTGAGATGCCGAGCGTGACCTTCTCGGGTGGCGGCGCCACGGCAGAAACTGCTCCCACGAACTGGGCGGCGAATCTCTGGAGCGGCCCCCAGGCGACCAATAGTTTCACCATTATCGACAACGCGCTCTGGGTGAAGGGCCGCCACAACTGGACCTTCGGCATCCAGATGCAGTGGCTTGAAACCAATGCCGCATCCTACGGCGGCTACTCCGGGGCGACACAGCTAACCTACAGCGGCTACAACACCGAGAACCTCAATTACACCAGCACCAGCAATACGACGACAGCTGTCGTGCAAGGAGGTTCGGCCTTCGCCAGCTTTCTCGTTGGCGCGGTCTATACGGGAAATGTTCGCACTCAGACCATCTCCGATGTGGGCGGCCGCTTCAAGCCGATCGCTCCGTACGTGCAGGATTCCTGGCGCGTCACTCCGAAGCTCACTGTCACCGTGGGTCTTCGTTATGACTACCTGCAACCCTGGCACGAAACAAAGAACCGCTTCGCCTATGTCCGTCCCGATGTGACCAACCCGATCACCGGAAACCCGGGAGTTGTGTTCTACGGTGGTTACGGCAAAGGCCCGAACCCTGCCTATTCGCCCTATATCTGCCAGTGCAGCACGCCCATCCATCCGTACAACAAGAACTGGGAGCCACAGCTCGCGGCTGCCTACTCGCCGAACCGCTCCATGACGATCCGCGCCAACTTCGGCGTTATCACCACGCACGCGGGCGGCACCGGCGGCCACGCCAACGCTACTGCCGGCCCGGGCAACAACTCAGAGTACGCCTGGACCAGCGTCTGGCAGGGCGCAAACAGCACCTCGGCTCCGGCCTTCTTCCTCAACCCCGGAATCCAAGGTTCGCCGCAGAACAGTCTGTACCCGCCGGGATCGACGGGCGGGCAGGCCGACTACGGGTCGATTCCGCCCTGGACTGCAGCCAGCGATATCTTCAACCCGTTGAGCACCACCGGCAACTACACTCTTACGGCAAACGACGTTAACAACACCATCTGCCCGGTATCGAGCCAGGTGAGCGGCGCCTGCAACCCAACGACCCAGAACTTCGTTGACCTTTACTATGGAGGCCGCGGCCCGCAGTTCGTCAACTACAACTTTGGCATCCAGCAGATGATCAACAAGGCTGGTGTTTTGAGCATCAACTACGTAGGCTCGCAGACGCACTTCCTTCCCGGCGGGGCAGGCCGCGGGGCTGCCACGAATTCGATTCCGCCTGAGTATTCCGCGATGCTCAACACTTTGCTAGGTAGTACGATAACTCCAGCGGTACAAGCCGCCGTCCAGCAGATCTTGCCGAATTTTCAATCTCCGTTCCCAAACAATAATTACGGTGGCCCCGATGCGACTGTGGCTCGCGCGCTTTCGGCCTTCCCGCAGTTCGGCAACCTGACCGATATCTGGGGAGCTACCGGAAACTCGAACTACAACGCGTTGCAGGTGACCTACGTGCAGCGGCCATGGCATGGTATCAGCGGTTTCACCAACTACACCTGGTCGAAGTCGATCGACGACGTCGGCCAACACCGCACGCAGTATTCAGTGAGCCCCATCGACGGCGCTTTCTCGCACTCCATTCCAGCCAATGCTGTCGACCGCGGCCTCGGCACCTACGATCAGCGCCACAACTTCAACGGCACGTTCAACTATGACCTGCCCTTCGGGCATGGGCGCAAGTGGCTCACACAGAATAGAATCGGCGGCCTCGTAGCAGGCGGATGGTCTGTCGCAGGCATCGTCAAGCTCCGCCAGGGCACCCCGCTGCAGATTTCTGTCAAGGAGCTGGGGACGACTGCTTGTGACAGCGCCGAATACGGGTTGCAGGGGACGTGTGTGCCGGACTACAACCCGGCCTTTACCAAGAGCAGCGCGCGCATCAATGGCAAGTGGGGCCGCGCCCCAGGCGCCAATGCCAGCAACATTCAGACCATTCAGTACATCGACGTCAACGCTTTCCAATGCCAAAGTGCCAGCAATACCACGATTGGTGGCTGCGGTGGCTACCTGCTCGGCAACGTCGCCCGGTCGGCTCCGTACGGCTTACGCGGCCCTGGCTGGAAGGATATGGATATGGGTTTCCGGCGCACTTTCAACGTCGCCGAGAACGTCACCTTCGAGCTTGAGGCAGACGTCACTAACATTACTAACTCGACCTACTTCAGCCTCGCTTCGGGCGCAACGGGGTGGAATCCCGGGTGCACCGCTGGCCAAACCGTGCAACAGTGCGCGGCAGCAGCCTTCGGCACCATCGGAGGCCAGAATTCCGCTGTGCCTCCGCGTGACTGGCAGTTTTCCGGCCGCTTCCGCTTCTAGCCGTTACGCGCAACCTGTACTGTTCGAATCGAAGCACGATCGGCTCTTCTCACAACTCACGGGGTGCTCTTCCTAGGCCGTATCGACATATAGCCTGAGGTGTAGCCATGCGCAGGCGAGGGCTATATGTCGATACGGCCTAGGTCAGGTTTTATTTGAATTTGCGTTCATGCAGCTTCTGCGTTATTGTCATCTCGATCCTGCCCGAATAGAGATTCCACATGAAACCTCAGCGGCGCGCTGTGGCGTTTGTTGCGATCGCGGTGGCGGTCTTGTGCCTTGCTGGTTCGGGATTGGTGGCCTGCGGGTGGAACGCGCGCTGGGCGGCCTCAGGCGCGATGCGGCGCATGAAGGATCGCTGGGAGTCGAAGTCCGGCCCCTGGCGCCTCAGCCGAATCCGGGTTTTGAGGGCTTCACAGCGTCCGCGGTCTTCAAGAGTGCAGCTGAATTTCAAGGCCGGCTTTTCTTGGCGGGTCCGGCCGGACTCTATGCATATTCCCCTGACGGACGGCTAAATCATATCTATCGCGCAAGAATGGAGTTGCCTGCCGTTCCATTGAGCCAGCTGGCGGTTGGCATGCTGACAGGGTCCCAGCAGCCAGAGTTGCTTATTGCGACAAGCGGAGCAGGTGTATTAGCGTTCGATGGCCGTGTCTTCCGGCAGATTCCGGCCAATCGGGATGAGGCGCGCAACGTGACTGCTTTGCTCCCTCTGGCCACAGGCCGATTGCCGATCGGCACTGCGAAGTTAGGCCTGTTGATCTATGATGGCACGGAACTCAAGAGATTCCACTCCACAACAGACAACGTTTATGTGACGGCTCTTGCAGGAACGGATGCTGAGCTATGGGTCGGTACGCTGGATACTCGAAATCCCCGTTGCGCTGCTTGCAAGACGATTCGCAAAATACACGCAGCACGAAACGTTCTGTCAAACCCCTCTAACCAAAGCAATATCATTTGACGCGGCCCACTGCTCAATATCCCTGCCGGTGAGGGCGACAGCCATAAGTTCTGGAAACTGGTCGGGCGTGCAGCCAAAGACCGGGCAATGCATCGCGGCGATTTTTGCCGCGTGCTCGACATGGAAGGCCGGATGCCGATCGTCAGAGAGCGCGAGCAGCACAATCACCTTCACGCCGCTTTGCTTGAGCGCTGCAACGCGAGCCAGCATCGACTCGGCGTTGCCTCCTTCAAAAAGATCGGTGATGAGGACGAGGTGGGTCTTGGCTGGCTGCTCGACATGCTGCTCGCAATAGGCAAGCGCGCGGTTGATATCGGTTCCTCCCCCAAGCTGCACGCCGAATAGTACGTCTACCGGATCGGCCAGTTGCTCAGTGAGGTCAACAACGGCGGTGTCAAAGCAAATGAGCTGCGTCTTCAGGCCGGGCAGCGATGCAAGAACCGCTGCGAAGATCGACGAATACACAACCGACGTAGCCATGGAACCTGACTGGTCAACGCACAGCATCACATGATCGAGATTGGTCCGCGTCCGTGTTCTGCGCTGATACCCGATCAGTGTTTCCGGCACCACTGTCCTGTATTCCGGCTGGTAGTGCCGCAGATTCGCCACGATGGTGCGCCCCCAATCAATATCCGCATGCCTTGGCCGCCTCGTCCTCTGCGCGCGGTTGATAGCTCCGGTCACAATCTCAACGGTCTTGTGCTGCAGCCGCGCCAATAGCTCATCCACTACCTTACGCACCACGATTCGCGCCGTATCTTTGGTCTGCTCGGGAATTGCAGACCTTAGAGAAATTAGATCGGCAACCAGATGGACGTCGGCTTCGAGCGTCGAGAGAAATTCAGGCTCCAGCATTAGCGACTTGAGATTGAGGCGCTCGAAGGCATCACGCTGAATCACCTGTACTACCGGGGCAGGAAAGAATTCACGAATGTCTCCGAGCCAGCGCGAGACGCGTGGCGCTGACGCGCCGAGCCCTCCGCGACCTTTCTTCTGCGAAGAGCATTCGTAGAGAGCGCCTAGGGCATCCGAAAGACGGCGATCTTCCTGCGACAATTCTCCGCCCGCTTCACCAAGTGCGAGCGTCCACCGGCGCGACCGCTCTTTTTCGCTCAGAATCGGCGCGCTCATTCGTGATCTCCTGCGCCGGATGCGATGCCCAGGATTTGATACAGCAACGGAAGCGCTCGATCGAAGCTATGGTTGGCCGTATTCGGCCCTGCCTGCGCTACAGGCACAGCGGAGTGCCTTCCGCGCGCAACCCGCTCCATAACGCGTTTGCGCGCAACGGCGTCAAAGTCAGAGAAACTCCTGCGGAACAACGGCAGCGATTCGATGAAGTCTCCTTCGTTCAACTCGCACAGCCATTCGTCAAGCAGTTGCAGCAATGGCTGATCTTGCAGTAGAACCTCAGAGCCACCTGATAGGAAATTTTCAAGGAATGCTCCAGCCCGCTGCAGAATTTCACCGCGTGTGTGCAACGAAAACGCAGCGCTCACCTCTTCAAGGCTCCACACTCTCTCGTCATGCAACCGGCGCAGGCTCAAGCCAGCCACCTGCGCGGCCACCTGATCGTCACCCACCATCGCGGCAAGCTGCCGCCGCCATGACTCAAGCAATGCCGGCTCGGCGGCCAAATGCAGAACCTCGTCGAACTCGCGCATCGCGCCAACCCGTGCCCGCGCCGCATCATCGTCAAGATTGTGCGACGCAAGCCTCACGCCTGCATTCACCTCAACACTCAGAGCCTGAATCAGCGATCGCAACTCGGGCTCAGGCAGATCTCGCGCGGTGCCGTAGCGAAGCACGCGAGCGAGCGGAACTACAGCCTGCATCAACTCGGTGACTTCGCTCGCCTGGACGGCCGTCTCCTGCAGACGCTCAATGCAAGCGCGCGCGGCCAAAGGTAGGTCGGCCACTAGCGCCGCGCGAATCAGCTCCGCCTGCTCTGAGATCGAGGTTGACTTGCTCGCTCGGTCCAGCTGCCTGTTTGAAGCTGCCTGCTCAATTGTGCCGCCATACACCAGTGCCTCAGCCAGCGAAACCGACAGCTCCGGAAACCAGCGAATGCGCCACACTTCTCGAAATGTACCGCGGCTGCTCTCGGCCTCAATCAACTTTCCCCATGGAACATTGAGGATCAGCAGGCGATGCAGCAGCGTCGACTTCGAAAGCCCAGCCTCGCTCCGTAAATCGACGCGCAGCTCGGTTTCAATGTCTTCAGGCTTGAGGCGCGTCTTTTTCTGCCATAAAGCCAGGTCGCGAGCCAGCGGCATTTGCGGAACGCTCTCGTCAATCTCTCCCACCAATTCGCCAATGTAGAGCTTGCGCTCAATCAACCGGAGAGGAACCTCTTCTCCGTGGCAGAGCGTGGCAAGCGCGGACTCACGCATCTCTTCGAGGCCCGGCACCGGACGCTCGCGCATTGACGCCAGCGTAAGACACAATCGTGCCGCCTCAATGGCCGACGCGGTGGATGCAGCGTAGCCCTCTTGTCGCAAAAGGGCCGTGGTCCTGGCCTGCCATTGCGCGGCAAACGCCGCGGCACCTGTCGGCTTTACGCTGGCGTACAAACTCCACAAATGGCTGTACCAACCAGGCGAAATCACGCCGGCTCCATATCCTGATCCTGCGCTTAGGCGGCTATTGGTCCATGGCACCCAGGTCACTTCAACCTTCTCGCGCGGCAGGTCCTTCACCAGCGCGCGATCTTCCGCCGCACTTGCCTTGCACCGCAATTCGCTTGCATGCCATGCGCCTACAATCGCGGAAACCGGCCCTTCGCATTCCTTCAAAGCCTGGCGCACATTGATCCGCATCCATGCCTCGCGCTGCGCGTCTCGCTGCCGCGAGCGCTCGCTGCGCGTTATCGATGATTCGGCTCTCATCTCGGTCATGGCATTCTCAATCGCCGCAAACACCGCGAGCGAACTCGAAGCCTCTTCATCATGACGGTCACGGCCGAGCCTGCCCTGTTCGATCAGTGCATTCCACAACGCCTCGCCATCGGCATAGCCTGCGGCTAGAGCGAGTGAATCGAGCGGATCGGGATCGTGCTCAATCTCAAACTCTTCGGGACCCTTTTCTTTTTCTGCAATCTGCAGATGAATCGAAATGCCTGCCGGCCAATCGATAAATCGCACAGGCCTTTTGTGTGCAAGCGCCCATTGCATCGCCTGCCATTCCGGTGAGAACTCGGCAAACGGGCTGAAGAATGCTGCATTGGCATCGGCGCTCGAGTAAGCCAGCAGCGCAACCGGCGGTTTCATCCCGTGTGCGCCGGCAAACTGGATCAGGCCGTCCGCCTCAGGCGGTCCCTCAATCAATACGCACGCAGGCTCGAGCGCATCGAGCGCGCGTGTGAGCAGCGCGGCCGAGCCCGGCCCGTGATGCCGGATTCCGAAGACATGCAACCGTTCATCCATTCGCGATCACATCACCTCGCGGATGGCGCGATACAAATCGCCCCAGTTATCGCGCGTCCGAACCACATTTTCGAGATACTCTTCGAGCGCAACGGTGTCCTGCACAGGATCCTTCACCACCGCGCCCACAAGATTGGCGGCTACACTCTGCGCATCCATTGATCCATTGCCAAAGTGCGCGGCTTCAGCCCACGCGCTCACTCCCACTGAGATTGCCTCGCCGGTCGAAAGCGAACCAGACGATGTCTTCAACTTCGTTTTTCCGTTCAACGTCTTGCCGTCGCGCAGCTCTCGGAACATGATTACAATGCGCGACAATTCCTTTTCCACGGGCTCAATAGGCGGCAGCTTTAAGTTCACGCCAATCTCGCTCACGCGCTTCGCCACAATTCCCGTCTCTTCCTCAAGCGTCGCCGGCGATGGAAGAACTACCACATTGAAGCGCCGCTTCAGCGCCGAAGAAAGATCGTTCACACCCCTGTCGCGATTATTTGCCGTGGCAATCACGTTAAAGCCCTCGGTAGCTTCAATGCTCGTGTTCAGTTCAGGCACCGGCAGCGTCTTTTCTGAGAGGACCGTGATCAGCGTGTCCTGGACGTCAGAGCCCATGCGCGTCAGCTCTTCAAGCCGCACAATTGTGCCCTCTTCCATGGCCCGCGTGAGAGGCGTCTTCACCAGCGCCTCGGCTGAAGGGCCCTTGGCCAGCAGCAGCGCATAATTCCATCCATAGCGGATCTGGTTCTCGTCGGTGCCGGCCGTGCATTGGATGAGGCGTTGCGACGAGCCGGAGATGGCGGCGGCCAGGTGCTCAGAGACCCACGACTTTGCTGTTCCCGGCAGTCCCAGCAGAAGCAGGGCGCGATCCGTGGCCAGTGTGGCAACGGCCGTCTCAATGAGTCGACGGTTGCCAATGTACTTGGCCGAAATAGCGGTTCCATTCTTCGCTTTGCCGCCCAGCAGATACGTCACCACAGCCTGCGGTGAAAGTCTCCATTTCGGCGGTCGCGGTCGATCGTCTACTGCTATGAGCGCCTCAAGCTCGCCCGCGTAAATCTCCTCTGCTGATAAACGCAATCTGTCACCGCTCATGCCGTCTTCTCCAGTGAGTCAAGAATCTCGAGCAACATCAAACCTTTGTCGTTTCTGTCCGCGGTCAGCGGTTCAAGCTGGCTGCGGAGATGGTTGCGCAGTTCGGGTGGACAAAGCGCACAAAAAACCTGTACAAGCTCCGTTCCCGGTTTGTTTTCTTCCTCAAGCTGAGCGGTCCACACTTTCGACGCCAGCACTTCTCGCATCACGTTTGTCGGCAGGGGTCCTTCCATCTGCCGGTGCAGCCAGCTCCATGCGGGAAAAGGCTGCGATGGCAGCCATTCTTTCGGTCTCAGGATCGCCTGCGCCCATCGTGCGCGCTCGGCAGAATCATCGAGGGAGCTGTCTTCCCAATTCGAGTCGCTCATCTTCCCCCATGCATCGGGGATTTCGTCGGCGATGGTCTCCAGCAGTTCGAACCGCCTCTCTCGCGTGGCCATCATTGCGAGCGCGAAGAGCAAGTTGTCATCTTTTCTTGCGCCATCCACAAGCCCTTGCGAATCGTTTAACTCACAGGCGCACGCCAGCTCAGCGAGCGTAACATCGGCAAATTGTTCTTGAATCCATCGCGCCGCTTCATGATCTTTCACAGTTGCGGGCAGCTCCAGCTTGAGCGTCTGCCGTTTCTTGAGCAGTCCCGACTTCGATCGCTCGATTCTCTCCATGCACGCGGCAAGTGCGGGATTGTCTGCGGCAGAGCCGGAAAGCGCAGCCAGAAATCTCTGCACCGCGGCTTTTACACGGGGCGCGCGATCCTTACGAATCTTCTCAAGAAAATCCTTATCGCCTGCAGACAATCCGGTTTGAAAGGCCGCGATTAACTGCGCGCGGCTGTCGGCGTCTTCGGCGTTCCAGGTCTTTTCCAGCAGGAGCCGTGCACTTTCCGCATCGCGTTTGCGCATCTCGCGCAAGAACTTCGCCCGTATGCGCGGCGCGGCCTCAGTCCAGGTCTCCGCGTTGAGGTCAACAGCGTCGAAGTATCCGCGAGGCGCTTGGGGGCTGGTCTCGCGCTGCGCCCAATACTGGGCAGTCACGCCCAATCGATCGGCATGTTTTTTTACGAATCCATCCATCCTCGGCAAATCGAATGGATGCGGACGCAGCCGCCTCGTCTCCAATGCGAGAGCCAGCGCCCTTGCCGTGTCCTCGGTGCAGCGTTCGAGCAGGCGCAGAATGGGCGCGCGCAGCGTCTGCGGCAAGATGGGCCGTTCGTCGTGAGGCCACGTTTCAACGGCATATTCCGCCGGCTGCGCGGGTCGCGTAAATCGCAATGCCTGTCCTGCAAGACTCAGTACATTCAGCAGCGCATGGTCGCGATCGCCCCCGAGGGACTCCAACTCCGTGTCCAGCAATCCTCTGCGTGCGCCGCTCATCAGCACAGGCACAACTCGTGTCTTGAGCTCAGCGGCGTTCATTCGGCCACCCACCTTCCCAATGCGGTTTGCGCAAAACAGAGCCGAAAGAGATACCCATCCCAGAGCCCAAAGCCATCGAAACGCTCAAGTGCGAGCAGCGGCGCGGCCGCGCCGCTCTGCGAGGCAGCAAGCGGGAGCACGGCGCCGTCGCTCGAAGAGAGAAAGAGGTTTTCGCCATTGCGCCTTAAAGACGCCCCGCAAAATGTGATCGGCCACGCGCTCAGCCACGGCACCGCCGCCAGCGCATCTTCATACTCATCCATCGCGGCAATCAGCGTCTTATCAGGCAGTCGGAGGTCCACGCCACACACCTGAGCCGGTGTTGTCACTTCTTTGATCAGTGCCCGCAGCGGCCGCGCCGAAGGATAAAACACCAGCGTCGCTCCAAGCTTATCTCCTGGCTGATAGCTCGAGCGCGTTGGCCCGCCCGCAAGAGGAACAAAGTCGATGAGCACCGCAACCTGCGGCCCTTTCGCCACATCTTCGCGCCACAACCATGTCTTGAGCCGACGAAGCCGGTCAGGCTGCACCTCGCTGACTGTGGCCGTCACTCGCCATGAGCCGCTCACAGCAAGCGCGTTTTCCTCAGTCAGCAGCGACTCGCGCGACTGGGTCCAACCTACCTCCCTGCGCACATCGGCGTGCAGTTCGCTGCTCAAGATTCCCTGGCGGCGGTACGCTTCGGCGAGCAGATGAAGCTGGCCCAGTTGCTCGATCGCCGCGGTCGAGCGCGCCTGTTCCGGAAGAGCGTAAAGACGAGCCGGTAGACCGTCGATCCGGGAAGCAAGCCCCGATGCTTTCGCATCCACCAGCCGTTGCGCAATCGCCCGGCATAATTTGCCGGCGTTCGCAGCAAATCCCGCAAGCCCATTGTCAATCTGGTCCGCGATCCACTGGTCGAGATCGTCGAGGCCGCCGAGAATAGCCTCCTCACGTTCGCGGCGGCTGCGCTCGCGTGCGGCTGCTGCCCGGGCTTCAGCCTTGGGATCCATCTCTTCCACAACCGGGGCCGCAGCAACTGCGGCATTTTTCCCAACCGCGCCGCCCTCGGGGTCGTCTTTGCCGGCAACTCCTGCGCCGGTCCTCCGCCGCCTCGTCCATTCCTGCACCCACTCCGGCGCCTGGCCCGCGGCAAACGCGATCTTGCCTTCTGAGCGCATCCACATCAGCGCCAAGCTGTGTTTGCAGGGAAACTTTCGGCTCGGACAGGTGCACTTGTAGCCGGCATCAACTTCTGACGCGACCACGCGATACGGCGACGAGCCTGATCCTTGGCATTCACCCCAAATGAGCCCCGCTCCGTTGCTCGAGATCCCGGACCAGCCAGACGGCTTCACCAGCTTCCGCGCCGCCACCAGCGAGGCCTGGTCAGGCGCGATCGCTTCAATCTTCTCCAGGCTGATTGGGGCCATCAGCCAGATTCTAACCCGGCCGGTGCGACGACGCGGCATCTCGCTTTGGGCCGGGATTCATTGACGGCCTCCTTCGCCGCGAGGGATCAGTAACATTCCGCATCTGCTAGCCAATGGGCAAGTTAAAACGGTCTTGTGTACCGATCAAACATCGAATTTCACCAATTAAGGTCGCAGGATGGGCTAGCAAGAAAATCTACTAAATTATTGATAATAAAAAGCTTGTAATCATTTCGCGATGTAGAAGGTTAGAATGTGTCCGTAACCCAGTGTTTATGCGGGTTTCAACAAGTTTGCCTATTCCTGGAGACTCGAAATGCCGTCCGACGAGATGCTCATTGCAGCAGGCTAGACTCGGCGCAAAAGCTTCACCAGACTGCAAACGGGGACGCGCCAACCGAACCGAGGCGTGTATCAGAAGAGGGTAGGTCCGATGTGCGGTATCGGAAGCGGGAATTTATCGATGGAAGAACACGTGAACCCGTCCGTGAATGTCGGGACCATCGGTACGAAATCAGCGATAGTAGTTACTCTGCCGGCCGGTTGTGGTGTGGCTGGATGCCGCGCGCGATCAATCCCAGACCCCCGACCAACAGCACTAGCATCACGATGGTGTTGAAGAGGCTTGCCGGCCGGAAAAAGATGTGCAGGTTGGCAAGGATACCTGCAAAGATGAAAAGCGCTCCGCCGATGGTAAGGATCCATCCGACGATGTTTCGGCCACGCCAGAAAAGCAAGCCGATCCCGAACAGCATCGGCAAGAGAGTGGTGCCGAAGGTGTTTTCTCCGTAGAAATTCCAGAAGGAGCCCACCACGGTAACTTGATTGACCAGCAGGTACCCGCCGATGCACGCCATGATACAGCCGAGAACAAAATGACCGATGCCGCCGGGCGTCCCGCCGGCATCGCTGAGAGTACGATTCTCCATGGCCGAAAGTATACACCGCAGCGAAAACCCGTTAACTGTCTTCTGTACGAGCGCAGCACGGCTCAAATAGCAGATTTGCCGCAGGAAGTCGGCTTAGCGATCCAAGCCGGGCTGCTGCATCTGGCCGCTGGAACTTGCGATTATTCACTTGAAGTCCACCATTGCGCGGTATATTCTTCTTGCGAACTGCAACATTCCAAACGCCTCTATGTGATTGGGGGAGCGCTATGACCGGAAAGCATGGATTTCTCGACACTCTGAAGTCCGTAGCCTTTGAAGACGAGCCGCCAAAGCCGGACAAGCACACTCCTGCGCCTGCCGCGCCCGGCATTTCGGCACATGAAGTTTTGTCAACTCCAGTAGAAGGCGAGCCTTCGCAAGCTTCATATGCACTCCCAATCGATGCTGGAGTGGTGCCCGATAATGACGCGGTTTACCAGACGCTCCTGTCCAAGACCGATTTCGAGAGCACGCCGGCCGCTGCAACGATCCATAAATTTCTCGATCCACTCAAGGCCATACCGGACACCGTCATGCCGTCGAACGTGAAGTTCAAGACGGCAGTGATTCAGGCTACCGCGCAGGCCGGACTGACTGCAGACGGGATTCTGGGAACCTTTGACACGCTAAAGACGAAACTGCAACAGGAACACGATGCCTTTGGCCAGAAGGCACAGCAGTTTTCGGCGCGAGAGGTCGCAGGCCGGCAGGATCAGATTCAGAAGATCACCGAACAAATCTCAGAGCTTCAGCAGGAACTGGCTCGGCTCTCAAACGAATTGGTGGATGCGCAGGGAAAAGCTACTCATGCGCAGAGCCAGTTTGAGGCCGCCGTGCAACGCCGCGCAAGCGAACTTGAACAGCAGAAGGTGCTCTATACCTCACTGCTGAAAGGATAAGCAACCCCTATGGGACTTTCGCCAGTAAGTCCCAACTTCACCCAGAACCTGCAAGGCTACACACCGAAATCGTTCTGGAAGCGTCCTGAAGGTCCGTTCGGCATGGTCGTACTGGCAGCCTTGATTCTGGGCGGCGGATTCGGCTTGTATGTCATTTTGCCGTACCTGATCACGCTACTGCAGGACACGCTTCATGCTGCCGCATTGGGTGCAGTTGTGGTGGCGATTCTGTGGCTGGCGTTCAATCCGACCTTCCGCACGGCGGTCTCAAATCTTTTTCAGAATGCTGTGCGCTTCTTCGCTTCGTGGGTAGTCGAGACCGATCCGATTGGCATTCTCCGCAACAACCTCGACGATATGAAGAAGGCCAAGTACAACCTCGACCAGACGTTGCAACGGTTCGCCGGCAGCGACGAAAGACTTCAGCGCAGCATCGCGGCCAAGAACGATGAGATCACGACTCTCGGTCACAAGGCTGCCAAGGCCGAGCAGATGGCCAATGCTACCAGCGATGCGATGGAGAAGGAGCGTCTATCGCTTGAACGCCAGACTTTCCTTGAGCAGGCCGGGATGCTGATGCAAGGCGTTAAGCAACTGCAGGCGCTGGAGGATCAGACGTCCAAGATGCTGAAGACCTTCCAGCACTGGTCGCAGATAGCCGACAGCAAGATTCAGCGCACAGAGAACAAGGTGAACTTCCTCGCCGAGCAGCGCAAGATGATTCTCGATGCCAAGGCCACGTTAGGTGTGGGCCAGCAGTTACTGCGAGGCAATCCAGAGCAGTTGAAGATGGTCGATATGGCTCTCGACTACCTCGAAGACGATACGTCTCGCACGCTCGGTGAGATTCGCGAGTTTTCGCGCTACACCGACAAACTGCTGACCGACGACCAGATTGAATCCGGTGCGGCCGCGGACGAGGCGGCAGCCAAGTTCGCCGAATTCAACCAGAAGCTGCTGACCTCCGGCAGCCAATCGAGCGGCGCTGACCTGATTCATATTCCGGGGATGGATGTGCCGGAGCCGGCCAAGGTTCCTATAACACTGTCAAGCGTAGCCGCTTCGAGCGCAGAGCCCGGCAGCGATTACGACAACATGTTCAAGTAGGCAATAATTTACGAACACATCGAGGAAAAAAAGAAATGCCGCGTTTAAAGCCGCAAGCTAAGTTAGTCCTGATTGTGCTCGTCGGCGGTGGAGCAGTCTTCGGACTGCGCGCCGCCATGCAGCATGGCCTGATTCCAACACCGGGCATTATGAAAGCAATCGTCGCCACGCGCGTCGACCTTCCGCCCCAGCAGGAGGCGCAGGTAGCCAACGTGCAGGCGTTGCCCTATCCATCTACCTCTCCAGCCAATGTTGGGGCGACGCATATTCAGTTCGATGTCTGGGAGTGGAACGCGATGTACTCGCTGATCTACGCCAACGGCGGCCCGGACACCACCAAGGGCTCGCTGATGGAGAAGTACGGCGTCAACCTCACGCTGCACCGCGAAGATTCGAATTCACAGATGAAGGCCGACCTTTTAGCCTGCGCCAAGCAGCTCCACGATGGGGAGAAGACCTGCTCTTCTGGAGCCGAAGCGATCGTCGTAATGGGTGACAGTGGCGGCCAGTGGCTGGCAGATCTCAATCCACAACTGAAAAAGCTGGGGCCGGATTACCAGGCCGTCATTATTGGCGCAGTGGGCCGCTCCAACGGCGAGGACGCCCTGCTGGGCCCGCCTGAGTGGAAATCGAATCCGCAGAGCATGAAGGGCAAGACAGTTGTCGGGGTCATTCGCGATGGCGATTGGAATATTGCTCTCAACTACCTGGGATCGAACGGCCTCAAGAACAATCCGGACCTGAAGACCTATGACCCGGATGCGGTGAACTGGATCGCGGCCCCGGACGAGGATTACATCAAGGCCGTGACCGACGTGTATATTCCCAACCGTTGCGAAGACCGCAAGGTCGTCAAGGACGGACGGCCAACAGGCGAGACAAAGAACGTCTGCCCGGATGGAGTCGTAACCTGGACGCCGGGCGATGAACAGGCCGTGCATGGCAGGCCGGGCACCGCAAAGATTGTTTCGTCGCATGAATATGCTTCGCAGATGCCTGCGGTAATTCTCGGCATCAAGAAGTTTTTCAACGACAACCGCGACGAGGTCACCGGGCTGCTCGCTGCGAGCTTCCAGGCCGCGGACCAGGTGAAGGCCTTCGATGCCGTTCGCCGCAGCGCGGGCGTCATCTCGGCGAAGCTCTATAACGATCAGAATGGCGATTACTGGTACAAGTACTACTCCGGCTTCCAGGACCCTAAGTCGGGTCAGCCACTGGGAGGCTCGGCAGTCTTCGGTCTGGATGACGACGTGAACTACTTTGGCCTGGACGGCAAGCATAACAACAATATGCGCGCCACCTATGAGACCTTCGGCAAGATTGCCACGATGAACTATCCGCAACTCTTCAAGGACAATCCCATCCCGCCTTATAAGGAAGCGGTCGACACGTCGTTTATCTTCGGCGCTCAGTCGCTGCTCAATACAAGCGGAATCCAGGGCGCGAGCGCGGAGACGGTGGACTATACCAGGGAGGCAGAGAGCGGCACCGTTCTGGGCCACAAGGCCGTGTACATCAACTTCGCCAGTGGTTCCGATCAGCCTTTACCTGACAGCATTCCAACATTGAATGAACTGAAGGATTCGCTGGCCATTAACTCGCAGTTGGCGCTGCAGATCGACGGTTACACCGACAACGCAGGTAGTGACTCGGTCAACGTGCCTTTGAGCGAAAAGCGCGCCCAGGCCGTCAAGCACTACTTTCAGCAGGTGGCTCCCTTGAGCTTCCCAGATTCGCGCTTCAAGTCGGTGGCTGGGCACGGCTCGGAAAGTCCCATTGCTACGAATGCGTCGCCCGGAGGCAAAGCCCTCAACCGCCGCGTCGAAATCACACAAATTGGCCAATAATCAAAACTGGGGAGGTCAAAGCCTCCCCGCATCTTTCTATCCCTGTGTAAATCATGAATAGTGTCGTCGCAGTGTTCAAACCGAATGCGATCTTGGACAAGAACGCGGTGCGCGCCTTGGTTGTCGTTCAGGTCGCGATTGTGGTCTCGTTGTGGGTCTTCAGCCCCTTCGTGTTGCTGCCGAAACCAAGCGAAGTTTGGAGCGCGTTTGGAGATTTATGGGAGCAGGGGCTCGGCGCAGAACTGATCACCAGCTTCTATCTCAACGTGCAGGCTATCGCCGTGTCCACTGTCGTTTCGTTGCTGCTGGCCTATGCAACCGTGATGCCCTTCTTCCGTCCTGTTGTCGCCTTGCTCAGCAAGCTGCGTTTTCTATCACTCGTCGGATTGACTTTCTTCTTCACGTTGATGGCTAGAAGCGGTCATGAACTGAAGCTGTCGCTGCTGGTCTTTTCGGTTTCAGTGTTCTTCATTACCGGAATGGCCGACGTGATCAACGGAGTCCCGAAGGAGATGTTCGACCTGGCGCGCACGCTGCGCATGGGCGAGTGGCGCGTGGTCTGGGAGGTGATCGTTCTCGGCCAGATCGATCAGGTGTTCGATGTTCTCCGCCAGAATGCGGCCATGGGCTGGATGATGCTCACCATGGTGGAAGGTATTGTCCGCTCAGAGGGTGGCGTCGGCACCGTCCTGCTCGACCAGAACCATCACTTCCGGCTCGCGGCGGTCTTTGCCATTCAGCTGACCATTCTCTTGCTCGGACTGTTCCAGGATTTCAGCATCGGAGTGGCCAAGAACATGATGTGCCCCTATGCGGCACTGACGCTGGAGCGGAAATAATGGCAGCCCCAACCTACAGCCTCGGCAAAACTCTGCTGAAGATCGATAGCGTATCTCTCAAGTATGACGGCCGCTCGATATTGGGCGGAGTGACCGCGGAGGTGCGCGACATCATCGTACCTGGCGAAGTCAAAGGGCAAGTGGTGGGCATTCTTGGCCCTTCCGGATGCGGCAAAACTACGCTGTTCCGGATCATCGCGGGGTTACTTGCGCCCACATCCGGCCGGGTATCGGTCAATGGCTTCGATCGCCCAGTTATCGCCGGTGAAGTTGGCGTGGTTGCGCAGAGTTATCCACTCTTCGAACATCGGACCGTGCTTGGAAATCTGATGTTAGGTGCAAGAAAGAAGGAAAAGGACGCAGGGGTAGCTCGCGATAAGGTGATGGGGTTTTTGCGCGAGTTTGGCTTGGAAGACAAGTTCAACCTCTATCCCGCTCAGTTGTCGGGCGGGCAGCGGCAAAGATGCGCCATCATCCAGCAGATCCTGTGCAGCGAGCACTTCCTGCTGATGGACGAGCCGTTTTCGGGGCTCGACCTCATCATGCTTGAGAAGACTTGCGAGCTGATCGCCAAGGTCGCTGACATGGACGATTTAAATACCATTATCGTAGTGACCCACGACGTTACCGCCGCATGCTCAGTGGCCGATCATCTCTGGCTTATGGGCCATGGCCCCGACGAAGATGGAAAAGTTGCTACCGGTTCCCGAATCGTGAAGCAGTACAATCTCATTGACCGGGACTTGTGCTGGCAGCCGGGCATCATTACTACGGCTCGATTCACAGATTTCGTGCGCGAAGTAAAAGATGAATTCAGGAGGTTGTAAATGAGCGACAAAAAAGAAATCGAACTTCTGGTTTGTAAGTGCAAGGACTGCACACATTGGGAGATTGGCAGAAATGTCCTGATCTGCAAGACCTGTGGCTTGACCCTGCCCGCGAAGATCACCGTGGACGATCACCACATGCTTCATTGGAAGAAGCACGAACGGTAGTTTAACGACTTTGCGCCAGGTGTCGATGCGCCACTGAGAGACTCTGAATGAGGCTCTCGGACTTTGCATGGCAGTTTTTTGTCACATCACACAAATGTGTCTCGCGTTGCGACGGTAGTGTCTCGTGTCCGCAAACCTGACCGGCGCCTGTTGGAATGTCTACCAGAAGGAAACCCAGACTTGACCTTTTCCAGTTCGGCAGGCGGGATTAGTCACCGAAACGCCTCCGGATTGTGCGATCCGTCCGCAAGGTCTGGTCTGAATCAATGCGCAAATCACCGATCTCAGCGGGGCAGCCCAGCAAAGAATAAAGGGGACCGAGTCATCAGTAGATAGGAACATCCAATCGCAGTCGGAGCTGCTCGCAGGCACATAGATATACTCGTAAGTATATGCAAATAAATTAATTACAATCACTTCCCGATGCAGAAGGTGGAGAAGATCAGGTTTAGGATATCGTCGGGCGTGGTCTGGCCGGTGAGCGAGTCGAGAGCCCAGAGGGCACGATAGAGATCGAGCAGGATCATCTCGTGAGGAATGCCGGTGGCGTTGGCTTGTGCGGCGTCGGCGAGCGCGGATAGCGCTGTTGCGACGGCCTGGTGCTGGCGGAGATTCGTCAATATGCCGGGTTCGGCCGCGGCTCCTCCGGTCGCGAGCGCAAGTATCTTCTCACGCAACGCAGCAATGCCTTCGCCCGTGAGCGCGGATGTTGGGAGCGCAGTGAGGCCCCCATTGCGACCATTGAGCGCAGGCTCCTCGGCATGCGCAGCTGGCAAGCTGCATTCTGAACGTGGCGAACTCAGCAGATCGGATTTTTTGAGATGCGATCTTTCCGGACCCGATTTTCCGATATTCGGCGTTTTCAGCAGGTCGGATTTATTGGCGGCGACAATCACCGGCCGGCCAACGACTGCGGCCAGCAGACGGTGTTCTTCGTCGTTGAGCGGCTGCGTGGCGTCGAGCACGATGAGGGCCAATGCGGCATCGGCCAAGGCTTCGCGGCTACGCGCAATGCCAAGTTGCTCGGCTTCTTCGCGCCCTTCGCGAAGACCCGCAGTGTCGACCAGTTCGATAGGAATGCCGCCGATGGAGATGCGCTCCGTAACCAGATCGCGCGTGGTGCCCGGGGTTGCGGTGACAATGGCGCGGTCGCGCTCCACGAGGCGATTGAAGAGCGAACTCTTGCCTACATTGGGACGGCCGACGATGGCAAGGGTGAGGCCGTCGTGCACCACGCGGCCGCGGGCAAAGGAGGCTTCAAGCGCGGCGAGAGGCGGCGTGAGTTCGGCGATGCGGCGCGCGATCTCCTGTTGCGGTGTGACATCCAAATCGTCTTCGGCGAAATCGATGCCGGCTTCAAGCAGAGCGACGAGCTCGACCAGCGCTTCTTTGGCGGGTGCGACGCGGCGGCTGAGCGCTCCGCCCATCTGGCTGGCGGCCTGGCGCGCCTGGGTGAGAGTTTGCGCATCGATGAGGTCGTGGATCGCTTCAGCCTGCGTGAGATCGAGCCGGCCGGAGAGAAATGCGCGCTGCGTGAATTCGCCGGGCTCGGCCAGGCGCGCGCCCAACTCGATCGCGCGGCGCAACAGCAGCTCCAGCACTACGGGCGAGCCGTGCGCGGCGATTTCGACAAGATCTTCTGCGGTGTAGGAATTGGGTGCGCGGAAAAATGTGACCAGGGCTTCGTCGATTCGCGTGGCTTCGTGGCGCGTGGCTTCATCGCCGCCCGCGTCGAACACATCAGCCAGGCGCGCATGGGCGTGTTCGAGAGGATGACGCAGCCGCACCAGCTCCGATGCGATCGCCACGGCCTGCGGCCCGCTTAAGCGCACAATCCCGATGCCGCCGCGTCCCGGGGGCGTGGAGATGGCGGCGATGGTGTCGGTAACGGTGACGGGCGCGGACATGGGTTGCACTCAGTGTAGTGCGCTCGTCTGGCCGATCTAAATCGGAAGCGACGGGCCAGGTGTGTACCATTTGGTTAGGGGGCCTCCCCCCTCTCCGGTATCTGAAAATAAGTGATTTGCTTTCAAGGTCTTGGCGAATGCAAAATCACGCAAGTTCTCTCCTTGCAACTACTTGTGGCCAGAATATAGAAAATAAAAGAGTTAGGTTGGATTTCCGTCAGTTCATTTCGGCTAAGTCATTTATTTTCATCGTGCCGGCGATTCGGAATTGGTTAAGTTATTTGATTGTATTCACCTGCTTGGATGCTCAAGAAAGCACACGAGTTAAACATAGGCTCCAGCTCTCGGCTTCAGACCGGAAAAAACAGGCGGCGCGTTGCCCAACAGCTATGCTCATTTCTTCAGAGTGAGATTAGTTTAGCAAGACTGACGAAATTTTCGGCAAAACGCGCGACGGAATTTTGGGGTCGTTTTCAGTCGTTTGGCGAGTGGCGCACCTTGATTTTGGGCTTATTCCTCCACTGTCGGGTCCATCCTTCTCTTTTTTCTGGCGAAGAATGGGGCATATGAACTCCGCCCAGCGGTAAACATAGAATCCTGCGGTGATGGCGACGCTCGTCCATTACCCTGAAAGGGCGGTGGAGATTCGTGCTCTCCCACCTTTCGTGCGATGAAGCCGCGCGAAGGATTGGGCAACCACGGTGCTTTGACTGTGCAAATGGTGCGTCACCCGCCAGATTAAGATCTGCCTTCGATACCTTGAGGACATTGCCCAATAGTATCTCAAACGCTCTATACTCTTCGGACTGCGGATTTGGCTTGATGGAGGTAGTGTATGCCTGTCCTGCTCTTTAGGGGAACGGTTCGACCACCAATCTTTAAGATCAACGTAGCAAAGATGCCGACTATTCGCTATGGTTGGCCGGACGACAATCTTACCGCAGATTTCTCTATCAGCATTACGGATTCAAAGATTGAGGTCAAGTGCGACGTATCGCGTTTTGACAAGGATGAGCACCTGTCGATGCTGGCGATGCACGCTTACGACCTATCGATGGCCACTATCGATAGCTTCTGCTTTTTCTACGGATTCGGACTGAGAGTGTTTATAGAAATCTTCGTTGATGTCGATGGCAAGCAAACGGCCCTAACACCACGCTCGGAGGAGGTTGTTGGCCTGTGTACGGCTTTCAATCTTGATCCCTCCTATACCGGCACCGATAACTACGAGGCGATGATTCGCATCGTTGTACAAGAGCGGGCACTTCTGTTGGCCCTGAACGACTTGATCGTTCCGATCTCGCAGTTCAATCTAGCTACGATCAATTGTGCGCGTGCCATCGAAGGATTGCGGACAGCCATGTCGCAACCAGGATGGACGCGAGATGAGGAATGGGAGTTCATGCGCCAGCAACTCAATTTGACGAAGGGATATTTGAAATTCGTTATCGATCTCTCAGCGGAGCCTAGGCATGGGAAGAGGAAAGCTCCAGAGGCAGGACAGCAATCCGAAATCATAAGGCGGTCATGGGTAGTTATGAACAGGTTTTTGGAGTATCGGAAGCGAGGCAGTCAGCAGCTCCAACTTGCCGATTTTCATTTACTGTAGATGATCTCCCCCATTCGGTAATCATGGCCTTCCACGCACCAAACGCATCCTCCCCTATTGCGCCCCCCCACGCCGCCTCCATCTATCAGGATGACCGAGCAACTTCGTCGCGAACTTTGGAGACGGGGTACTAGATACTACGCAAGCTCAATGGGACGCTTCTCAAGCCTGACTGGAGCGGCGGGTAGTGCACACGTGATTTCAGCACGAAAGTCGGGGCGCCATTCCTTGAATAGGTGATGTTTACAATAAAGCGATGCCAGAGCTACCCGAGGTGGAAACTGTTGCGCGAGGCGTGAATAAGCGCGTGCGCGGCGATCGCATTGTGCAGGTGTGGTTTGGCAACCGTCCGCAAACTTTTAAGACTCCTCCGGCGCGCCAGGCGAAAGGGCTTGCCGGGCGCGCGATTCTGGCTGTGCATCGCACGGGCAAGCACATTGTCTTTGAACTGGGCACGGAGACAGGCACGGCCGCCGGCAGGCGGAAACAGCCGGGCGATACAAACCCGAAGCAGGCAAACACGAACCAAGCCGACAAGCCAGACGCACAATGGATCGTACATCTTGGAATGACCGGAAGGCTGCTCGTGACCACGCCGGACGCTCCCCTGGGCCCGCATACCCACGCGCGGTTGGATCTCGCCAGCGGCCACGAGTTGCGCTTCGTCGATCCGCGCCGCTTCGGGCGACTCGAGTTCCGCGACTTGCGCGGGCGCGACATGGCATTTGAGGCGCCCGGAGCCGAGCCGCTCACCGTCGATGCCGGCGAATTTGCCGAGATCTTCCATAAGCGAAACATGCCCATCAAGGCGGCATTGTTGAATCAGAGCCTCCTGTCCGGGGTAGGCAACATCTACGCAGACGAGAGCCTGTTTCTAGCGGCAATCCGGCCGCGAAGGCGGACTAACCGGCTGACGGCGGCCGAGCTGGAACGTCTGCGCCTGGCGCTGCGCCAGATTCTCACCCACGCTATCCGCCTCGGCGGCTCGTCGGTCTCAGATTATGTGGGTGCCGATGGAGAGCGAGGCTTCTTTCAACTAGAGCATTGCGTCTACCAGCGCACCGGCGAGCCCTGCCGCCACTGCGGAACCCCGATCCAACGCATTGAGCTGGCAGGGCGCGGAACGCACTTTTGCCCCCGTTGTCAGCGTTAGATTGGGAAGGGTCGTGAGTACCGTGCCAGCATGTCTACAGTTTTCGGGAGGATTTTGACAGAAAAGCTTCTTGAATCCATAAGAATGGTATAAAGATTTCCCTGTAAACCGTTAATATTCAACGATGTTACGAAAGGCATGTCGATTGCTATGGTCAAGGTGCCAGTGATCAATCAGCCGCTGCAGGAATGGCCCGGCGAGCTTGAGATGTATAGGGTACCCGGCACGAGCAACCGCCAACGAGCGGCCCTCAAAATGGGAGAAGCCGGTCGGGAAGCCCAAATAAACGACGGAGCGGTGGGACAACCGCAGTCCGATATATGCTGGGAGGCCAGTGACCAGCGTAAGAGCACGGAGACGCCATCCTAAGGGGTGGCGTTCTTTGCGTGAGGGTCATCTCTGCCAATTCCTCGGTAACCCGATTGAGGAAACTAGTTTAGAATTCCCAACGCATCACGCCAGTCACCCCCGTTTTACCCAGCCCTCTTGCCAGTGGCGAACCTTCGCTGTAGTATCAGAGTTGCCTATCAAGCGGCTGACGCGGGCCACCCAGGGCATGGGTAGAGCAAGCTCGCCGTTGAGCAACGAAACATCGCCAATCAGTTGAGATCGTTGAGAGTGGACTGTCCGCGACGATTGCTCATATAGGAAATGGCATCACCTGAGAAAAGCAGCGGTCGCGCCGAGTCGATACCGGTGAGCGGATGAAATTGATGAACCACTCCCGCATATAAATCGGCAAGCGCATTTTCACAGAGGGTCGAGTGGTGGAAGCACGCGCACTGAGGGCGTCTACCGGCGGTTATGCGGTTCGGTTAAAAATGCCTACAGGCATCGATCCATGGGCAACGCCACTTTTGATGAAGGCTGTGCGCTACCGGAGAATTGCCGCGGTTTTTTTCCCGGCAGCAGGGAATACGGGCCAAGGCGACACGCGCTTTTGAGCACACGCAAAGCAACGCACTAACAAGTAAAGTACCCAGGAAGTACACGCATCATGACAACAGAACCAACCGAGCCCCAGCTTGAGCAGGGGCCTGCTCCTGACAACGGTCAGGTACAGTCAAAAGGGCATCGGCGTCGCCGACGCCGCCGCAAGAACAAGCCAAGCCAGCAGGTGCCGCAAGCGCAGGGGCAACCGCAGGCTCAGCCCCAGCCCCAGATGCAGGCCCCGCAGCAACCTGCTCCTCCCCGTCCGCCCCATCCGCGCCAGGGCCGAAAGAAGAAGTTCTTCCAGAAGAGCGTGGCTCCCCCGGCACAGCCTGGCAACAGCGTCAACGCACCGCAGGCTAGGCGAAAAGGGCGGCAGAAGGGCCCGCGCATGTTTGTAGGTCCCATGGACCATAGCTATCGCGTGGCGAACGGAAACGTCGCCGATGGCCCGCCTTCCACGATTCCCACAGCGGGCAACGGCCACAGCAGCGGGTATTATCCCGATGTCTATTCAGGGCAACCCGCGGCGCCTATTCGCGAAAACGCCCCCACGCGCATCTTCTGCTTCATTGAGGATCTTTTTTTCCTGGCCAAGATTCAGGAAACCGCGCGCAAACTGGGTGTTAAGGTGGAATTCGTAAAGGGCGATAAGGACGCCGTGGAGCGGATTTTAGGGTCTCCGGAAAACGGACGGCCCGCATTGTTGGTCTTCGACCTCAACAATTTGACCGCCAAGCCTATGGCGCTGATTCCCAAATTCAAAACCAAGTTTAAGAAGGCGGTGTCGATCATCGGCTTTTTGAACCACCTGCAGGGCGACCTGAAGATGAAGGCGCTCGAGGCGGGTTGCGACACGGTGATGCCGCGCTCGGCCTTTTCGCAGAGCCTGCCCATCCTGCTGCGCCGCTACGGCGTGGAAGAGGAAGAGGACCACTCGCAGCAGCCGGCGTTTTAGAGCGAGGAATAGAAAAGCGACAGAGTCCGTGCACAAACAAGGGGCACGCTCGCGTAGAGCGCGCCCCTTGTTTTATTCCCTATTGGCAACTCCTTATTCTCTGTTTCTATCCTGGGGGCCAAGTCATTTGCCGACCGCCAAGCAAATGCAGATGCAGATGGTCTACCGTCTGGCCGCCTTCTTCGCCAGTATTCACCACAATGCGATAGCCATTGACCATGTCCTTCTTGCGAGCGATCTCTGCCGCCGCCCAGAGTAGGTGGCCGAGGAGCGCGCGGTGATCCTTGCCGGTCTCATTGAGCGAGGCGATGTGCTTGCGCGGCACAATGAGCACGTGTACCGGAGCCTTGGGATCGATATCCGCGAAGGCGTAACCAAGGTCGTCCTGAAATACAGTCGTCGACGGAATCTTTCCTTCGATGATCTTGCAGAAGAGGCAGCTCATGTCGAAATTAGTGTACAAAGGGCATCTGCCAGCTAGTGCTTGGTCCCAAAGAAAATTTGCGGCACGTATCAAGTCCGATATTAATTCGGAACGATGTCCTGCGCGGGGTCCGATTTGGGAAGGCTCTGCCGCTCACGCCGACTCGATAATTATGTTCGCGTACTGAACGGTGTCGCCTGTGCGAATGAGTCCGATGGCGCGCGGAACCCGCTTCTTGAACTCAATGTGCGGCTCGAAGGTGAGCGGGACACCGTCGAAGGCTGCGGCGAACTCCTGACGGGTGCCGGCGTTGTTCGCGCCCTGGAACTCCTCCGCCATCCACGCGTGGCCAATCACGTAGTTGGGGCGAATGGCGTTGAGTACGTCAAGCACACGCGGGATCCCATCGACGAGCGAGATATCGACGGTTTCAATCTCGGGCCAGAAGGGAAATCCTCGGTCGGCGATGACTAGCGTGTTGGTGTGGCGCACCCGCGCCAGCAGCGAAAGAATGTGCGGATTCAGAATGCCGGTTTTGAGCATGCGATGATCGCTCCCAGTTCAGCTTACAATGACGCAATGGCCGCTTCCCCGCAGCTCCGCGTAGTTCACACCGTGTGCTCGCACGATTGCCCCGACTCGTGCGCGGTGCTGGTGACGGTGAATGACGAGGGCCGTGCGGTCAAAGTCGAAGGCGACCCGTCGCAGCCGGTGACGCAGGGGTTCTTGTGCGGCAAGGTGGCGAAGTATCTGGACCGGGTCTACTCGCCGGACCGCGTTCTTTACCCAATGAAGCGCAAACCCGGAGCGCCCAAAGGCCCGCTGTCCCGGGGGTGCGAAAACGAGATCTTTGAACGCGTGAGTTGGGACGAGGCGCTGGACGAGATTGCCGCACGGCTCCAGGAGATCGCCGATCGCTACGGTCCGGAGTCGATCCTGCCCTACAGCTACGCGGGAACCATCGGCCAGCTCGGCTACGGTTCGATGGATCGGCGATTTTTCCATCGCCTGGGCGCGAGCCAACTCGACCGCACCATCTGCTCCGAGGCCGGCGGGCAGGCGTGGAATCTGGTGTACGGAAAGAAGCTCGGTACTCCCACTGAGGATTTCCGGCTGGCGAAGCTGATTCTGGCGTGGGGCGCGAACATCCACGGCAACAACATTCACTTGTGGCCCTTTGTGGAAGAGGCGCGGCGCAACGGGGCGAGGCTGATCGTGATCGATCCTTACCGCACGCGCACCGCAGCCGTAGCCGACTGGCACATCGCCATCCGCCCCGGCACCGACGTTGCGCTGGCGCTGGGATTGATGCACGTGATTTTGAACGAAGGCCTGGAAGATCGCGCCTACATTGCCGAAATGACGCACGGTTTCGAGCAGCTGGCCGAGCGCGTGCGCGAGTACACTCCAGAGCGCGTGGCGGCCTGGACCGGCATGACGCCCGCCGAGATCGAACAACTGGCGCGGGAGTACGCGACGACGCGACCGGCGACGATGCGGCTGAACTACGGCGTGCAGCGATCGGAAAACGGCGGAGCGGCAGTGCGAGCGATCGCCATGCTGCCGGCGCTCACCGGCGCGTGGAAGGTTCGCGGCGGAGGCGGACAGCTTTCGACTTCGGGCGCCTTCGCGTGGGATAAAAAGGCGCTGGAGCGGCCCGACCTGGCGCTGGCTTCGCCGCTTGGAAGGCTGGCGCGCGTGGTGAATATGTCGGAGCTTGGCCGAGCACTGACGGAATTAGGTCAAGCGAGGGAGCAGGGATCAGGGAACAGGGAACAGCCCTTTCTATCGAGCAAAAATCATTCGCTAACGACCCCGGCAGGGAGCAACGACGGTCCGCCGGTTCATGCGCTCTTTGTCTACAACTCGAATCCCGGAGCTGTTGCGCCGAATCACAATGCAGTTCGGCGCGGCCTCCTGCGCCAGGATCTATTTACCGTAGTGCACGAGCAGTTTTTTACCGACACCACCGACTACGCCGACTTCGTACTGCCTGCGACAACGTTTCTGGAACACACCGACGTGCAGGGCGCATACGGCCACTTCTTCGTGCAGCTCTCGAAGCAGGCCATTGAGCCGCTGGGTGAGGCGCGATCTAATGTGTGTCTTTTTTCAAATCTCGCACAGCGCATGGGATTCACCGAAGCGTGCTTCCGCGACACGCCGGAGGAGATGATTCGCCAGGTTCTGGCCATTGGCGCGGACGGCCACTCGACGAACGCCGGCATGGAACATGTCACGTTCGAGGAGTTGGAACGCGAAGGGCATCTGCCGCTCGCATTTCACGCTGAGCCCGAATCGCACCCGTTTCTGCCGTACACTTCCGGGCCGCTTGCTACGCCTTCGGGCAAAATCGAGTTTTATTCGGAGGCACTGGCTGTGGCCGGCCTCGATCCGCTTCCGGGATTTGTTCCTCCGGTTGAGTCTCGTTGGGGTGAGGTGGCAAAGAAATATCCGCTGGAATTTTTGTCGCGCAAGGCCGACAACTACATGAACTCGACCTTTGCGAATCTGCCAGGCCATCGGAAGATGGAATCCCGGACAAATCAAAAGCTTGAAATCCATCCGCTCGACGCCGAGTCGCGCGGCGTGGGCGAGGGTGACCGGGTGCGCGTCTTCAACGACCGTGGCGCAATCGAGCTGACGGTAATGCTGAATGCGCATCTGCCCGCGGGCGTAGTGGCGGCGCGGCTCGACTGGGCCAAGCTCCACCCTGACGGCACGAATGTGAATGCGCTCACCAGCGAGCGTCTCACCGACATCGGCGGCGGAGCAACGTTTTATTCCGCGCTAGTTGAAGTGGAGACAAGCAGGGAGAACGGATTAGGGAACAGGGAAACGACGATCGAGGCACCGGGCGAGAAAGGGAATACAGCTGCCGGATAGGACTGATCGCTTCCACCAAATCCAAAAAAATGCGCGTCTCAAGAAAGTGAGCTTGATAGACTGTATCGATCAATTGGCTGCTGATAGAACGAGGTCTGAACTTGATGTCCCACATGTCTGCCATATCTCTGTCAGTAGTGATTGGGGCAGTTATTGTGATGTTCGCCTCTGGGCTGATTCAACAGAGAGCTGTAGATAGATGGACGCGCGAAACCGGCCGTGCTCCGATGATCAACAGGGGGCGGGGAAGCTGGCATCGATATTTGCGATCGGTCGAGCGTGAGATTCCCGCTTCGGTACGCAAGCAGACCGCGTTTTGGAATTGGATCGGAATTCTGTCGCTGATACTTGCGATGACAGTCATGGCGATTGATGCTGGGTGGCATCGACACTGACAAAAGCCTCACCGCTTCTTCGCGCGTTCGCGTTGCAGCTCGCGATAGAGATCGCTCTTTGACCGACCCAATTCGCGCGCCAGGCGTTTGAGCGCTTCCTTTTCGTCGATGCCGTCTTCGGTCTGCATGCGCGCTACGCGGGCGGCAATTTTTTCGTGCGCAATTTCCGAGCCCTGCGCTGCGTCAGGCGATGAGGCCCAACGCGGCGCTTCGACGAGCAGCGTGATTTCGCCGCGCACGCGGTCGCGCGAGGCGAGTTCGCTGCGCACCGCGGCGACGGTTCCCCGCACAAACTCTTCGTGCAGCTTGGTCAGCTCGCGCGCTACCACTGTGCGGAGCAGAGCTCCCCAGAGTTCTTCGATGTCTGCCAGCGTTTCGAGAATGCGGTGCGGCGCTTCGTAAAAAATCAGAGTCCGTGGGGATTCGCGCGGGTCGGATTCCGCGGCGGCAAGATTTTCAAGAAAGGTACGGCGAGCGCCGGCTTTTTCCGGCAGGAATCCGAGAAAGTGAAAGTCTTCCGTGGGAAGTCCCGATGCGATCAGTGCGCTGATGGCAGCATTCGCTCCGGGAATAGGAATGACGGGCACGCCCGCGGCGATGGCTTCGCGCACCAGCCAACCGCCGGGGTCGCTCACGGCCGGCGTTCCGGCATCGGAGACAAGCGCGATGGCCTTCCCGGCCTTTATGTTTTGGATTAGTTCCGTGGCACAGGTGTGCTCATTGTGCTCGTGGCAGCTGACGGTCGGTTTTGCGATTTCGAAATGGTTGAGGAGCTTTTGCGTCTGGCGAGTGTCTTCGCACGCGATGCGATTAACGTTACGAAGAACATCGAGCGCGCGGAGAGTGATGTCGCCGAGATTGCCGATGGGCGTGGCGACGAGGTAGAGGCCCGGAGCGAGCGGGGAATCGGAGATCGCTTCCCGGATCTCAGAATCGAGACCCGGGGCACCCTCCGGTTTAGGGTGGTCCACCATCGGCCTTCAGTTTTCCTGTTCCTGGCGCTCGATGCGGCGCTGCTCAGAAAGCAGCGCCATAGAGTTCATGAGGTTTTGCACGCTCACAATGCCCACCACGCGCCCGCTCTCGGTGATGGGAATCAGCGCCAGACCGTGACCGGCGGTGAGGCGGCTAATGGTGGTGCCGAGAGTGTCCTCAGGCCGCGCCACCTGGAAGGCGCGCGACATGACCGACTGCACGTAGCCGTTGCCGTCGTTACGCAGAGCGTCGACAATGCGCTGCCGCGAGATGATGCCCACCAGTTGCGGGCCGCGCACTACGGGAAACTCTTCCTGCAGCGAGTGCACACAGCGATAGAGGGCGTCGACGAGCGTGTCGGAGGGCGAGAGCGTGGCAAAATCCGTGAGCATTACCTCGCGCATATGCACCGTGTCCACAACCGATTGGAAGAACACGCCCTGATCTTCAATTTGCGCGGCGATCATGATGAAGAAGCCGGTGAGGATCAGCCACGGCTCGTGCAGCAACATGCCGCCCAGCATGGCGATGAAAGCCAGAGCCTGTCCCAGGCCGGCGGCGGCGCGGCCCGCGGGTGCAACTCCGTGTTTGCGAGCAAAGGCATTGCGGACGAGGCGGCCGCAATCGAGCGGGTATGCGGGTAGTAGATGCAAGAGACCGAGAAAGATCTGCATCCAGACCAGGCTGCGCAACAAACTTAAGGGGGTGACAAGGGGATGGTCGAAGAGCCGGACATCGCTGCTGGCGCCCAGAATGACCGCGGCGGCAGTAAGGCCGGCACATAAATTGGCGAACGGGCCGGCAAGCGCCAGAACGAACTGCGCACTCCCATTATTCACTTTCTCCTGGCTCTCCGGGTTGGTGTAGGCGAATAATCCGCCAATGGGCAGCAGCAGGATGGCGCGCAGGCGCAGTCCCAGCCAGGCTGCAACCAGGAGCCGGGCGGTCTCGCGCACGGCAACGGCAGCTACCAGCAAGATGAAGAGAGCCAGTCCGCGCGGGAAGCCTTGCTGCCCGCCCATAGCAAAGAGCACCAGCACCAGGAGCGGAAAGAATATGTGGACGCGAATCTCCACGCCCATCCACCGGCCAAACGGAATGGACCAACCACGCATTCTCTGATTGTAGAGGGTTAGGGGAAAGACTGCTTTTTAGCTCTTAGTCTCTAGCTTCTCCTTGACCGCTTCGCAGCTCCGGCCCTGCGAGGGAACTGCCGAAGGGCCGGTCCTTTATGCTGGTGGGCGATGCGTATCATCGCCGGAACCTATCGCTCGCGAAGACTGGACGCGCCGCCGGGACTGAACACGCGGCCCACAAGCGATCGCCTGCGCGAGACCCTTTTCAATGTGCTGGCCCCGCGCATTCGCGGAGCTTGGTTTCTGGATTTGTATGCAGGCTCGGGCGCGGTGGGGCTTGAGGCGCTGAGCCGCGGGGCTGCGAAGGTGACATTTGTGGAACGCGCGCCGGCAGCACTGAAGATGCTGCGCCGCAATCTGGAGCAACTAGGCATCGAGAACGGGTACGAGGTGCGCGCCGAGAGTGTGGCGGCGTTTCTGCGTACTGTGACAAAAACAACTCCAAAACCAATGCCGCACGAAGTGCCAAAACTAATACCCCACGAAGTGGTGTTTCCAAAGCGCTACGAAGTAGCGTTTATCGACCCGCCTTACGATGCGATGCAGGAGTATGCGGCCACGTTGGGACTGCTGGGAGAGGCCGCGCGCGGAGACCTTGCGCCAGGAGTGCTGGTGGTGGCCGAACACCGGCGCAATCAAAACCTCGAGGAACAGTACGGCTGCCTGAAGCGAACGCGGCTGCTCAAGCAAGGCGACGCTGCGTTGAGCTTCTATGAGGCCGAGGTCGAGCTACCGGATCCGGCAACTGCCGGCCTTGCGTGATCGCGGGAAGCTACAACGGCCAGTTTTGCACCTTCATGTGTGTTGGGGGTCACTTTCAAGTGCATTGACAGCAGAGGAAAGTAGGTGAAAAATGGCGGGGCGAAGGAATTCGAGCCGTTTCATGCACTCTATGGAGGGAACGTGAAGAACGCAGTAAGGATTCAGGCTTTGGTGGCTTTGGTTTTGTTTGGCGCCGTCGGGTTTCTGGCGGGTTGCAAATCGGCTCCCGACCTGACGAAGGACCAGGCAAAAGCAATGATTCAGGCGAAGTACGACAAGGACCCCGGCACGGTATTTAATATTGCGGTGGGCGATCGCGGCATGCAGCAAGGGGTGCACGCGAATCTTTGGCTCGGGGTCAAGCGCTATCCCAACGGCTACTGGGCCGACTTCAAGCTCACTCCTGACGGAGTGAAGGCTGTGAAGCTGCCCAATGGCGGCGAGACGATCCAGTGGCGGCCGGAAGGTCCGAGCGATCCAAACTACACGCTCGTCGTGGTTCCCCTGGCCACCACCAAGTGTAAGACGCGCAATCTTGGCGACGTGCAGACACTGGCTGACACCAGGACTGTGACCTACATGGAAGACATGGATTTGAGCAGCTTGCCTGCGAGCTTGCAGGCCGTTGCCCAGAATCCCCCCAACAAGATCAGTACGCAACGCGTGGCGACGTTTACGCTGGCAAACGGGGCCTGGACGCTGCAATCGATCCAATAGTGAGCAACACAAGGTGGTCCAAATGCAGCTGGCCGGATACGATCTCGTATCCGGCCAGCGTGTTTTTTGCCTGATGGAATTGCGGCTATTGCGGCGGGGCGCTTGGTGGAGGACCTGGAGGTCCGCCAGCCGGAGGCCCGGAAGGTCCATTGGGTGGGGGTCCGCCCATCATCACACCCACATTCACTGTGGTTGCAGCAAAGATACCGTTCTTTAAGGCGCCCTCCACGCGGATCGTGTCGCCGATCTGGATATCGGCGAGGGTCACGGGATCGCGGCGGTGGCGGAAGGTGGTATTTTCATCGGCGACCACCGTGTGAGGAGCGTTGTCGAGAGCGCCGGTCAGCGTGATCGTGGTGCCGCTGATGGCCGTTACCTTGCCTTGCAGCCACGTTTTGCCGTAGTTGGCCACCATCTCCTGCGTGCGCTTGGCGGTTTCGGGATCAAGCAACATGACGCGCGTCGCGCCTACGGATTTTGCCGTTGCATCGATCTCGCCCATCGCGCCAATGGCGTCGCCGACCTTGATGTCGGTGGCTTTGATCTCCTGCGGAGGATTGCCGCCGCCACGGCGGTACCCGCCGCCCCCCTCCTGACCGTCGCCGCCAGGACCGCGGGGCGGCTGCTTGGTAAAGCGCGTATTAGCACTGAGATGGACAGTGTAGACCTCACCCATCTCGGTCTTGACGGTGAAGTGATCGGCAGCCATCTCCGTGACGGTGCCCATCACGCCTCGGCTCATCATGCCCATGCCACCGCCGCGGCCACCCCGCTGACCGTAGCCGCCGCCATTTCCCTGGCCTGAGTTCTGGCCGGCGGGCGGAGGGGAACCGGAATCCTGAGCGAAAACAGCTGTGGTGAGAAATGCAGCGGCAACGATCGATAACAAAGGGCGGAATCTCATTCGTTCTCCTCGGGCTGAAAACTACCCACCGGTCAGATAGACGAGGGAGAACGGCCGCCGGACGACGGGGGACGAGAGATCGCCTAGGAGCCGGTCCGAGAAATTAGAGTGCGCCACCCGCCTTTTGGGGACCTGGGATGCACACCTCAGAGTGATCAAATCGCATTGGAATTATTGGTCAATTCCAAACGAGTAAATCCAGCCACCAATTCCGATCGCATACTCACCGGTGCGAGCGGAGATGCTGGGACCACTTTATAAATTTTCCCCGCAAATTGGGATACTTCGATGGGCAGTCCTTTGATAAGAGTTGCTCCAAAATGCCCACTGATTGTTGCATACGCGAACTGCCGTTTTTTGTTCACCACCTCGAAGCTGTAAAGACAAACTCTCTCTGGAATTGGTGACTTGAATACGAATAATGTTGGGTCCCCAGCCTTCACGCGGAAGGAGGATTGGCTATGAGAAACAACAACGTATTGCGTGCCAAAGAATTTAAGCCCATTCCCTTTTTGTAGTTCGTATGGGAGCTCCTTCAACTCCTTGGTTGCTGGGTCGAGAAGATAAGCAACATCGATCTTTGTAGGTTCAACAGGCTTGGTGGATGGGGATTGGGCATTACACACTTCTAACGGAAGAATAAGGATCAACGCAATCAGAAAATTACGCATCGAGCAGAGCTCTCCTTTTCTGGGTAAAGGCTTCATTTGGCAGGACGCATCGAGTATAAAACAGGAGACTTTGAGGAAAGAAAATTGCACTCCCACTCACGGCTCCGCCGCGTACGAACTGACCGGGATCGCACGGAAACGCACGCTCGACTGGTTACTCGGACGGGCTTCTAGGGCGCGCCCTCCTCAGCCAGAAGCTGCTGGAAAGCGGGTTTTCAAACGCGGCTGGCTGGAAGAGATTTTGGTTGAGCAGTTCTCCAGTTGCGCTAAGGCGAAGCTGCAACGGCTAAGCGGCTTTCTATCAATAGAAAAGCGAGGCTGTGGCTATCCGGCGAGGCTTGCCGAAGGCTATTGGCTGTGCTCCTCGGCCAGCAACTTCTGAAAACCAGGGTCGTCGCGCAGGCTGGCGAACTGGCTATCGGCTTCGACCTTCTTGCGCGTGGTAAAGCCTTCATCCAGAGCCATGCGGAGATACTGGAGGGCGCAATCGGTGTAGCCGGCGCGCGCGCATCCTGCCGCCATGTAGTAGTTCATTGCGCCCCGCTCTTGCACATTCGAGGGATTTTCCACCGTAGGACCGTTGTGGTCCGCGAAGATCTGCGGGTCGATGGCGAGGGCTTGCTGATACGCCTCCCAACCCTTGTTGTATTTGTGTTCGGCCAGCAGATTGGTGCCGTAATTCTTGAAAAAGATCGCCGACTTCGGATCGAGCTTGATCGCCTTGCGGTACATGCGATCGGCTTGCCCATATTGTTTGAGCGAAGCGTAGACCGTGGCCAGATTGTTCAGGACTTCAGCATCCGATGGGTCGAGCTTGAGCGATTCCTTGTAGCAGCGGGTCGCATCCTTGGAGTTGAACATCATCTGGTAGGCGATGCCCATCTTGTTCCAGACGTGTGCAGTCATCTGTGACGACTCGGAGTAGGCGGCGATGGCGGCCTGGTAGCGCTGATGCGCCACCAGCGAGTCGCCAAGTTGCTCCGGCGTGGGGAGCGTTTGTGGAGAGAGTGCGGACGTGGCTGATCGGGTTTGGCCTGTTGCCGAGGAGGGCTGGGCCCTGGATGAACCCAGAGATACTGCGAGCCAGGACAGGAAAAGAATCCAGCGGCTTGCCTTGTGCCCACGCATTATCCCTCCTGTTGGGCTAAGGCCGGTCAATAAACCTTAGAGAGGGGCGATTCCCTGATCAATCGTCCACGGTTAAAGCAACATTAAAGCACTATTGCAGGTCAAGCGAAAGTCCTTAGGTTTCAAATTTGCCACGCACCGGCCCCAAGTCCCACACTGGGCTAGTCAGTTCTGGGGTGCCAATCCACGCGATCAGAGCCCGCGGCCTATCACAGAGGCGGCTGCTTCCCGCCCGCCAGGTCGCGAATGATCTCCACCTCCCGCTCCCGGTAAGGTGTGCCGTCGGCATGAAACACATCGTGAAACCAGATGGGCGGCTGCTCGTTCACGTACGGCCGTTGCCAAGAATCCCAGGGCAAATACGTCTGGCTCTTGCCCGCCACCAGTCCCCAGTTGATCGCGCCCACACGGTATTGGTGCGCAATAGGCAAAATCGTGTCGAAGGTGCTCCCGTTGCCGCGCGCCATATACTCTGTGCAGATGATCGGCCGGTGGAACTCCTTAAGGTCCTTCACACGTTTCTCGAAGTCCTCCGGCCAGCCGTAGTTGTGAAAGCTGATCACATCCGACTCCTCGATCTGCACCCGAGCCATGGGCGGCATCTTGTCGAGCGAGTCCCAGTCGCCGTGCCACAAGCCGCTGGTGAGCGGCTGCACCGGGTGCACGCCCCGCGCCCAAGCAAATACCTGCGGCACCAACGCCAGCACGATCTCGTTTTTGTTGCGCGGCTCGCCTTTCGCGTAGGAGCTCTCGTTGCCGTTATCCGGCTCATTCCACACGTCCCACGCCAGAATCCGCGTATCGCCGGCAAACGCCCCCACCACACCCTTTACATACTGCTCCAGCCGTGGATATTGCGCGGGATCGGACAGCACCGTTGCGCCCGGCGCCTGCACCCATCCCGAGTTATGCACGCCCGGAATCGGCGGATGCTGCGGCCCCAGCTTCGGAAACGGCTCCCAACACGAATCGAAGAGCACAAACACCGGCCGGATGTGATGCCGCGCGGCAATCGCCAGAAACGTATCGATGCGCCGCTTGAATCCCTCCGGATCCTGCTCCCACAACAAATTGTGCAGGAATACGCGCATGGTATTCATCCCGATCCCCTCAGCCCATCCCAGCTCGCGATCGATGGTCTTGGGATCGAACGTGTCCCCCTGCCACATTTCCAGCTCGTTGATCGCCGTCGACGGCAAAAAATTCGCGCCGACGGGCCACGGTTGCGCAGCATACCACGCGTTGGCTTGCGCCTCGGTCCATCGCTGCTGTGCGTTGAGGCCGGCCAGCGCCGTTAAGAACAGTGCCATGACCACGAAACCGCGACAGCCAGCTTGAAAAATAGATCTCATGCAGAACCCCTTCTTTCTCGGAAGAAGGATTCTACCGTCTACCCGAGGGTTGTGTTCAAGCAGCAAGGCCTGGCTAGCCCCTGTCGGCAAGTTGTCGCACAATCAGCCGCAAATGGCGTTTTCCGTAGCCCGCTCTCCGCTAGCCGCTTACGGCGTGAGCACTGTCAGTCCCGGAACGGCCGCGAAGCGCTTTGCATTGAACGTCACCAGCGCGGCTCCGTATTCAAGAGCCGTTGCAGCAAGGATCAGATCGTGGGGGCTGGTCGTCTGGCCGCTCGCTTCCATATCTGCCCAAAGGCGTGCATGCTGCACAGCCGTCATCTCCTCATACGGAACGACATCGAACGCCAGTAACGTCTGCTGCAGAAATTTTTGCCGGCGTGCGCGATGGACTCCAACCGCGCGTTCCACGCTTCGCCACAGCTCGGCCACCGTTATGGCAGCCATCTTGATCTCCTCATCGGGATGGGAGCGCAGCCATGCATCGAGATCCAGAGCTTTGCGCTCCGCTTGGATGATCACATCGGCATCGACTAAAAGCGCCATGGCTTGCCCTGTGGCGGCATGGAGCCGCGCGACTGTTCCAAATCATGAAGCCAGGAGGTCGCCTCATCTTCTTCCAGGTGGACTTCCGCCACCGCCTTGCACAGCGCTGCAGCCACCTCTTGCCCTCGTTGAGGCTTTCGCGCCGCGGGCACAATGCGGGCTACCGGGATGCCATTTTTTTCGAGAACAAAGCTTGCGCCCTGATAGCGCGCCCGGTTGACGCAATCGGCAAAGTTGCGCGCGGCTTCCGTGACGCTAATCGGAATAATCTCCATAAAATCAGATTATCATATTTTATGTATTTTACTTAAACTGAGCACCTGCAAGGAGATCCACCCTCATGCGGCCGTGAGCCGCTCCATCAGTGCGTCGAAGTCCTCGAGCCGAGCGTATTCGATGATCACTTTACCCTTGCCACTGTGATCGTCGATTGTGACCCTCAAGCCGAGCGCCCTTTGCAGCTGTTCCTGCGCGTCGCGCACGTTGGGATCGACGGGTCGCTCTGCCTTCGGTTCTTTCTTTCCTTTGCGGCTGGGATCGATCAGACCCTGCACGTAGTTCTCGGTCTGGCGCACCGACATCGAGAGCGCCGCAATGCGCTGCGCCGCCGTTTCCATCTCGTCGGCGCTTTCGAAGGCTAGCAGAGCGCGAGCGTGGCCAAAGGTCAGTTCGCCGGCCTCGACGCGGGTTTGTACGGTCGATGGTAACTTCAACAAGCGCAGAAAATTAGCAACGGTCGCGCGATCTTTTCCGGTGCGCTGCGCCATCTGTTCCTGGGTCATATGGAACTCGCGCGCCAGGCGTTCGAAGGCCCGCGCCTGCTCCATCGGGTTCAGGTCCGCACGCTGCAGATTCTCGACGATGGTGATCTCCATCGCCTGCTCGTCAGAGACCTGCCTCAGGATCGCGGGTACCGTGTTTTTGCCGGCAAGCTTCGAGGCCCGCCAGCGGCGCTCTCCCGCGATGAGCTGGAAGCGCCCGCTCGCCAAAGGACGGACCAGGATCGGCTGCACCACGCCGTTGGCGGCAATGGAGGCAGCAAGCTCGGTCAACTTCTCCTGGTTGACCTGGGAGCGCGTTTGGAAGGGGTTGGGGTCGATCTGGTCGATAGGAATCTCGCGCGGCTTACCGCCTTCGCCTTCGCCCGTCGGAACAGATGCAGGGCGGGGAAGCAGGGAATCGAGTCCTTTGCCGAGGGCGCGGCGCTTGGGGTCGGAAACGGCAACATTCGTCATCTAAAATCCTTCAACTGAGCGGTACCTGCTGTGCAGGACGAAAATTTATGAACAATCTGTGCGGGTGCCCCATCCCGGAATCCCGACGAACAGGTCTTCAACCGCGGGACCGAGCTTCGCGTGCTTTTTTGCTTCCACGGCTAGGCCTAGGCACGGTAGCACGTTCCGCCGCCGCCCGAGGGCTCAAGAACAGGACGAGATAGCCGTCCTGGCCTGTGTGCGCACTGGTTCCACTCCTTTGCGCTCGTTCGCTCGCGGACTTACCATCTGGTTGCGCGCAAGGAATTCTCCAGTCATCTCGAAATAGGCCTCGGTGCCGCGCGAGCGCGGATCGTAAACCGCGACCGGCTTGCCGTGGCTCGGAGCTTCCGCAAGTCGCACATTCCGCGGAATGACCGTGCTATAAAGAATGTCGCGAAAATACTCTCGGAGGGTGGCTGTGACCTGTTGCGCCAGGTTCGTGCGGTCGTCATACATGGTCAGCAACACACCCTCGATCGTCAGCTCTGGGTTGTACGCGGCGCGCACCCGTTCCAAGGTCGAGACCAGCTCCGAGATCCCTTCCAGGGCAAAATACTCCGCCTGGAGCGGCACAATGAGAGTTTGCGCCGCGCAGAGAACGTTCAATGTGAGCAGGTCCAAGGCCGGGGGACAATCCAGAAAGATCAGGTCGTAGCTGTCCTTGATTGGCTCAAGAGCGCGCCGCAGGCGAACAGCTCTATCCTCCGCGGTAGCCAGCTCGATGTTGATGCCGGTCAGGTTGTTGGAGCCCGGCAGCAGCCACAGCCGCTCAACCTCCGTAGGCAGGACCGCCTGCTCGGCAGGGCTATCACCGGTAAGCACATCGTAGATAGAACGACGGTCGTCGTCGCGCTGAAAACCCAATCCCGACGTAGCGTTGGCCTGCGCATCGCAGTCGATCAGGAGCGTTTTCAGCCCCTCCAAAGCCAGGCAGGCAGCAAGATTAATGGCTGTAGTTGTCTTTCCGACGCCGCCCTTTTGGTTGACGATTCCGACTATCTTTCCCATGGGATTTAAGAGTAAAGGGTAAGGTCGCGGCGCGCATGGCCACTTGCATTGTGGGAAATTGGGCAAGGTTGTGGAAAGCGCTCAGGGGAGCGGGGCGTCGGACCCGAGCAAACACTTGCGTGGAAAGAGGTTTAACTCCGACGAGAAGATCGCGTTCCAGGCGAGTCAAAACACGCGCCACGGTGGAAAACTTTCGTGTATAAAGGCTGATTTTTGTCTTTTTAGTACTCGCGGTTTCGATTCGAGACATCGCCTAAATCAGGTCCGAAGAAGCGGTACGTTCCACGTGGAACATCGGCTGCCCTTATCACTCGTTTAGCCCGACTGTTCCACGTGGAACAATCGCCTGCGCTCTTGTTCACTGAAAAAAAATAAACAGGCGCCGTTTCTCTGAGTGCCACACGTCCAGTTGTCGTTGTTGCGCTCCTGTGCAGACGACAAAGGGAACGTCGCCTTCTGGCGTTCCATCCAGTCGCCGAGCGGCAATGTGAGGTTTTCGGCGGGAGCGGGGAGGGAGCGCGGGAATTTTTTGAAGGTGGCGTCGCGCGATGGGCTGGGTATTCGGGCTGTTTGCCGTCGAGGATTTGCTGAATGATGAGAATTTGTAGGCGGGAATAGGTGCTGCCGTCGGTGGATTTGTATAGGCCGGCTTCGGCGGCTTCTTTTTTCATGGGTTTTGTGGGTTCCTCGAAACAAAGAAAAACGCCGATCTCGACCTTTTCGCGGGTCAAGACGCCCACAAGGCCGCGGACCTGCGGGACGCTGACGCCGCCAACGTTGACGGAGAGGATAATCTGCTTCGATTTGCCGGAGTCGTCGTCGTGGAAGTAGAGGCGGACGTCAATGCCGCGATCCGCGCCCTTCTTCTAGTCGGCGGGCCGCGCACCCACCTGGCCGAGCGCACACCACTGAAATTGATATTTGTCTTCCTCGGCTAGCTGCGCCGCGCCCTCATAATCCGTTGGCTCGCCTATGACTTCGTAGGTGGATTTGATCTCGGGGCCGAAAGCATCGGAGAGGCGCTTCTTGATGAGGCCGATGGCAAGGCGAGTAATGTCGATGCCGATCCAGTGGCGGTTGAGGCGCTGTGCTACCTGTACGGTGGTACCCAGCCGCAAAAGGGGTCGAGGACGAGGCCGCCTTCGTTGGAGCTTGCCTTGATGATGCGTTCGAGAAGTGCTTCGGGTTTTTGGGTGGGGTAGCCTAGGCGTTCCTGAGCTTGGGCACCGATCGGACCAATATCGGTCCAAATATCCTGAATGGGCACACCCTCCATTTCGTCGAGGTAGCGCTTTTAGGCGGGCACTGCGCCGGGCTCTGTCTAGATGACGCGCACCTCCTCGATTACTTTCTCCATCTTTTCCTTCGTGTAGCGCCAATATCTCGTCACGCCCATCACTTCATATCCGGGATTTCCCTTCGCCTCACCGCCGAGGCCGGTCAAGTCTCCGAGCCTGTATCGCCTCCCGCTGCCTTCTTCAACGTACTTATAGAAGCTATTGAGATATTCCTCGTCGTACTCCGCGTAGACCGGATTCCAGGTCCAATCCGCGCCCTTCGAATAGAAGAGGATGGTGTCGCGGATTCGACCGTGCTGTTTGCGGCCCTGTTTGCCGTCGCTGTGTGCGCTGCTTCTTTTCCAGGTGATTTCCGTCAGGAATCTTTGCGGCCCGAACACGGCGTCCATCAGAATCTTCAGGTAGTGGCTGGCGGTTGGGTCGCGGTGAAGGTAGATGGAGCCAGTTTCATTGAGAACTCGCTTGAGCTCGACGAGTCGTGGGGCCATCATGGCGAGGTAGGCCATCATATCGGCGCCGTGAAAGAAGGTCCAAAAGGCGCGCATGGTATCGGCCACTTTGCCGCCCTGCTCGACGATGAGCTCGTATGAGCGCTGGGCGTCGATGTTCCACTCCCTGGTGTCCTCCAAGGCGTGAATCTCTCCACCCCGCGGACGAAGACCTGTCCATGGGGGCCCCGGGAAAACTGGATCGGGAGCCATCCTTTTCGGCGAAGAGGACGTTGTAATCCTGGCGGGAGTTGAAGGGCGGATCAAGGTAGACGAGATCGACGGACTCGTCTTTGACGTAGCGCTGGAGGACTTCGAAGTTGTCGCCGTAATAGAGTTTGTCTCTATCGGTGCTCACGGTTTGGAATGAGAGTGGCACAGAGAAGACAGGAGCGCCCCTGGCGAACCTTGGCGGCCAAGGACTGGAGCGTGTGGGTTGGGCAAATGAACAGTGGCACAGTTTCCCACTCATTTCCGCAAGGAACTCGGAGAAGAATGGAGCACGGTGGAAGTCTTTTGTTGCCCGATCAATAGTCGCCGGCTTGACGCTGCGCCAACACTAGAACTCGTTCTGTGCCGCCTGGCAGTGCCCGTGGTTTCCCGAAAACAAATCCAGCGCCGGCTGCCGTCTCCATTGTCTTCAGCTCACCGTGCGTTGTCATCAGCGCCAGCCATCCCGCCGGCGCGAGGAGCGGAACTGCCGCCGCAACCGCCTTGGGCATCTTGTCTACGGCTCTCAGAATCACGCAGTCAAAGGGGCCATGAAGTGTCTCGGCCCGGCCGGTGTGAACCTTCACTCCGATTCCCAGCACCCGCACTGCTTCGTGCAGAAACGCAGCCTTCTTGCCTTGTGACTCGGCCAGGGTTACGGACATTTCAGGCCGGCAAAGCGCAATGGGAATTCCCGGCAGCCCGCCTCCCGATCCAAAGTCCAGCAAGGTTTCGATTCCCTTCGGTAATGCACTAGCAACCAATATAGATTCGACAAGATGCCGCGAGCGGATGCTGTCTTCGTCGCGAACTGAACTCAAGTTCAGGCGCTCGTTCCAGCGAATAAAAAGCGAAATGTAGTTCTCAAAGCGTGCCGCAGTTTCGTCGTCGAGCGGTTCTAGCCCAGCCGCCACTAAAAGCACATTCAGCCGCGAACTTGCCGCGCTCTCATCCATCACTTGGTTCCGGAGCCTTCGATTTGCGGTGTTCGCCACGCGTCGGCTGCCTGCACAAACTCAGAAAAAATCGCTCGGGAAAAGCTACTCTCGCCGTACGTCCGCTCGGGGTGCCACTGCACTCCCACGACAAAATGATCCGGCGCATCAAGCTCTATCGCTTCAATTACGCCATCTCCGGATGAAACCGCGCTCACTCGCAGGTTGTCACCGGGGGTGCGAATCGCCTGGTGGTGACTCGAGTTCACCTGGACGTCGCCCGCTTCCGGCGCGGGAAGAATCGCTCCCAGCCTCGATGCTTTCGCAATCTCCACCGGGTGCGCCCTCGCCACCCCGCGGCCGGGCTGGTGGTTCACCGCAGACACCAGATCCTGCACCAGCGAACCGCCGCGCCACACGTTCAAATTTTGCGTGCCGTAGCAGATGGTCAGGATCGGCTTGTGCAGATTGAACGCATCCTGCAGCAGCAGCTCGTCGACCGCAGTGCGCGCGGGATCGTCGTCTGCGCACTCCGGTACCCGCGCCTCGCCGTAGCGCTCGGGGTCTACGTCGAACTTGCTGCCCGGCAAGAGAATCCCCTGCACGCCAGCCAGCAATTTCGCGACGCGTTCCTGCGTCTCGCTCAGCGGCACCACTACGGGCTCTGCGCCCGCAGCCTTCAGCGCTTCAACATACTGCGGCAATGCACGTTGGTTGTACTCGGGGTCGCTGCTGGTGGGTTCGGGGATCGCGATGCGGATGGCCATAAAGCCAGTGTAAAACCCGGCCACCCAAAGAGTCCGAAAACTGTGCGCCGCCGCCCACTGCAAAACCTATCATTACCCCTTTTTACTTTCCTGTTCGACTTTGATGGGTCCGTTATACCTTAGTAGCAGTGCCCAACGACATCGCAGTTCCAGAGGAATCCTCGACAGAAGAGGCCGCTCCGCCCGACCTCGCGCGCAACGGAAAGGCCCTCCGTTGGTTTGAGCTCTCGCTCGTTTTGGTCGTCTGCTTTAGCTCCTCACTGCTCGCTAGTTTTCGATTTCTGACGAACGGCGCGGATGCGGCACAACCCCGGCAAAGCGCCGATTGGGGCTATTTGCTCTTCCAGGAGATCATCGGGCTTCTTCTTCTCGGATACGTTCTCTGGCGCCGCCGCATGACCTTCCGTGATCTTGGTCTAAGTTGGTCGCCTGGTGATCCTTTGGCCGGTATCCTGGTGGCAGTTGCGGCCTACTTCAGTTACGTGGTGGGATACACCCTCATTCACCTTGCCAACCAAACCTTTTTTCACACAGCTGCGCAGGCCGGATCGGTTGCGCGTCAAATCTTCGGGCACCCAACGCTCCTGTCGATTCCACTGCTTTTTCTAAATCCACTTTTTGAAGAATTGATCGTTCGCGCCTATCTCATGAAGGAAATTCGTGAGCTTACTGGATCCTGGCTACTCGCCGGTGCGGTGAGCGTCGCCATTCAAACCGCCTATCACCTTTACTACGGCTGGGTTGGAGCCCTCTGTCTGGGATTCCAATTTCTCGTTTTCTCCATCTACTACGCCAACAAGCGAAGGGCTACGCCGATCGTTGTGGCACATTGCATTTTCGATGTCTGGGCCATGTCCCGGCTCTGGTAATGAGCCATTTATGGGACGGTTGCCGGCGCCTCGGTCCGCGCCGGCTCGCCCATCATCTCCTCAATTGCCTCGCGCAGCCGCTCGGTTAGCTCGCCGTTCTGCCGCACCGACATTCCCTTGGTCTCGATCGGCTCGCCAACCTGGACCGTGAGCTCACCTGGATAAAAGTGGCGCGTGTGGATGGGCAGCAGATCGTAAACGCCCTTGAGCGCAATCGGCACCAGCGGCACCTGGGCGCGAATCGCCAGGTATGCGGCGCCTGACTGGAAGGGCCGCAGGGCGCCGTCCGACGTACGCCCGCCCTCGGGAAACACCACCAGGGGCATGCCGGCTCGGAGTGCCTTTACCGCACCGCCCAGGCTCGAAAGCGTGGCATGCGGGTTCGCGATGTCGATCGGCATCTGCCCGGAACGCTCCAGATACCAACCGATGAATGGCCATTGCCAGAGCTCTTTCTTCGCCAGAATGCGAAACTGAAAGGGCAGCGCCGCAAAGATCACCGGGATGTCCATGTACGAGGTGTGGTTAGGGGCGTACACCGCTACCGGGTGCTTGCGCAGGTTCTCTGCCCCCTCCACCTTCAACCTGGACAGCGAAACCAGCACCCCGCCGCGCGCCCAGAAGCGTGCAATCCGATGTTGGGCCCGCCCCTTCTCATCGACCAGCGACACCGCGAGCGCAGCCATCCCGCACACCGCCGTCGCCAGAAAAAGCACTGGCGCCTGCAGCACGTTGGTCCGCCAGCGATAAAGCCTCGGCAGCGGATTGGGCCGTCCGCTCATGGTTGTTCGTCCTTTCCTGCCAAAAGCATCGCCCGTGCCTCGCCCACAAGGTACACCGATCCCGAAACTACTACGATGCCTCCAACTCCGTACTCCGCCCCCTTCAAGAGCGCCGCGCGCACCGACTCTGCTGCCACCGCTGCTGTCCCGGTCGCCTTTGCAGCTGCCAACAAATCCTCCACGGCAGCGGCGCGTGGGGAATGGATCGGCGTCACAATCACGCGCTCGAATAGCGGAAACAAAATCTGCGCTATCTCCGCCACAGGTTTGTCGCGCAGGCAACTGAAGACGAGGATGCGTGGCTCGCGCGCCTCAATAATGCTTCGCAGTCCGGCGCGCAGCGCCCACGCACCGGCCGGATTGTGTGCCACATCAAGAACCCACTCCACGCTTCCGCGCGTGATCCGCTCCAGGCGTCCCGGCCAGCGGGTGCGGCGAATGCCCATCTCGATGGCGGCAGGTGGCACGTTGAATCCGTGCCGCTCGGCCAGCTCCACCGCAGCGGCAATCGCGAGCGCCACATTCCTTTGCTGGTGCGCGCCGGCTAGTGGAGAATCCACCTTCACCGTTGCCCCCAAAGCCTGCACCATGTAGGCTCCCTTGGCCTCGGTCGACGGCATGTAGTCCGCCGCACTCACCCCGCGCACTCCCAGCTCCGTCGCCACCTCGCCCAGAACCCGGTTCGCCTCCGGATGCTGCGGCAGGGTAATCATCGTCCCGCCGCGGCGCAGGATTCCCGCCTTCTCCCGCGCAATCGCCGCGATTGTTGGACCCAACCACTCCATGTGATCGAGCGAGATGTCGGTCACGATCGAAAGCAGCGGATCGACGACATTCGTCGCATCCAGCCGGCCGCCCATCCCCACTTCCAGCACGGCAATCTCCACCTTGTTCTTGGCGAAGTAGAGAAATCCGAGCGCCGTCAGCATCTCAAAGTAGCTCGGCGCTTGCGGCAAGCTCCCCTCACTCACCAATCGCTCAGCCTTATCCGAAACCAGGAAAAAAAGCCGCGCAAAGTCGTCGTCCGCAATCTCGGCCCGGTTCACGCGGATGCGCTCATTCGGCCTTTTGAGATGGGGTGACGTATACAGTCCCGTGCGCAGCCCCGCATCCGTCAGAATCGATGCAAGGGTCGCCGCCGTCGATCCCTTCCCATTGGTCCCCGCAATCAAAACTGAAGGAAAACGCCGCTGCGGATCGCCGAACGCAGCAAGCAAGATCCTCACTTCTTCGAGCGAGAATTTGCGCCGCGGCTGACCGGCTTTCGCATAGAGCTCCGGTGCCATGGCATTCAACTGATCGAGGGCCGCTGCGTAGGACATGAGAATTCTTAGTATAGAAGCCGAGCAAAATCCTGTGCGCCGCGTTTGCAAATCCCGCCCAATTGGGTAGCGGGCTGGCTTGAGCTAACGCCTTCTCATGGAAAGCCCCAATTGGCCAGGAGCCCAACGTCCCTCGCTCTTGGGGAGGTCGGATAGCACGACCCCCAACATTCACCTTCGCGCCTGGCACAAATCGTGGGTGCAAATCCCGCCTATCCCGCCCATAAGCCCTAACTTCAAAATGAATCCCGATTTGCCAGCAGTTCGGAAACAATTCTCAAAATAACTGCATCTCGATCCATCGAAACTCATTGAGAACTGTGAGACGTCACGGTTGCACCCATATGACGCATGGCTGAAGCCCCGCCAACTGCTACCAGGAGACAAATCAAAGCGACGGCTCCGACACCCAGAAGTGAATTGCGGATACTCTTCGAAGTTCGACAGCTCAAGTCCCAAAGCACACCGAGAACTGCAAGGCGGATCAGCATACCAATCGCTCCTGTGCTGTCGTTCAGCGGGTCTCCGTTATGAATATGCGTCAGCACGGCACCCAACATGTCCACGGAGAGACCGAGTAGAGACGGAAGGATCGCCCACGGGAGCAATAGTCCGATGGCGCCGAATATCTCGGCCATTACGATGAACTTGAGAAAAGAGACCGAGTATCCCGACTGGGTAAAAAACTCGGTCATGGGAGTCATGGAAAACGCCTTTCCGATGCCGGCGAACGCAAAGGTGAAGGCGAGCGCCATGCAGAGCGCTCCGAGGATCGACGGAGTCGTCAGAAGCGTACGTGCATCTTTGCGTCTTGCCGCCACGCCAAACAAAAAGCCAAAAAGAAGACTACTGACATCTCCCGCGACGCCACCTAGTGTGCTCCAGGGGGTCTGGTGGCTCATGAGAATGGTGCAGGAGAAAGCTCCTGTTCGCAGCAGGAATAGGGTTGCGACGGCCCAGTAGTATCCTTGTCCAAGCCGTGAGGGAGCCGTGTTTTCGAAGGCTTTGCCCGATAGGACCCCCGCAAAAAAGCCGGCGATAAGTACAGTCGCCATATAGTCCACTCGATAGAACATCCGAACCTCCAGATCTGCTACCGTGCAGGAAGATTCCAGACAACACCAAACCCTTGCGTTTCGGGACGGATACCTGCTATCCGGACGTCACCGTCCAAGAACCGGCCGGAGGGGTTACCTTCTCGCTGATCCTGCTTAAGTTAGCGCTTGTGAGTGCCCCACCCTTTGGGGTCGTCGTCGCGACCTGGAAGCGTCGGAAAGCAAGAACCTCGGGTGCCCGCCTTGGGGCACGTGGGACAGCACAACCCTCAACTTTCCAGCTTTAGACCAGCCACAAGTCCAGGGACTCCCTCAATTTGCTACGGGCGCCTCCGCGTGGTCAATCACCAGTGCCTGCACCATCCCGCGCGTCGCTTCCAGTCGCAGGCCAAGCTGCTGCTCGATCGCGGTGAAAAACGGGGGTGCCTGTGCATCGGCCGGCGCTACCGGAACCTCGCCGCCGAACTGCGTTTCATCTGGAGCCCAGTCGAGGTCAAAGTCGTACCGTCCTGTAAGCCCGGTTCGATCCGCGACCGGCCGATCCAGCAGCGCCCTCTGCAGCAGCGAAGTAAAATCGCTCATCGTCGCGTTCTTAGCCGGCAGATGAATGCGCGCCGGCGGATAGACTGTCGAAATCAATTGCGGCGGGTCGCCTACCGCCGCCGTACTCTCCTTCAACTTCGACCCTCCCTTTGCTAACTCCAGCGCGTAGATCGAAAACTCTTTTTCCTCGCGATGAAAACTCAGCTTGAATCGCTCACTGAGTAGGGATCTCAGCATAGCCATCTGTTCCGGCTGCGACGGCCGCGTTTCACCCGGCGTCAACGCCAGAATGTCGAAATGGTCCGAATCGCTCCACGCCGGGCCGCCTGAAATCACCTTGGGACTCAGGTTGTACGCTGCCGCAATCAGCAGTTTCAACGTGTAGTACTTGGCCACAAAGCGATTCGTACCCTGCATTGTGATGTATCGCCCGGCCTTCGCATCCGGCGAGGTGGGCTTGATCGTCGCTACCTCAAACGCCGGCGCCGCGCTCTGTACGCTTGCCGTGCCTTGCGCCTTCGCGACGCTCACAACTAGCGCCAACGCCACAACAAAAATCCCTCGCATGTCGCCTCCTCTTCTCCTCCAACGCTTCGGCCGCTTGCCCCGTCAGTATCCTTATACCTTCTCCTGTCTTGCCGCGACTTTCCAGTCTCCCATGCCTCCCTTTGACGTCTCTCGCCCCAAAATCCCGACCGCCTCGGCCTCTTTACGACTCTCCGATCCGGGGGCCGCATACTCCATTCCTTCTCCTGCTGTGTAATACACGTTCTCCGCAACTTGCTCCACCATCGCCCGTTCGCCGCAGCTCCCACACAACCCACACGCATTCCACAGCCCTTTTTGGCATCCCTGTGGGAGCCATGGAAAACCGTGGTCGCTATTCACCGTCCGTATACCGGTTTTCCATTTGTCCTGAATTGCACAGTCACGTTTTAGAAAACTCTCACCTCTCTCAAACCCGCTCCCTCACGCTATATCGCCCTCATTCCCACTTTTCCTACCCACCTACGGGTACTCCTGTCTTTTATCTATCTATTCCCACACATATCCACCCCCTCCCGTCGCTACTTTCACAGGACACCTTTTCAAACCGCGTCCCGGCTGCTCTCCACACCTCGTGACGGTTTCCGCCGAGCTGGAGAGGACGCGTCTCGCAACCCGCCAATCCGCGAATGCCCCGCTTCCAGGGGCCATTCCGTATATCATCCACGGAATTCAGAGAACTACCCTTGTTTTCCACGCGCGTTTTACTCGCGGGGTCGCTACAATCGGGGTGATGAGTTGAGGCCGTTTCCGGTCGTCCGCAAGCTGTTGTACAGTGGGGGCATAGCGGGTGGCTTTTGGAGCTGGGGGATTGAGATGCCAAGTGTAGAGACGGAAGTCGAGAAGCCGGCCGCCCAGGGGGCAGTAATGGAAATTACCGTAAGCCGCCAGGATCTGGTGAAGGAACTCACAGCAACGCAGAGTGTGGTCGAGCGCAAGACCACAATTCCGATTCTGTCCAATTTTCTCATCGAGGCCGAAGACGATCGCCTGAACATCACCGCGACCGATCTCGACCAGGCCATCCGCACCAGCGCCGCCGTCAAGGTCAAGAAGCCCGGCTCCTGCACCATCCCTGCGCGCAAGCTCTACGACTACATCAAGCTGCTGCCCGATGGCGACATTTCGATCAAGCTGCTTGAGAACCACTGGGTGCAGATCAGGAGCGGCCGATCAAATACTAAAATGGTCGGCATGGCGCGCGCCAACTATCCGCAGGTTCCCGAGTTCCCCTCGATCGCCGCCACCAGTATTTCGCTCGTTGCGCTCAAAACACTCATCGCGCGCACCATCTTCGCCATCTCCAACGAGGAGTCGCGCTACACATTGAACGGCGCGTTGCTCATTCTCAAGGCCGAGTCGCTCGCCATGGTCGCCACCGACGGCCATCGACTTTCTTTCGTTGAAAAGCCCAACGAGACGCTAGAAGGCATCAGCGGAGAAAAGCGTGTGCTTGTTCCGCGCAAGGCTCTGCAGGAGCTGCAAATGCTCCTCGCCAATACCGACGCCGAGAGAATCGAGTTCGCCGACGACGAGCACACGCTCTTCTTCCGTGTCGGCCATCGTACGCTGTCGAGCCGCAAGCTCACCGGCCAGTTTCCGAATTTCGAAGCCGTCATGCCGCGCGACAACACCAAGTTCGCCGTCGTCCGCTCTGTCGAGCTCTCCGCGGCCATCCAGCGCGTCGCGCAGTTTGCCGACGAGCGCTCCGGAGCCATTCGCATGCGCCTTGAAGACAACGAGCTCAAAGTCAGCGCAAATTCTACCGAGTCCGGCGAGAGCGAAGACACGATCGACACGCCCTACTCCGGCGACGCCATAGCGGTGGGCTTCAACTCCACCTACATCCTCGACTTCCTCAAAGCCCTCGACAACAGCGGCGAGGTGCGCCTCGAATTCAAGGACGCGCAATCCGCCGGCCAGATGCGCCCCGAAGACCCCGACGCGGAGTACAAGTACCGCTACGTCCTGATGCCTATGCGCATCTGACACAACAATGTTCATTACGAACGCCGAATGCGTGCAGGTGTCTTGTCGATTAGAACTGGCGACTAGCTGGCTTTGAAGCCGATTTCGACCTGAAGCGTAATTGATTGGGGGCTCTTTTTCTCGACCTTTACGGAGAGAGCACCATTGTCCAACCCCTTGATTGAATCCCATAGCGAAAGCTGGATCGGCGGCGCCGGAACAGGCCTATTCGTGTGGACAGGTGATTCAAGATCGAGGACAGTTAGCTTGCGACCCCTATAAGTAAGTTCAATATCCCATAGTTCCATCGCGCGGCGGAGCACGTCACTTGACGGTGTGTGTGTGCCCGCTAGATAAAACTGCAGTGAAGCCCTGGAGACGTTCAAATCAGCTGCCGCGAGCACACGGGTATATCGTCTTCCTTCTCTTTGGGTGAGTTCGTCCTGTTTGCGCAGTCCCTCACGCAATTGATGAGAGATTTCGGCAAGAAATTCGCGATTTAGAGGCGAACGAGCCATCTGGCAATTCTATTTGACATCTTGTCAAAAGTCTAATAAACTAGACTGTCGAATATTTTAGACTCCAGGCAGCAACTTGATTTCCCTTTCTGCCCTGAGTGCGCAGTACGATCTTGAAGGAGACATCAATGACGTCGAGCGGACAGTTTTCGGCAGAGTTGCGAGTGTTTGAGCAAAACCGCCAAGAATGGTCGCGTTCGCATCCAGGAGAATTTGTCGTCATCCAAGGCGAAGCAATCGCGGATGGATTCTTTGACACCTATGCTGATGCCCTAAGGGCCGGCTTGCAGAAGTTTGGGGCCCGCCGGGAATTCCTCGTGAAGCAGGTGTGGGTGACGGAGCCCGTATACCTGGTATGAGTGGCGCCGAACTGCCTTGGGAGCCTTTTATCCGGCCTCCCGCCGCGCCGGAACCAGCAGACAAATCCACGGAGCCACCACCACTGGCATTTTTATCCTACGCGTGGGAGGGCGACCTGCACGCAAAGTGGGTTCGAGAGCTCGCCACGAGACTGCAAGGGGAAAGTGGTGTACGGGTCATTTTGGACCAATGGCATCTCGTTCCAGGCAGTAATGACGCTCAATTCATGGAGCAAGGCATCGAGAACTCCGACTTCGTAATCGTCGTCTGCACCCCGACCTATGCAGAGAAAGCAAATAGCCGCGAGGGCGGGGTCGGATATGAATCGATGGTTATCACCGGTGCGATTTTCCCTCAAATCGAATCTCGTAAGTTTATTCCCGTGCTTCGCAGCGGAGACTGGAAATCTTCCCGTCCTATCTATCTGAGATCGACACACGGTGTAGACCTGCGAAATGTTCCCTACTCTGAGGCCCAGTACGAACAGCTCATCCGCGCCCTACACCGCAAGCCCGTCCAACCGCCTCCCGTCGGGCCGAAGCCTGGATTTGCGGCTCAACTCACGGCAACTACCCCGAATCACGGGCCGATTCAATCGCCAAATCCCGAAGAGCGCAAAGCTAAATCTAACCAAGTGCAATGGGGCGCCAGTGACCCTGGTCCGTTAATCGATGTTGTCGTGATGAATTCCCGTGATGTGTTGGAGGCTTGGCGCGCCCTCGGACTAGAGTGTCCCCAGCCGGTTAGGATGAAGGCACTACTCGACACCGGCGCAGCGGTCACCGTGATCAGCAAGACCTTTGCCCGACACTGTAAGCTCATGCAAACAGGCGAAACGGAGATAAGGGCCTTGGGAAGTTTGCACAAGTGCGGCGAGCATGCCGCAGCAATCAACTTTCCTGGAACGAGTCTTCGTTCCATCGACCCGATCCGAATCGTTTCTGCGGAATTCATAAGAGAACCGAACTACGCCTGTCTGATCGGCAGGGACATTCTCCGCAGCTGGAAGATCACCTTTGACGGTCGCTCCAAATGCGTAACGATCACGGATTGACCTGCCACGCAATTCCCCGAAGCAGAAAGCACGGTTTTTCAGCAGAGACAGCCGGCACGGAATGACCTTGCCCTGAACTCAGTGCCGTTTAATGGCTCCAGGGAAATAAACTGCTCCCGCGGTGAAATGAAGCGCATCTTAACGGTCATGGATTACACTACCGCAGAAGAGGAGGCGCGCCCGTGACCGCAGCCACTTCCCCAATTCTCTCTCTCAACCGGAATTCCACCCCGCCAGAGCGTTTTCGCGCCGCGCGCCGGCAAACGATCGAACTCTGCGCGCCGCTGACGCCGGAGGACATGATGGTGCAATCGTGCCCTGAGGCATCGCCCGCCAAATGGCACCTGGCCCACACTACGTGGTTCTTCGAGTCGTTCGTGCTGCGGGAGTTTTTGGCTGGGTATCGGGTTTTTCACGACGATTTCGCATGGCTCTTTAACAGCTATTACGAGAGCTTTTCCGCATTTCCCGACAAGCGATTGCGGTCGTCCTTCTCGCGGCCGGGGCTGGACGAGATCCTGCGCTACCGCGAGCACGTGGATCGAGCCATGGAACGGCTCTTTGAGCAAGGCCCGGAAGAGGAAGCTCTGCGGCGCATCGAGCTGGGCGCAAACCACGAGGAGCAGCACCAGGAGTTGCTGCTGACCGACATTCTGCATGCGTTTTTCACGAATCCCTTGAAGCCCGCGTACAAAGATCAGAGACCGGAGATCAGAGATCGCGAAACCGGGGGCCAAGGGAGCAACGGGGCAAGAGAACACGCGGAAGCGCGACCGCTGGTGTTTCAGCCGTATGAAGGCGGGTTGCTCGAAGCTGGTCACGCGGGCAACGGATTTTGCTTCGACAATGAGTTGCCGCGCCATCGCGTCTGGCTGGAGTCGTATGCGCTGGCCAACCGGCTGGTCACGTGCGGCGAATTTGCGGAGTTCATGGCCGATGGCGGCTATCGCAAACCCGAATTGTGGCTTTCGGCGGGCTGGGATGCAGTGAAGCAGAACGGCTGGCGCGCGCCGCTCTACTGGAGCGATGCAGGCGGCCAATGGACAGTCTTTACCCTGCGCGGCGAACTGCCGCTGACGGAGTTGGCAACGAACCCGGTGAGCCAGGTAAGTTATTACGAAGCAGATGCTTACGCGCGTTGGGCTGGGCTGCGGCTGCCCACGGAATTCGAATGGGAGGCCGCGGTGGAGGGCCAGCCGATCGAGGGTAATCTGCTGGACTCCGGCAACCTGGCACCAATCCCTTCCACAAATCTAGTCCAAAACCAGAACGGTACGAAGTACGGGGATTGTTGGGTTTGGACTAGCAGCGCCTATCTGGGCTATCCTGGCTTTCATCCGTTGGACGGCGCGCTTGGCGAGTACAACGGCAAGTTTATGAGCGGACAAATGGTGCTGCGCGGCGGATCATGCGTTACGCCGGCCGCTCACATTCGGGCGACCTACCGAAACTTCTTCTCCCCTGAGATAAGGTGGCAGTTTTCCGGAATCCGACTTGCGAAGTGACGCCACGTTGGCCGGCCAGAAGCCATTGAAAAAGAAAAGACATCGTAGTCTGGGCCCCTGCATCCAAGTGAGAACATGACTGCAGCAGCTTCCCCTGCCGTAGCACAACAATTCGACAAGCGTGTGGGCGCGGCGGTGCGCGAAGGGCTCGCGTCGCGGCCCAAGCGGCTCCCGGCCTGGCTCTTTTACGACGAAGCGGGTTCGCGCCTCTTCGATGCCATCACGGAGCTCCCCGAGTATTATTTGACCTGCACAGAACGCGGCATTCTGGCCTCGAATGCGGCAGAGATGATTGCGAAAGCCGCGGGCGAATCGCGAGTGCGTATCGTGGAGTTGGGCGCGGGATCGGCGGATAAGACGCGCCTGGTGCTGAAAGCCGCGACCGAGTTGCAGAGCGCGGTGCTTTATGAGCCGGTGGATGTCTCCGCGAGCGCGCTGGAATGCGCGCGGGAGCGCATAGAGCGCGAGATTGCGGGTGTAACCGTGATGCCGCGCGTGATGGATTACACGCATGGCGATGGCGGCCGATTGCATTTGGGCCCGGTGGATTGCCGCGAACGCCGCATGGTGCTCTACATCGGCTCGAGTATCGGCAACTTTGAGCCTCATCAGGCCGCGAACCTGCTGCGCCGCGCGCGCGCAGGACTGCGGACGGGCGACAGTTTTCTGCTGGGAGTCGACCTGATCAAGGACGAATCCACCTTGCTGGCTGCTTACGACGATGCGGCGGGGGTAACTGCGGCGTTCAATCGCAATCTGCTGGTGCGGCTGAACCGTGAGCTCGACGCGGAATTCGATCAGGAAGCCTTCGCGCACCGCGCGGTGTGGAACGGCGCCGCGTCGCGGATCGAGATGCATTTGATGAGCCGTGGCCAGCAACGCGTGCGCGTCGGCGCGCTCGATCTCAAGGTGGATTTCGCTGCGGGCGAAAGCATCCACACCGAGAACAGCTACAAATACAGGCCGGGGCAGGCAGAAGCGCTGCTGAGCGAGGCAGGATTTCGCGCAGAAGCTACGTGGAGCGATCCGCGCGGTTGGTTTGCGGTGTGCCTGGGCAGGGCGCACTCCGATCGCATGTGACGGCTAAGCGGATTACGCGGCCAATCGGCGTCCGATCACGTGTATGTTGCTCGCCTGACTATTCATCCGGAATCTGCCGGCGTCGTCGTTCAGTTGATGAGCCAACACAAGCAGTTCTTCGGCAGTTCGCGCCGCTTCTTCTGCGCCGTCTGAGGTCGCGTTGACGCCAGCGACAATTTCATTCATCGATTTGCCGACCAGCGCGGATGCCTGCGATTGCTCCCCGGCTGACTGTGCGATCTGCTCGATGCGCTGGCGAACCTCGGCCGTGCTTGCATTGAGCGCGCTCAGCTCGGCAGCGGCGCTGTCTGCGGTCTCCACGCTCTTTTCTACGCGCGTGGTGCTGCTGGCAATGTTTTCTACGGCCTCAGCTGTCCCTTTGTGGATGGATTCAACAGCTTCGGCGATTTCCTTTGTGGCGGACGTGGTTCGTTCGGCAAGACGCCGTACTTCGCCTGCAACTACGGCGAATCCTCGGCCGTGTTCTCCGGCGCGGGCTGCCTCAATGGCCGCGTTGAGAGCCAGCAGATTCGTCTGCCCTGCGATTTCTTCAATCAGCGTGACAATCTGGGTGATCTGGCGTGAGCGTTCGTCGAGTTTCTGCACGGTATCCGCGTTGTTCTGCGCCTCACTGAAGAGTTCGCGCGCATGGCTGGCGCAGGCAGTCACGGTCTCGTGGCTTTGGGAAGCCAGGTCGCCGGTCGCCACTGCCTTCTGCGCCGCCTCGTTGCAGTTCTCAGTCACCTGACGCACGGAAGCGATCATCTCTTCGAGCGCACCTGCTACCTGCGTGGTTTGAGCTCTCTGCTCCGAAGCCGCCTGCGCGATGTGGCTGGAAGCCGCCGCCACGTTCTCAGCGCTTTGATTGAGCTGACAGGAGACGGACTGGATAGAGCCCACCATTTCGCGCAGCCGGCTGCGCATATCGCTCATCGCGGCAATGAGCTCTCCCAACTCGTCATTGCGGCCGTCTTGAGGGGTGTCGACGTCGAGATTACCTCCTGCGATCTCGCGCACAAAATGGACAGCGCTTGCGATACGCATTCCGAGCAAACGCGCAAATGTCGCGCACCACGCCGCCATCACTGACCAAATAAAGACCAGGACGATCGTAATTGCAATTTGTGCGCGATGGAGGCGCGCCTGTTCGGCTGCCGGAGCCGCTGCTGCCAGTTGGGAAAGGCGATCGACGACCTGGTCGAGAGTGTTGGTGGGCGGACGGTCCTTTCCCTTAACTGTCAAATCGGCGGCTGCGAAATCTCGGTCGGTCACATATTGGGCCAGGGCTGTCTCGTATTGGGAATCAAGCAAATTGTGTTGCTGGCGAAAGCTCTCGAGGTCGGCGCGGGCCTGCGCGTCGGAGATGCGGTCCGCCAGCTCCCCGCTCAGCGACAGCACCTGACGGGATTGCGCGTGGAACTCATCGCTGTATTTTTTGAGCGCCGCGTCGTCTTTGCCGCGCAGCAGAATGTCTTTCCAAGCCTGCACCTGCTTTTTGAAATCGACCTGAACGACACGTGCCTGCTCGGCCTGCGCAATCTCGCCCTGAATCAGCGCCGAGTAATCGTTACTGATTCCGGCGCAGCGAAACATGAGGTAGGTGGAGGCCACACCGCCCGCCAGCAACGCAAGCCCCAACATGAGGTAGATGGTTTGTGAAATGCGCAGAGATCTCATGTGATCTCTTATCGGAGGACAGGACGTGTCTCATTACAAAACAGCGCGATAAATGGCGGCGAAAAGGCCGGTAGGGGGATGAGAATCTGCTCACAAAGGCGGAATTTCCACGGACTCGCCTATTCGGCGTGGATATCGGTAAGGATAATCGAGATCGATGTTCCCGATTTGTCGGGAATGAAAGTGATGGGCACGGCATACATCTTCTCGCAGCTTCTCACGTCCCATGACTCCTTCCACGTCGACATGAGGCCATTGTCCTGTACGGTCGATCGTTCCCCCACCAGATGCGTATCGGTCACTTCAGGATGGCAGGATTTTTTCGTGACAAAGCGCAGGATCTGAAGGTCCATTGCGATGTTTTTAAGGGTGTCCTGCTGCAGTTCGGGATCTCCATCGGCTTCGCCGGGAAAGGTGGCTGTGAAGCGCAGTCCCTGCCGCGTGGCTTCTACCTGAACGGTGAATCTCCGCTTTTCATTGCAGGCCGTGCCGGAAACGCTCTCCCGCCACGCGCCGGCGACGGCCGCGCCCCTATCGTCTGTTTCCACCAGGGCCAGGATTCTATCTTTCACGTCTACGGAATCGAAGTCCAGTGCGACGTCCTTGCAGTGCGAGTCGAGGCTGTTCTCGTAGGCAAAAATGCTTCCGCGGATCGAATTCCGATAGTCGGGTGCAGACTGCTGCTTCAGGATGAATTTTTTAGTGAGATCGACCTGTGCCATCACAGCGTCATTGTCTTGTGCCGTCAAAGGAGCGCAAATAGAGAGCGCCAGGGAGAGCAGAATCATGCGCTTTACGGGCGGGATCACATTCACATCCTCTCGATGGAACCTTTCCGGAGAGAGTTCAGCATACACCGCCCGCGTGGCTCCCGCTTACCTGGGCGAAGCGACCCGCACGAACAGAATGTCGTGGCTCGCAAGTTCCAACGGCATGTTGTCGGTAAGCGTGATCTCCTTGCCCGTCCAAAGGTCCTTGCCTTTAAGCGGCCCGTGCAAACCGAGTTTGGCCAGGCTCAAATGAAAGGGATGGCTCAGGTAGCGATCGGAGCCGGCGTTGACAACAGCAATGGCCATGGCTCCGCCGGACAAGTGCCGCGTCCAGACGTCGAGCTCACCCTCTGAGTAGGCGCGCGTGGCTTCGTGGCCTAGTCGGTCCTGGTCGATGGCGATAACGTCGCGATTGGTGAGAACGGCGCGAACTTCGGGCGTCATGTTGGGCAGGTCGTTGCCGGCGAGAAGCGGCGCGGCAAGCATGGCCCACATGGAGAAGTGAGTACGATTCTCAGCAGGCGTCAATTTGCCGTTGCCCACTTCGAGCATGTCGGGATCGTTCCAGTGGCCAGGCCCCGCGTACTTCGCCAATCCGGCCTGCTCGTTCAGGATCGAGTAGATGCTGTTCCAGTTGGCTTGGATGTCGCCGGTGGTGCGCCACAGGTTGGCGCCGACCGACGGGCCCCACTCCCACACCGCGTCCCAACCGTATTGGCAAAGCGAGTAGACGATGGGCCGGCCAGTGGCTTTGAGGGCCTTGTCCATCTTGTCGTAGGCCGCAATCATCAGGTGCATCTGCGCGGCCTTGTCATCCGGCGCCTGCTTCATCATCACATCCGGGATAAAACTGCAAAGATCGTATTTCAGGTAGTCGATACCCCAGGAAGCGTAAAGTTGGGCATCCTGCGCTTCGTGGCCGAGCGAGCCTTCAAAGCCTGCGCAAGTCTTCGGCCCAGGCGACGAGTAGATGCCGAGCTTGAGTCCCTTGGAATGGACGTAATCGGCAAGCGCCTTCATGTCGGTAAACTTGGAGTTGGTGTGCAAAACTCCGTTGGCGTCGCGGTCGCCCTCCCAGGTGTCGTCGATGTTGATGTAGACGTATCCCGCGTCCTTCATGCCGGTAGCGACAAGCTGGTCCGCGGCGTTGCGGATGTCCTGGTCGCTGACCTTCCCGGCGAAGAAGTTCCAACTGTTCCAGCCCATGGGCGTTGTCTGCGCCACGTGCGGTGGGGCAGAGTTTTGAACGTGGTTCTGTGTAACGTTCGTTGCCGGCGTGGTCTGCGCGATGGCGGCAAGCGGGCACAAGGTAAGAACCGCGAGAGCAAAGGCGGTAGAAATCTGCATGAAAGAAAACTCCTGGAAACCTTTTCAATGCAATGCTACTGTGCCGTTCCGGAGTTCGGCAATGGGACGGGATTTGAGATGTGGGAGGCGTAGGCTTTTGGCGCACAATCCGATACGATATTCCCACTTGTTCTTCAAAAGACAACGCGATGGCAGCAGAGCAGAACCCAACCGATAAGGACAAGCACGAGGCGCCCAGCCGCGTTTGGGAGTGGCTCGACTCCACGCACGACCTGATCTTCTCAGACAGCAACAGGGCGGCTCTGAAGCAGCTTGCCATCCGGTTGAGCATTGCAGGCTTCATGGTGCATCTGCTGCTCATCTTTCTGGCGCGCACGCTCCCGCATCCGCCCTTCTTCATCGCCGCGGTTGGCGGAAATTATCTGACGGCAATCTCCACACCCTTCAACTTCATTCTGTTTTATGAAGTGATCACGCTCATCTCCGCGCTGCCCGCCTCTACTACGCGATCCATCGCCAGCCAGTTCGAGATTGTGTCGCTGATCTTTATTCGCGATGTATTTCGCGACATTGCGAAGGCGAGCGACATGGTGACGCAACACAAGCTCACGCCGGAGTCGCTGCCGATGTTTCTCGACATGTGGGCCGGCTTCCTGATGTTTCTGCTGGTGGCTGTATTCCAGCACGTGGCGCAACGGCGCGAAATAACCTCTGCCAGGGGAATTCCCACGCGGGAGACGCTACGCTTTATTGCGCAAAAGAGGATGATTGCGGCAGGGCTTGCTATCCTGCTGCTGGCAATGGCCGCATACACCATGAGCATCTTTCTGATTGGTGTGGGCCGCATGGTGATGATGGGACAAGGCGGACTCGGAGGGACGACAACGTTCTATAACGACGTGTTTACCGTGATGATCTTCACCGATGTGCTGGTGCTGATCTTGTCATTGGTCATCTCGGGCCGATATGAAATGGTGTTTCGCAACGCGGCTTTTGTGGTGTCGATCATTCTCATCCGCTTTTCGCTCACGGAAGGTTATCCGTACGGCGCGCCGCTAGCGATTGTGGCCATGCTCTTCGGCATTCTTACGCTGCTGGTGTTCAACTATCATGTGCGCGTGAGCGGGAGTCAGGGCGGCTGAGGCGTAGAACAAGCTTATGGCTTCGCGTCTGGCACTTCTTCTTCCTTGTGGCCGAGCAGGAGTTGCATGCCAAGGTAGGCGATCCAGCTGGGCTGGCCGTTGGTGCGCGTCACGCTCTGGATGGAGCGCACTCCCATGAAGAGCAGTCGCACATGATTGGCGCGGTCGAGCGTAAGCGAGCGCTGTTTGGGTTGGTCGCCAATACGGTTGATAGCCTGCAAGTCGTAGATTTCCGTATACGCCTCGAAGCGGTCGCCGAATGCATGGCCCGCGATAAGGCCACGTCCCCACTGGTCGGGCGCGTTTGCATTGCCAATCCAGCGGCCTACCTCGCCGTCGAGCGCCAACCAGCCTAGCTGAGCTGTGACTTCCGTGGGCAGATAGTATTGTGGGCCAGGCTCCACGATGCCGCGCTGCGCGGAACCGGCGGGAGTGTTGAGTGAGACCTGCGGATAGGTTCTGATCGAGAAGTCGATGTTATCGTCTGTCTTCTCTTTGCCGGGAATGTAGTGCTGCCAGGCGCGAAACTTGATGCCCAGAAGCGACTCCCCCAGGCCCACGCCGGTGGAGTTGTTGGAGTCGGTGCCCGCGGCCAGGGGCTGCTCCCATTTGAGCTGGATGCGGTCGCCTCAGCCATAGTTCGTGCCGACGTCGGGAATCTCGTAGTAGGATTGGCCGGGATTGTGGTTGGCAATCCAGCCGAAGTTGATCTCCCAGTGATGGTTCCCTGGCGGCGCAGGATCGTCGGTGATGAACGGGGGCCCTCCCAGCGCACGTGCAAAGACCCCGGCAAGGAACGGAAAAGTCAGCAAGAAAATCAACAGAAGACGGCGCATGCGAGCCAGAGAGTTTTCCCGCGACGATGGTTTTGGGCATCGCTGGAAGGTCCAAGTCCAAGGTAGCATTCCAAGCCGGAATGCAAAAAGCCGAACCATTCACGGTCCTTGGCCATCCCGGATTTCTTTCCAGTGCGCCACCCCTCAAACGCCCCCTCTCTGCGATACTTGTTTGTTATGCCCATTGACGACCTGCAGCAGGCTGCTCAAAAGATTGCCGGATTCCTGAACTCCCTGAACAAGCTGGGCGGATTGCGCCTGAAGTACCGTATCTCTGCGGGCGAGGCCGCGCGCGATGAAGAGAATGGCGAAGCGCGCCCAGCCGCCAACCAAGTCCTCAATATAGAGCTGGCCGGCCCCGATGTGCCGCTCGTGATCCAGCACAACGGCGAGCTGCTGAGGGCTCTCGAAACCTTGGCGGCGCAGATGCTTCGGCTGGACCATCACGAGCATCACCTCGTGAGTTTTGACGCCGCGAACTTCAAGGCCCTCCGGGCGCAGGAGCTGCAATTGGCCGCGGAAACCGCCGCCGAGAAGGTACGGCAGACGGGCGTCCCCTATAGTTTCCCGCCCATGAACAGCCGGGAGCGGCGCATGCTGCATATGGCTTGCCGGGACCTGAAAGGTGTGGAGACGGCCAGCGTGGGCGAAGGGCCAACCCGCTTTCTGGTGATCTTTCCCGAGGGCAAAACCGATCTTCCTGTTGCGCCACAGATAAGGCCGCAGAGCAGGCCGGAGTTCAAGCCGCGGAGCTTCGGGCGCGATCGAAGAAGATAATCGGGAGCAGTCGATCCCGCGCATATTACAGAACTATGGGTTGCGAACCTTAACGCGATTCCGGACGCTTTGCTCCAACTGAATTAACATCTCTCAATGAGAATTGCGACACTCCTGCTGCTCGCGCTTGTTGCGTGCGTGTGTTCGGCGCAAAAGCGCCTGGTGTTGATCGACCAGGATGGTTCCGGCCCGGGCGGATCGGACCAGATGGCGATGCTGGCGCTGTTGCAGGCGCCAAATGTCGAAGTGCTGGGCATCACCATCGTGACCGGCGACGCATGGCGCGACGAGGAAACGCTGCACACCCTGCGCATGCTGGAGTTGACCGGCCACGCGGATGTTCCCGTAGCGCGCGGCGCAGTGTTTCCCCTCGTCCGCACCGAAGAAGAGACGCGGCTCGAATCGGCGCTCGACGGAAGAGTGACGTGGCTGGGCGCGTGGGGACGCGATGCAAATATGGACACCGGAACCGGCTCGCCGCCGGCGCATCTTGAGACGCACGGCCCCTACGAGATTCCGCCGCTGCCCGAAGGCATGCCCACTAGAAAGCCAATCGACGAAGACGCCGCGCACTTCCTTATCCGCCAGGTGCACGCCCATCCCCACCAAGTCACGATCTACGCCGCCGGACCGCTCACCAACATTGCGCTGGCCCTCGCGCTCGATCCGGAGTTTGCCGCGCTCACCAAGGGAATCGTTGTGATGGGCGCGAGCATTCGTCCCCAGACCACCGATCCCGAGTTCGCCACCGACCCGCGCCACGAGTTCAACTTCTGGTTCGATCCCGAAGCCGCGCACATTGTGCTGCACGCCGCGTGGCCGCGTATTGAGGCCACCACGGTCGATATCTCCGTCAAGGCGCCATTCACGCAGGCCATGCTCGATGCCATCGCGAAGTCGCAAGCGCCGGCGGCAAAGTACATCGCCGCATGGAGCCAGCGCCGCTACTACATGTGGGACGAACTCGAAGCCTGCGCATGGATCGACCCCACGCTCATCACCAAGGAGCAGGTGCTCTACATGGATGTGGACCTGAGCCACGGTCCCAGCTATGGCGACACGCTGACGTGGCCGGAAAACCTGAAGCCCGAGACCGGTGTGCGCCTGGTCCACGCGCAACTCGATCTCGATCTGCCGCGCTTCCAGAAGATGTTTGTGAAATTGATCACGCGCACGCCGTAGCCTAATTCGCCGACGGCCGCTCTACGTGATCGACGACAAGAACGTCTGTTGCTGATTTTGTAGGCTGGAACTTGAGCCCAAGCTGTTCCTGGAGCGCCGTGAATAACGGCGGCGGTGCATCGGGATCGGAATTCGACGCGTCGCCGTAGGTGTAGGTCAGCTTGATATCGTAACGGCCGGTCAAGCCCGTCTGATCGACGATTGGGCGATCGGGGAAGAATTGCATCGTCAAGACGAAATCTGACATGGCCGCACTGGTAAAGCTGCGCGTGGTTTGCATGCCATGGCCTTCGTTGTGCTGGCCCGGCTGAGCGTTTGGCTGCGCAGCGGGCACGAGCCTGGGACCTCCTTTGGCGACCACGAGCGCGTACACGGCAAGCTCGCGCTTCTCACGGTGAAACCTGAGCCCAAAACGGTCGGCAAGAATTTTGCGGATCATTTGCTGCTGCTCGGGAATCGTGGGGTCGGCTGTCGCGCTCGTCTTGCCGTCGATGTCGTAGTGCTCGTCGCGAATCCAGTTGGGTGCATCAACGATCTGGTTTTGATTGATCGCCCAGCCAAACGCAATCAATCTCGAAACCGTCTGGTCATCCAGCGAAAACCTGTCGCCTCGGAACGAAAAATTATTGTGGTACGAATTCGGGTCGTGTGGCTTGATGACCGCGACTTCAATGGAAGGAGCGGTTTCAGCCGCAACTGCGTTTTGAGTATTGCTCGATTGTGGAGACGCAGGATTTGTTTGCGCAAGCCCAAATACAGTGGCGCCAGCGAGGCCGGCCGCACCCGCGAGAAGCAATCGTAGCCAGAATTTGCGGCGTGAATTTGCATAGAGCCGATTCACATTTCGCTCCTCGATTTCCCGCTTGTTTGCACGGTACTAAGCTGCCTAATTGGACGATGGCCGCTCCACATGATCAACAACATACACATCCGCGGGCGCCTTTTTCGCTTCCAGCTTCAGGCCCAACTGCTCCTTAATGGCTGTAAACATTCCCGGCGGCGGATTGGTTGCATCCGGCGGTACACGGCTTTCGTCCGACGTCCAGGCCCACTTGAAGTCCCATTTGCCCACGAGTCCCGTTTGATCCACTACGGGACGGTCCATGATGAACTGTAGGATGAGCGTAAGGTCCGTCATGGACATGTTGAAGATGGTCATGGTGGTTTGCCCGGCATGGGTGCCGACTTCCTCGTCGCCCAGCACGTTGGGGTCACCCTTGCTCTTTACGATCTTTGGGCCGCTCTGCGCCACGGTAAGAGCGTAGACGGGCAGTTCCCGCGTCTCCCGGTGAAATTGGAGCGCAAAGCGATCTGCCAGCAGCTTCTGCACGATGTGCTGCATCTGCTTCAGGCTCGGCTGGCCCTTCACATCAAGCACGCCGTCGATGTCGTAGTGGTCCGAAGCGAACCAGGCAGGCTCTCCGGTGACCTGTTTGGGATGGACCCCATACGCGAAGATGAAGATCTCGCGCAGCGTCTTGTTTTCGATGAACAGCCTCCTGCCCCGCATGTGAAATCCCGAGTTGCCGCCGTTGGGATCGCTGAGCTTGACGGTCGCCACTTCATACGACGGGTCGGCATCAACCGCCATGGGCTTGGGCGCTTCAGGCTTGGCTGGCGCATCCTGCGCAACCGCGGACATGCACATGCCGCCCGCGAGAGCGAGTGCGAAAAGAACGCCGCACAATGCGAGGCGACCCAGAATCCCAGTTAGCTGGGTGGCGAATCCGTGCCTGTGAGACCGATGTATGTTGGGCAACTTGAGGGTTCTCCTCCTGGCATATCAAACGTACATGAACGTCTTCGGTTCACAAGCCCAGGCAAAGCTATCTTCATAATCTCCCGGTGCTGCGGAGTGGCACCAGAGCCCCGCTTCATTGCTGACCGCCATCCGTGGGCTTCTGATCGGGCTTGTGCTTGCTGGGTCGGTCATCGTGCGTGGTGCCGCCTAGCGCGCCCAACCTGCCCAACCCGCCCACGCCGAATCCCCTCAGCATGTCCAGCTGGTCCATCCGGATCGGTCCGAGAATCAGCACAATGCTCAGTTCCATGGGCTTCGCCGTCAACACAAACATGCCGCGTGTTTCGCCGTTCACCTGCTTTACCAGGACGTCGCTTATTTTCCCGCCATCGCGTTCGCTCGAGTGCACAATCGGCGTCCATTCGGGAGTTTCGAAGGCCTGGCGCAGCTTCTCCACATCGTCCATCGAGTACTGGCCCTCCTTGTCGAACTGGTATTGGCGAACGTAAATGCCGTCGAGCCCTCCGATGAACTGTTTGGCGTTGGACTGATCCCTGTCCCTGCCGCTCATCACCGTTCCCGCGAAGCCGAGCATGTTCTTACCAAGCGTCACCTCTGTCACTTTCGAGGCGCGCGCGGCCAATTCCTTTTCGATGACCGCGGGCAATTGCAGCGGCGATGGCTGCGGCGCAGGCTGCTGGGCCAACGCGGGGCAGAGGAGTGCCCCAAATCCCAGGACCATCCATAACATTCGGCTCTTCATGCTCAATTCTCCTTCTTCATCTCTTGCGTTCTGCCTTGGCTCGGGCGCGCAGGCGGCTACTGCTCATCGCGGTCGTTGTCCGTGAGTTGGGTATTCACCTGCTCCAATGCCTGACCGGCGATGCGAAGCGCCGTCATAACCTGCTGCCTGGCCTCTTCGGCCCTGCGCTCCTCCAATTCGTGATGCCAGAACGCGCTGCCGCCTGCAACGGTGGCGAGAATCAGCGAGGCCGCGATCCGCTCCAACCAGATCATCCGGCGGTGCGAGCGGCTGGCTTGCTGCCAGCGACGCCCCACGATCTTGCGCTTCAGGTTCGGAGGCGCAAGCCGGCGAGCAAAAGCCACCCGCAACTCGCGTTCAAAATCGTCCATTGGGGTGAGATCCATGTCCTCAGGCTCCACGCACGTACTCCTTCAAGTGAATCCCGGCCTTGGTTCGCAGCAACTTCAAGCCGCGCTGCAAATGGCTCTTTATCGTGGCCAGCGGCGAGCCGAGTAAGGCGGCAATCTCTTCCGGCGTCAGGTCCTCCTGATAGCGGAGAACCAGCGCCGCCCGTTGCGGCTCGGGCAGCGTAGCAAGCAGGCGCTCCAGCCGATCGGCCAACGGCGAGGGCCGATCTTCGGCCCTCGCGCCGTGGGTTTCGTCGATCTCCACCCACTGATTGATGCCGCGCACGCGCCGTCTGCGCAAAGCATCGGCCGAGCGGCTCATCGCCACGCGCCGCAGCCAGCATAGCGCATGCAACGGGCTTTCGATCTTGCGCAAATGCCGGTCGAGCTCAAGAAAAACATCCTGAGCGATCTCTTCGGCCAGTCCGTAGTCACCAGTCATGCGCAAGGCGAGCGAAAAGACCATCGACTGGTGCTCGTCGATAAGTTCGCCGAAGTCGGGCTGCCAGTCGCCGGCCATAAGTCGCTGCTACCTTCTATTCCGCAAGGGTACGCGAGATGGGATGCAGAGGTTTACGAAATTAGACGGGAAAAGTTTGGGGAGAGAAAGCGGAGTTAGCGGGGTTAGAGCGAAAGCAGAGTTGGTGAGACCCGTTAAGTATTGTGCAAGGTCGCCGCTCCTGTTGGTTCCACCCGAACGACGCTCCACAGTTTCACAGTTTCTGTGGGGTTTGGCAGTTTTGTCTGTAGATTATTGATTACGCGACGGTTCCATGCTTCACAGTTTCACAGTCCATCTTTTCAAAAAGCAACTTTTAACCTCTAGCTTCTAGCTCATACCAGGGGTAGGGGTGGTAGGGGGATGGCGGCGGAGGGGAGTAAGAGGGGGGAGGGGGTGGGGTGACTAGGGTACGGACCGGGGGCATCTCTGACACTCTGGACCGGAGATGGTTTTGGCTGCACATAACTAGATTGTGCGCCAAAGCAGCGTAATTATCTGCAAAAGGCCGGGGAGAGATTGTGGGATTGGGAATAGTGGGTTCCTCTGCCCCCGGAACCTGCCATCGGGCCTACACTGTTCGGTATGAGTCGGCAAGCGCTTTTGATGGCATTCATCTTTTTTGCTGTTTGCGGTGTTGTCCGCGCGCAATGGGAGATCGAGAACTCCGGCACGACGGCCGATCTGCGCGGCATCGACAACGTAGGTGGAGGCGTGGCGTGGGCCTCGGGCACTAACGGCACCGTTCTGCGCACGGAAGACGGCGGTTATTTGTGGCAATTGTGCGCCGTTCCGCCCGGCGCCGAACATCTGGACTTTCGCGGCATTCAGGCCTTCGACGCAAACACGGCGATTGTGATGTCGAGCGGCAAAGGAGATTTGTCGCGGCTGTATAAGACGACCGATGGGTGCCATACGTGGAAGCTGGTGTTCACGAATCCGGACAAGGATGGGTTTTGGGATGCCGTGAAGCTTGTACCGCCTTCATCAGGAGTGCGCGAGGCTACCGGATGGCGCGGAATCGTGATCGGCGATCCGGTCGATGGGCAAATGTCCCTCTTCACGACAAATTCGGAGGGGGGAGAGAATTGGAGCAAAATCCACGATGAAATCGGCCTCAAAAGCAACCCAAATGAAGCTATCTTCGCGGCCAGTAACTCATCGCTAATCGTCCTCGGGGGTAGCACGATTTTCACTTCGGGCGGACCTTCTGGCGCGCGTGTGTTCCTCGAATGCCCCACTTGCGATATAGGGATGTTCATCGCGCGGGCAGTTCCGTTACCGAAGGGGGAATCGGCGGGAGTCTTCTCGATCGCTGGCCGTGAGGCTCAAGTATTGGTTGCGGTTGGCGGCGACTACACGAAGCCTGATGATTCAACCGCGACAGCCGCTTGGAGCGACGACGACTGGACTTGGCACGCCGCTCATACTCCGCCGCAGGGCTACCGCTCTGCCGTGGACTATGAAGCCGCAACCAAAACCTGGATCACGGTGGGGCCAAACGGCACGGACATTTCTACGGACGACGGAAAGAACTGGCGCGCCCTCCATCCCAATCCTGCACTGCACGAGGCGCCCGACGCGGACCGCAACTGGAACGCGCTGTCTCTTCCCTTCGTCGTCGGCCCGCATGGACGGATTGGCAAACTTCGGTCTGACGCATTGAATGCGGTTGGGAAATGACAGAGCGTGGGTCGGGAGACCCACGCTACAGCCGGCTGGGAAGCCGGCGCTACAAGGCCGAGGCCGGCGCTACATCAAAACAGATCGGGAATGCTATTAAACGCAATCCGTGTCGGCGCGGCCTTCCAGGCAGTGAGCATGGCAGCGGGGGCTAGCGTGCTCATGCCGTATTTGTCGTTGATCTGGTCCATGGTGGCGAGCAGGCGTGTGCGGCTCTGCTCCTCTTCGAGGCCGTCGAAGAGCGCCAGCGTATGCAGGCGGTCGGGGACAAGGTTGTTCAACTGCACACCGACGAAATACGGATGCTGATATTGCGCTCCCGAGGGTTGCGAATCCCAGAGGCGGCGCAGGGCGGCGATAAGCATCTGATTGTCCTGGCACTCGTGAAGCTTGATCTCGCTGCGCCAGCCGCGCGCGGGTACGCCGAAGCGGGAGACGGGCGTGTTCTCACTGCGCGGCACTGCGAATCCAATCGCAAGGCCGATGTTGCTGGCCCAAAGGCGCTGAGAACGCAGGCGCATGGCGGCCTTGTGGAGCAGCTTATGGGCCACGGCCCAGGCCTTTTCCGGGGTGCGCATCTCTGGCGCGAGCACGTGGGAGTGGCTGATCGACTTTTGATGCTCGAGCTCAGCCATCTCGAAGTCTTCGCCGCGCAGCCAGTGCCAAAGCCGCTGGCCCCACACCGATCCCCAGATCTCGCCGGTCTGATCACAGTTGAGGGCGAGCAACTGCTCCATGGTATGCAGGCCTTTTTCGTTCAGCCGTTTCTCAGTGCGCGCGCCAATGCCGGGCAGATCGCGCAGGGTGAGCTGGCGCAGCGCTTCAGGCAGAATATCGAGGGGGAGGGCCACCAGGCCATCGGGCTTTTCCATGTCGCTCGCGATCTTTGCCAGGTAACGACTTGTGGCTAGACCCACCGAGCTGCGCATCATGGGACCAACGCGCTCGCGAATCGTTCGCTTCACGCGCATGCCGAGATCGATGGCCGCGAGGAGAGGGCGCTCACGACCGATAAGGCGGCAGGCCATCTCATCAATCGAGCAGACGGCGGTAACGGGTACGCAGCTTTCCACGGCTTCTACGATGCGGTGATGGAATTCGGTATAGAGCTCGTGCCGCGCCTCAACCAGAACAATCTCGGGGCACATGCGTTTTGCGTCTGCCACGATGGTTCCTGTGCGCACGCCGAAGGCCTTGGCTTCGTAGCTGGCGGCGATGCAGCAAGTGGTGTCGGCCATCATGGGCACCACACCCACGGGGCGGCCGCGCAATTCCGGACGCGCCTCCTGCTCGCACGAGGCAAAGTACGAGTTGAGGTCGACGAAGAGCCAGTTAAGCCCCGAGTTCTGCGCGGAATCCGTTTCCGAAGTCTTAGCGAGTTCCTGCCGGGCGCCTTCTTCTCCAGCGCCCAGGTTCACAAGCTCTTCCGGCCACTCTTCGGGAGCAGGCGAAAAGGCCGGATTAGGTGCGGTAACCATTTGGGGAATATATTCGCCTTATATTCGCTAAAATGCAACCAAATCCCCCCGGGTCTCCATCACTTTGGTAACCGGAACGTAACCGGAGATAACCTGAGGTAAGCTAAAGCCGTCTACATTAGTAGCGACTACAATTGAGCAACCTAGTCCCTTGCAAAGAACCTGATCGTTCCGGGAACGGTGTTTCCAACATGCAGAATTTAACGCATTGGCTCACGGCAAACGAAAGCGTTATCGCCGTACTGGTCACGGTGGGCGTGGCGGTGCTGGTGGTGTGCTGCCTGGAGTGCACCAAGTGCGGCTGCCGCGAGAAAGACGACCTCTTTCATCGCCACGAAATGTGAAAGCAGCTAATTAAAGCAGTTTAATTTCCGCCGGCAGCCGGCGGCTCCGGCTTCAAATACATCTCAAATTCCGCCACAATCCGGTTGTAGAGACTGGTGCGCGCGTCAGTCCCGTTGATGGAGTGCAGCTTGCGCGGGTAAATCTGCAGGTCGTACGGGATTCCGGCCTCAACCAGCTTCTGTACGAACTGCACCGTGTTTTCCATGTGCACGTTGTCATCGCCGGTTCCTTGTGCGATGAGCAGCCGCGCCTTCAACTGCGCCGCGGAGTTCACCACGGAAAAGTCGCGGTACACATCGGCATTCTCCGACGGCAGGCCCAGATAGCGCTCCGTGTAAATGGAGTCGTAGTTGCGCCAGTCGGTCACGGGCGCCACGGCTACGCCAACGCGGAACCGGTCGGAGTGGGTGAGCGCATAGAGCGTAAACGAGCCGCCCCAACTCCATCCCCACCAGCCCATGCGCCGCGGGTCGAGTTGCGGGTATTTGGCAAGAGCCGCATCGGCCACGGTCAATTGATCCTCAAGCTGCACGGGACCGAAGTTGTGCCAGGCGGCCTGCGCAAACGCGCGGCCGCGGGAGCCCATGCCGCGATTATCGGCGCGAAGCACGGCGAATCCGTGTTCGGCCAGCACATTGTCGAAGAGCAGGTTGTCTTTCCATTGGTTCACCACATCCTGGTCGCCGGGTCCGCCGTAGGGATTCACAATGAGCGGAACGATGGCTGGATTGGTTTGGCCGGAAGGCATCAGCAGAGTCGCGTAGAGCGTGGTTCCATCGTGCGCTTTCACCTCGAGCTGCTCTGGAGCTTGCACATGGTAGGCATCGAGCGCGTGTGTCTGCCAGAACACGCGGCAATTGTCTGCTAAAGGCGGACCCGCCGGAGCAATATCCGCTTTAAGGTGGCAGAGTCGAACCACCGGCGTGGTTGTGCGTGTCGAGTACGTATCGGTAAAGGTACTGCCGTCGGGCGAAAAGCTGGCGTCGTGAAATCCGGCGCCGGCGCTCAACTGCCTGCGCTCGCCGTTGAAGTTGACCTGCCACACCTGTTGCTCCAGCGGATTGCCTTCATTCGATGCGTAGGTAACGATTTTGCGCGCGGGATCGACGTCGTAAACGCCGCTTACCTCGAAATCGCCGTGCGTAAGCTGTCGTTCCAGCTTTGCGTCCGCGGCAAGCGGTTTCGCTTCGTCGTAGCTGTAAAGGTAGATATGGGTATGACCGTCGCTCCAGCTGGTGAGGACAATCGCGCCACCGCCCACGGTAACGTCGTAGTCCTCGTCGACGAACTTCTCATCGCCGATCTCGAGCATCTTCCGCGGCTCTCCGTAGTCGGTTCCGGCAAAGAACACGGCGCGGCGCTTGTGATCGCGGCTGACGGTCTCGATCCACAGGGTGTTGTGATTGACCCAGCCAAAGCGCGGGATATAGTCGCCGGCATTGATTGGAACATTCATCCAGGTGGTTTTGCCGCCCTTGGCGTTCACCACGCCCACGTGCACTGTGGGGTTGGCGTCGCCGGCTTGAGGATAGTGTTGCCACTCCACCTGCGCGTGGGTGGGAATCCAGTCGGTGAGCGGATACTGGGGCACATCGGTTTCGTTCATCTGCAGATAAGCGAGGTTCTTCGAGTCGGGTGACCAGAAGTAGTTGCTGCGGACGTCGAGCTCTTCTTCATAGACCCAGTCCACCTCGCCATTGAGGAATTGCCCTCTGCCGACCAACGGACTGGGCGCAGGCGCTACAGGCACAGTAGGTGCGCCGGATTCGTGCAGGTGGATGGTGCAAAGTGCGTGATCGCGAATGAAAGAGACGTACGAGCCATCGGGCGAGAATTTTGGATCGTCGCTAGAAGCAGCTCCCGTAGAGCCGATCTGCACGCCTGTGCCGTTGTGAAGATCGTAGAGCCACAGCGGGCCACCGGCGTCGAAGAGGAGATGAGCCGAGTCAGGCGCCCACAGATAGCTGGCCATGTTGTAGCGCTCGCGATGATCGCGTTCCCGCTCGGAGCCGCCATTGTTGGCGAGCGAAACCATCTTTGCGGCGCTCACCATCACGTGGGTTTTGCCGGTGACGGGATCCAAATCCATCAACTCGCCGCCATCGAGATAGCTCAGGTGCTTGCCGTCGGGTGACCAGTCGAGTTGCGCGGGCGGCTTGGGGACCAGGCCACCGTGCGCAAAGATTGCCTTCACGGTGAGCGGCGTCTCCTGTGCGGGTGCGGTAGCGGAATAAGAAGCGAGAGACAGGGAGATAAAAACGGAAGAGAAGAGAGCGGTAGCTCGCGTCAAAAAAAATTCCTCCTGCGGCGGAATAGAGGGGAGGAGCCCGGACGTGTGCTTTCTGGCCTTATTCGAAACAGGCAGGGCTTCAAGAAAAGTTTAAATCACACAAGAGGATGTGTTGCGCGGCGATCTCTTGCAAACCGCCTAACTGCTTGCACCATGGGGCGGGACGGTGTATGTTGCGTGGGTATGCACTGGACAACTCCGGAAGAACGTCGCGCGCTGGGCCAGGCGCGGCGTAAGCAGGTGGGACGCCATCAGCACGATGCCTGCGAACCCAAGGCGCGGCCCGTTCCAGCGCTGGCGCTCATGGAGCGGTCGATGCGCGGCCGCGTGCCTGCGCTCGTTCCCTTGAAGTACCAGATGATGACTGCATCGCCCTTCGGGTATTTTCGCGGCGCGGCCCCGGTGATGGCGGCGGATCTGGCTCAACTGCCATCGACCGGAATTATGTGCCAGCTCTGCGGCGACGCGCACGTGCGCAACCTGGGCGCCTATGCCTCGCCCGACGGCCGGCTCGTCTTCGACATCAACGACTTTGACGAGACGATTCGCGGTCCCTTCGAGTGGGACCTGAAGCGCATGGCCGCATCGCTGGTGCTGGCCGGGCGCGCGGCCGGGCATAAAGACGGCTCCGCGCGCAGAGCGGCTGTCGCGTGCATCGAGCGCTATACGGAACAGATGCGCGCCTTTGCCCGCATGGCGCATATCGAAGTCGCTCGTTTCCAGGTGCATCGCCTGGGATTGGCAAAGCCGGTGCAAGAGGCGCTCGCCAAAGCCGAGCGCGCCACGCCGCAACACACGCTGGAGCAGCTCACCGAGCCGGCTTCAACGCAGCCCGGCTCGCCGCGACGCTTCAAAGAATCGAAACCCATGTTGACGCGCGTCACTGGCGCCCCCGCCGCGGCTGTGCTGGCCTCGCTTAGTCCTTATCGCGAAATGCTGCAACCGGAGCGGCAGCACCTGTTCGGGTTTTATCGCCCGTTGGATGTCGCCTTCAAGGTGGTTGGCACCGGATCGGTGGGGCTGCGCGACTATTGCATTTACCTTGAGGGCAATGGCCCAGGCGATCCGCTGTTTTTGCAGATCAAGGAAGAGGTCGCGTCGGCCTACGCGACCTATCTGCCCGACGCGCATTCGCCGGCGCACAGCGGGGAGCGCACAGCCGAAGGGCAACGCGCGATGCAGATCCAGACCGATCCGTTTCTCGGCTGGACGCATATCGGTGGACGGCAGTATCTGGTGCGTCAACTGAACGACCACAAAGGGTCGGTCGAGATTGAAGACCTTGCGGGCACGAACCTGAAGGCCTACGCCGAAGTCTGCGGCGAGCTGCTCGCCCGCGGCCACGGCCGCTCCGGCGATCCACAAGTGATTGCGGGCTACATCGGCAACGGCACTGCCTTCGCTGAGGCGATTGCCGCATTTGGCGAAGCCTATTCCGACCAGACCGTGAAGGACTGGGAGCAGTTGAAGCGGTCGGGAAAAGCGGGGAAGAAAGCGTAGGCCCGCGGCCAGGCGCCCCAGGTCCGATTTTGGGCGTCACTATATCTGGCTAACCAAGGTCGAATATCGTACACTCCCGGCAGAGGTTCCAGACGGTGTCTAAACCTAAGCTCAATCTCAAATATCCTGACATTCTCCAGTTGTTTGGAGATCAAGCCATGAAGCAGAGATCAGAATCTCGGCAATTCCTGGCATGGTTTCTCCAGCACTACTATCATCTGGACGAAATCGATATTGATGACACAATCTGCGATGGTCATGAAGACAAAACCACTGACGGAATTTATGTGAATGAGCAGAGCAGCCAAATTCACGTTTTCCAAGCGAGAATTGCAAAAGGGCCAAAAACACTCGGCGACTCGGCGTTAAAGGAGTTCTATGGCTCCTTAACGCAATTCAAAGGCCGCGGAGCGGTTGAAACTCTCCAAAGCGCTACTATAAATAAAGAGCTCGCAGCCCTGCTTTGCGATCTGGAAATCGCAGAAAAAGTTGAGAAGGGATACGGGGTAAAGGGCGTTTTCATTACGAATTCTACCCGCGATCACAACGCCATTGAGTACTTAAAAGTCGCAAAGGACCTCATTCTTTATGATGCGCTTGAATTAGAGAGGCTCTTCGTACCGATCGATAAGACGGAGCCAATAGGACAAGAAATTAGCTTTGACGTGTCTAGCGTACCGATACTCGATTATCCGATCGGCGCGTCGTTGAAAATGACAATCGCTCCTGTGGCGGCTTCTGAGTTGGTGAGGATGCCTGGGATTTCCAACGGAGAATTATTCGCATACAATGTGCGCCAGTGGCTAAGGCGAACAAAAGTCAACGACGATATTGCAGAAAGCATCAAGGATCCGACCGAGCACAAGTTCTTCCCGGCATTCCATAACGGGGTGACAGTGCTCTGCAAGAAACTGGAAAGTTCTAAGGACAAAATAACAATTTCAGGCTACGCGGTCGTCAACGGTTGCCAGAGCCTGAGTGGTTTGCATGAAAACAAGAGTAAGATAAGCTCCGATTTGCGCATTCTCACTAAGTTCATCCAGACACCCCCGACCGGGACTTTGGCTGCAAAAATCACGGATCACACGAACAATCAGAACGGAACTACGGCTCGCGATCTTCAGTCAAATAACCTGATACAGACAAGACTTCAGTCAGAAATAAACTCTGCGGGCGAGTTCTGCTATAGAATCAAGCGCGGAGAGCACCTTGATTGGCCCGTTGAGAAAGTAATAGAAAATGATCTGGCGGCTCGTTTGCTCTTAGCTTTTGACCTGAAAGAGCCTTGGTCTTGTCATCAGACCTACAAACTATTTGACGAACGACACTCCGATATTTTTGCCCAACAATCAGTAACGGGCATTCGGGTCACCACGATCTATCGAATCTACCAAATCGTCGTCCCAAAGCTGAGTATGCTTAGCAATAAACTCTTCGGGGGCTACAAACTCACACATTTCCTGGTCATGTATCTGATGCGTGAGGCTCTTGATACTGATCCACTCGGCAAGCAGTTTTGTGCAACTCCTGAAAACTTTATCAGTACAAAAAACGACTTAACTAAACTACTTGCGTGCATTGAGCGGATTGCTCAGACCGTATTGAGGGCATTGGATAACGAAATCAAGCGCAAAGATGCTGATCTAAAAAACCCGTTCGACTTTAAGCGCGATCTGAAGAGTCCCAATAAAGTTCGGCTAATCGAGACGAATGTAATTACAACCTATCAGGTCCTCATCGACAATGAGGCCGCCATCCCATTCAGTCAGCAATGGAAGAATCAGAAGACTGCTAGGAATGGAGCATGAAAACAAGTCAGGAATTCAATGCCGGGTGCCCCATCCTTTCGCGTTCTTTGCGAAAGGGTGGGAGACCACGAATCTCTCTGACCCGCTAGCTCGCTCTTTACCGCCGGTACACATCGTATCCGCGCAGCCGCGCAGCCGGCGTGAACTCCCGCATCAGCAGTCGCATCACCTCCGCGCGATCTGGCGTAGGATCTTCCTTCGTCTGCACATCGGTCTTCACAATCAGCCAGCGAATGTTGCGCGTGCGCACCAGTGCGGCGATCTCGGCTGGCGAATAGGGGTCGATGGTGGGATCGAAGAACGGAACGGGAAACTGCGGCGCGCGGCCGGTGGCGAAATAGAACGGCTCCTCGCCGGGGATGAGTACGACTCCGTCGTCGAAGGGAATGTTGGCTTGGGCGTAGCGCAGAAGTTCGTCGATCTCCGGCACATAGGGACCCGGCGTGGCCAGGCCGGCAAGCGCGGGAAACGCGGAGTGTGCAGCAGGGTCGTCGGGAAGGTACGCGTAGGAGAGCCGCTCTTCGCTCAGCGTGTAGAATCCTCCACAGACCAAAAGTGTGACGGCAATGACTGCGGCGAGCGCGGGAGTAAACCAGCGATTGGCGTTCGTGCGCGCGATGAATGAATCGAGAAACGCCAGCAACTCCGCGAGCAGCAGGATGAGCAGCGGCCAGATACCGTAAGTCGATCCCCAAAGTTGTTGCGACATAAAGGTGCCGTGAATCGCGGCGAGCAATATAAGCGGCAAAAATGCACGCAGGGGCGGCCGCTGCCGCAACGCGAAGAGATTTACCAGGGCCAAAGCGGTAGCAAGCACCATCAGCAGCGGCCAAAGCGCCAGCAAGGCGTCGCCGCGCTCGTCGGCATCGTCGTAAAGCACGAGCGACGCGAGCGTGAAGAGGAACGGAGCAGCGAGAAGCGCGAATGCGACAATCTGCGCCCAGCGGGATTGCAACCCCACCCTAGGCGCAAAAACAAAGACGCGCCGAGGGTGGGGCACCCGGCTTTGTTGGTTCAGCCAAAGCAGTAACAACGCGGTCGCAATGCATGGCAGCGCCCATGCGAGGGTTGGATCGTTGTAGACGCCGAGCATGAGGCTGAGTCCCGGCATGCGGCGCTGGCCGGCATATTGGATCGTCCAATGAAAGAAATTGCCGAGGCCTGCGGTCCAGTGTAAAACCATCGCGGCCAGCGAGAACGCGCCTGCCGCGCCAGTCAAAACGGAGAGGAGGCAACGCCCTTCAGGCTCGTTCAAGCTTGTTCGCCCTCGCCGCAACCCGTTTAGCGCGAGGACCAGCAGGGCCGCTCCGAGCGCCACTGCCAGAAACGGCGCTCCCATGTTCTGCTTGAAAAAGATCGGGATGACCAGAGTCGCACCGATTGCAAATCCACGAGCAAATTGGTGCGGCCGACTCTGCCTCGTGAAAAGCAACCGCAGATCCTTCGACTCGGTCGCCGCGGCGACCTCGCTCAGGATGACAGCCGGATTTGGACGCTCAGGATGACATCCAATTTTTGATTGCTCAGGATAACTGTGCTCGTTCTCGGAGCGGGTCGTGTTCGCAGGGGATACAGAGTCCACTTGCAGTAAAGACCAAAGCGCAACCAGCAGCCAGAAGCCGCAATCGCAGTCGTACTCGGGATTGGGCACGATGCAATAGATACCCAGAAAAACCAGCGGCGCAGCGACAAGCAGAGCCATAGTCCATGCGGCGGCGACGCGCCCGCGCAGCAGGGCAAACGCGATCCTCCACGCCAGCACCGTACCCAGCCCGCCGGTGATCGCAACATACAGAACGTGATGAAAAATAACGCGGCCCGTGAGGCGAATGATCGCGGCCTGGATGAGAAACGTAAGCGGCGCGTGCGCCAGGGGAAAGTCGCGGTAAGGAACCTGGCCGAGGGCGATGCGCTCGGCAGTGTTCAGAATGTAGCTGAGATCGAAGAGGACGGCGACATGAGCGTTCTGCCAAAGCACCACGCCGGCGGTGGCCGCAAACAGCGCCGCCGCGGCGATCCAGTCGCGCGGCTTCCAAACCGGCTTGAGCTCTTCTGGCTCCGAAAGTGTCAGTCCTGCTGATTCAGTTCGTGGTTTTACCATCCGCGATGATAGTAATAGGCGCAGCAGGGCGCGGAAAACAGCGCCAAGAGAAGCGCGACGAACCAGCCCACCACGGTCCAGCCAAGAAAGATGTTCAGGAGCAGGATTCCCGTGGCATTGTGCGTGTGCCGCACGGCCGCAATAATGGCGGGGAGGAAATAGAAGACGCCACAAAAGATGAGGAAGTGCATAGAAGCCCCCAAAGCGATTCCTGGAGTATTACGCAGTGTGTAGCAACGAAGTTCCCGCTTGCCTTCAGATTTGCGTGGAATGCCGGGTGTCAACGGTTCGGAGCGGCAAGCGGAAGGGCTCTAGAATTCGCCGGAATCCCTTCAGGAATTTCATCTTGCGCCGCGTTTCAACGCCCGCGTATACTCCCGACGTCCCCAATAACGCGCAAGGAGGCGTAATGCGAAAGATAAATCTTATCCGCTTGTTACTCGGTGGCATTGTTGCGGGTATCGTTGGAGATGTCCTGGGTTACCTGGTAGATGGCGTGCTGCTGGCGCCACAATGGAGCGATGGGATGCTCGCCCTTTATAAGAATGAGTTTTCGACAACCCAGATTGTCGAATTCAATCTCATCGGGCTCGTTTTCGGAATCGTATCGATCTTGATTTATGTGGCCTTCCGGCCGCTATTCGGCGCTAACTGGAAGACGGCGATCTATGCCGGACTTACCGCCTGGGTCATTGGCGTTCTGCTGCCGAATGCGAGCTTCATGTACGTTACGGGCCTCTTCTCCAGGCACCTCACACTCTACACCACGGCAGGAGGGCTGGTAGAAGTCGTCGCCGGCACGGTCGCTGGAGCCTTCCTGTACAAAGACGCATAGCCGACAAGGCCGCTGACGCCGCAGCTTTTCAAAGAGCCACGCGGGACTGAGCAAACGATTCGCTTGGCCCGTGTGGCTTTTGTCTTCTGGGCCGCGTGAGTGCATAGGGCCATCTCCCGGCTGCAGAATTGGGGCCTCGCGCCTTTCCCTCACACCTCACCCCTCTACAATGAATCGGTATGCCGACGTCAGTTCGATCGCACGCGAAGATCAATTTGGGGTTGTATCTTGGGGCGCCTCGCGCCGACGGATTCCACTCCCTCGTCACTGCCTATCAGACGCTGGAAATGCATGACATTGTTACAGTTAGTGCTACATGCTCGGACAAGACCAAACTCCGCTTAAGCTCCAATGACCCGCGCGTTCCCTGCGACGAGAGCAATACGGCTTGGAGGATGGTTTCTCTGGCGCTTGATGGGCTCCAGATCAAGGCTGAGGTTGAGGTCCATATTGAAAAGCGCCTTCCTGTGCAGGGCGGGCTGGGCGCGGGATCGGGGAATGCGGTAGCCGCGCTCAAGGGGCTGGAAAGAGAGTTGGAAAGGCAGGGACTAGGGACAAGGGACCATGGACCGGGGCTTTACGATGCCATGTGGGCGGCGCGAAAGTTGCAGATTGCCGCGAAGGTCGGCTCGGATGTGCCGCTTTTTCTGGTAGGTGGCTTGGTTCTGGGGCATGACCGGGGGCAGAAGATCTCTCAACTCCCCGACTTCGAGTCCACCTGGTGCGTGGTGGTGGTTCCGGAAGTCGGCATGTCGACTCCTCAGGCCTTTCGCGACTGGGACGCCCTCTGCGCCCAAGAAGGTTTGACCCCGGAGGCAAGTGTCGATAGACTAGAACAGTTGAGCCGCGCTTACGCAGTAGCCTTCCCGAGCAGTCCTGGGCGGGTTCGCAAAGCTGGCTCCTCCGGTGTCTTCTCCGCGGGAGAAGACCTGGCCGGACCGCAAGAGACACACGGGTCTGGGCTTGTCCGCACCGGGATCACGAGCTGGATCGAGAACGACTTCGAACGCGTTGTCTTTCCCCAGCATCCCTCCCTTGCAGAGATCAAGCGTATTCTTGCGGCCACCGGTACTCCGGAGGCAGCCCTCTATGCAGCGCTGTCGGGGTCCGGTTCGGCGCTCTTCGGGTTGTACCAGACCCGCGGAGATGCAGAAGCGGCCAAAGATCGGATCGAAAGAGAGTCTCAGGCACTGAAAGTGCGGAACACGGTGCTAACACGCACCCTGCCCCGCCGAGCGTACTGGGACCAGATGATTGTGGAAGGCAGCTTTTAACTGAATCTTGACAGTCGCCTGTTGGGCAAGTAAAACTCACCATCGGCTGACCGTCATGTTGGGCGATCGTTCAATGGTAGGACAATGCCCTTTGGAGGCATTTATCCAGGTTCGAATCCTGGTCGCCCAGCCAGAGAGATAGCCAGTAACTAGTAGCTCATCTCGCGGAAGCCGACAGCAGTTACAACGCGTGAAAGAAGCTACGGGCTACCAGCTACAGGCTCAATAAAAAGAAACGCAGCCATAGCCAACCAGCATGGAGGTGCTTCAGATGGAAACGGCAACGTCCGCGGTGACATTGGAAGAGAAGATTCCGGGCCAACCAGCTCCGGAGAAACCTGAAGGCGGCAAGGACGCACCCAAAGGTGGGTCCGGGGACGCCTCCAAAAGCAAGGACGGAAAGCCAGCCCCGGCGCCGGAGCGCAAAAAGCCCGGCAAGCTAAGCGAAGACAAGCGCTTCAAGCTGTTTTCCGGGACGGCGAATCCGCGGCTTGCAGAAGAAGTGGCAAAGCATATCGGCGTAACGGTGGGGCAGATCAAACTGCAACGTTTTGCCGACGGCGAGGTTTACTTCCAACTGCTCGAGAACGTACGCGGCGTGGATGTGTTTGTGGTGCAGCCCACCTGCTATCCGGTGGATCAGCACCTGATCGAGTTGCTCATTATGATTGACGCGCTCAAAAGGGCCTCGGCGGCCCGCATCACGGCAGTGGTTCCCTACTACGGGTACGCCCGCCAGGATCGCAAGGACCGCCCGCGCGTGGCCATTAGCGCCAAATTGATCGCCGACCTGCTGACCACAGCCGGTGCCAACCGCGCCCTGTTTGTCGATCTGCATGCCGCACAGATTCAGGGCTTCTTCGACATTCCTGTCGACCACCTCTTCGCCAGCCCTGTCCTGGTGAGCTACTTCCGCGAACTGAACCTGCCCAACCTGACCGTGGTTTCGCCCGATGCAGGCGGCGTGGAGCGGACGCGTTTCTTCGCGCAAAAGATGGGCGCGCCGCTGGCCATTGTCGATAAGCGCCGCACGGATATGAATGTCGCCGAAGTAATGCATGTGGTGGGCGACGTGGAAGGCCAGAACTGCCTCATCATCGATGACATTATCGACACCGCCGGCACGCTGGTGAAGACTGTCGACGCGTTGTACGCCAATGGCGCGGCTGCGGTGTATGCCTGCGCCAGTCACCCCGTGCTTTCCGGTCCGGCCATCGACCGCATCGCCAACTCGCGGCTGATTCAGCTGGTGGTGACAGACACTATTCCGCTGCGCGAGGCGGCGCAAAGGTTAACCGTGCCGGGAAGCGATCCGGCGCAGAAATTACCCAAGATCAAGGTGCTCTCCATTGCCGGCCTGCTGGGCGCGGCCATCGAGAGCATTCACATGGAGACGAGCGTTAGTACTTTGTTTAGTTAGCCGGTAGCTTGTAGCCAGTAGCTCGTAGCTATCTTGATTGCCAACCGGCGAAGGTGAGATGAAGTTTTGAAAGGGCACGATTTTAGTCGTGCCGAACGACAAGAGGTATGAACGGGGCTTTAGCCCCTGAGGGATGCCGTTCGTGGTGATCTTCAACTTTCACCAGGGGCTCCAAAACAATCACACGCAGTTCCCACCGGAACTGCTTCACAAAGGGAGCGGAAGGGTTGGCTTAACGGCATAGTCAGTAGCTACAAACTACCGGCTACAAGCTACAAGCTGCTCCACCGTGCCCGAAGAAACGAGAATACGAGAAATGCCAGAAGTCGTCGTAGCCAAGCCCCGCAAGGGCAAGTTCAACAAGAATGCCGCGCGCCGCGTACGCGTCGCGGGCAAGATTCCGGCCGTGCTCTACGGTCCCGGCCATGAGCCGGTCGCAGTGGAAGTGGATCCCAAACAGATCTCGAAGATCCTCTACTCCGAGACCGGCCATAACACGATTTTTGACGTGGAAGTTGCCGGCCTGCCTGCAGCCAAAGCCATGATCGTCGACTGGCAGCGCGAGCCGATCAAGGATCAGTTGATCCACATCGACCTGAAGCGCATCGCGCTGGACAAGATTCTGCACGTGCACGTGCGCGTCAAGCTGCTGGGCACACCGATTGGCGTCAAGGCCGAGGGTGGCATTCTAGACCAGGTGCTGCGCGAGGTGGAAATCGCCTGCCTGCCCGCGGACATTCCCGGCCACATCGACGTGGACGTGAGCGGTTTGGAGATGCACCAGGGGATCCGCGTCAGCGGATTGCCCCACTCAGACAAAATCAAGTATATGACCCCGGAGGACGCTACCGTGGCCCACGTCGTCCACATCCGCGAGGAAGTGGTTGCGACGCCGGAGGTGGTGGAAGGTGCGGCAGCAGCAGCACCGGGTGAAGCAGGGGCTACACCGGGTGAGCCTGAAGTTGCCAAGAAGGGCAAGGGCGAAGCCGAGCCTGCAGCAGGCAAAAAGCCTGAGGCCAAGAAGCCTGAGGCGAAGAAGTAAGCCTTGCCTGATGCAAGCGAGACCAGTCGTTCCGGCGAGACAAAGACGCTCGCCGGGGGCTCCGGACCGACCAACCGGAGCGGTCCTTTCCTGATTGTGGGGCTCGGCAATCCCGGTCTCGAGTATGTGTGGACCCCGCACAACGCGGGATTCATGGCCATCGACCGCATCGCCCAGCAGGAGGGCGTTGTGGTCCAGAACCGGCGCTGCCGGGCCACTACGGCGACTTGCAAAATCGCAGGACGCCAAGTGATCCTGGCCAAGCCGGAGACGTTTATGAACCTGAGCGGCGTAGCAGTGACCGCTCTGGTTGAAGAGTTTGAAGCTGACCCATCGCAGGATCTGCTCGTGATCTATGACGAGCTCGACCTGGTGCTGGGAACCTTCAAGATCAGGGAGCGCGGTTCGCCGGCAGGCCACAACGGAGCCCGCAGCGTAACCGGCGCCCTGGGCACGCAAGAGTGGTTGCGCTTGCGCATCGGCGTAGGGCTCGATTTACCACCTGAAGCCATTGCGGCTGCAGGCGGAAAGCGGCCGGGCAGAGATTTTCTGCTCTCACCCATGCGCAAGGCGGACCTGGCGGTTCTGGACGAGGTGCTGGACCGGGTGGCAACGGCCACGCGGCGCATTCTCGAACTGGGACCGGCGGCCGCGATGAATGAGTTCAATCGGAAAGACAGGGAATAGGGAACAGAGACTAGGGACTATGACCTACGAACTGTTTGCTGAAAGCTGATGGCTGATAGCTGTAGGCGGAAGCGATGCGCTTCCGCGGAAAAGGAAACCTGATGTCGCGTTTGTATGAAGTAATGTTTATCGTCCGTCCCGATGTGGAGGACGAAGAAGCCGACAAGCTGATCGAGAGCCTGAGCAATACGGTCAAGACAGGCGGCGGCGTGGTCAAGTCGGCCGAGAAGCTGGGCCGGCGCAAGCTCGCCTACATGGTGCGCAAGTTTAACGACGGCAATTACATTCTGCTCACCGTGGAAGCCACTGGCCCCGTGGTGCTGGAACTGGAGCGCCGTCTGCGCGTGACCGAGCAGGTGATCAAGTTCATCACTGTGCGGACCGACGAGGAAGAGAAGCGTCTGGCCAAGGTGAAGGCCAACCGCGGCGTGCGCCGCAAGGTGAACACCGAACCCGCGGCCCCCGTCGCAAGCCCAGCTGCGGCCGAGCCCGCCGAGCCGGCGCCGGCTAGCGTTTAAAAGCAGGGGCCAAGGGACAGCGGGAAACAAGAAGACCGGGATTCGCGGATCGCGAAAGCCGTTTTTCTGAACCCTGACCCATGAAATCTGATCCCTCGAAAAGATTCTCCGGCCATGCCGGAATAACAAGAGCAAAGAGGAAACACGATGCCTGAAGAAACCCAAGCAAGATCGTCTGCCGCGGCGGACGCACCTCAATCTCCACAAGCCCCATCCGGGTCAGGTCATGGTTCGAGCCACGGTTCGAGCTCTGGCCCGCGCGGCGCCGGCCGTCCCGGCGGCGGTCCCGGCGGACGCGGCAAGTTCTTTCGCCGCAAGAAGGTGTGCAAGTTCTGCACCGAGAAGATCGACGCCATTCCTTACCGCGACGTGAAACTGCTGGGCCAGTTTGTGGCCGAGCGCGGCAAGATTGTGCCGCGGCGGCTCACCGGTGTCTGCACCACGCACCAGCGCCGCCTGACCAAGGCCATTAAGCAGGCACGGAACATTGCGCTGTTGCCGTTTGCCACTAGGCACTAGGTCTGGCGTCGCCACATCGTTTCATCCTGAGCGACATAAATCGGATGTCATCCTGAGCGAGGACGACGCTGAGCGTAGTGAAGCGAAGGACGAGTCGAAGGATCTGCGGTTCGGGATGCGAACATCGCGTCAGCTCTCAAGAGCACACGATGAAAGTCGCATCCCTACAAATACTGGAGAGTTTCCATGGAAGTAATTCTGAAAGAAGACGTAGCCAACGTTGGCTTTCGCGGAGAAGTGGTGAAAGTTGCCGACGGCTACGCGCGCAACTATCTCTTGCCGCGCAAGCTGGCCATGCAGGCCAATGCGGCCAACAAGGCCGTGATCGAGCAGATGAAGTCCTCGGCGGCGCGCCGCTCCGCCACGGAAAAGGTGCAGGCCGAGGAACTACTGGCCAAGCTCGAGCCTGTGGTGCTGAGCTTTACCCGCAAGGCTGGCGAGCACGACCGTCTCTTTGGTTCGGTCACCTCGGCCGATATCGCCGCAGAGCTGGCAGCGAAGGGCTTCGAGATCGATCGCCGCAAGATTCAGCTGGGCGACGCCATCAAGAGCCTGGGCGACATCAAGGTCGCCATCCGGCTGCATCGCGAAGTGACTGCGCGCGTGACCGTGAAGGTTCTGGCTGAAGTGACAGAGGAAGACAAAGCCGCTGCCGCCCAAGGTGCCGTGGCTAAGCCGGCGGCGGAAGAAGTTGCCGAGCCGGTGGCCGAAGAAACCGCGGCGGAATAATTCCGGCTCTGCCTACGCTCATCGCCTCTCGGTTCACCGAGAGACGGTGAGTGCCGCCGGTAGCTCCGAAGTGCTGCAGTCGAGGGCCTTCCGGCCTTCGCGAACACAGCTCGCCCTGCGGCCTTCCAAATCTCCATCTCGATTCCCGTATTGCCGATTATTTCCCCAATTCTGCCAACCTGGAAGTGGGTTTAGTCTCGCGGTCAGGCGAGCCACAGTACAGAAAACAATTCGGAAGTACGTACTTTACCTAAAGTGATGGTGCGTATTGTTGTCGACAGCGTAATGATTTACCATTTGCCTGCGCAATTGTTTGCACATGGCAAACAATTAGCTATTGGAGTCTATTGAAACCAAGGAGTATTGGTTTGGCTAATGGATTGCATTGTAAAGTAGTAAGCGCTAAGGGTATTTCTCCGTTTGTTCTCCTGCACATAGGGTCTATTGGCGGTGAGCGCTTGGACGAAGATATTCACGTCGAATTATGTGATCGGCGTCGCGGCATTGACGCGTTTGTGTCGTTTATGCTGGGGTTTTCGTGGGACACAGTAAGAAGAACGTCGTCTGCGAGTTGCGATGTTGGATGGGACGTAGGATTATCCTTCACAGGAGCACGCTAATCGGGCATGTACTTCGATTGCACTTGGAATCTGCCTTTGTTGTGGATGCGCTCAAGAGAAACTTCAGTACGCCGATATGCGTAAAGAGGAATGCAAGGAACGGAACGTTGAACGCGTTCTACAGCATTCCCACCGGAGGGCAACCTTTCCTGCTCGTGGCCGTCAAAATTGTTAGTAAGTTGCATAAGATGGCACGCAGGGATCATTTCATCAAGACATTCTACGGAGTAGATACTATTCCCCCTCCTCCGTATGAGTGGGAGAGTAATCATGAACCCTCGCATTGAACTTGACAAGACAACAAACGTGGCATTTTTTGACGTGGAGGACGCGGCAGAAGATGCTGTGATCCGCATCCAGAGCGTCTCTGATGTCCTTGGATTGAAGTGCGAAGTATTGGTGCGTTTGGACATCAAAAATAGGCGTGTGCTTGGCCTGGAGATTCAAGACTTCAGTTCGTTCAAGCGGGAGCTACGAATGAAGTACCTCGCGTGGCACGTCGAAAAGATGATTAATCTCCTGCTCTGCCAAGTCAAAAGCGCCTTCAATTTCGAGTCTTCGCCCGACAGTAGCCATCTGCTCGTGGCGGCGCGGTGAGTGGCTCGGGTACTAAGCCAGCTACGCACTTGCCTGAAATCCCTCTGCTCCGCGCCGTTTTGCAGCGGTACAGAAGTCGGTGAGACTCCAAACGTTGGGACGGTTTTCTATTGTGCGGGTCTGCTACGAAAACAGCGTTCCCGAAGCAGCCGAAATGGCGGTCAGCCGGCTGCGGCGGCGGGCAGGCTGCGGAGACTGAGCGGCGAGTAGGCTGGCAATCTCGCGCAATTCTGCGCGGGCGTGGCCGATGACAGCAGCTATTCCATCCATTTGCTTGTTCTGGTCGACAGGCAGCGACAAAACTGTGTCAGTCCGCTTGCGTTTGCCGGGGCGCTTCTGCTCCTCGTCGAGCACCGCGCGCGCACCCGCCAAAGTGTAGCCTTCACCGTGAACCAAGCGCTTGACCTCCAGCGCCAATTCCACGTCGCGGCGACGATAGAGCCGCTGCCCGGTTCCACTTTTGTTGGGTTTCAGCTGCGGAAACTGCGACTCCCAGAAACGTAGAACATACGACTCCACGCCGCACAGACGCGCCACATCGCCGATCTTGAAGTAGAGGCGGTCCGGGATAGCTGGCGGCTCGTAGGCGTGCTTCCGGTTCAGTTGCGTTGCCATAGAATGTCGGCGAGTAGACGATCTCAGCTCAGGGAAATTCCTCGCACTTCTCGCAGTATAAGACAGGTCTTTCGCCCTTTCGATAGCGAAAAAACGCCGTGAACCATACTATGCATTGGAAAACAGGGAACATATTCGACCGCGGCGCAAGGCGAATTCGCGGCTACGGCTGGGTGACAGCCGTGCGCGCGGGCGAATTCTGCGGCGCGGCGCGTAAATATTGCGTGGGCCAGCTTGCGGTTTCGCCCAGTGCTCGAGCGGCGTGCACCGGCCAATAGGGATCTCGCAACATGGCGCGAGCCAGAAACACGAGATCCGCACTGCCCTCGGCGACGATAGTGTTGGCCTGCACCGGTTCCGTGATGAGCCCGACCGCAGCCGTGGCGATACCGGCCTCGCGGCGGATTCTGGCGGCAAAACCAACCTGGTATCCGGGCACAAGAGGGATTTTTGCACCGGGCACGAGGCCGCCCGAAGAACAATCCACCAGATCGACGCCGCGATCGCGCAAGCGGCGCGCAAGCTCGACGGATTCATCCGCATTCCAGCCGCCCTCCGCCCAGTCCGTGGCAGAGATACGCACCAACAGCGGTAAACGCTCCGGCCACACTTGGCGCACTGCGTCAGCGACCTCAAGCACCAGCCGAATGCGATTGTCGAAACCGCCGCCGTACTTGTCGGTACGGAGATTCGCAAGCGGCGAGAGAAACTCGTGAAGCAGATAACCGTGCGCGGCATGAAGTTCGACAAAATCGAAGCCGGCTTCGAGCGCGCGCTTCGCCGCGTTGCGAAAGGCCTCGACCACGGCAGCAATGCCAGCCTCGTCGAGCGCAGCGGGAACGGCGTATCCATCCGGCGCAAAGGCAACGGCGCTGGGCGCGACCGGCTGCCAGCCGCCATCGGCGGGCAGCACGAGCCCATCTCCGTTGAAAGGCGAAGCCGTACTCGCTTTGCGGCCGGCATGCGCCAGTTGCATCCCGGCGCGCGCGCCCTGCGAGTGCACGAACTCCGCAGCGCGCCGCAGACCGGGAATGTGCTCGTCCTTCCAGATGCCGAGATCGTCCGGCGAAATGCGGCCCTCGGCAGTGACGGCCGCGGCCTCCAGTTCCACCAGGCCTGCGCCGCCTTGCGCACGGCTGCCCAGGTGGACGAGGTGCCAGTCGCTAACAAAACCATCGTGGCTCGAGTACTGGCACATGGGCGAAACGCCGATGCGATTGCGGAACTCCACCGAACGAAGCTTGAAAGAGGAAAATAGCGGAGCTGTCATCTTTGTTGGATGATGGCTCGATGAAAGGGATGCAGTTGCGGTGTCCGTCGGAGACCCTCTAACTCCGCTAGCACCGCTAACCCCGCTGCCTCATCCCGGCTACTGTTTCTTGAGCACCGCCGTGCCTTTCTCGTCGGAGAGAATGGCGGACTCAAGTTTGCGAAAATCGGCAGCCCTGTCGGCGGGAAGCTCCACTTGCCGCACCGTGTACGCCATCTCGTAGTGAAGGACGTTGCCCTTGGATGTCACCGAGGCATGGTAGCTGGCGAAATCCATATCGATATCCACGGGATCGGGCGTCTCGTCGACCAGGTAGCCCGCCGGCAGAGTAATGTCGTAACTCGAATGCCAGCGGCCGGTCGCGTCCAGGTCGAAGGGCACCTTGCGCGGCTTATCGTCGAAATGCATCGCCATCGAACCCAGGACACGCGGCCGCACCAGCAGCAACGGGCCGGCAGTGTGTGCGTACTGATGCGCCGTCACCTTGAAGTGAAATTCCAGTGGCTTCGCGAGCGCGTCAGGCTCGATAAACTGAAACGAATCGAGCGTCGCGCCAGGCAGATCGCGCGCTATATGGGTCTCCCAAGCTTCGCGCCGCTCCTTTTCGTCGGTGTACTTGAGGAACAAGCGCAGATCTGCGCCTTCGGGCCCGAAGTGCGAGGTTTCGACGGAGCCGCTCAGGGTGCCGTCGGCATCGAGCGTGAATTTGCCGGTCGCATCGGTGCCGCTGGCCGTGGGATCGAGAATTGGCAATTTCATAATCTGGCTTGACGATCCTGCGGCGAGCAGCCCGTATCCGCCCTGAAGGTACGAGGGCAGGTTACCCACAGGCGCTCGCTCGTTGGTGGGATCGAAGATCAGATAGCGATCGCCGTCTTTTGCCGTAACCACGGCCATCAGACGCGGATCCTTGACGTCCGCGGGGATTTCGATCGCGGTAATCATGTGGTCGCCATAGAGGGATGGCGCATTGGGGTCAACCACGTCCCGGCGATCATCAACCGGCACATAAAACGCCTTGATGCCCACCGCCTGCAGCATGGAGATAAGCAGGGTGGTCTTGTCTTTGCAATCGCCGTAGCGGTTACGGAAGATGTCGCTGGCAAAATGCGCCTGAGTACCGCCAATACCGCGGATGACGACAAAGTAGCGGACGTTCTTCTGGATGTATTCGGTGATGTTCTTGAGCTTGGTGTAAAAATCGGGCGCTCCGGCTACCAGTTCCTGTGCTTTGGCCGTGATCTCAGGGCTGGGATCGGGACGGTGCGCCTCGAGGTCGGTCGTCCACTGGCCCAGGGCTCGCCACTCGCTATCCTTGTCTGCTGTGGCGCCGCTGCCCCAATAGACCGACATGCGCGCGGCCAGCGCATCCCAATCCGGCCTGGACTTCACATCTCGGAGATCGAGCCGAGGCATGTCTTTGATCTCCCACCGCCAATGGTTGGGCGACACCTCGACCGGCTTCACTGGTTCATATTGGTGCCACGAGTCGGCCAAATGGCTGCCCGCCGGAAGGTCGATTTCAAGGGCTTCGAAGACAAACGGAATGCCTTCCTGAATATTCCAGACTTTCTCCTGATCGTAAGGCGCCATCAATTCCTCTGATTCGCAGAGGATGGTTGCTCCCACATCTTCTGCAGGGGGATGCACGATACGCGTCTTTTCCGTGAGCAGCAGGATAGGAATATCCCTGACCGCGCCTTCTTCCTCGGCGCCCTCGTCCACAAAGTCAGTGTCCTTGGCCTGGAAGGTCTTGCTATCCGCAGTCAACGTCCACTCGCGGAAGTAGTCGATCTTCTCGTCCACGTCGTAATGCATAGCGCACGCTTCGTGGCGGCCCTGCGGTTTGAGAATGCGGATGGCCTCCCGCTCCCGCTCTACGGCGCGGCCCTGGCCGTCGATGGTTTCGACGTACTCATCGAAGAGAATCACGGAGGCGGCGTCGCCGGCGTAGGAGGGCGTGGGCGTCTTCGCGGCGTCCAATGCCCACTGTGGCACAGGGCTGTCTTTGCCGAAAAGACCGGCATGCGCCGGCAATGCGACGCAGCAACAAACTGCAGCGGCAAAACAGCCCAAGCGGAAAAGCGATGCACGCATCAGTTGCCCTTCCCTGCGGGCGTCGCTTGTGTCGCCGGCGCCGCTGGAGCCGTTGATGCAGGAGTCGCTGACGCAGCCGGAGCGATCATCAACACCAGTTGCGCCTGCTCTGCCGCCGCCACCTTCTGGTAAAAGCCGCGCAAATCCTGGTACTCCTCCGGCTTGGCCTGTGTGAATCCTCTGGCCAAGGTATTGGCAATTTGGATCTGGCCGGCGCCGGCCTTGCTTTTGAGGATGAAGACGGCATGACCCTGCCAGGAAACGGAGGTATCCTGCGGCGCGCCCTCCACAGCCAATCCAGCAGGCAAGTGATAGGTCACATCGTCGGAGATGCGATCGGCATAGTGCATGTCCACCGGTTCCTGCCGCTTTTCATCGTTCACGAACGGAACCTTGGCGCGCGTCTCAAAGAAGAGGCCGGGAAGCAGGACACGTTTTGATGTTGCGGTGCCCAGCGTTCCTGTTACTTTCACAACCGCGATCAGGTTCTGATCAGGCTGGTCTAGAGCGAGGAAATGATCGACGTGCGCTTCCACGTCATCGGGCAAAAGGCCCTCCAGATCGTCGTCGTCGAACTGTTTCTTCAGCTCGGTGTCGTCGTTCCTTAGTGCCGCCTGGCGCCAATGCAGCGCCGCCTGGCCGGTCATAACAATCTGAATACGTCCTGTAATGTCGCCGTGCGCGTCGAGCGTCAGGTCGGCCACGCGGTTCACCGTATTGTCCTTATAAAACTGTTCCGGTGTGGTCGAGATGGCGACTCCCTGGCTGCTCTGGCCAAGGCCCCGGGCATTGGAGTGGCGCCAGTTCACCGTCCCGAATGGGCACATCTTTTCACCAGGGTCGAGGATCGTTTCCTTGTCGCCGATGCTCAGCGCCACCAGGGTCGTGTCCAGCTGACCCAGGCTTTGGTAGCTTGGGTCGAAGAGTCCTTCATCGCGATCCACCACCTTCACTGCATACGCGGAAAGCCCCGCGGCGCGCAGCATGGCCAGGTAGAGCATGGCGATGTCTTCGCTCGACCCGCTCTTCTGCGTCCATGTGTCTTCGGCGTGCCGGGCTTCTTTGATCTTGAGTTGCTTCATCTCCGATTCGCTCTTCTTGCGCGAGTAATCGGTGTTGTCCAGCGCCTCGACCGCTGCGTACAGCTTCTTCGCTTTGTCGAGATCGCTGTCGCCGGAAGCGATCAGGCCGTCGACGGCGGATTTGATGGCTTTCGACGGCTCGGCAAACCTGTCCACGTCCTTCGACCAGAGCTTGCTCTCGCTCAGCCAATAGTCGTTCGCGTCGCGGGCGAAGCTGTAATAGAAACGAACCTTGTACAGAAAGATCTGGATGGGAGGCATCCACTCCTCATCGGGAGTGGGCGGAATATCTGTCACGTCCACAGTATAGGAGCCATTCACACTGGTCTTGATGGTCACACCGGGCGGCAGGTGGGGCCACCAAATCAGGCTGTGGACTTCCCGGCCACGCTCGTCCGTCAGCACCCAGTTGGTTGCGGTATCTGGGGTGCCCGATGGCATGAACTCCTTGAAAGGAGTGAACGAGTAATGCGCCTTGTGCACAAAATATGTGCGCTGGATCTCCCACTGCGGCGACGAAAACTCGTTGTCGTCATAGCGAATATCGTAGCTGTACTCGAGGATGCTCCCCACCTCCACGCTGGGCAGCGTGAAGACCTTGCGTCCGATCTGCCTCTGGCCGCTCTTCTCACTGAGCAGGTCTTCCGGCTTTCCCGTGAGTGGGACGATCGTCCCATCGGGATGGATGGTGCGGCCCTTGATGTCGGTTACCTTCCAGTTGCCCTTCAGGTAAGGGAGACTGACCGTGGCCTGCTCCTTGCCTTTCTCGGTGAGCACCTTGATGCGCTGATAGTAGCTCTGAAAATGCATGGGATCGTTGGCGATCTCTTCGATGTCGAGGTACACGGCATCGGCCCCCGGAGCCTTCGGGTCGGAGGTCATCTTCAGCTCTTCGTCGCTGGGCGGCTGAAACTGGGCGCAGGCCGCCGCGGGCGATACCGCGGCAAGCAACAGAACTGTACTGTGCAGGAAGAACGATTTCCGCATGGGCTTTGGTCCTGAATCTAATGTGCGACCATTCTACCCCGGAACCGGCCTCTGCCGACTACTCCTGCAACTTTCCTGTGACGGCAAGCGGATCAATTGTTTTTTCCCGCCGGAGCAATGGTCAACACCAGTTGCGCCTGATCGGCCGTGGCGACTCTTTGGTAGAACCCACGCAAATCCTGATATTCCTCGGGTTTGGCGAGCGTGAAGGCGCGGGCCACAGAGCGCTCGGCCGCGATCTCGCCCGGCTTGCTGTGGATTCTCGCGTTGTAGACCGCGTGATCCTTCCAAAGCTCCTTGACGTCCGTGGGCGCGCCTTCCAGCTTGAGGCCCGGCGGCAGATGATAGGTGATCTGATCGGTCACGATGGCGTCATAGTGCATGTCCACAGGGGTCTGCCGCTTTTCTTCGTGGATGAAGGGGACGGTATCTCGCGTCTCCAGAAAGAAGCTGGGCAGCACAAGGCGTTTTGCCGTGGCCACGCCGAGCGAGCCTTTCACGTCGACCATTACCATCAAATATTGGTCGGGCTCGCTCAAACCGATGAAATGGTTGACGTGCGCTTCGACGCCGACGGGGACAATCGCCTGAAGCTCGCTGTCGAATTCCTTCTTGAGCTCAGTTTCGTCGTTTTCGAGAGCCTCCTGACGCCACCTCAACGCTTCCTGCCCGCTCATCACAAAGCGAAGAGTTCCGGTGACCGTCCCTTGCGCATCCACGTCCAGGTCGCCGGCGCGCAGCGTGGTGTTCTGGGTGTAAGTCTGCGCAGGTGTACTGCTTATCTTCCGCCCTTCGGCGCTTTCGCGAATCCCACCTACCTCGGCATGCTTCCAGCTGAGCATTCCAAAGGGGCACATCTTCTCACCGGGATCGAGAAAGATCTCCTTGCCGCCGGTGTTGAGGACGACCAGCACGCTGTTGAGCTGGTCGAAATCAGCACGGGCCGGATCGAAGGTTCCCTGGTCGCGATCGGTTACCTTCATGGCGTAGGCAGTCAATCCGGCGGTACGGAGCATTGACAGGTAGAGCAACGCAAGATCGTCGCGCGATCCACTTTTCTGGTCCCAAATGTCTGCGGCGTGACGGGTCTCCTTCAGCTTCAGTTCCTTGCGTTCCGCGTCGGTTTTCTTGCGCGAGAAATTGGTGTTGTCGAGCGCTTGCGCGGCGGCATAGAGCTTTTTCGCTTTATCCAGATCGCCATCGCCGGGTGCGGTGAGACTGGCGACGGCCTCGCGAATCGATTTGCTCGGCGCCGCAAAAAGATTGATGTTGTCCGACCAGACAATTGCTTCGGGTGCCCAGTAGTCGGCTCGTTTGTCGCCATGCAGGAAGTCTTCATGTACGAAATCGAAGTGCACCTGATAGACGGCGTCGCGCAGGGGTGGCATCCACTCCTCGTCAGGGATGGGCGGAACGTCTGTGAGGTCAAGGATGTAATGGCCCAATGCGTTGAGCCTGACGCCGACGTCTGGGGGCAGAACTTGCCAAGTGACGAGCCGGTTCAACACGTCGCCATGCTCGTCCGCAAGTACAACGGAAGAATCAGGGGGCGCATACGCGTAGTGCGCCTTGTGGATGAAGTAAGGCTTCTGCACGTCCCATGCAAGAAAGCCTGAATAGTTACAGGGAACGTACTGAGTTTCGTAGCGATACTCCAGGATGCTTCCAACTTCCACGCTCGGCAGTGTGAAGACCTTGCGCTGCACGCGCTCGTCGCGGCTCTTTATCAGGAGAAGGTCCTCCGGCTTCACGTCGAGCGGCACGATGGTGCCGTCCGGATGGATGGTGCGGCCCTGAACCCGCGCGATCTGCTCGCAGCCCTTGAAGTAGGGGATCTCCACTGTCGCCAGTTCCTTGCCCTTCTCTGCGAGTACTTTGATCCGCGCGTAGTACTCGGAAAAGCCCGGCTCGAGACCGTCGTTTTCCTCGATATCCAGATACACCGCGGCCGCGCCCGGCGCTTTGGGGTCCGAGGTCATCTTCAGCTCTTCGTCGGTAGGCTTCTGGAACTGCGCGCTAGTCACGGCCGGCGAGAGCGCCGCAAGGAACAGAACTGTGCTGTGCAGGATGAATGAATTCCGCATGAGTTTTGGTCTTGATTCTAAGGTGCATCCATTCTAATTCGGGAAGGGTTTGCCGGAAAAGACAAGTTTCGCAATTGCGGAAGGCACACTGAAGTTAGCGTTCAATCGGCGCAGGATTCGAGCAGAGAGCAGACCAGCGCCAGCGGCAGGCCCATCACGTTGAAGTAGCAACCCTCGATGCGGGGAATCCATCGGGCGGCGCGGCCTTGGATTCCGTAGGCGCCGGCCTTGTCCATGGGCTCGGCGGTAGCTACATACTCGGCAATCTCTTCGTCCGAGAGCGTCAAAAAACGAACCGCTGTAACTTCCGCGGCCACTTCGGTTCCTTTTGCGGTCACCAGCGCCACGCCGGTGATCACGCGGTGCGTACGCCCCGCAAGCAGGCGCAGGATGCGCGCGGCATCGGCCGCATCTTCCGGCTTACCCAGAATCATGTTGTCGAGCGTCACCGTTGTGTCGGCGCCCAGAACCGCTAAAGGGGACTGGCCGTTTTCTTCCGGTTTTGGATTGGCAGTGGTCAGCCCGCGATAAACTTCCTCGGCCTTTTCTCGAGCCAGCCGTGTAACATAGGCGATCGGATCCTCGCCCGGGAGCGGATCTTCAGGAATATGCGCCGGATGCACCTCAAAACGGTAGCCGGCCTGCGTCAGCAGATCGCGGCGGCGCGGCGAGGCGGAGGCGAGAACCAGCATGTTGGCATTATGGCAGGCGCAGCGGATGCTCTTTGCCGTTTAGACTAGAGATAGATAGCGGAGCTAGCGGTGTTGGCAGTGCTAGCGGAGCTAAACCGGTGCCAGGGCTGTTCAGGTTTCATGAGAAGCGGGCCTGGAACCGCCGATGCAAGACGGAAATGGGCTGGCGCGCATAAAGACCCGGCCCGGATAAGGTTCGAATGCACTTCAACTTCGATTTTTCCACGGCCCAGGTTCTCTGGACGCTCACCTTTGCGGCGCTGCTCGTGCTGCTGGTGGTGCTGCTGGGACGCGATCGCGTGCGCCGGTTTCCCTGGTTCACCACCTCCATGGCATTGACGGCCCTGCGCATGCTGGCCGGCCGCTTGCTCTTTCACCGCATGGCTCCCACGGTTCTGGAAGTGATTTTCCTTGTGCTGGCCGATCTGGCCTCGATTGTCTCCCTGCTCGTCGTGGTCGAGATCGCGCGGCAAGCCTTTGCGGGCGCGGGGCGCAGAGAATGGATTGTGGCAACGCTGGCTCTGCTGGTGGTGGGCGGAGTGGTGCTGGCCATGTGGGGTGCGTGGCCCTCTTTCAAAACGCTCTTTGCCTCTTCGGAGCTTTCAGCCATGCGGGTGATGGAGCTTTTCGCGCAAAAGACCGATCTGCTCTCGGATGTGCTCATCATTCAACTCGGCCTGCTCGTGGTGATCTTTGGCCGCTACTTCAAGGCGGGCTGGCACAGTCATACGCAGCAACTCGCAATTGGTCTTGCCATGGCATCAATTGCGCAATTGACGATACGCGGCACCTTGCAAAATATTGCCATGCATACCGTCATCCACAGCCAGAACGACTACAAGCGCGTGATGGGTGTGATGAACTCGCTGAATAACGCCGACAGCATTATTTTTCTCGTTGCGCTGGTGTGGTGGATTGTCTGCCTGTGGATCGATGAGCCGGGAAGCAAGACACTCGCCGACAGTGAACAGCAGACACTGGACAGCAGCGATTAGTTCCAGGGCGTAGGAACTAATCACTAACCACTGCTTTCAGATGTGGCAGCTTGCCAGACCGCGCTTTTCAAGATAGCGCTGGTGGTAGTCCTCCGCGCGCCAGAAGGTCTCTGAGGGGACCACCTCGGTGACAATGCGCTTCGGCTTGAAGCGGCCCTCGGCCGTAAGCTGCTCGATCTTGGCGCGAGCCTGCGCCTCCTGCTCCGGCGAGTGGAAGAAGATAGCGGAGCGGTACTGCTTGCCCCAATCCGGACCTTGACGGTTGAGCGTGGTGGGGTCGTGCAGTTCGAAGAACGCGTCGAGCAACTGTCCGTAGATCAGCTTTTCGGGGTCAAAGTCGATCTCGACCACTTCGGCGTGGCCGGTCTGATCGGTGCACACGTCCTTGTACGTGGGCCGATCCAGCTTTCCACCCTCATAACCCACCGCCGTTGCCGTTACGCCGGGGATCGCCGCAAACGCGGCCTCCACACCCCAAAAACACCCTGCTCCGAATGTTGCCTTTTCTGTGCTCATGGATTTTTAGATGCGCCATTAGGAAATCAAGACACAATCACTGCGAGCCCCGCGCGCAACAGAGGAGTTACTTTCGGTTAAAGCTCAATCACCTTCCGCTGAAGGAACCGGACGCGCAGCACGTGCATCTACACCAAGATGATACGAGAAGCGAATAATTCGCAATCTTTGATCGAGAACGAAAGCGATTTTCAGACGGTGACACCGAAGATTCTCTACTTCGGCACGCCCGTCGCCATTGTCAGCAGCGCCAACCCGGACGGCACCACAAACCTTGCGCCAATATCCTCGTTCTGGGCGCTGGGTTGGACTCTCGTCCTGGGCTTGTTGCGCGACACCAAGACCCTTGGAAATCTGGAAACGAATCCCGATTGCGTGGTAAACCTGCCATCACCCGATTTGTGGCGCTACGTGGAGCGATTGGCGCCGCTGACAGGCCTCAATCCGGTGCCCCCTGAAAAGGCGCCGAAGTTTCACTACGAACGCGATAAATTTGCCGCGGCGCAATTGACTCCGCTGGCGAGCGAAATCGTTGCAGTGCCCAGAGTCAAGGAATGCCCGGCACAGTTGGAGGCGCGAGTAAAAAAAGTTCATTTGCTCCAAGGAGACTCGCGTCTTCAGAGCTTGACTGGCGGCGCAGCGATTGAGGTGGAAGTCGTGCGCGTCCACCTTCGCAAGGACTTCATTCTCCATGAGAACTACGTAGACCCCAGCCGTTGGCAGCCGCTCATCTATAACTTCCGGCATTATTACGGTCTTGGCGATGAGCTTGGGAAAACATTCCGCGCAGAGGTTTGAGGCACTATCCGCGGCTAGCAACCGCTTTCCTCAGCCGAGCGGTGCCAGGTGCTTGGTGTTCTGGTAGGTATAGACGATGCGGTGCGCTACTGTGATCGTTGAAAGCACAGCCAGCACCCACAACACGGGAGCCATTACGCCCCAGCGGTTGAAGAGCGCGCCCAGCAGAATGAGCACGATGCGCTCCGGCCGCTCCATGAACCCGACCTTGCATTGGCCGATGAGCGCCTCGGCGCGCGCGCGCGTGTAGCTGACCATGAGCGAAGTAATCATGACGAAGGCCACCAGCACCACGTAGCGGAATCGGTTGATGCGGCCATAGTAGACCAGCAAACCGAAGAACAGTACCACGTCGGAGTAGCGGTCGATGACGGAATCGAAGAACGAGCCGAAGACCGTGACCATATTGGTACGCCGGGCCACGCGGCCGTCGACCATATCGAAGATGCCGGCGCCGAAGATCACCAGTCCGGCAAAGAAAAACATTTTGTCGCCGTTGGTGGCGTTGGCATGGCCGAACAGGAACGCTGCGGCGATGTTGATGACCAGGCCGATGAAGGTGAGGACGTTGGGAGAGATGCGGGTGAGCGCCAATCCATGCACGATACGGTCGAGCAACCATCCGCAGGCACGGCCAAAAGCACTTGTCCAAGTCATGAAAGCTGCTAGCTCCTAGCTTTTAGCCTCGCTCAGCCTGAGCCGCGTTTGTTGCGATACCGCAAAGGAGCTGGCAGCTAGAGGCTAGAAGCTAGCAGCTGGTTCTTTGCTACTGTGCTGCGCCGGCCGCAGCCTCGCCCGTTTCCTCGGTGGCTTCGTCGTGGATGGTCGTCAGTTTAAGAATCTCAATCTCGCGCTTGCCGTTGGGCGTGACGATGGTGACCGTATCGCCCACCTTCTTGCCCACAATTCCACGGCCGATAGGCGAAGTGGTAGAGATCAAGCCTTTGGTCACGTCGGCTTCCTCGCTGGTCACCAGGCGATACTCGATCTCCTCGCCCTTGGTGGAGTCGTAAACCACTACTGTGGACCCGAACCCGGCCTTGTCCCTGGGAATATTCGCAAAATTCACCAGCGAAAGCTCGCCCATGCGTTTCTTAAGCTGGCCCAGCCGAGCATTCACAAACTCCTGCCGCTGCTTGGCCATGTGATACTCGGCGTTCTCCGAGAGATCGCCCAGGGCGCGTGCCTTCTTGATCTCAGCCGGGAGTTCGGAGGTCAGCTCATATTCGAGCTGTTTGATCTCGTCCTCAAGTTTCTTTTTGAAGTGTTCGGGCATCCATGATCCGCTGGCGGTGAGGGAACTGCCGCAAAGAAATAAACGTTCGTGAAACTTCATTATAAGGGAGCAAGCGAGCAAGGGAGCGAGAGAGCAAGGAAACCGAGGCGGAAGGCCGGCCGTCAGGTGAGAGTTTTTCGCTCTTTTGCTTCCCGCTGGGTCTCCGAAAGCTCTGTCGCTGGGGTGGGCTGCTCCCTCGCTCCCTTGCTCCCTTGCTCCCTGCTTTCCAAAAACGACTGCAGAATCAGCACCGCCGCCACTTGGTCCACCACCTTACGGTGCTCCTGCCGTGCATGGCCGGCTTCGTAGAGAATCTGGTGGGCCTCATGACTGGTCAGGCGCTCGTCCCACAGGTGAATGGGCAGACCGGCCAATGCGCCAAGCTCGGCGGCAAAGGATTGATTTTTAGTAGCTTGCGGACTTATTTCTCCGGAAAGATGCACCGGATTTCCCACCACGATGCCAGCCACGCCAAAGCGCCGGCAGAGCCGCGCCAGCGAGCGCAGGTCCTCACGTCGATTGCCGTGCCGCTCGAGCGTCAGGACGGGTTGCGCCGTCAAGCCCAGCTCATCCGACACGGCCACGCCAATTCGGCGGTTGCCGATGTCGAGGCCAAGATAGCGGGGTTGCGCGCCCGATTCCACAATGTTCCTCACCTTCAGCTTACGTCCTTAAGGCGTACCGTACTGCAGGGGGTACCAGGGGGTAATCGTTTGGCTGAGCAATGGTTTCCACCCGATACAATTGAAAGATAAGGAATCCCGGACGGGTTTTGCCACGTCATCTCTTATAGGGAAAGGTCTATAGCGGCAGGATGGCACGTCGCAGACGGAAAAGCGGACGAAATAAGGGTTCCGGCTTCGGCAGTTTTCTGCTGATGCTGTTTCTGTTCGCCTTGCTTGCCGGAGGTGCAGCCGGGTGGCTGGTGCTCACTCCGTACGGACCAGAAACGAAGACTCTCGTGACCGTGGCGCCGGGCTCGTCCGCGATGGCGATCGGCCGCAAGCTCGAAGCGGCAGGTATCGTGCGCAGCCAGTACGCGTTCGATTTGGTGCGCTGGATCATGCGCAGAAGATTGCAGGCTGGGGTCTATCAATTCGACCATCCCGCGCCGCTGACGGAAGTATATTCGCGGATTGCCCGCGGCGACGTGGTGACCATATCGGTGACCATTCCGGAGGGCGCAAACATTTTTGACATTGCCACGCGCGTGGAACAGGCTGGCTTGTGCACGCGTAAGGACTTTACGGCTGCCGCGGTCAGCCAGGTGGGGCTGATTGCCGATCTCGATCCGACAGCTACGAGCCTTGAAGGCTACCTGTTTCCGGATACGTACAAGATTCCGCCTACGCTAACCGCAGTGCAGATGGTTGGCGTCATGGTGCGGCGGTTCCGCGCAGTGGCTGGGCAACTGGGATTAGGGGAGAACGTGCATCGGGTGGTTACCATTGCATCGCTGGTGGAGCGCGAAACAGCCGTGGACGCGGACCGTCCGCTGGTGGCGAGCGTGTTTGAGAACCGGCTTCGAAAACACATTGCCTTGGGCACCGATCCCGCAGTCATTTACGGACTCGAACTCGAAGGCAAGTGGCGCGGCACCATCTACGCGAGCGACCTGAAGCGCGATACGCCGTACAACACATATCTCCACGCGGGTCTGCCGCCAGGACCGGTGGCCAACCCGGGCATCCCGTCGTTGCGCGCGGCCATGAATCCGCCCCCGACCAGCTATCTTTATTTCGTGGCTGCGGGAACCAATGCGCAGGGGCACTCGCTCTTCGCAGAGACGCTCAATGAACACAACCGCAACGTGGCCGAGTACCGCCATGCGCGGAAGAAGGCTGGTGCGCGATGAGGATCGTGCGCCGTCCCGTCTGCGCCGCGGTTTTTGTGCTGCCGCTCCTGCTGGCGGGCTGTTCGCTCTTGCCCACCACGCGCCATTTGCCGGTGCCGAGGCCAATGACTGTGCAATCGGCGACGCCCCGGGAACTGGTGAACCAGATCAACCAAAATTGGGACGCGCTGAATAACATGACAGCCAAGGTGGAGATTCAAGCCACGGTGCTCAAGACGGCCGAGGGCGTGGAGAGGGACTACCCCACGATCCGCGGTTTTATTGTCATGCGCAAACCGAACAAGTTGCGCATTGTCGGCACTGATTTTGGCGTGACAGTCTTCGACATGGCGAGCGACGGTATTCACTTCACGCTCCTGATACCACACGACAATACGGCCTTCGAGGGCCCGAACACAGTCAAGGAGAAAGACCCCGAGCATCCCTTCTACAATCTCCGTCCCGATTTCTTCCTTGATGCCATTGCAGTGCGTGGGTTGGACTCCGGCAACGAGTATATGGTGGCCGGCGATTCGGAGACGATCGAAGACCCGGCCAGGAAACATCTTTATATCGAGCAGGAATACACCCTGAGCGTGATGCAGCCGAAGGCAGGCCCTGAGAAATTACCCCTGCGCGTTATCACGTTTCATCGCGACGACATGCTGCCCTACGACCAGGACGTCTACGACAGCCAAGGCAACCTGGAAACGCAGATTACCTATCGCAACTACGTCGAATTCGGCGCCGTCAAGTACCCCTCAAAGATAACCATCAGGCGCCCACAGGAGGGAATCCTGCTGGTGCTCACCGTGGACGACGTGCAGGAGAATGTCGATGTCTCTGATAGCCAGTTCCAGGTGAAAATTCCGCAGGGAACCACCATCAAGCAACTTAAGTAACACAGCCTTAATTGATCATTCCATAGATAATATCCGGTCCGCCGCGCCGGAGGCGCAGTGCTCGTTAGCCCCGCGCTTTAGCGTGGAGACCGCGGACCCCAGATGTGAACTCCGGAGTCCCGTAGGGACGGTGCAGGGACTTTCGCAGGAATCAATAGCCCAGCCGCGGCCCCATACTATTGCGCGCCCTTCGCCCGCAACAGTTCAGCCACGTCCGTGTGGTGATTGCTGGTAGCCAGAAGCAGCGCTGTGGTTCCGTCGTCGCTTTTGTCGTTCACGCCTGCGCCTTTGTCGAGAAGCGCTTTCACGATGTCAGCGAATCCTCCGCCCGCCGCTGCCATCAACGATGTGAAGCCGTGCGTGTCGTGGGCCTCTACATCGGCGCCTTTATCGAGCAGCAAATTCACCAGTTCCAAGTTGTGCGAAACGATGCTGTACATCAGCGGCGTGAATCCATCGCCGTCCTTCGCGTTTACGGGCGCGGTCTTGTCGATCAGCAACTTCGCCGCATCCAGATTGCCGGTCATGGCGGCGTAGTGCAGCGCGCTGCGGCCGGTTTTGTCCTGCAGAGCAGGGTTCGCTCCTTTGTCGAGCAACAGCTGCGCCATGTCCACACGGCCCATGCTGACAGCGCCCATCAGCGGCGTGTAGCCATGATCGTTCTGTGCGTCCGCGTGCGCTCCCTGCGCGAGCAGTTGCGCAAGGGCTGCGGCATCGGCATTCTCCACCGCCCTGAAAACCTGTTCGTCCAGATTAGGCGAGGCGGCTTGCCCAGGAACGTTGGACGAAGCAGTTTGCCCTTGAGGACTCGGCGCGGCGGTTTGCCCTTGGGAGCTTTGGCCCGCGGCCTGAGCGCACGAGGCGAGCGCGAAACTGCATAAAGCGAAAACCGGTAGAAAATTTCTCATGCGCTGAATCAGAAGCCGAAGCCTTTTTTGAAATTGAGAGAATTCTACTCCTGACTCGTATTGGCGCGCGGTGCGCGGCAGCAGCGCCGACCTCTGCCGACCCACTTGTGTACTCTCTAACTAAAAGGGGACGGCGAGCGCGAAATAGCCATCCCAGAGAGAGAACGGCATGAAACTAGGCGCGATCATGTTTCGGCTGCGCATGTGGGTCCAAGTCGTTATCGTTTTTTTAGGATTCTGGGCACCCTGGATCGGCGCCTTTGATTTAGGCAGGCGCATTTCCACTTTGGAGTGGCTTGCCCTCGAAATCAGCCGCTCGGGTCTGGTTCGCTTCACATACGCCACGCCCATCGTTATTCTGGCCGGTGCGTTGGTCGCCGCCCTGGGAGCCGTCTTTCGTGTGTGGGGTGCGGCCTATCTTGGCTACACTATCGTGCACCACGCCGAAATGCAGGCCGGCACATTGATGGCTGCCGGCCCCTACCGCTACGTGCGCAATCCGCTCTACCTGGGCGGATGGTTCATGATTCTGGCGATTTCGCTGCTGATGCCGCCGACCGGCGCGCTCTTCGTCATGGTCCTGGAGACCTATTTTCTCCTGCGCACGATTTTCAGCGAAGAGACATTTCTCTCGGCACAGCTCAGCGAACCATACCGGGAGTATCTGCGCGTCGTGCCCCGCATCGTGCCGCAGTTGCGCTCCGCTCTTCCGGCTGCGGCAGCAACGCCCCGTTGGGGCATCGCCCTGCTCACAGAGCTGAATGCAATCGGGATCTTTTTCACGCTGGCGGTTTTGTCATGGACCTACGACAACATGCTCATGATCAAGGCCGTGGTGGTTGTCTTCGGGGTCTCGCTCGTCGTTAAGGCGTTTATGCCAAGCAGGGAAAACGCGCCCGCGGCGTGATCAGGCCTTGTGCCCGCCGAGACGGTCGAGGTGGGGAATCTACAGTGCGGCGGACAGTGCGGAAACGCGAAAAGGGGAGAGCACAAGGCTCTCCCCTTTTGCGTTATACCATTTGTCGCAATGCCATAAAGGCGGCCCGGAAAAACTACTTCTTCGGAGGCGCGATCGTGTCCTTGGCGGCCTTGGCCACGCGGAACTTGACCACGGTCTTGGCCTTGATCTTGATGGCCTCGCCGGTTTGGGGGTTGCGGCCCATGCGAGCCTTGCGCTCTGCCTTCACCAAACGGCCGATGCCGGGAAGTACAAAGACGCCGTTCTTCTTGGTTTCCTTGATCGCCGTCTCTGCCAGAAGATCGAGGAAGGCCGCCGCCTGCTTGTTGGTCAGTTCGAGCTTTTCGGCCAGTTGCCGAGTCAGCGCTGTTTTGGTCAGTCCTGTTGCCATTTGGATAGTTCTCCTTCTGTGCGAGCCCTTCGGGCCGCGGGTATGGTGGGCTTCCGCTGCTGGGTGCCAACCGCATGGAGGGAGGTCAATCTGATTAACTGCGCGGAACCCCTGTGTTCATGCGGCTACGAAGAACCCTGCCGATGGTTACAATGCGGCTTCAGGGTGGTGAAAGTCAATCGAAAAACACGTGTTTTCCACAATTTTCTTCGGTTTTCTCTGGAAATCGCCGGTTTTTGCCGGTTTTTATGCGTCTGAGCCGCTGAAACCCCGCAATTGGCGCGGGTTCAGCCGTGTTCGTTGAGCCTGAGAACGGCATCGAGTCCCGCGAGATCTCCGAGCACCCAGAGACTGGAAATCAATCCGTCCTCGCAGTGAAACAGGGCCGCGCCCATCCAATGAACGGGCTTCCCGGTCGGCTCAAAACCGCGAAACCGCGCGGCATGCACGCCTGAAAAACACATTTTGGCGAATGCGCGATTGTCTTCAGCGACGCACTCTACAATCTCGCAATGATATTGGGCGAGTGCATTCCGCACAGAACGCACATATTCGCTGAATGCATCCTGACCTACGAGCTCATTTCCAAGAGATCCGCGAAACGCAAATTTCGGCTTAAGCAATGTGGAGATGGCAGAAAGGTCGCCTGCGTTCCAGATCTGTTCATAGAACGCGCTAACAAGTTCTTTGGGATTTTTGTATTGCACAAGAATACCCGAGGTACATTATTACGGTGCATCTCAGAATGGCCGGGTGCCCCACCCTAGACGCGTCTTTGTTTTGCGGCTAGGGAGGGATAGTGTATACCGCTCAATGCAGACCGAAGAGCACGCGCTTCTTGGGTACGAATGCGGCGGCCAGCGGCGTGTTGAGCGCATCGACCACGGGCGCGGCCACCTTGAAGTAGCGAACCACCACGTCGGCGAAATCTTTTTTAAGCGCGGCCTTCGCGGGCAGTGTCGCCGCCAGTCCCCATTGCCGGCAGCGGATCAGGTCCATCCCCGGATGCTCGCATGGGAAGCCCTTGGGCGGGCGCGTGAGCGCGTTGCCTTCAAACTCATCAAAGGTCCTCCGGACTTTTGGGTTTTGGAGTAGTTTCTTGAACTCGACATGATGATCGAGCAGCCAGTGCCGGATGGCTGCGAGCTGATCCTTGTCGGGCATGTAGGAGCCCGCGGCAATGATCACATCCTTCGCACTCACGTGAAAGTAATAGCCCGCGCCTGAGGTCTTATCGAATCCCTGATGCGACCACCACGCGGCCACGTGGTTTTTGTAGGGCCGCTTGTCGGAGCTGAAACGCGTGTCGCGATAGATGCGAAAAACGGATTTCTCGGCCGGGCGCACGTGGTTGGGCGCGAAATCCGCCATGGCGTCCGTAATCTTGCGCACAACGGCCAGCAGCGGCTCCCGCAGCTCGGCCTCGAACTGCGCTTTGCGCGGCTGAAACCAGGCGCGATCATTGTGCCGCGCGAGATTGCGCAGGAAGGTGAGAGCTTCAGGGCGGAAGTAGGGAAGAGCGGTAGCGGGTGTGGCCTTTGCAGTGCGTGGCATACTTGGAAAGGCTAGCAGGCAACTAGGCATCCTAGCTATTGGGTGGAAGAAACGCTCGGAGGGCTGCAATGACATTTCAAGATTTGGCCCTGTACGCGAAGACATACGGCACAGTACTCTGCTTCCTCGCTCTCAGCTCTCTCGCCATCTGGTCTCCCCGAGTCAAACGCCGCTGGCTTCGGCGGTCTTTGCGCGTAACAGGAGTGATCGCACTTCTGCCAGGCTTCCTCGCTTTGCTGGTCCTGCTACTGCTCCCAAAATACGTGAGAGTGTCCGAACTGTCTTCACCCGACAGGCGGTTCATATGTTACGTCAAGAGCGGAGGCAGCGCGGCGACTGACGACTGGACGAGTATCACATTGCGCCGCGCGTGGAAGCCGGTTGCCCAAGAGGTGTATTTCACTGAAGGATCGTTCGATCCCCGCGTCCGTTGGAACGATGGAAAAACACTGGTTATAGGCTTTCCTGAGGGTGAACGCCCATCGATCTGTGAACGCTCCTATTATGGTGTCGCCATCGTTTGTCAGGCTGCCCCTAAGAAAGACTTCTACCCAATGGAGCAGTCTCCGTAAGAACAGGAACCGCGCTCTATGCGAGCGTCTACCGAATCACATTCAATGCAGAGCGTCGTCGTTCCTGCACGGCATGCTGAATAAGACGAGAAGATAAGCAATCAAGACTCAGCGTAACTGCAGCTCCCTTCGACGATATACTTTCGCATGAACACTAGCCGTTGCATTGGTCTTGTCGGCGGGCTCGGCGTGGGAGCCGCAATCCACTATTACACCAAACTTGCTGAAGGGCTCGAGCGGCAGGGCGTGCGCCTCGATCTCGCGATGGTTCACGCCGAAACATCGGAGATCTTTCGCTTCGTCGCAGCAGGCGATCGTGCGGGGCAGGCTGCTTACCTTGCCGGATTTCTCCGCCGCTTGGCAGCAGCCGGCGCCGAACTTGCCGTCATCCCCGCCGTCACTCCACACTTCTGTATCGACGAGTTGCGATCCCTGTCTCCGCTGCCGATCGTCAGCATCTTCGATCCGCTAATCGAGAATCTCAAGACCCGGTCGATTCGCAAAGTTGCCGTCTTCGGCACCCGCTTTGTCATGGAATCCGATCTATACGGTAAGCTGCCCGGCGTAGAATTTGTGCGCGCCCGCCCCGATGAACTGGATGAGATCCATCACATTTATGTGACGCTGGTCGAGTCGCGCCGTGGCTCCGCTGAAATGCACGATCGGCTCACCGAGCTAGCGCAAATACTCTCAAGCCGCGACGGCGCCGAAGTCATCCTTCTGGCAGGCACGGATCTCACGCTCGTATTCAACGAGTCCAATACGCGTTTCCCCGCAATCGACTGCGCCGCCCTTCATCTAGCCGCAATCGAAAAGGCCGCGCTGCCGCGCGAGGACTCGTAGATGGAGAGGCGGGAGTTTTACGGAATCACCTTCACCGCCCCGCGGAACCGGCAGTCGCAATCTTTGACCGCCGCGTGCCGCTCACTTCATCAACGAATCGCGTAGACCGTCGGCCTGCGCTTGCTGGCCGGCTGGAAGCCTGACCTCAATCGCGCTCCGCACCGGGCTTTGGATCAAGGCGACCTCGCAAATCTGGCCGCCAACGACCACCCCAATCCGGTGACCCAGATATTTCTGCGTGAAATCGTGCATCAGGTTACCGCCCGCCTGGTCCAGATGGATATCGACCGCCGGACCCATCACGTCGGATGTTACCTTGACCGAATCCACGCCCCATGGCCGGACGTCGCTGGCGTGCGTCAATGTCATATCGGGCGTGTCAGCCGCCAGCAGAAACAGTTGACCGTTGTTGGTCCGCGTCACGTACGGGCTTTCGGATCCGTCAATGGCGCTGCCGGTCACCTCCGCCTCAACGCCATTGGCGACCGGCAGCCATTTCCAGCCATTAGGAGCGCTGCCGCTCGCGATGTAGGAGATCGTATCGTCTTTCTGGAAGACGTCGACACCCGGGCCTATGCCATTGGATGGAACTACCCCGTTCAGGGCGAGCAAGCGAACCTCCATATTGCGGCCTTGTCCCCCAGGCGGCGCGTACCGGCGATACAGCCAGTACCCGCCCCACCCGGCCCCAGCTAAAGCGCACAAAATGACAACGAAAAGAACAAGTCCCTTAAAGAACTTCATGAATCTACCTGCCTGTCGAGGCCACGATTGATCTCACCAGCAGGATAACAAGACGAGTCCTATTACAAGTTGAATCGTCTCTCACTACGACTGCGGGCCAGTGTCGACGCCGTTCGGCGGCCACTCGAAAAGCTGAAGCCGAGAGCTGACAGCTGCTCTTGGGGAGCCCGCGTCGTCGCTTCCAGTTCGTTGTGCAAGAAGTGTGATCGTCCACGGAAGCCGACCTAACTCCGCTAGCCCCGCCAACGTCGCTAGCTCCGCTGCTTTTACCGGATCAGCTTCAACGCTCCGCGGAATAGCCCGTCGAAATCCGCGGCCAAGGCCCTTTCCTTCGCGATGGCCTGCGCAATAGCCTTCTCCGATGCTGCACGCTGATAGCCGAGATTGACGAGCGCGGAAAGCACGTCGTCGACGGCCGGGCCCGCGACTGTCTGCGGCGTGGGCGCCACGGCAAAGTCATCGAGCTTGTCTTTGAGCTCGACCACAAGCCGCTCGGCGAGTTTTTTGCCAACTCCGGGAATGCGCGTGAGCTGTGCGTGATCTTGCGCGCGGATGGCCTGCACCGTGCGCTCCGGAGACAAGCCGCTCAGCATCTTGATAGCGAGCTTCGGCCCTACGCCGCTTACGGTAATTAGCCGTTCAAAAAGCCGCTTCTCCTCGCGTTCGAGAAAGCCGAAGAGAGCAATCTGATCGTCGCTCACCTGGGTGTGGATGTGCAGCGCGGCCTCAGCGCCCACCGAAGGCAGCGCCGTGAAGGTGGGAATGGAGATGGCAACGTCATAGCCAACGCCAGCAGCCTCGACGATGGCCTGGCCAGGCTGCTTGAAGATGAGCTTGCCGCGCAGGTGAGCAATCATGTGTCTTCCGAAGAGAAAATTCCGCAGGGGCTAAAGCCCCATACCTTTTATGCGCCGGTTTCGGCACGATTGAAGTCGTGCCATGTTACAAAGCCCTTGTCAAATCAGCCTCTATAGTATCCCCAGTCGCTTCGCGACGCGCTCCATGGTTTCGAGCGCGCGGTCGAGCTGCGCCCGCGTGTGCTCGCTGGTGACGATGGCGCGGATGCGTGCCTTGCCTTCGGGCACGGTGGGAAACGCGATGCCCGTTGCCATCACGCCCTCGTCGAAGAGCGCGCGCGAGAACTCCATCGTCTTGCCGCCATCGCCAACAATAATCGGCGTGATGGGCGTTTCTGTTGCTGGAGTCGTCACACCGCCGATGTTGAACCCAGCACGCTTGAGCTCGCCCTGAAAGTGGCGCGTGTTGGCCCACAGACGCTCGATGCGCTCCGGCTCAGCCTCCAAAATATTGAACGCTTCAATGCAGGTGGCTGCGACCGACGGCGGATGCGACGTGGAGAACAAGAACGGCCGTGCACGGTGGTAGAGGTAGTCAATTAAATCTTTCGATCCGCAAACGTAGCCGCCCAATGAGCCAATGGCCTTCGACAACGTGCCCACCTGTACATCCACGCGCCCATGCATTCCAAAGTGGTCAACTGACCCACGGCCGTTGCGGCCCAGCACGCCCGATGCATGTGCATCGTCGACCATCATGATGGCGCCGTACTTCTCGGCCAGCGCGGCCAGCTTGTCCACCGGGCCAATGTCGCCGTCCATCGAGAAGACGCCGTCGGTAATCACCAGCTTGTGTCCCGGCGTGTTTTCCAGCCCTTGGAGCAATTCCTCACAGTGAGCGGCGTCTTTGTGCCGGAAGACCTTGATGGTCGCTCGTGAAAGCCGCGCGCCATCGATGATCGAGGCGTGGTTGAGCTCGTCGGAGAGGATAAAGTCCTCCTTGCCGAGGATGGCGCTGACGGTTCCCGCGTTGGCCGCAAAGCCGCTTTGGAAGACCACGCAAGCTTCGACATTCTTGAAGCGCGCAATCCTCTCCTCAAGCTCCATATGGATGCGCATGGTGCCGGCGATGGTGCGTACCGCACCCGATCCAACTCCAAACGCGTAGGTGGCGGCGACGGCGGCCTCAACCAGCTTGGGGTGGTTGGCCAGGCCCAGGTAGTTATTGCTGGCCAGGTTGATGACCTCGCGACCGTCGTAGTGGCACACGGGCGCCTGCTGGTCGTCGAGCACGCGCAGCCTGAAGTGCGTGCCTTTGGCGCGGAGATCGTTCAGAACAGTGGTCAGGTGGGCGAGTTGGGAGCGGGGAGCGATTTGGGTCATGGTAAAGAGCCTCAAACAAAAAGCATACTGCCAGGGCCGGATGGCCTTCCCGCGGCGGCCGCGTCAAAGAAGGAGCGGGGAAATGGCCGGGCAGCGCCCCCGCCGGATACAATAAGGGTCTACGAGAACGGAAATCGGCGAGTCGCCGCAGGGCGATACGCTATCTTTCTGAAGAGCCCGATTTTTAATGAGTTTGGAGCAGGTGCACGTGATTGGTAAAATCTGCCGCGGTCTGCGGCTTCATTGGGTTGCGGGATTCGCTGTTGCGCTGGCATTGTCCCCGGTGGCGCGCGCCGCTGGATTGGCAACATCGACCTCGTTGGCTGTGCAATCCAGCACGCAAACCTGTCCGACATCGGGGCTCACCACGACTTTGACTACGCTGACGGTCACCGTCACCAGTTCCAGCGGCGTGCCCTCGGGAACGGTGAACATCGAGGACGAGGCCAGCGGCTCTCCGGTGCAGATTGCGAGCGCGACGCTCAATACAACGGGCCAAGCCATCGTTTCTCTTTACCTCGCCAACGGCCCCCATACGCTGCTGGCTGTATATCCCAACACTCTCCTCTATGTGACTTCTACATCCTTGCCGGCCTCCGCGACCATTAGCTCACAGTGCGATGCACAGTTTGCGATCTCGCTTTCCAGTATTTCGCCGTCCTCCTCCTCGTCTTCGGGGATGACGTTGACGGGCGGCCAATCGGGAACCGCGACCGTCACAGTCACGCCTTCCCAGGAGTATGTCGCCTCCCTGAACACCACCGAGGCCCCTGCGTTCGTCACGGTTTCCTGCTCGAATCTGCCTAGCCTTGCGTCCTGCGCATTCACGCCGCAAAACCTGGAGATCCTGCCGGGCCAGGATGCCGGCGTCATCAGCACCATGCTGGTTCAGACAGAATCTCCGACCGTCCGCGCCGTGCCGCCCGCACAGCTAGGGCCTAGAGGCAATCCCGTGGCCTGGGCCATTGTGTTGCCGGGCATGTTGGGCCTGGGCGGATTGGCGTGGGGAGCGCGCCGTCGCCGCTGGTTGCAGCGGCTTTCGCTGGTGCTGCTGGTGGGACTCGTGACCACTCTGGGAACGACGGGCTGCAATCCGCTCTACTACTACTACAACCACGGTCCGACCAACCCCCACGAGACGCCCGCAGGCACGTATACCGTGATCGTCGCCGGGCAGTCGAGCAACGGAGTCACCGCCATCACCAACACCACCACGCTGGTGCTGACCGTACAGTAAGTCACTTCTCTGAGGGCCTAGTGACAGGCTCTAAACTGTCAGCATGAATCGTCGGCTTCCCCTACCTGCGGAGGTCTACGCGCTGGTGGAGCACACGCCTGCCACGGTGCTGCTCGAGGGCGGGACACGGAACTGTTCCGAAAGCAATAAAAAAACGCGCCTGTTCATGGCCCCCGTGCGGACCTGCGCCGCATGGCAGGCGGCAGATATTCCAGGGCTTTTTGCGGAGATCGACAGCGCCGTAGCCGCGGGATTGAGCGCGGCAGGATTCTTCGCCTACGAATGCGGCAACTGCTTTGAGCCGAAGGCAGGGATGCGCGCCGGCCGCCAATCAAGTCTGGAATCGCCGCAGCCGCTGGCATGGTTTGGAATCTACGAGCGCAGCTACGCATTCGATCACACAACCGGGACCTTTGCCGATGGCGAACCGCCGGAGCTGGCGAGGTTTCGCGGCCACGGCGCGCCAGCGAGTGAAGGAGTGGCACCCGAACTAAAGATCGCCGCCGAATTCGCCCTCACCGAAGCCGAATACTCCCAACGCATCGCGGCGATTCATGAGCTGATTCGCGCCGGCGACGTGTATCAGCTCAATTTCACGGCACCGTTTCGATTCACTGTGCCCGGCAGCGTCGCGTCGCTCTACGCGCGCCTCCGCGCCCGCCAGCCCGTCGACTACGGCGCATTCTTGCATTGGGAGCAAGGCAGGTTCATCCAGTCCTTTTCGCCGGAACTGTTTTTCCGCATCGATGGTGACGGTGCCGAAAATCGAGCCGGTCGCCGCCCTCTCCGCCATATCATCACGCGCCCCATGAAAGGCACCGCGCCCCGTGGGCGCACCACGCACGAAGACTTGGAGATTGCCGAGTGGCTGCGCAGCGATCCCAAGAATCGCAGCGAAAATGTGATGATTGTCGATCTGCTGCGCAACGACCTGGGCCGCGTAGCGCAAACCGGCAGCGTGCGCGCGGAGCGGCTCTTCGACGTCGAGCGCCATGCCACACTCTGGCAGATGACGTCGACGGTGAGCGCGGAATTGCGGCCTGAAGTCGGCTTCCACGAGATCTTTCGCGCGCTCTTTCCTAGCGGTTCAGTCACAGGCGCTCCCAAGGTCCGCTCAATGCAATTGCTGGCCGGGCTTGAGGACGCGCCGCGCGGCGTGTACACGGGCGCTATTGGCTGCTTTTCGCCAGGGCAAACGATCTTCAACGTGGCCATTCGCACGCTCGAGCTTGAAGGCGGGCGCGGCGGAGATATACGCGGAACCATGGGCGCGGGCAGCGGCATCGTTATCGACTCCGACGCAGCCAGCGAATACCGCGAGTGCCTGCTTAAGGCGGAGTTCCTCACGCAAAGTGCCGGCTGGCGGCCGGAACGCTTTTCGCTCATTGAGACCCTGCTCTGGGATGGCGCTTATCCATTTATGGATTTGCACCTCGACCGGCTCGCGGATTCGGCGGAGTACTTCGACTTTGCCTGCGACCGCGAAGCACTTCGTGCGGTCCTTGACCACAACGCTCGAGACTATGCGGAGGGGTCGGCGCGAAAGGTGCGGTTACTACTCGAAAGCGACGGCAGGTTCGAGATCACGAGCGAAGTCCTTCGTCCACGGGATGACTCCAACCGTCTCGCCCGCGTGCGCATCGGTCTCGAACGCACCGATCCAGCCGAGCCGATGCTTTATCACAAGACCACGCATCGCCCACTGTACGCACCGGCATTTGAGCAAGCCACGCACGACGGCTTCGATGACGTGCTGTTCCTGAATCTGCGCGGCGAAGTGACGGAAGGCGCCATCAGCAATGTATTTATCGAGAAAGATGACCGTTGGTCGACGCCGCCGGTCGCGTGCGGGCTGCTCGCGGGTGTTTTTCGGCGACATCTGCTCACGACGCGCCCGGAGATCGAAGAACGCGTGCTGACCCTCAACGACCTGCGCCAGGCCGATCAGGTTTATCTCGCAAATGCCGTGCGTGGACTGCGTCGCGCCGTCATTGCCTGGTGAGGAACCTGTGCGAGGACGCGCGAAGTCTTAGAGTGTTCTCGATTCACTTGTTGACATCGCCGACCTCGTGCAAGGTGGCTCTTTCTTGGGGAATAAGTCACTTGACCTTATACATTCTGTCAAGAGAAGAATCGAAAACGCTGTAGCGGCTGTCTGCCAAATCTTGCTATTGCGTCGATGATTTTTCGTCGTGCGCCATCTCCGTGCGCATCTGCTCGATCTCGTCGATCAGATCCAGAACCTGCTCCCGTTTGCGATCGCTGAGATCGAGAAAGCGGATGCCCACCATGTTGCGGTTGTGGATGGCCTGAATGACGCCGCCGAGCCGAAAGGGCAGACCTTGGAGTTGAAATTCCGTCTCCACGCGCGTGTAAATGCCTACAGGGAAGCGTTCGTCGGTGCGGATGCGGCAACCGCCCGGGCTAAGGTCGATGATGCGGCCCCGCAGCGCCGACCCGACGTTGACCAGAAAGATGGTGGCTGAGGTATCCACCTCGGCGCGGGCCTGTGCGCGCCGGTCACGGCCTTTCGTGGGCCGCTTCACCGAGGGTTCAATTTTCGCCGGAGGTTCAATCTTCGCCGGAGTCTCCGCAGCCTGCGTCTGGGCAGGAGCCAGCGTCTGGATAGGAGGTGCAATGGGCTTCTGCACGACCGGAGGCTTGCTTACTTTCGGCACTTCCGGCTGGGCGGGCTCGGCTTTGACCGCTTTGGGGATCGTCGGAGAGGTTGGCGCCTGCGGCCCCTGTTTCACAACCACTTGATTGACCGTTTGTTGATTGACCGCTTGCTGCGTCCGCTCCGGCACAGGCGAGGCAATCTCCTCGATCACTTCAAGCAGTTCATCCTTGCGCCGGGGAATCATGTTCTCAAAGTGGATGCCGACCAGGTGATGGTCGTCGCTCCAGCGCACGACGCCGCTGAATCTGAAGGCAAAACCGTTCACTTTGAAGGCAATTTCGACAGGCCGTCCCGGCTTACTGGGGAATGGGTCGCTAGTGCGAACGCGGCAGCCCTCAAGGCTTAGCTCGATAATGCGCGCCTTCACAGGCATGCCATGATTGACAAGGATCAGCACAGAATCCGCGTCGACAGAATAGCGTGGATGGACGCGCCTTTCCTGCCCTTCGTTCGCGAAACTTTCCCCGTTTTCTTTCCCGTCCATCGCCTGCTCCGGAGCTACGCGCTCCCCTAAAGCGGCGCAGGTCAGTGACCGTCCGCCAATTCCCAGGGCTGTGCAGACACCGGCTCTGCGTCTTCACGACCCATCAGCCGGTCGTACTGATACACATCGCTGGTTGTGCCCAGCGACTCGTTGTACAGGCTGATGGTGCCGGTCAGCTGCTTCAGCTCTTCGCTGAACGTGTGAATTGCCTGCAATTGGCTGGCCGAGGCGGGGAGTTCATATTGGGAAGTCTTAATAAACTTCTGGTAGCCGCGATCCAGCAGCCGCGACACCTCGCCCCGCACCAGCACTCCAGGATGCACGGCAAAGGCAACCGTCACGTCCTCGCTTCCGGGCGCAACCACCAGCACGGCTCCCACTCCATGCTCACTCACCAGCGCGCCTCCGGCGATCTCGGCGTAGGGAGTCACATCGAAGCCATGGGTGCGCAGCAACTCCAGCGTGCGATCAAAGGAAAGATGTCGGGATTCTCTTTTCATGAGGGCATTCCAGTGTCAAAAATAGAGGGCGGCATCCGGCGCCACTCTCTCTCTCCAATCTCGCACACCCGCGCCCCACGCGCAATTTCCCCCAATCCCAATTCCCCCGATCCCCGAATGCGCCGCCTCCGCCGCGGCCACATCCGCGCACCTATAGCGAAACCAGAGTGACTGTACCCCGAATCCGCAGCGTTCTAGTCGACGCGACCCCAAGGAGCGGCGACCCTGCACAACGCTCAACGGGGCACACCTACTCTGGTTTCGCTCTAAATGTATAGCGCATAATGGATTGGTGCACGGCCATTTATTCCTTCGCGGCTTCATTTGCCTCGTATGCTTTGCTGCGGCGTTGCCCTCTCTTGCGCAATCGGTCACGCCTGTATCGAGCTCCGCGATGCTCTTCAGCGACCCGGCCTTCGGCGTCAGTTTTCGTTTTCCCAGCGGCTGGAGCTTCACGCGCGTCGATGCCAACGCTAACGGCCCGGCGCTCGCCATTGCCTATATAGACGGCCGTTCGGTCCCTACGGGTTTGCGAGGCCTGGTTACAAACGAAACCCTCCCTGGGCTCCACTCCTGGCCTAAAACCGTCTTCAGCAGCGTTGAATTCGCGTACGACGCGCGCCCGGCGCCCTCAGCCGAGGTGTGTCAGAGACTAGCCCGGGACAACTGGGAGGTCGAAACCGATCCAGCCACGCTCAATGGCGTGACCTATTGGCATGGGACCGCGGCCGGCGCCGGCGTGAGCACCGAAATCGAAGAGGACATCTACGCTACGTTCGTTCAAGCGTCCGGCACGTGCCTGCGCTTCGATCTTGCCGTTGCCACTTCGCACGTGCCCGGCAAGGAGTTGCCGCGCGAGCTGACCACGCACGAAAAAGCGCTTATCCACGCCAGCCTAAACAACATATTGAACTCTGTCAGCATTACGCCGCCGGCCCGGTAAACGGAAACCGACCGGGCCGGCGGGCCTTGGCGCTGAGCTTTTGGTTGAGGCGATTGCCGTCAAATCTGGTTGCGAGTTTTGGGTTGAGGGTGCATTTTGATGGATTCGCCTCAGGCAGCGGTTAGCAGCGGGTGCCGCCGGCGGCGAAAGAGGATACCGGCTCCAAGCGCAATGATGCCAGTCAGCAGGTAAATCCCGGTTGGACCCTCTGGGGTATCGACGAATTGAGAGCCGTCGGCGGTGAAATCGTAGTCGACGAAATTGCTTGGAGGCGTGTTGGGATCCAGGCTGTCGTCGTCATTGGGAGGCGTTACGGACCCAGGACCGCTGACTAAATTGTTCGTCGGCGAGATGCCAAGGTAAGTCTCGAACGCATCGAGTTCACACAGGCCGTCGCACGACGGAGGGTCGCCTATGATCAACTCGTTGGCGTAAAAGGTGCCACCGTTGAAGGAGTTGAAGAAGAGGAGCGCGCCACCCTGCACAGGATTCCCTACGCCAGGGGTGCTCCAGTAGTAGCCCACAGGGTTTACCCATTGCGCCGTAGGCACTGAGACATCGGCACCGAGGATGCCAACGGATTCACCTAAGAAAGTGTCGTAGGCCCACCATGTGCCAGGGTAACCGAGCAACCCGAGAGATACATAGTTTTCAGGTGCGGTGGGAGCCCCTGCCGTGAAGGTCAGGGCGCTCCAGGATTTAAGGGGCTGGGGATTGCCGAACCCCCAATTGGGAACGGCGGTGACGACGTAGAAGTAATTGAAGGGGGCCGCGGCGACCGGTTGGGCGACGCATAAGAATGCGATTACGCCAGCCGTCGCAAGAAGGCAACGTTTGAGTACAGCAAGGGACTTCATTTTCAACCTCCAGGGGAACGGTGCGGCAGGTCAGGTACCATCGCGCTCTCTGCCTGCGGGTCGGGGACTCGGTCTTCGAGCCTTGCGAGACCAGCTGAGGCGTGTCTTCCTCTCAACCGGGGACAACACGCCTGGTTGACGGTTTCACGAGCTTCACTTCGTACACGTTCGTGGGGATAGGAACTTGAGTTGGCCCGGGGAGGGCCAAAGGGGAGTGGCAAATATTACCCCGAAAACGTTGAATACGGGGAAAATTTTTAGCGCGGACGGAGCGGGCGAATATTCGGCAAGCAACGCAGTACCCGGGAAATTCACTGCAGGCCGCGCACACATACTGTAATTGTGCGTTCAGTCAGGTTTTCGTTTCATTGCACCTTGATGGTCCAGAACGCATACTGGGAGAAGTGGCCCTCGAATCTCCCATCCTGACAGGCGCGGACGTGCGCCTGGAACCGCTCTCCATGAGCCATTTGGACGGCCTGGCGGCCGCAGCTGCCGTCGAGCCCGGGCTCTATCGGTGGAGCGCAGTGCCGATTGGCCGCGATGCCGTTTCCCGCTACATCGAGACTGCGCTGGCCTGGCGCGAAGCAGGTAAGGCCGTGCCCTTTGCGACCGTTCGCGTCACAGACGGCGCCGTTCTGGGGTCAACGCGATTCTTCGATATCGAAAATTGGACGTGGCCCGAGGGGCACGAGCACCACGGCCGCCTGTATCCCGACGTCTGCGAGATCGGCTACACCTGGCTCACGCGCGATGCCATCCGCACCGCTGCCAACACCGAGGCCAAGCTGCTCATGCTCACGTATGCTTTCGAAGTCTGGCAGGTGCTGCGCGTCTGTCTGCACACCGACGCGCGCAACCAGCGTTCGCAAGCAGCCATTGAGCGGATTGGCGGAAAATTTGAAGGCGTATTGCGAGCGCACCGCATGGCCGCGGATTTCGTGCCCAGAGATTCCTATCGCTATTCGATCGTGGCCGCCGAGTGGCCGGAGTTGAAGCTGCGGCTCGCGGCGCGTTTGCGTCCCTAAGTTTTCTTCGCAATGCCAAGCGCTTTGCCGAACAGTCTCCGCCACAGTCTCGGCCTGCGCTCGCAGTAAGGCGGCAGCGGGGGCCGTCGATTCAGGTGATAGTTCCTGCACTGCTGGCAGTTGCCGCGCCGCGGGCAATCCCGCTTGGGACACGGGCAAACCTCCGGCTTGTGGCTGACGATGGCGAAAACCTGCGCCGCGCCGCTCATGATGCTTCGGCCTGCTTGCCGTTCTCTTCCATCTTGCCGAAGATCATTTTTCCACTGGCGGTTTGCAACACGCTCGTCACGGAGATCTGCACCGAACGGCCGATTAGCTTGCGCGCGTGATCCACCACCACCATGGTGCCGTCGTCCAGATAGCCCACTCCCTGGTTGAACTCCTTGCCTTCTTTCAGGATCAGAACGCCCATGCGCTCGCCGGGCAGAACCACAGGCTTGAGAGCGTTGGCCAGGTCGTTGATGTTGAGCACTTCCACGTGATGCAGATGGGCCACCTTGTTCAGGTTGAAGTCGTTGGTGACGACCTTAGCCTCCCACTTCTTGGCGAGCTCGAGCAACTTCAGGTCCACCTCGCGGATGGAGGGAAAATCGTCCGGCACAATCTGCACGTGGATCTTGTCGTTGGACTGCATGCGCTGCAGCATATCCAGGCCGCGGCGACCTCTTTGTCGTTTTGACCCGTCGGTCGAATCAGCCACCACCTGCAGCTCGCGCAGCACAAACTCCGGAACCACCAGCATGCCGTCGATAAAGCCGGCCTCGGCGATGTCGGCGATGCGGCCGTCGATGATCACGCTCGTATCCAGCACCTTTGCGCTGCGCCGGGTGGGCTTATCGCTCGAGAACACGGTACCTAGCGCCGCTGGGTTCAGCAGATCGCCTTTGTTCGCACCCACCAGCAAGCCGACGTACGTCATGAGGAGAAGGACAAAAATCTGCAGCGCCGCGGAGTTTGCTTCGGCGAGCGGCGCGGAACGCAACACGAGACAGAACAGAAACGCGCCAATGATTCCGAGCACACTACCCACCACGGCGCCAATCAGCCGCCGCAATGTGAGCGCGCGCACCCGCAACTCGAAGACGATGACCGCGCAAGCTGCGGCCGCTCCTATCGATGCGCCTTCCCATCCTGTGGCTATGCCGAACGGGCGAAAGAAATAACAAACCGTGGCAAACAGAATGACAAAAAGAAGGCGTAAAACAATCAGGTCCATAAGGGCCTACTTTCAACCGGCAGCAGGTCGTCGCCGCCAGCCCTGGGGCTTCGAAGGGAGTATGCGCATAGCCATGTGCCGTCGTCAAGAGGGGAAGCGCAGGTAGTAGCCATTAGGGGATAGGGAATAGAAAGCAGGGAGCGGGGGTAGGGATTCTATTCCCTACTCCCGATTGGCTTTTTACGACGCAGCGGCCAGCTCGCCCACATGCACGACCCGTTGCGCTCCCTTGCGGGGGCCGCGTTTCCGCGCGCTCATCACCTTAATGCGCTCCAGCAGTTCCAGCATGGAGCAGTTTTTCTTGGCAATCAAGGCATCTGCAAAGTGAATTTCGGCGTTGGCAGCCTGCACATCGCCCAGCAGCATCATCGGCACGTGGCTGCTAATGCGTTTCAGCCGCTCCACGAGCTGGCCTCCACTCATTTGCGGCATTGTGGTGTCGGCCAGCACCAGGTCAATCTGGGGCGCCGAGGTGAAAATGGCGATTGCCTCCTGGCCATTCGCGGCCGCAAGCACGCGATAACCGTTGGTTTCCAGCATGAACTTGGTCACGGACAATTCCTGTTCGTTATCGTCTACACAAAGAATTACTTTCTTCGGGCGCATGGTATTGGGGGTGTGCTCCTTACTGCAAATTTCAGAGATGGTTCGAGGCAACACGATCCCCTTGCCGCATAGGGCGCGGTTGATGTTGCCACAGTGTTTAGGCCCATGGCCGGGAATCGGGCGGGCGGGTTGGCTTAGATCGTGCAGCGTGCCTGCCCTGCGCGTGAAGCGCGCCCAGGAGGGCGTTCACATGCACTAGGAGGCAACAGGCTCGCGTTCCTTCGCGGGTCCGCTTTCCTTCTCGGTCGATTGCTCAGCGTTTTGGCGCGTCTGCGGATTCCCGGATACGCGCCGGATGAAATTTGTTCAACGAGTTCGAAGAGTACGGGTCCCGGAGGTTCGTGAAAAGAGGGAAAGGTAGGCGAAGACGTGGGTGAAAATATGTGTGAAACAACTGAAAATTAGCTAGGGCTCACACTCACAGTGACTTGCGATGATGAATTTCTGTTGAAACCTTGTGCATCATGGCAGGAAAAGCTGTCCTTTTGCCACAAGAACAGTGCTGCCCGCCACGCGCACATCTCCGACCTTCGCGGAATCCTTTTTTGCAGAAAGATAAAGATCGCTCGGCCGGCCCATCTCCACACCCTGGCGCAGGTGCACGCGCACGCCGGAAGGCACTGCGCCGCGAGCCACCAGATGGCTAATGGCGCAGCCCGCGGCCGAACCCGTGGCCGGATCTTCGCCGCCATAGAATTGCATCCTCGCCCGGTACTTCGTGGGGCTCTGGTTTTGGATGTAGTCCGGAGCTAAAACGTAGAACCACCGCGCCCCGCGCTCCCGCAGCCAGGCCGTGGCCTTTTCCCGGTCGACCTTCAGCCGTCCCAAGGCCTCCAACGATTGCAGTACGACGATCGCAAAGGACGTTCCCGTCGAAACCACCTGCGGCGGTAATGCCGGATCGAGGTCATCGTGGGCCAGGCCCAGCAGCGGAACCACTTCGGCCGTGTCCAGTACCGCGCCAAACTCCGGCTCTCTCTGCGTCATCTCTCCAAAGATCGCTACTGATTCCACGGTGCCCGGCTCAAAACGCACCGGCACCGGCCCGACATTGAGCGCCAGCATTAAGGTGTTGCCTGACAGCGCCTCCGGCGCGATGGTTTTGAGCACCGAGGCCGTGCCCAGCGTAGGATGGCCCGCGAAAGGCAGCTCTTCCTGCGCCGTGAAAATGCGCACGCGCACGCCTTCGGCACGCTCCACAGTGGCCTCGCGGCGCTCCACAAACGTAGTCTCGGAAAGGTTGAACTCGCGTGCAATGGCCTGCATCCGCTCAGTCGCAAGACCGCACGTGTTCAATACCACCGCCAGCGGATTGCCGGCCAGCGGAGTCTCCGTGAAGACGTCCACAACAAAATAGTCGAGATTCGCCGACAAGTTCGCCATCGCGCGCCACCGTCCCTGGCTCTAGTCTACGAGCAGGTGGTGCAAATCGGAGATATGGAAACGCGCATCCGCGAACCCTGGGCCGCGAGCCGTGAAAAGCCCCGCAGCCGCATGGAGCACAACCATTGCGTCCAGCAGAAGAGCTGACCCCTGAAACCTGATCCCTGTCTTATAGCTGGATGAGCGGTCTAGGCAGGCGCGGACGGGCGCGTTCGAGGAAGATCCTCATGCGGAGGGCCTCGGCGCGTTCGGCGGCCACCAGCCGCATCTGCCGGCGGATGTGATCGATGTCGTCCAGCCGGTCGAGCTGCGCTTCATCGTAGGCAGCATCCCGCTCCAGGCGCGCGATTCTCTCTTCCACGGTTTGACGAAACCGCGGGCTGATCTCGAAACCTTCTTGGGCGGCGCATTGGATGGCCATGGGCAGGCACCTCGGAACGGGAAATTCCTGAGGCTACGACTCTTTTTGGGTCATGGCCTCAAGTTTTTTAAACTGTTGCCGATCCTAACGAAAGCAGCCCTCTTGCGCCAGATTACGATTTCCCGCAACTTCGGTAACGGAGTGTCCCAACAACGCACAACTGTCAATTTTAAGTGATCGGCGCTCAAGTGTATGTGCCTGTATATAAGATACTTATGCTGCATCCATTGCAACCAGCGATAGGCAAGTAACGATCGTAATCACCGGTCTGCAACAATCCCCAACTGCATCTGGGTTCCGCTTTCAAAATGAACGTCCTTCTGCGACGCCAAAAATATGCCGGATGCGGAGCTATTTCCTGCGAGCATGACGCCGGGAATCGCAGTGGGGCGCGGGATGGCGCGCGCCGCGGCTTGTTCGTGGGCGCCGGTATGCTCAGCCAGATCGCCCTGTCCGGGCAACTGGACGGCGCTCGCCGCTTGCGAATTGGCGTCCGCCCGTTCGTCCACCGGCGTTGTCGTTGCAGAGGTCTTCTGCAAAGTGCCGCCTGCTAGGCCGCCTGTGCCATCGAGGACTCCGCCGCCAGAATGGCCGCCTCGTCCGCCACTGGCCCCCGGACCACTCCCCCCGACGTTCATCGGTGCGCCGCTGCCCATCGCATTCATCGAGTCGTCGCCATTCATGGAACTCATCGCCGTGGCGCTCGGGCTGGCTCTCACGCCCCGGATCAGAGTATGGATCGCAATGCTTTGCCCGTTCTTCAATTCTGCACGGTCAAATGCAATCCCCATCTGCGAACCACCGTGGGCTGAGTCGACTGCCTGAACCTGGGTAATGTGACCTATAAGGCGCGTGCCCCTGGGAATCACGGTTCCATCGGGGGTCTGCACGTTGTTTGTCGTTTTCAGAATCACGCGATCACCCACCTTGGCCGTCTTCGCGTCCAGCTTGCCCTGGAGCTCGCCCGTTACCGAGCTCATCTCATAGGCATGTGATGCGGCTTCATCGCCAAAGCCCATCGGCCCTTGGGTCGTGTCGACATGCGACGAGCTCTCCGGAGAGCTGTCTGCGTCCACCTGTTGCGCCATGAGGGGAAGACTCGCCATGGCGACAAAGGCCATCGTGAAGAACCTGGCGGATTTCATCTCGATATCCTCCATCAATCACAAATCAAGGCGAATTCCCAGGCCAGATGCGGAGCAAAGCGGATCGCGGGTCGGCTTAGTTCCCCGGAGAAGGCGCGTAGTAGCCTTTGCGCACTTGGACTTTCAGGTCCTGACCCTGATCGCCGTGACAATCGACAGTCACTTTGCGAAACGTGCCGTCGGCCTTGGCATTGCTGGGGGTGTAGCTGGCCAAGTATTGGGTGCGAAGCTCGTCCTGGATCTGCTGAAAGGCAGCCTGCAGCTTGTTGCCGTTGTTGCCCACATCGATCACCCGCCCACCGGTTTCGTCGGCGATGCGCTTCGCGTACCCGTAGCCGTAATAGCCCTCACCCTGGCTCCAATACAAGGCGCGGTCTGCACACAGGATCACGTAGACGATGACGTTATTCCGATTTGCCGCGGCAATGGCGTCGCCGATCTTCTCGCGGCTACCCTCATCCTCGCCGTCGGTCAGGATGATCATGGCCTTGCGGCCGGTCTCCTGATTCATCTTTTCGTTGGCTGCCAGATAAATGGCGTCGTAGAGCAGCGTGCCCTTGGGGTCGCCTTGTGTGGGGACTGGACCGCCGCCAAGGCCTGGAATTCCCCCGCCATTGCCGCCTGCGGTGTTGATCTGCGCCTTGCTCAATGCATGTGTCAATAGACGCGGGCTGTTGGTGTAGTCCTGCAGCAGATCGACATTCACGTCAAAAGAGAGCGCGAAGGCCTCGTCCTTGGAGCGCAGAACCTGCTGGATGAATTGGCTGGCCGCGTCTTGCTCCATGGGCAACAAGCGCTGCTGGCTGCCCGAGGTGTCGAGCAGAAGGCCCAAAGTCAGGGGCTGGTCCGTCTCAGCCACAAAGTTTTTGAGCGTTTGCGGTTCCTTGTTTTCCTGAACCACGCAATTCTGTTGATTCAGATGAGGAACCAGGTTCCCGTTCTTGTCCTTCACGGTAAAGAACATGTCCACCAGGTTCACGTTCACCTTGAAGCTGGCCATGGGCGTCTCGTCGGGCGCTGGGGCGGGAGCGTTGCTCACCGGCGGTGCGTCGGGCGAGGGCGCAAGCTGGGCTCTGCCTGCCACGGCGCATACCGGCAGGCCAACCATCAGAGCCAAAATGTTGTTGCGAAGCCGCATGCTGATCCGTTAGACGAAAAGCGGAACCCTCAGGAGAGCATACCTCTCAAGAGAGCATACCCCAGGAGGATATATATCGACAGCTTCGCGGCCGGCAGGGCAACCCTCCCCTTCCTGATGCGTCTGATACTCTGACAGGTGCGGCCCGTTGCGCGGTTTTTTCACGCCACTAACGGCATGCACCATAGGTTTTTGGGAGGATGAAAACGCCGTGAACGTTACTGGAAGGGCCATTACGCTGGCAGCGCTTCTCGGGTTTGGATTGGGATCGGGAGTTTTGGCCCAACAGCAGACTTCCGTGCCTGACGCGCCCACCCCGCAAGCGCCCACAGCGCTACCCGGTACACAAGGGCCCATCACTCCCGGAATTGGCTCTGGCGAGACCCCATCGAATCCGGCCGCATCGACTTCCAACGCGGACCAGCAACCACCTGAGCAGCCCACAGCTAAACCGTTCGCAAGCCAGCCTCCGGCTCCGACGACCCCTCCTCCGAACGCGCAGGATGCTGCGCCGGAAGAAGGCGGTGCCGCCGTGAAGGCAACCATCATCCGGCACACCACTGAGGTCGTGGTTCCGGTGATGGTGAAGGATTCCAAAGGCAACCCGGTAGCCGGTCTCACCTGGCGCGATTTTACGGTGTATGAGAACAACACCCGCTCGCCGCTGCGCGTGTTCAGCACTGATCCAAGGCCGATCTCGGTGGCGTTTGTCATCGACCAGACTCTGCCCTCGAATTACATGCGCGAAGTGAACGAATCGCTGAACGCTATCCAGGGCGCGCTTACGCCATATGACGAGGCCGCGGTCTTTACTTACACCAATGGCCCCAAGGAATGGACGGGTTTTACCGGGGCGCAGGGCGCGCGCTTGCCTTCGGTCCTCTCGCTGGCGCAGGCCACGGGCACGGACCCCACGGTGCCCATCGATTCAGGCCCGCTCGCTAGTTGCCCCATCTACCAGAACGGTAACTGTGTGAGTCCTGTCCTGCAGCAAGGCGGCTCCACGGCGATGAGCGGCATTACCCCGCTCCCCAAGGAGATTCACACCCTCAACGATGCGATTCTCCGCGCCGCCAAAGAGCTTTCCACGCGTCCCAAAGAGCGGCTGCGCGCTATTTACGTGATCTCCGACGGCAAGGAGTACGGCAGCAAGGCCACCTGGAAAGAAGTAGTCAAATACCTGCAGACCAACAACATTGCCGTCTATGCCACGGTGGTGGGCGAGTCGGCCCGCTGGGGCGAAGGACGGCTTGATCGCTTTCATCTGCCCTTTGAAGCGTACGACAACGTCCTCTACCAATACACCTCTAGGACCGGTGGCGATATGTTCTCAGAGCGGGGCGTGAACAACATCGAGAAGAGTTACGCCAAGATCGCCGACGAGGCGCGCAACCAGTACACCTTGATCTACGCAAGCCATATACCGGTATACGACGACAGGTACCGCAACATTGATGTGCGCGTGGACCGGCCCGATATGGTGGTTACGGCGCCGATGGGCTACTATCCATCGGCCCAGGAATCCAGGTAGGCGCAAGCTTGGGCTCTGCCGGGCAGCCGCCGTAATCGCCTTCAGAGCTGAGCGTATATGTCGACACCAACTAGACCTGCGCGGCCTTCTTATCGAACTGGCTGCCGCATTCCGGGCAGAATCCCTTGTCTTCGACCGCATTCGGATTCGGGGCGCTGGCGGAAAGAATATTCTTGCAGTTCGGGCATCGATAGTTGGCTTTGCCGACTGGAGCTGCGCTTTGCGGAGCCCCGTTGAAGGCAGACTGTTGTGTCGGGGCCGACGGAGGTGGCGGGGGTGGATCGTTGATACCGCGAATGCCTTCGCGGAAGCCTTTCATTGCCTCGCCGAGCCCCTTGCCCAACTCCGGCAACTTCCTGCCACCGAAGAAAACCAGCAAAACAAGTGCGATTATGAGCAGATGCGTCGGCTGAAATAGATCGCCCATCGTTCCTCCGCGCGCAGTGGGTTTTCAGCGCGCATTCTCAAAACAGTATTGTCGCACAAAACCATAGTAGGGAGGTTTGATCCGCGCTCGCGAAACTGCGCCTTCGCACCCTGTTGTGGCATCCTGAGAATAGCTCGGAGGTTTCCCGATGAAGATTGCCAAGCTGTTTGTCCTGGCGGCGATGCTCGCGTTGGCTGCCGGCACAGCCAACTCAGCCGATCACACGATTTATCCCGATCCCTCGCAGGCCAAGGCCGACCTGGCTGCGGCGCTCAAGACCGCGTTCGCAACCCACCGCCGCGTACTGCTGGACTTCGGCGGCAACTGGTGCGGCGATTGCCAGGTGCTGGATATCTACTTCCACGACGCCAGCAACAAGCCGATTCTCGACAAAAATTACGTGCTGGTCGACATCAATGTCGGCCACATGGACGTCAATCTCGATATAGCTGAGAAGTACGGTATTCCTCTCAAGAGAGGCGTCCCCGCATTGGCCGTGCTCGGCGAGCATGGCGAGCTGCTCTACAGCCAGAAGAACGGCGAGTTTGAAGCCATGCGGAACCTGCAGTCGTCGGCGCTCACCGAATTCCTGGTGAAATGGCGGCCGACGCGTCCCGGTTGCTCGGTTGTGGCGGAGAACTGTTAGCGACGGCGGAATATCTCTGATTTCTACAAAGACCCACCCTCGGGCCAATTTCGCCAATGAGTGTTGGGAAGTTGCGAGGGCTTATACAAGGCAACATTCCCGGTGGCAAGGACTTTGGCGAGTTGTTGGAACGTTTCGGACCCGCTTGGCCGATCATTGGAATCCTTGACATTGGGATGGTGCCAATCTTCCAATTGCAGAATTTGGACCATCTCGGGCAAAATGCATTGGCGGCGTTCATGAGTGGTTGCAAGCACCGAGTCATGCGCGACATCCGCGACGAACCTGCAAAGCTCATAGACCTTGATGTGAGGCGGCTCCTCCAAAGTAATGCCCCGCTCCGCATATTCATCCTGAGATGGAATGGCGAACTTCTGGCAGCGCAGGACCAGTTCTTTTGCATCCTTGACCACGCCTTCCTGATCATCTATCCAGTCGTCCCCGTCTATCGGGTAGACAGCGCGAAATTCATTGTTCGGATTGTTTGCGAGGTACTTTTCATAGGCGTCGACATTCACATAGACTTCCGGAATGTCGCGCTCGCAAAGCGTGCTCGCGAAAGTCTCGATAAAGAGATTTGGTTGTCCAGCGCGGGGCGAATAGCCGAACACTTCGAACACCATCGCCCAATCCGTTGATGTCCGGTGAAGCGAGAGACGCGTTGCCGCCAGGTAAAAATACCCGTTGTCAAGCATTGGGAAGGTGTATCTATCGCAGCATTGGTCGAGGACAGAGAGGATATTGGCGGCCTCGATACCCATGGTCCAATTATCTTACACGCCAGATGCAGCAGAACGACTCGGTGAGCTATGCGGCGTTTGATACACACAAAACCCCCTGCTCTTGGCTGTTAACCGGCCCAACCGTAAGTTACCCTTCAAGGATCGCTCCCACGATTCCGATCTTCACAAAAACCCTGCTGTAACATTGGCGCGCTATCCTTTTTACTCGCGAAGGAGATTGCATGCCTGCCACCCAACCCATCGAAGGCCGATCCATCACTACCCTCTCCAGCCGCGAAGTCTACCGCAACCACTGGATGCGCGTGCGCGAGGATGAGATCCTGCGCGCCAACGGAGAAAAGGGCATCTTCGGCGTGGTCGAGAAGCACGATTCCGCCATCATTCTGCCCATTGAGAACGATCGCATCTGGCTGGTCGAGCAGTTTCGCTACGCCATCCAGGAGCGCGCGCTCGAACTGCCGCAGGGCGGCTGGGAGATGGAGATCGACAGTCCCGAAGAGCTGGCGCGTGGCGAACTGCGGGAAGAGATCGGCATGGATGCCGCCGAGATGAAGCGCCTGGGAATGCTGTGGATCGCCTACGGCTTTCTGCGGCAGCCGCAGCATGTATTTCTGGCCACAGGACTGACGCCCGCCCAGGGAGATCGCGACGCCGAGGAGCACGATCTGACCGCCCGCGCCGTTCCCATTGTCGAGTTCGAGCGCATGATGCTCGATGGCACAATCCGCGACAATTGCACGCTGGCGGCGTGGGGACTGTACCTGCTCTGGAAGGGGCGGCGCAGTTGACGGACTTATTAATTTAACAATTCAGCAGGGCCACACCCAGGCCGGAGACTGGGAGACACTCGCCCGAACCGCCTGGAGCAGGAGCAATCGCAGGACCTTGAAGAGCACCCTGCTCCCATATGATGTTGAGAGGCATTCTGCTCGTTGTTCGCGAGCCCATCCACACATCTCTCAACCTACCCGGAATCGCGATGAGCAGGATTCCTGCCAAGCCCGCCCGCTTTATCGAACTCGATTCACTTCGCGGCCTGGCAGCGTTGACCGTGTTCCTGTACCATCTTCAACTTCTGTGGGCGCAAGACGTCCAACCCGCTTCGCCGGCTGTCCGCTTTTTGCTTATGCAAGTTGCTCCATTCGGCACTGAGTCGGTCATGCTTTTTTTCGTGCTGAGCGGATTTGTGTTGTCGCTGCCCGCAATCAGTGGAAGGCCCCAGACCTATTTCACTTTCGCGGTTCGCAGAGTGTTCCGAATTTATGTTCCCTATCTTGCAGCCATCGCAGTCTCCGTGGCCGGTGCATTCTGGCTGCACGGCACAGTCACCCGGAGTGCCTGGTTTCATGCATACTGGTCCGAACCGGTGAATTGGTGCCTGGTGGGGCAGCACGTGCTGTTCGTGGGAACTTATAACACCGAGCAATTCGACCCTCCGATCTGGTCGCTGGTCCAGGAGATGCGCATCTCGCTCATCTTTCCTTTTCTTTGCGGGCTGGTTCTGCGATTGAAGAGCAGATGGCCTGTTGCGATCGCCGCCGGACTTTCCATCCTCGCTGTTGCCCTCAGCAAAGCACCGATTCCGATCGGCTGGAGGGTGTCCGATTCGCTTCATTTTGCGGGACTCTTCGTCTTCGGCATTTTTCTTGCGCGCGAAAGAGACAGGCTCGGTCTGTGGTTTATTAGTTTTCCGCGGTTGGCTAGGATCCTGATCGGCGTTACGTGTCTATGGCTTTATCTGTTTGCGGGCTACCGGTTGACAGACTTTGTCGGCCACTTCTTCGGTTCCGCATCGATGAACGTTTCACAGTGGATCACCGCTCTTGGCGCCGGCGGCCTCATGATCGTCAGCCTCAACTCGGCGTGGTTGAAGAGAATCCTCTCCTGGTCTCCGATTCTTTTCCTGGGCAAGATGTCCTATAGCCTCTATCTTTGGCATTTCATCGTCATGCTCTATTGCGTTCATCTGCTCTACGGCCGAATGCCTCTGGGTGCCATTCTGGGCCTGACCTTTGTTGTGAGCCTCCTTGTGTCGTGGGGTTCCTACCGGTGGATTGAACTGCCGTCGATTGCTGCCGGCCGAAGAATCGGCAACTTCCACTGGCGAAGTTCCACCCAGTGACTCGCGTCACACCTGGATTGCAGGCAATTCCTGAATAATCAAGCCTGAACGAGCAGGCCGGGAGCGTGCCTCAGGGATTTCCCGCCCGCGGAGCGCCTGTTGCTGCCGAGCCTGCCGAAGCCCACCCAATGGAGGCGAGTCGAGCTGTGTTCAGGATTGTGGAAGCCCGCACCGCCGGTCTTAACATCCGGCAACTGGTCATTGAGGCGCCGCGCATCGCGCGCAAGCAGCGGCCGGGGCAGTTCGTAATTCTGCGCATCAAGGAAAACGGCGAACGCATTCCGCTCACCATCAAGGGCGCCGATCCTGCAGCCGGAACCATCACCATTGTGGTGCAGGCTGTGGGCAAAACCACATCCCTTCTCAACTGTCTTGAAACGGGCGACGCGATTCTCGACATCGTCGGCCCGCTGGGCCATCCCTCCGAGATCAAGAAATACGGCACGGCAGTGATTCTGGCCGGAAGTGTGGGCACGGCCATGGCGCTCCCAACCGCCAAGGCGCTCAAAGAAGCCGACAACCACGTGATCTTTATTGAAGGCGCGCGCAGCCGGGAGATGGTCGTCTTTGAAGACGAAGCGCGCGCGGCGAGCCACGAGGCCTTCATCCTTACCGACGACGGCAGCTACGGCCAACAGGGTCTGGTGACGAAGAAGCTCGACGAACTTCTTGCCGGCGGACGCAAGCTCGACTTTGTGCTCGCCGTGGGCCCCGTGCCCATGATGCGCGCCGTGGCTCGCATGACTGCGCCGCTCGGCATCAAGACCATGGTCAGCCTGAACTCCATCATGGTGGACGGCACAGGCATGTGCGGCGGTTGCCGCGTGCTCTTGGGCAACCAGAGCAAGTTTGCCTGCGTCGATGGGCCGGAGTTCGACGCCTCGCAGGTCAACTTCGAAGTGCTCATGCAGCGCAACGCCATGTACCGCGGCCAGGAGTGCGCATCGATGAAGGCGTTCGAGGAGCACCGCGAGGAGGAGCTTGCCGAGTTGCGAGCATCGGTGGCTACGCGGGAAAAAGAAGCAGCGCAGTTGCGGGCCAGACTCGAAGCGCAGAAACTTGAAGCGCAGGGAGAAACGCACCATGTCTGACGCCAATCCGCTTCCTGCAAAAGACCGCATCAAGATCCCGCGCGTGCACATGCCGGAGCTCGACGCGGAGGTGCGCGCACGCAATTTTGAAGAGGTGAACCAGGGGCTGGGTGCGCGCGCCGCGGTGACCGAAGCCACGCGGTGCATCGCATGCGCCAAACCCGGCTGCCAGGTGGATTGCCCCGTCGGGGTGAAGATCAAGGAAATTGTCGCGCTCATCCAGGCAGGCGAATTTTTGGCCGCGGCCGCGAAGATGCGCGAAGACAACGCGCTGCCCGCCATCACTGGCCGTGTGTGCCCGCAGGAGAGCCAGTGCGAAGGCGGTTGCGTGCTGGGCAAGATGGGCCAGCCCGTGGCCATCGGCAACCTCGAGCGGTTTATCGCAGATTTCGAGCGGGAAAGCGGACAGTTGGGCTTGCCCGCCATTGCGCCGCCCACCGGCAAAAGCGTAGCCATCGTAGGCAGCGGCCCGGCGGGGCTCTCGGCCGCGGGCGATTTGATTCAGAAGGGCCACAAAGTCCGAGTTTTCGAAGCGCTGCACGAGCTGGGCGGCGTGCTCGTCTACGGCATCCCGGAGTTCCGTCTGCCCAAGTCGATCGTCAAGATCGAAGTGGACAACTTGCGCCGCATGGGCGTCGAATTCGAAACCAATGTGGTGGTAGGCAAGAGCGTGACGCTCGACGAACTCATGAGAGTCGAAGGCTACGATGCCGTGTTTGTAGCCACCGGCGCCGGTCTGCCCGTATTTCTCGGCGTGCCCGGCGAACACCTGAACGGCGTCTACTCAGCCAACGAGTTCCTTACCCGCACTAACCTGATGCGCGCCTATAAGTTCCCCGAATTCGACGAACCCATTTACGACTGTCGCGATCGCGACGTGATTGTGGTGGGCGGCGGCAACACCGCCATGGACGCGGTGCGCACCGCGCGGCGCCTGGGCGCGAAGACGGCCACGCTCGTCTATCGGCGATCGGAAGCCGAAATGCCCGCCCGCGCAGAAGAAGTGAAGCACGCACGTCAAGAGGGCATCGAATTCCACATGCTGACCAATCCGGTCGAGTTTTTGGGCGACGAAAATGGCTGGCTCACCGGTGCGCGTTGCGTGCGCATGGAGCTGGGCGAGCCCGACGCCAGCGGCCGACGTCGCCCGGTGCCCGTCGCAGGCTCCGAAACTATTCTCCCCGCCAACGTCGTCATCATCGGCGTCGGCACCACCGCCAACCCTCTCATCCAAAGCAACACTCCCGATCTCGCCACCAATAAATGGAACTACATCGTGGCCGAGCCCGAAACCCTGCGCACCTCCAAGCGCGGCGTCTTTGCTGGTGGCGACATTGTCACTGGCGGCGCGACGGTTATCCTCGCCATGGGCGCCGGCCGCAAGGCGGCGAAGGGGATTTGCGAGTACCTGAGCGACGGGGCGTGGGATTAGGGACGTAGGGACAGTATCCCACCGTAAGCGGTAAGCGCCACAAAGCTGCGCCGAAGGTGGGGCGGCTGGCTCCGGCCGACCGTGGCCGTATGACTTACGGCAAATAGGAGCAAGCGATGGGAAGGTTTGTTGCGTCCCCGCGCGGCGTATCGATCGCCGTGTTGGCTCTGGCTGTGATTAGATCGCCAGCGCAGAATGTCATATTGCAGGCTGCGCCACTTCCCGATCCGAAGGCGCTGCTTCAAAGAGCCTCAGCGAAACAGGACATGTATGCGCAAGCAGGACAAAAATACATTTGCGTCTTCAAGAGCAAGGACTTCATTACTGGAAAACTTTCGACTCTATGAGTCTTTTTATGTCCATGGGCACGAAGTCCGGCGGCAACTGGCGGTGAACGGCTTGCCTCTCTCTGCTGGAGAGAAAACAGTGGAAGGCGCGCGTGCAGACTGAGATCAAGGCCGCTCGGAAGGAGCAGACTCCGGCTTTTGAAGCGCTGGAGGGTGGCATGTCATATGCCACCGGTGAGCACGGTTGGGCACAAACGGTGGAGGCGGCGATCCTGAGGACAAGCGTGTTCAGCAACGAGCACAGGATTGTCTATCGCAGCACGCCTGCCATCGAAATCGAATTTAAAGGCGACAGCGATTTCGTGACGCACAGCCGCGAGGAATTATTGGCCAAGGCAATGTCTGGGACCATCATCGTAGATGAGAAGAGCGGCGCGCTGGTGCGCATCGGTGCGAATCTGGATCGGAATGTTTATGACGGCAGCGAGCTGTTGGCTGCGCACACAATCATGTTTCTAGGATTCGATGCTACGAGGCTTCGGCCAAATCTTTTTCTGCCTTCTTCGTGGGTGAAAAATCGCTATATCCACGGCGAATATCAGCACTGGTGGCTGCAATCGTGGCGGCGCTGGAGTTTCAAGGAAAGATGGGCAGAGTTTTGGACCGGTCGAGGACCAGCTTAGCAAGTCCACCTCATAAAAAATGGGCGGCAAAGCTTCCGCCCTGCCGCCGCCCTGTCCCTGGGTTGTCTTGAAGGAATTGCAATCTTGCTAAACTTTTATTGCAAGAGCTTGGTCACTTCCTGCTGCACCTGATTGGCTTGCGCTAATGCGGCGATGCCAGTCTGGCTCAGAATCTCGTACTTCGACATGTTCGAAGTTGCCGAGGCGTAGTCGGTGGCCTGTACCGCGTTTTGCGCTGAAACCACATTCTCCTGCTGTGTGCTCATTACCTGGCTGAGCGCATTGAGGGTGTTGATCTGGGCGCCGATGTAACCGTCCTGCGCCGCCACGTCGCTGATCGCCACGTTAAGCTGGTTTAACGCCGTCTCCGAGTCGTGTTCATTGGTCAGGTCGGTGCCGTTCAGCGCTTCTCCGCTGCCATCCGAATAGCTGATGGTTGCGATGCCGCTGCCAGATCTCGCATCCGATACGAAGGTCGCCGCTTCCCCGGGGATGGTTCCGCTCTGCCCCGTCGACGTGTCGTACACCACGTAGGTGGCGTCGCTTGTCAGCCCCGTGTTATACGCGCTGCTGGCCGAGTAGGTCAGATTGGCGGTCGTTGTCGTATCCGTCAGCGCTGCCAGCGGCGTGCTGATCTGTCCCAGGCTGCCTTCGGCGTTCGCAGTGATAACGACATTCCCGAATCCGTTGCTTGTTGCCACCCAGTTTGCTGTGACTCCATAACCGCCGTTGGTGATCTGCTTGATCATGCTCGCCACGGTCGATCCCGCGTTCAGCGGCACGTTCTGATCCACGCCGTTTACTTCAAAGTTGATGGTTCCGTTCACCGAATCGGACTCGCTGGCAAATGTGCCCAGCGTCACCGAAGACGCCTTGCCCGCGGTCACATCCTGGAGGGTATCTGTGCCGAGGTTAGCGCTAATGTTGCCGCCCGTGTAGGTCGTGGGCGTGCCAGACTGGGTGAGGGTCAGGCCGGCGCTGTTGGCCTGCGCCGCGAAGCCTGTGGTACCCTCCGCTGCCGTGATTGTGGTAGCAAGGCCGGCTAGCGTCTCGCCGTAGTTGTAGCCGCCGACAGTCGCCGTGTTATCGGTGTAGTACGTTGTTCCCGAATTCACTCCCGCGGCGGCAATAAAGGTATAGGGGCTTCCGCTGTTGTTGGTGATCGTGACCTGTCCAGACACGAGGTCGCTGGTGCTCACCGCGGTCGCGCCTGCCGTCAGGTTGTAGACTGCGTTGTTGCCTGCCTGCCCGGTGGCCCCAAGGCTTGGCGCGCCTGAGGACATGCTGCCCACCACAGCCAGTGGAGTTTCGTTGCCGCCTGCGAGCGCAGGCGTCAGGATTTGTTGGGCGATGCCCGTACCGCCCTGCAGGTAGATGCCTCCGGTCCCGCCTCCGGGCGCGCTGGCCTGGAGTCCCAGAGCTCCGGCCGCGTTGATGGCGTTCACCAGGCTGGTGACGCTGTAGGCGTTCGTGTAGATGGCCCCGGCGACAGCCGTGCCATTGGTGGGCTGGCTGCCCATGATGAAGACTTGGTTGTTCCCGTTGAAGCTCAGCTTGATGGCTCCGGCGAGCGTCGATGCGTTGGGGTTGGTATCGGTGATGATGCCGCTGCCCAGTTGCAGGATGGCCGTGCTCGAAGTGGCCACCTGGTTGTCGGTGCCGGTGACTCCGTTCGAATCTGCGACGACGTTTCCCGCATGGGAGATGTCGGCCAAACTGTTGGTCCCCACCGTAATCGGATTGTTTCCAAGGGCACTTGCGGTCAATACAACGGCGCCGTGTCCCGTGGAGCTACCGCCGGCTACCCACGCTGCAGTGTAGCCGAGGTCAGCCGAGTACTGAGTGACGGCCTGGACGAGTCCGGTATACGTGTTGCCGCCTGCCTGATTGGCCAGATAGAACGTATTGGCCGTATCGACTCCGGCGCCGGCTACAAACGTGAAGGCACCGTAGGAGTTGGACAGGACGATACTGCCCGTCAGCGTGTCGCCTGCGGCCGCGGCTGCAACGCCGTTATCGAGAACCGTGACTGCGGCGGCTCCGCCGACCAACGTCTGGCCTGCAACCTGCGGACTGTAAAGGCTGAGCTGCGTGCTCGAAGTCGAGGATGTCAGGTTGGTGTTCGTAACCGAAACATTCTCGCCGGTAAGCGGTTGAGTTGCAGTGATCGTGAGGCCGTTCGTGCCGGCTGAGGCAGTGGCGCCCAGTGTGCCGGATAAGGCAGTGATGGTGGTAGCCAGATCACCCAGAGTATCCCCGTTGGCGTTGGTATAGTATGTGCCGGTGCCAACATTGTTGGTGCCTGTGCCGACGATGAAGGTCATCGTCTGGGTATCGGTGTTCTTGATCGTTATGCTGGTGCCCGCCGTGAGCGTCTCGCCCGCCGAGTCTCCGCCGCCGAAAGTGGCCACAGTCACGCTTGAAGGCACGGCCGGCGCATAGGCTGTGCCGGGGGTCGATGTGCCCGCGGTTGCCATGGGGACCGTAGAGCCGGTGGTGGGAGCCCCGAAGACGGGGGCCACTGTGGTTGGCGGGCCCGCCGTTACATTCAGCATCCCATCCGAGGCTGTCGCGTCGGCCAGCGAGAGGCTTTGCGTGCCGTCGCCGTTGGTCACTACCGAGGCTAGCACCGAGCCACTCGTAAAGCCGGTCACGCCGGTTCCGGTCCCCGTGCTGATGGCATGGGCCAGTTCCTGCAGCGTGTTGATGCTGGGATTGATTGTTACCGTGCCTACTGTGTTCCCGTTCTGGGTCACGGTTACGACCTGACCCTGCGTCAGCAGCTCGCTGGCCGGGATCCCGCTCGGGTTCAGCAGCCCACTGGTGCTCACCGAGCTGGGCGCGAAGCCTGCCGATATCAGACCGCCGGTGATTTCGATACCGGTTTCGCTGCCTCCGCCGGTTACTCCCGCATTCGCCTGGGTCGCGAAGGTCGCTGTGAGCCCCAACCCCGCGTCGTTGATCGCCGTGATCAGTCCGCTCGTCGTGTTGTTATAGTTGGTGCCCGTGCCCACCGAAATCTGCGTGGACGCCGTAGTCTTCTGCCCATTCGCGCCGTCGACCAGATATTTGACATCGATCGTCGTCTGCCCGCCCGAGTTGAGCGTGTCGCCGGTCGTTGCGTTCGCGCTTGTCGTCGACAGGTTGAGGAACACGTTGTCCTGCCCACTGCTGTACGACATCACGCCGCCGGAGTCGCCTACGCTGGCCTCGGAGAGCGACCGCAGATACAGATCGTCGATGGAAGAACCCGTTGTTGACGAGTCGCCCGTATAAATCGCTACGTTTTGTCCGTTAAACACTTGCTGCTGGTTGAACGTGGTCGTCGATCCAATATTGTTGATCTCCGAAAGGATCGATTGGTACTCCTGGTTCGCGGCTGCGGACTGCGAACTGTTCAGCGTTCCGTTTGAAGCCTCCGTAGCCAGCGTCACAGCGCGGTCCAGAAGACTCGTCACTTGCGATAAGGCGCCATCCGCCACCTGCAGCATCCCCGCGCCTTCCGTGGCGTTGGTCTCAGATTGGGTTAGGGCCGCTGAATTGGCCGCCAAGCCATTCACCAGCGACAGGCCGGCCGCGTCATCTGCTCCGGAGTTGATGCGCGACCCCGACGACAGCTGCTGCAGAACGGTCTGCAAGCTGGCGTTCGTGTTGTTCAGATTGTTCTCAGCGTAGATCGCCGACAGATTATTCAAAACACCGAGGGCCATGGGAATCAACTCCTTCTCGGATGCCGTGTGCCTGCCCATCGTGCGGCGGCTTCATCTAGAAAGCTCAGCGACCGCGTCTTCCGGATGGGCTCTGTTCGCATCCACCCCTTTCATCGGTGCAGCCCGAAATAACTTTAGTCATCTTGTTTAATTTTTTTGCGAGCGTCTTTGTCGCGAGCCGAATCAGATTGTCCCGCTCTGACGCAAAGCGTGTTCCGATTTGCTGCAGTCGCTGTCGCAAAGTGGTGCAGTGACTGTCGCGGTTTGGGGCAGACTGTCCGCGGCCTGGCGCGGCAAAACGCCGCCTTTGCAGCGCAAATTCCCCGACTCTGCTCGAATCGCAGACGCCCAAAACGGCAAGCCCTCCGGCATGCCGGAGGACTTGTTGGATTGGTGTTAAAGAAAACCTAAGCTGCAGCTTTGCGTGCCGGTTTGTAGCCCGACAGGCCGTAATAGACAATAAATACGTAGCAGACGATGACCAGAAGGAAGGCGCGCTGAATGCCCATATGATCGGCGATCAGGCCGAAGAGCGGTGGAATCGCGGCTCCGCCCACGTTGCCGATGGTAATGACGCCCGATCCTTCGCTGGTCATCGGTCCCAGTTCGGCGATGCCGAGGGCGAAGATCGTGGGATACATGATGGAGTTGGCCAGGCCGCAGAACACCAGGCACGCCACAGCCGCCGAGCCGGAGACCAACATGCCGGCCACCATCAGCACGATGCCGAAGATCCCGAGGCCGACCAGCAGTTTTTCCGGTTTGATTTTCGTCATCAGCGCGGAGCCAGCAAAGCGGCCGATCATGATGAGCAGGTAGTAGGCCGTAACCATGAAGCCGGCGATCTTCAAGTCGCTGACCCCCTGCTCTTCGGCGAAGCGCACGCCGATGGCGGCCAACGAAATCTCCAGGCCTACGTAGAAGAAGATGCCGATCATACCCAGCACGACGTGCGGGTAGCTCCAGATGGACCGTTTGTTGAGAGCGTTGAGGTCTGAGGGGCGGAAGTCGCGCGTCAGGTTGACCGTGGGCAGGTGCAGGCCCATGACGATGAAGCCAAGCACGAAGAGTGCGGCGGCGATCACGATGTAAGGCGTGATCAACATGTGCGCTTGCTCGGTCGCGGTGCCGACTTTGTCGACGCCGCTCAGAATAAAGGCGGCGGCGACGACCGGAGCCAGCGCCGAAGCTCCGGAGTTGAAGGCCTGCGCCAGGTTAACGCGAAGGGCGGCGCTATGCTCGGGCCCCAGGATCGCAGCATAGGGATTGGCCGAGGTTTGCAGCGCGCAAACGCCCGTGGCCAGCAGGAAGATCGCGCCCAGCGTCAATGGAAAGCTCACCGACATCGCCGCGGGAATAAAGGCCAGCGCGCCCAGCACCATGATGAACAGCGAGATCACCATGGTCTTCTTGTAGCCGACCCGCTCAATCAGCTTGCCGGAGGGCACTGAAAACACCAGGTAGGCCAGAAACCAGGCGGCGGTGGCCAGCATCGCCTGCCCGTAGCCCAGCGTGAAGGTCTCCTTCAGCTTGCCTACCAGCTGGTTGTTCAGGCTGGTGAGGAAACCAAAGATGCCGAACAGCGCGGCAACGATAATGAACGGAACGGTGTAGTTAGGCGCACTTTGCACAGTTGGGGGCGTGGAGCGCGATGCCATAAAGGGTCTTCCTCCGTTGGACACAACGAAAATGAGCTAGATTAGTGCCGCAACCACTTTACGCACCGGGGGTATGAGGCGTCTATAGGGCACTCGAGGAGTCGGTGTCAGGTTTCAGGGAACAGCCCCGTCAGCCCAACATACCCGGTCCAAAGGGCTACTCCATGCAATGGCAATTACACTGGAAGTGCATGATTCCTACCCTCACATGGACCCCCGAAGGCGTACGCTTCCTCGATCAGACCAAGCTCCCGCTCGAAGAGAGCTACGTGCTCGCTACAACTTACGAACAGGTGGCCGACGTCATCGTCACCATGGTGGTGCGCGGCGCGCCGGCCATCGGCGTCTCCGCGGCTTACGGCGTGGCTTTAGGTACGATGCAAACCAAAGCAAAGACCCCGGAGGGGTTTGTACCGGAGTTCGAGCGCATCTGTGCCTGCTTGGCCGCAACCCGGCCCACGGCGGTCAATCTTTTCTGGGCCATCGACCGGATGAAGAAACTGTTTGCCGAGCTTTTCGCCGCCGGCACGCCCCTCGTCGATATCCAGGAAAAGCTGCTGGCTGAGGCGCATTTGATGTACGAAGAAGACATCGCTGCCTGCAAGCAGATGGGCGCCAACGGCGCGGACTTGATGCCCGATGAGGGCGGCGTGCTGACCCACTGCAACGCCGGGGCGCTGGCTTCCTGCGGCTACGGAATGGCGCTTGGTGTGATCCGTTCGGCGGTCGCGCGCGGCAAGAAAATCATGGTTTATGCCGACGAGACGCGGCCGTTTCTGCAGGGTTCGCGGCTGACGGCGTGGGAGTTGATGGCCGACCATATTCCCACCACGGTGATCTGCGACAACATGGCCGCGAGTCTGATGCGGCAGGGGAAGATCCAGGCCGTGGTGGTAGGCGCGGACCGCATTGCCGCCAATGGCGACACCGCCAACAAGATCGGCACCTACAACGTAGCCATTCTGGCGCGCGAGCACGGCATTCCGTTCTACGTGGCCGCACCCTGGTCCACCATCGATCTCGCCACCGCGACCGGCGACCAGATTCCCATCGAAGAGCGTCCCGCAAAAGAAGTGACGCATCATGCCGGCAAGCAGGTGACGCCCGACGGCGTGGGCATCTGCAATCCTGCCTTCGACGTCACCCCTGCCAAATACATCGCCGCCATCATCACCGAGCGTGGTGTGATGCGCGCGCCGTATGCGGAATCGCTCAAAGAGATGGAGCTGGTGAGCTAAAGATTTTGGACCGTGTAATTACGGCGCACGAAGGCCGGGAGCGCTTCCCCTTAATCATCCCGGGCCACGTCTTTGAGTGAGTATTTGTCCGGCAACATGCTCTGGTGAAGGATTCGAACGGCAAGAATACCGTGTTTTTCTCGACGGTAAAACACCACGTGCCGTCCCTGCTCAAGTGGGTGCAGGCAATTGTGTGGACGGTCAGCATTCTTGTGCGATGGATCCTATTGTTTTTTGGGATTCACGCTGCGGTTTGAGGTTTGGCGGTGATCATCGCAACGCCGATGCATGCTGCGATGAGGATCTCGGCGATAACCGGCCCGGCGAAGAAGTAGGTATAGGAATTCACGGAGAACACCAGGTAGGCGACCATGAACGTGGCCATAAGGGGTCGCAGACGATGCGCGTCGGTCCGGGCCAGAGAGCTGAGCTGCCACATCAGAATCGATTCGGCAGTCAGAGAGATGGTGACGCCGAGACCGAGGCCGCGATAGAACATCCAGAAGTTCCGCGTGTTCCCCATGACCATGAACCTGTTGACCTTCATTGCCTCGACAGCAAGGGCGGCGGGTCCCGGCGGGATTTTGCCGAAGACCCCGCCAATGGTGTGCAGGACCGCATGAATGAAGGTGAGCACGGACGCAATGCGCAGGAACAGAACCGGCTTGCTCACTCTGTGCCTGCTTCTGCCGCTTTGGCATAGAGCGCAAGAATGCCGCTCCAGGCGCCGGGGCTTTCAAAGATTTCGCGCAACTGCTGATAGCCTTCGCCGTGGCGCTCCAGCTTGCTGTGCTCGAGCTCGACCAGCGTTGCTTTAGGGCCTTCAGTCGTAAATCGAATTTCAACTTCGCTGGCCTTGGCGGGGTCGGGGTCGCAAACCCAGTCCGGCGAATCGTGGCCAGGGCCAACGTGCCAGGATAAGGTAACCCGATGCGGCGGATCCCATGCAAGCACCTTGCCCCAGTCGCAGAACTTGCCTTCTACATCGCGCTCATACCAACGGCCCCCTACGCGCGGTTCGACAAAGATGGACTCAAAGGGAGTTTTGCCGATGTGATGGGTTGCCGGCCACCATGTTTCCATCTGTTCAACGAAGACGCTGAATGCGCGATCGATTGGGACCGCGACGCGGACGCTTTTACGTACGACGGCTTCTTCGATTGTGTTTTGCATCTTTTTCTCCTATGGGTTTGGCTTCTGCTGCAGTTTGAAAGGCGCTCATCGCGCGGGTCCACATTTCATCGAAGTGAGTGCGCATGCGCGCTACTCCCTCGGGATTCAACTGGTAGAGCCGCCGCGTTCCATCTTTGCTGTCCATCACCAGTCCCGCCTCCTTCAATACGCGTAAATGCTGCGAGACTGCGGGCCGGCTTACGGGCATAAACCGTGCGAGATCGCTGACCGCGATGGGACCGGCAGCGAGCTTTTGAAAGATGGCCATACGGGTTGCATCGCCCAATGCGTCGAGTCCGGCTTGTAGGTAAGTGTCCACTTACGGTAAGTTAGCACGCACATAGTTAGGCCTGTCAAGAAGAATTTTCAAGCTGTGCGGGAACGTTGCAGACCAGGGGGATCTAATCGCAAGGCCGGCCCATCTTTGGGTTGCGGGCGAGCATCTTTGCGCATCGCTCTAAGTCTTCGAGATAGCTAGCTGTTTGCCGTTCGCCCCAGGTACACAAGGTGTACGCGTCGATGCTCAGCAGGGCCTCTTTCGCTCTGCCGGAGAAACGAACAGTGGCATGCTTAACGGGATTTCGCGGTCAACTTGAGCGCCTTGCGGACTTCTGCAAAGACATCGCCCTCGACCACGGTTAGCAATCTTTGCCCATGCCCGTGAATGACGGCCGCTGGGTTGCGGCCGTCATTCACGCCGGGGTGCGCACTTCGCTCGAAGTGCCGCCGGCTGCGGGAATGTAGCACTTCGACGTGTAGTCCATCACCATGCGGTCGGCGTTGAAGCGCCATCCCAATGTCCGAATTGTCCGCTTCATGCGCTTGATCCAGCCGCGCGGCAGGCCGTCGCGGTCGCGGCTATAGTAGAGCGGAATCACTTTGTCCAAAAGGACTGAATAGAGCGCTTCGCCGTCGCGCTTGTCGTGCACATCCAAATTGGAGTGGGTTCTGCCGTTTCCAATCGCAAAACCGTTGAGCCCGTCATAGGCCTCGGCCCACCATCCGTCCAAAACGGAGAGATTCAGGCCGCCGTTGAGCACCACCTTCATGCCGCTCGTGCCCGAGGCCTCCAGCGGACGCCTTGGATTGTTCAACCACACATCCACACCTTGCACCAAATAGCGGCCCACGTTGATGTCGTAGTCCTCAATAAAGACGAACTTGTCGGCGAACTCAGAGTTGCGCATCATCTGTGCGATCTGCTGCAGCACGCGCTTGCCGGGCTCGTCGTGCGGGTGTGCCTTGCCGGCAAAGACGAACTGCACTGGCCGTTTAGCGTCGTTCACCATCTCGGCCAGTTGCTCCATGTCGGCGAGCAAAAGGTTGGCGCGCTTGTAGGTGGCAAAGCGCCGCGCAAAACCGATGGTGAGGGCGTCGGGCGAGAGCATCTTGTCGTGCTTCTTCAAGGTCTCTTCCGGCTCGCCGCGTCGCTCGGCCTGCTCCCGTATGCGCCGGCGGACAAAGTTGAAGAGCTGGCCTTTAAGGCTAAGGTGCGTCTCCCACAACTCGCCGTCGTCCACGGTCTCAATCGCCTCCCAGGTTTGCGCCGTGCCGCTGGCGCGATGCCAGCCCACGCCCAGATGCCGATCGTAGAGGCGGCGCATCTGCGGCGCCAGCCACGACGGCACGTGCACGCCATTGGTTACGTGGCCGATGGGCACCGCGTCCTCCGGGCCATCGGGATACAGGCCCCTCCACATGGCGCGCGAAACCTCGCCGTGCAGGGAGCTGACCGCGTTCACGCGCCGCGCCAGCTTCAGGCCCAGCACGGTCATGCAGAAGGACTCTCCGTGATCGGTGGGATGTTCGCGGCCAAATCCCATAAGATTTTCGTGCGAAATGCCCAGTTGCTCGCGCAGGGGCCCAAGGTGCTCCTCGATCAGGTCGGCGGTGAAACGGTCGTGGCCGGCGGGTACCGGCGTGTGCGTGGTAAAGATCACCTCGCGCGGAATCTGCCGCGCCGCCGCGTAGAAATCCAGGCCCTCCTCTTCCATCCTCGAGCGAATGGCCTCAAACACGGCAAATCCGCTGTGGCCTTCGTTCAAGTGCAGAACGCCGGGCGTAATGCCCATGGCTTTAAGCGCGCGATAGCCGCCCACGCCCAGCAGAAGTTCCTGGCGGATGCGGGTGCGCGCATCGCCGCCGTAAAGCCGCGAGCTGGTTTCCAGATCCTCCGGCGCATTGCCGGCCACATTCGAGTCCAGCAGCAGAAGATCGCAACGGCCCACGTTCACGCGCCACACTTTGGCGCGAATCGTGCCGCCGCGCGTGGCGATCTCGACCACCACCGGCTCACCATTGGCGCCGATAGCCGGCTGCATCGGCAATTGACTCACGTCGTTTTCCAGGTACTCCTCGCGCTGCCAGCCCTTTCCGTCGAGCCGCTGCAAAAAGTAGCCCTGGCTGTAGAAGAGGCCGATGCCGACCAAGGGAATATCGAGGTCCGATGCGCTCTTGATATGGTCGCCGGCGAGTATACCCAGGCCGCCGGAGTAGATAGGCAGCGACTCGTGCAACCCGAACTCGGCGGAAAAATAAGCCACGGGCCGCGGACGCAGTACACCGGCATTGCCCGCACCCCAGGTACGGTCGTCGTTCAGATACTCCTGCTGACGCCGGTAGGCATAATTGATGCGGCTGTGCAAGGCAATTTCGGTGGCTCTGCGCTCGATTTCGGTCAATGGAATTTCGTTCAGCAGGGCAATCGGATTTTGATTCAGCTCGCGCCAGCGCTTCGGATTCAGGTCGCGAAACAGGCTCACGCACTCCTGGTCCCAACTCCACCACACGTTGCGGGCCAGCTCCCAAAGCTTTTCCTGCGCCGGGGCGATGAAACGGTCGAGGGTTCGCGCCTCGCTCACCACGGGCGCCACCTGGTTGGCCGCTTCGGCGAGCATGCGAATCTCCTGCTCGTGAAACACCCTTGGCTCCTTGGTCTGCACCACCAGCACGCCTTGTAGCACGCCGCGATCGATCAACGGCACGCCGAGAAAGGAGTGGTACTCGTCTTCTCCCGATTCCTTGAAGTATTTGTAGCGCGGGTGCCTGCGCGCGTCGGCGACGGCTACCGGACGCAATTGTTCGGCGACCAGGCCGGAGAGCCCCTCGTGCAGCGGCATACGCAGGGTGCCGATACATCGCGGATGCAGGCCAAGCGAGGCGGCAAGCACCAGGTTCGAGCGGTCCGGTTCCAGCAGGTAGGCCGAACAAACGTCTGTTCTGAAGCGCGATGCAATCAGAGCAGCCACGTTCATCAGCGTATCGGCAGGCTTGCCCTCTTCCGCCGCCAGGTTGCCGATCTCCTCAAGCGTTAAAACAAGCGTGGCGTCAGTGGCTTCGTGAATCGGATTCATCGGGATACCTTCGCCTTTCGTTGCATATGGATTACCATGGCCCGCGTGAGGCCCAGCTAAAGAAACCAAGCCGTGCCAGGCATGATCGCGCGACGAAAACCCAAGCAAATTGACAGGTGGGACTTGAGGAAAGCCCCGTCACTCTCCGGTGCGGGATAGATTCGACAATACCATACGATCCGGCCCGTAAAGCGCGGGCCCTGGCAAATCCGAACGCTTAGCTGGGTTCGGCGGGAGCGTCCTTAGCGGTCGGCGGCGAGTTCTTCCGTTCGGGCAGCAGGAAATGGGCAATCCTCGGTCCGCAGTTCCAAAACACGAACGTCAAAAACAAAAGAAACGCGATTCTGCCAAAGTAGAAAGCAATCTGCACTTGCTCGTACGAAGTAAGATATTCAGACCGAAGCTGCAGGTGGTAATGGTGCAGCGAGACCAGGCGCTCGGGCAGATAGGATGCTTCAAGGAGCGCGGTCACGGCTTGAATGCAAGCCAGAGCCCGGCTCACCAACAAAACTGCCTCTTCTCGATTCATTTCTTACCCTTACGTTCATTTTTTTGTAGCTGTCGACAAGTTTAGCCGTGCCGCCAGAATCGCAAACACCGGGAAGGTGAGGTAGACGAGGCCGATCTCCGAATAATAGCCAAGCGGCGTCATCCTCATCGGCCCAAAGGCGAACATGGGGAAATCGAGGATGAGATTGACGATCATCCAGAGAGTTCCCACCCAACCGGCTTCGGATACGGAGACGCGCCGTTTGCGGAAGTAAAGATTCAGCAAGGCTCCCGCGGTGACCAGAACCACCAGGTACATCACTGTGCTGAAGAGCGGGGCATTAATTTTCTTTAAGGGGAAGGCGAGAAACGAGACCAGGAATGGGATCAGCCAGCTCAGGAGCCCGATCCATACGATGCGAGTCCAAGCAACCATAGCTCATTTCCTCCAGCATCTTCAGCACTGGGCAGTTGGCCACGATTATAGCGCGAAGTCAAACGGGGTCGGATCCGGTCATCGTGCGTCTCCCGGAACGCCGTTTCAGCACCTGTCGAGAAACTTGCGTCAATAGGAGAGAATCGAACCTTGTGGTTTCCTCACCCTTTCGCAAATGCGCAAAAGCATGAGGTATGGGGTTTTGGGCACACGAACTGCACTACGCGGCGCGATCCTCGGGCAGCTCCATTAAATGGAATTGGTCGACCATGGATTCCAGGGTGCGGGCGGTTTCCAACAACTCTCCGGTGGCGGCGACAACCTGTTCCGCGCCCCCCGCGCTTTCCTTCGAAGTCGTGGCCACAATATGCATGGCGCTGCTGGCCGCTGCCGCTGCCGCAGCCTCCTGGCGCGCGGCCTGGGCAATCTGCTTCACGCGGCTTTCCACTTCGATCACCAAGCCGGAAATCTCCTGGAAAGTACTGGCCAGACTGGTCATGGTTCCTGCGCCGCTGGCGGCGCGGTCGCACGCGGAACGGATGCCCGCGGCAGAATGCGCGGTTTCGTCCTTGATGCCGCGCACCAGCTCGGCCACCTGTTGCGTGGCTTGCGCGGTGCGCTCAGCCAGACGCCGCACTTCTCCGGCGACGACAGCAAACCCGCGTCCGTGTTCTCCGGCACGGGCGGCTTCAATCGAGGCATTCAATGCCAGCAGGTTGGTTCCGGCAGCAATTTCCTCAATGACGCCGACGATGGAGCCAATCTCTTCGGCGCGCCGGCTCAGCGAAGTCAGCCGCCCGGCACTCTGTTGCGTGTCGTCGGAGAGTTCCTGCATGAGCCGCGTCGACGAGGTCACCAGTTCCGCGCCTTTGCGGGCCGCGCCTGCGGCCGCCTTGGCCTGCCGCGAGGCATCTTCGGTGTGATTGGAGATGCTGGCGATATCGCGCGCGAGATCTTCCACGGCTACAGCCGTATCTTCGGCTGATTGACGCTGCTGGGCCATGCGCGTCACTGCGTTGTGCGAAATGCCGCGGATTTCGTTGGATTTGCCGGTGGCAGCCGCCGAGCCGCTGCGGACTTTGAGCAGAGTCTGCCGCAACCGCAGCACATATTGATTGAAACTCTCGGCAAGGGCTCCGATCTCATCGTTTTGCCGGGCGTCCAGCAAGGTATTCAGGTCGGCGGCTTTCAGGTGGTCGGTCAAATCGCAGACCGGGCGCAGCACCAGGCGCCGCAACGTCCTGATTTGAATGAATAAGATCACGACAACCATGAGCACCGTACCGGCGATCGGCAAAACCAGGATTTTCGCCTCTACTCGCAGGACATCGAGATTCGGGTAGGCGGTGAGAACGCGATATCCCCAGGCGGGAAACACCGTTTCATGGAGCATCCAGCCTTTGGAATCCTTGCGCACGCTACCCAGGTCCATATCCGAGATCTGGCTGCCGTGAAAAACTGCTGTGCCGGATGGCTTCAGTAGCGCCACGAAGCCATGCTGAAGAATGCGCGTCTGTTCGATGTTTTTCCCCAGTGTTGCGATCGAATCGAGCCGGTAGCCAACGTACCACGCGCCTACGAGTTTGCCCTCGGCGTCGGTCATGGGGGCGTAGCTGGTGATATAGGGAGAGCCCAGGATATCGACCACGCCTTCAAACGGCTGTCTCGCGCGCAAAGCGGTAAAAGCCTTGCCCGCCGGATCGAGCACCGTGCCCACGGCGCGTGAACCGTCGGGCTTGAGCACATTGGTGGTCACCCGGACGAAGTTCTGGCCATCCCAGGCAAAGAGCGTCGCCGTCGATCCCGCCAGTTCCTTGACGCGGTCCACCATGCCGAAGCTCATCACTTGCGATTCCGATCCGAGGCTCAAATTGGGAACCACTTTTCCCGCCATCTCGGTTTGGCCCTTGATCGCCGGCACGCCTTTTGAGTGACCGGCATCCATCAGGACGCGCATCGCGGTCTCGACCTGCGTGCGGGCCATGGTGTCGACGGTTGCCAGCCGTCCGGTAACCTCGGCTGATTGCTGATCGGCTTCCTCGGCCACGCTGTCGTGAATCCAAGATGTCGCCAAGCGCCAGGCGAGGGCCATACAGACGATACAGGTAAGAATGACACCGAGAAGTGTGGTGACGAGGAATCGCGTGCCCAAGGAAGACCGCTTCATGGGGTGGGATCCTTTCCGACAATTTGGGGCGCGCTTCTGCCCAGAGGGCGCTCAGACGCCCATTTGCCTTATCGGCAAAGTGAGGTGTCTTGAGAGTGCCGCCGCTACGCGCGCCGGGCCAGGCTGCCTATTGCGGTCCCTTGTCGCCTTTGGTCAGGAATGGGATGTGGAAGGGTGATTCGGCTGTGGACTGCTTCTTCTGTTTGCTGTTTGCGTCCGTGCGCAGCACGGTGCGTTGTGAGTTGATGCACAGCCAGCCGCCGCGCACGCGCTCAAAGACGTGCGTAAACACGCCCTTTTCGTCCACCTCAGCCGCATTTACCTTGTGCTCCAGGCTGTAGGTGCCATTGGCCACGGCGATATCGCCTAGCATGCGCACGGTAATCACCTTCTGCGTCAGGTAGAGCGACTTGTCCTGGCCGTTGAGCACCAGCACCACCTGCTGGTTGCGCGTGGTCACGTCCCCCTGGGCCGAGACGTCGACAAACAGCGGCGAAAGCACCAATTCCAGCGCGTACTGGTCGCGCCGGTTCACGGCGTCAGACCAGCTGTCTTCGATCTTCTGGAACTGCGCCACCTCGGGGCTGACAGTGGTCGTGACGCCGGATTCGGCCATCGTCTGGGGAGCAGGCGCAGCGGCGTCGGAAGATGGGGTCTGGGCAGCGGCAAAACCGCAAGCCAAAAGCACAACAGAAAAACAGACAAAAAGACGATTCATACGCAAGAGGGGGCTCCAACCCTCGGGGAGGATGGGTCTTTCAAGATCATAGCTCTTGGACTTGGGAAAGAGGTGGGTTGGGAGCGAAAAAGGGCGAATCTGGCGGGGCCATTGAGCGCACGTCGGACCCACAAAAACGACTACAGAAGGCTTTGCAATTTGTCGGGATTGTGCAGTGTGACGACTGAATCCTCGATTGTGATCCAGCGCTCTTTGCGGAACTGGCCCAGGGTGCGGGTCACGGTCTCGCGGGTGGTGCAGGTCATTGAGGCCATCTCTTCGTGCGTCAGCAGCAACGGGAAGCGAAATTCCCCGGCTTCGGTATGCTCGCCGATTTGATGCGCGAATTCGATGAGCAGGCGCGCCAGGCGCGCGGCCACGGTCTCAGCCAGCGCGATGCGGCAGGCATCCTGCAGCACAAAGCGGTACTCCTGGCAGATGCATTGCACGGCGCGCAACTGGGCTTCCTTGTGGCTGCGCAGAAAGGTGAGAAAGCGGTCGCGCTCCACGGGACGCAGCTGAGCCGGCGTCAGCGATTCCGCCGACACCTCGTAAACCCCATGCGAAAGCACCGCGTAAAGGCCTAGCATCGAGCCCGGGCCGGCGACGCGCACGATCATGTGCCGGTCATCCCGGCGGCCGGCGGTCAGCTTGAGATAGCCGGTACAGATCAAATACAGGCAGCGGGCGTCTTCGCCCTGCGAAAACAACGAAGCTTGTGCCGGCAGCGAAATGGTGCTTGTCGCCAGTTCCAAGTCGGCTAGGACGGCGCTGCCCAGGGAGCAAAACCAACCCGGGCGGCGATTAGCGCAAGCCGCGCAGCCCAAAGGCGACAACCGGCCTGTATTTCGTGGCCGGGTCTGCTCTTCCAACGAAATCTGCGAGTCCGACATCGTCTTCTTCCGTTCTCTATCGATGCGGCCCGTCCCCAGCCGCCGTCGAGCGATATCTGTCTCCCGAAGTGCGACTGAGACCCTGATGGCTGCCAATCCGTGGGGATAGAAACACCCAGCCTGAGTTTGCTTGAGTCAAGACCGCTTTGGATGTGATGGACCTCACGTTTATCCGGAGCGTGACGGGGCCTGTGATGCGAAAAATGCAAACCCGGTCACAGCAGGAGCGCAACTCGTTGCAGTAGATGACTTCCGGCTCCAAATTCACCCTTTCATCCTGTGTGATAGGCATCACCGCTCGGTCTACATGAAAAACGTAATCTTTCGTCCATGTGGTGATGCTCCACACCGAGGGGGCACCGCGTAAGCAACCGGTGGTGCTCACGCTCACATGGACAAGCGCCACACTCAGCGAGCAGTGGCTGCTGCTGCTGCTGTTGGTTTCAGGTTGTGCCAGGAAGTTCTTTTTTTGAAGGCGGTACTTTGCATGCATACAAATAAGCCGGTAACGCGGATGTTCGGTGCGGCTCCCGGGTGGTTGTCGGGACCGCGAGTGTTTTCGATGTTGTTGTTCGGCGCAGGCATGATCTGCGCTACGGCACTGGCGGCTCAGGCGCCGGGAGCCAAAGCCTCCCACGCGCCTGCCGTGCACGCTGACTATGTGGGCGCTGAGACTTGCGCCACCTGTCACGAAGAGGTGAGCAAGAAATTTGCCTCGAATCCTCATGCCAAAATGGCACTGATGCCGGGAAACCACGACGGCGTCACTTGCGAAAACTGCCACGGGGCGGGCAGCGAACACGTGGCCGGCGGCGGCGACGTGACCAAGATCTTCAACCCCTCCAAAGCATCAGCTAAGGAAGTGGACCAAAAGTGCCTGAGCTGCCATGCCGGCGCGCACCCCGATTTCGTGCGTTCGCCGCACGCCAAGGCCAACGTCAGCTGCATCGGTTGCCACGATATTCACGGCAGCAAGCAGGAAGCGTTGCTCAAGGCTCCTCAGCCCACGCTGTGTTTCCAATGCCACGGCGATACCAAGGCGGCGTTCAACATGCCGTTCCACCACAAGGTGAACGAGGGCCTGATCCAGTGCAGCGACTGCCACGACCCGCACGGCACCTTCGGGAACAGCAACCTGAGGTCTGCTGCGGACCAGAGCGCGGTTTGCACCAAGTGTCACACAGATGTGCGTGGACCGTTCGTGTACGAACACGCTCCGGTCAAGGCCGAGGGATGCACCTCTTGTCACTCGCCGCACGGCTCACAGAACGCGCGCCTGCTGAATATGCCCACCATCAACACGCTGTGCAATCAGTGCCATAGCAAGGTTGCCAACGGTACGGTGCACGGACAAGGGGCGGGGTCTGACGATTTGGAGCCCTGCACCACCTGCCACACCTACATTCACGGGTCGAATCTGAACGTGGCGTTTCTCCGGTAGGAGTCATTGGAAACGGGTCGCGCCTTGCCGCATAGCAGATGGCGCGACCTTGGGTAGCAAAGGTTTTTGCACGCGGATTCAAGGTTTTTGGTAAGCGAAGTTTTATTTGAGTGAGGCTTCATATGAACATGATCAGCTGGTTTTGCAAACAGCAGCATTCTCCCGTAGCGTCGCATCGCGTCGCCGGTATGGCTGGGGTGGCATTCGTACTTCTGGTAACGTGCGCCGCGGTCGCGCAGAATCCGGCAGCGCCCATTCCGCCGCCGGGCGCTCCGATATCGGCTCCGAACGGATACGAGATCCACCAGAGCATCGATGCGGGCGGCCGCTTTTCCGGACAGGTAGGCAGCGGCGCCATGTACGACACGCTCGTCAATCTGCAGAGCGGACTGCGCGTGCAGGGGCAGACATTTGATATGCACGCCCTCCCCGGCAACAAGAAGCCGCTGGTCGACGACCTGAAGGCCTTCAGCAGCGGATTCGGCGGTGATCCTGAGAGCTTCACCAAGCTGAGTTTTTCCAAGGCGAAGATCTACGAGTTCTCGGGCACCTTCCGCCGCGACCGCCGGTACTTTGACTACGACCTGCTGGGCAACCCGAATATCCCCAGCGGGCAAACGCTTCCGATTGGGCCCTCGACGGCGCCGACAGGCTCCTATCCGTGGCCGCAGGTTCGGCAGTCGCCGTTCTTGTTCAATACGGTGCGGCGCATGACCAACACCAATCTGACCCTTCTGCCGCTCTCGAAGCTTAGCTACCGCTTCGGCTATTCGCAGAACGTTATGCAGGGACCGAGCACCACACCGAGCGGCTATCAGCTCGGCGGTTCTTACAGCCTCCTCCTCGAGGAGTACCAGCGCCACAGCACCGACGACTTCCTGGGCGCGGTCGACTGGAAGCCGGTCCAAGGCACCAAGCTGACCTTTGAGGAGCAGATCGACCACTACAAGGACAACTCATACTTCACCATGGATCCCGCCTACATGACGCTGCAGGAGTCGGACGGGACCAAAGTTACTTTGCTTGAGAACTATGACCTTCTCACGCCCACCATCACCTGCAACAAGACGAGCCAGATCAGCGCGACTACGACTATTTATGGCAACCCGGCGGGTGGGTCGCCGATCATCGATCCGGCGTGCAATGTCATCACTAGCTATCTCCGCACGGAGCCCATACGGGCTATCTTCCCGACCGAGATCTTCCGGTTCCAAAGCTCCAGCATCCGGAACCTCGAGATGAACGGCGACATCCGCTACACCGACGCGAACATGAACCTGCCCAGCTACTACGAGAACCTGCAGGGCCTGGTTGGAGCGGCGCGTGAGTACACCGGTACGGCCAACGCGAGCGCCAAGCGGGAAGTGATGGCTGCCGACTATGGCGTCGTTTGGGAAGCGTCGAAGACGGTCAGCATCGAGGACCAGATCAGTTTCTCGAACGCGCATCAGCCGGGAACGGCCTCGTATACGGGCGGGACCACTGTGACGGTCCCCACGACGGCAGGCCAGGAAACCATCAACAACACCAATCTAACCGTGACCCCGGCGGCGGTCGGCAGCAACTCGCCCGGCCTGCCCAGTGAGGGTGGCCCCACCATCGGCACACCTCAAGCCGGCTACTTCGGCCAGAGGTTCGTGACCAACGACGCGACCGTGAGATGGGACGCAACGCCGCGCGCCACGTTCGGGTTCACATACCGTTATCAGGACCACCTGATCTCTGAAGGTCAGGGAACTGCGGCGCACAATGTTCCGATTCCGGCCAACGGTACGACCTCCGGCGAAGTGACCATCCACGAGAACGGCGGCATCTTCAACGCCGCTTGGCGCCCAACCACCAACTTGGACATCAACGGCAGCGTCGAGGCGATGTACAACGACAACGCCTTTACCCCGATGGGATTCCGGCAGATGCGGCATTACCGGGTGCACACTCTCTATCGCGCCAAATCCTGGGCCACGGTCTCAGGCGCTTTCAACGACCAGGAGCGGCACAACAATACGAACAACATGCAGAACTTCCCGGGCAACACCACGCCCTACGCCGGACCGCTCGATCACGTCGACCACTCCCGCGTGGGGAGCTTCGCCGCCGAGCTGTTCCCGAATGATCGCTATGGCTTGGACCTCAACTACGTCTACAGCGACGTCTACATGGCGGATAACATCTGCTACCTGGCGTTCAACGGCTCGACTACTGCCTATCCGGGCGCGTCGACTCCTAGCGGCGCGGCCTGCGGCGCCGTTACCCGGTCGGGCACCTTCGACTTCGGGCCGGCCAAGGACTTCGAGGACGCTCCGACGCAGTTCGGATCGGTTGCTTTCATGTACTCTCCTGTGAAGCAGATTCACTCCAACCTGGGCTACCGGCTCAGCTCGGTGAACGGCACCCGCTTCTATAACGATTCGCGGGATGTTGCCGGCTCGCTGGTGTCTAGCTATCAAACTCCGTTCGTCGACTTCGCGTGGCAGTTGCGGCCGGGGCTGACGTGGAAGGCGGGCTACAACTTCTTCGGGTACGGCGAAGGTGGCCGGAGCGGCGCGCAATATTGCGCCACTGCCAGCGCCACTGCGACCACTCCGGCAACACCGGTTCTCTGCAGCTCGCTCGCAAGCGTGGCTGGACCCGGCGGGCAGACCGGCATGACGATTTCGCCGGCCGGTGAAACCGCGCCGCGCAACTTCCACGCCAACAACCTCACCTTGGGCGTGCACTACGAGTTCTGACGCGGGTGTTGCTTGAAAGCTTGAATGGGGTGAGCGGGGCCAGAAACATTAAATCGCTCACCCCATTTTTTGAAGAGTTTGCCAAGCTGCGATCGACTGGTCTGGCGCAGGCTGTAAGCATAACCTCCTGGAAGAAGCCGCACGCGACAGCAATTGCCACGCGCAGACTGGCCGGGAAAGAGATACAGGAGCCGTACGATGAAAAAGACTATTCGCATGTCGTCGGCGCTGGCGGCGGTCATTCTGCTGTCCGGCGCAGTGGGATTTGCTCAGACCTCTGGGGAAGCAACGTACAAGGCCAAGTGCCAGAGTTGCCACGGCGCGCAGGGAACACCGAATCCGGGAATCGCCAAGGCCATGGGCGTGAAACCGGCCAGCGATCCCTCGGTCAAATCGATCAGTGAAGCGCAGATGATTACCGACACCACCAACGGCAAAGGCAAGATGCCGGCCTTCAAGGGCAAGCTTTCCGACGCCGAGATCAAGGTGTCAGTGGATTACTTCAGGACCTTCGCTAAGTAAGACCCGCAGGTCTCTGGGGTAAAGCAAGAGAAAGTGCAAGTGCAAGAGTAAGAGAAATTAGTAAAAGAAAGGGCAAGTGCCAGAGCGAAGGCCGGCCGGCGCGATCGTCGATCCCGCGAGACTCGATCGCGCCGGTTTGCGTCCGTGGCTTCCTGTTACTATGGCCCATGCAGACCGCCGGCTTGGTAGTTCGGGCCTGAGCGAGTAACCACAACCCCGCGGCAAGCGCAGGATTATGTGTGCGGGCCGGCAAGAATCCTAGGAGTTTCGCAATGAAGAAAATGCTTCGTTCCCAACTTGTGCTGGCCGCAGCCGTAGTGCTGGCCGGCGTTATGTGCTTCGCCCAGGATGGCGCAGCGACCTATAAAGCCAAGTGCGCCATGTGTCACGGCCCCACTGGCACCCCCAGCGCCGGAATGGCCAAGGCCATGGGCATCAAGCCCACCTCCGACCCATCGATACAAGCTCTCACCGTGGCTCAGATCGAGGCCACCGTGAAGAACGGCAAAGGCAAGATGCATCCTGTTGCCGGACTCACCGACCCTCAGGTCAAGGCAGTGGCGGAGTACTTCAAGAGTCTGAAATAGGTCAAACCGTTTCGCAACAGATGAAACGGGTAGCTTCGCGTGTGCTGTGTCTGGCTGGCTCCGCAAGCGCCGCGAACCCCGCTAGCTCCGCTGGTTTCTTCCCTGACGCGCTCTAGATTTGGCGCAGTAGATTGAGGACGGGCTCGTCATCACCTGGCGGGCCCGCCTACGCATGGAGGCTGAACGATCGTGCCGGTATTTGAAAAGTTCCGCGAAGAATGGCTTCGTCCCGCGCTGTTTTTCGGCAACAACCCGATCAGCCTGGCCGGCGGCGCCATCACCACCGCATCCGGCGTCACCATGATCAGCTACTGGCTGGCCGAACTCTCAGGCCATCTCAGTGACAATCCTTATCTGGGCATCATCTTCTTCCTGCTGCTTCCAGGAATTTTCCTGCTGGGCCTGGCGCTGATCCCTGTCGGCATTGTTGTACGCCGCAAGGCACTGCGCAAGGCCGGTCAGATCCCTGCGGAATTTCCCAAGGTCGATTTCAACGATCGCATCTTCCGTCACGGCATCGACATTGTCCTGGTGGCCACCATCGTCAACTTTCTTGTTGTCGCCACGGCCAGCTATCACGGCGCGGAGTACATGGATTCGCCGCAGTTCTGCGGCCGCTCCTGCCACGTAATGAAGCCCGAGTACACGGCCTATCAGATCTCTCCGCACTCTCACGTGCCCTGCGTCGAGTGCCACATCGGCACAGGCGCCGAGGCTTACTTCAGCGCCAAGGTCAACGGCACCAAGCAGCTCATTGAGGTGACCTTGCATCCCCTGGCCCCGCTCGCGCCCAAGATCATTCCCAACTACCCCACGCCGATTCCATCGCCAGTCACCAGCCTGCGTCCGGCGCGCTACACCTGCGAGGCCTGCCACACGCCCACGCGCTTCGATGGTGACAAATTGCTCGTCAAATCCTCGTTTGCCGATGACGAACAGAACACCGAGTCGCAGACGGTGCTCATTCTTCACCTGGGCGGCGAAGATTCGCTCTCGCATCGCACCGGCATTCATGGCGTGCACCTGGGACACATCGAATACATCTCGACCGATCCCACGCGCACTACGATTCCCTGGGTGCAGCGCACCAATCCCGATGGGTCTTTGACCACCTATGCCGCATCTGCCCTCAACGGCGCGCAGCCCCAGGGCGAGCGGCGCGTGATGGACTGCATTGACTGCCACAATCGCGCGGCGCACACCTTTGTCACGGCCGGGGAAGCTATAAATCGCGCTATGGCCGACGGCGCTATCAGCCCCGCGCTGCCCTTCATCCACAAGGAGGGCTTGGCGCTGCTGAATGGCCCCTACACCAGCGAGGATGAGGCGCGCGTCGAAATTCCGCAGCAGCTCGAAGCCTTCTACCGCAGCCAGCATCCCGAGGTGCTTACGGAGAAAGCGGCACAGGTGAAGGAAGCTGAACAGGAACTATATCTGCTTTACAGCGAGAATGTCTTCCCGTTCATGAAGGTCACCTGGGGCACGCATCCCAACCACATCGGGCACCAGGACTATCCGGGCTGCTTCCGCTGCCACGACGGCGACCACGTGGCCAAAGACGGCACCAGCATCACGCAGGATTGCGCGGCCTGTCACAACCTGCTCGCTGTCGAAGAAGCCAAGCCCAAGGTGCTTTCCGATCTCGGCATTCAATAGCGACACTATCGCGCCTGCTCTCGTGCCGCCCTTGGTGCAAAGGGCGCGACAGGAATCGAGCACTCTCACCGCTGTGCCAAATTCATTGGTGGGTGACACCCCTCGCCTCTCAAACTGGCTGCCGAACTGCGATCACTTCTGCAGCCAGTTTGTTGGCGTCATGATCTGTCTGCGTCTAATTCGATTCGGTGAATTGAATGGATGGCGCCGATCCGCCCGTGGCAGTGCATGAGCCAAGCGTCAGGTTATTGGTTTCTCCAGTCGTGCCTTCCTCACTCGATGGCGACACACACGTTGGGGCGGTTGTCGATCCATCGCTCACCGCGATCTTCGCGGTAATCGACACTCCGCTGGTATTAAAGTCTGCTCTCGATCCTCCCGCGTTGCCCAGCACATTGAATTCAGCCATGCTCCAGCCACTGGCGATGTCCGTAAGACTATCCTCGACAGTTGCAGTAAAAGCGTCGCCGTCAAAAGTGACGGTAGCGGCATCGGTTGCATTTGGCGTTGCTGAAGCCGATAACTCCAGATCATCCAGGTCCGTGATCGGCAATTGCCCATTAGCGATTGCCGCGGCGGGAGTATTCTGGATACAGTCGTCTCCTGGTCCCTCCTCATCCTCCCCTGCATCAAGGAAACCGCTCGGACAAATATCGGCGCCATTGTGTTTGCCATAGTCGATGAGCCAATATTCGATAAAGACCTCTGTTTTATCGGTGAGGCTGCCGCTGGTGAGCGACACGGGCGTATTCGTCGACATCACATACTGCTGCCAGGCGATGCAATTCGTGAAGCTGCCGCAAGCGGCGGAATGAAAGAAATTTGTGTTGACCTGCAGCGTGTATTCATTCGTGCCAAGAATGCCGCTATCGCCAAATAATGGAACGCCAACGCTCTTTTCCGTCTTCACGCCAGTTACAGTGGGGAAACTCCCGACGACAGAAGAGAACAGGTGTCCGGATGGAGCTTCAGCCACAAAGTCGAACCCGTTACCGGCGACCTGTTCCCGGTTCGCGACCTTCGGAAGCGCAGACCGGTACCCCGGCGGCGCAGCGCATTCTACGGGTTCCCATAGCGTGCTGGGATACGAGGCATGGAAACATCCAGCCCACGGGGCGCTTGTCTGATGCATTGTCGCGCGCCATGCTTCGCGCGCCTGTGCTTCGGCGCTGCTCAGGGCTGCATCGCTGGTTTGCGCAGTTAGTGTTACGGCAAGTCCAGCGATAGCCACAAAACAGGCTGTCGCTGCGACACGACTCATCGTGCAGATTGGATTTTTCACTCTGTTGACCTCCGATAAAATTGGCAACGCTTGGGGAAAGTCGACTTGCCTATCGCGGGGTCTTTTCGATTGGAGACTAGCCTGGAAGGGAGCAACGGGCATGCGCCGTGGCTAACGGGCGTCATCCAGCCTGTATTGTTTACTCTTATCGCAAAAGTAACAATTAAAGCAACGGTACTTTTGTACCCAACCCAAGAGTTGGCAACCGCCACGCTGCCACGACGGCGACCACCTGGTCAAGGACGGCACCAGCATCACACAAGATTGCGCGGCCTGCCACAACCTGCTGGCTGTCGAAGAAGCCAAGCCTAAAGTGCTTTCCGACCTCGGCATTCAATAAAGAAAGCGCGCGCTAGGCATCGTGAACTGCTTTACGCCGGCACGCGCATAGCTTCGAGCGCAGCGGTCAGATCCCTGCCCAGACCTTCCTGCGCTTCAGGAGTCAACTTCTCCTCATGGCTGGTCAGGTAGAAGACGTCGATCGCAGTTTCGCCTTCTGTATCGATGAGCGCGATCTTGATGTTGCACTGGTGCGAACCGAACGTGAGCGCAATCTGCCGCAGCAGGCCCGGAAGATCCTGCGCAATCACCTGCAGAATTGTGGAGTGGCTCGAGGATGCGGAGTCGAATTCGAGCCGTGTCGGCACCTCGACCTTGAGATTCGAGGGATGATTCATGTGGCGTCGAGCGTCGAGCAGTTGCTGTACCTGGAGTTTCTGCGCCACAACGTCATGCACATTGGCCAGAAAGCGTTCTTTTTCGCTGGGATTCAGTTCGATGGTCCGGAAAATGTCCGTGAAGTGGAAGCTGTCGACGATCACACCGGCGTCGTTCGAGTAGGCGCCGGCGCGAACAATGTTCATACCCCACGCCGCCAGAACTCCCGCCACGTCGGCGAACAGCCGCGTGCGGTCGCGTGTAATCACGGTCAGGTCGAAGAGCTGCCGGTTGGGACGTAGATCCAATTGCACCGCATCCTCGTCCAGGTTTAGCGCCATCTGGAAGTGATTGCGAATCTGCTCGGGCAGGCGGGTCTGCAGGTAGCGCTGCGGCAGCCCTTCCAGAAATTGCTTCAGCGCGTCGTGCTGAGCGGGTGGAACCATCGACCGAATGCGATTGAGCAGCGTGGGATCGATGGCGGCGTGATACCGTACCTCGTCCACTGAGCGGTCCATAAAGTTCGATGTGGACATATAGAACTGCCAAAGGTTCTCGGCCTTCCACGGCGTGAGCGCGTCGGGATTCACCGCCTTGATATCGGCGAAGGTCATCAAGGTCAGCATCTTCAACAGTTGCGGTTCGCCGATCTTCTCTGCGAAATTCTTCACATTGTCGAGATCGAAGATGTCCCGCCGCATGGCCACCGACATCTCCAGGTGAAGCTTGATCAACTTAAGGATGGTTTCCTTCTCTTCGGAGTCGAAGTCCAGCCGCGCCAGGAAACTGTCCGCCAGCTCCACACTTTGCGCAGCATGCTCGCCCGTGCGCCGCGCCTTGCCCGTGTCGTGCAGCAGCAGCGCCAGCAAAAACAGGTCCATGCGGTCGATCTCGGGCAGCAACTGGGCCAGCCGCTGCTCGTAGTCGTGCGCCGGCTGGCGCAGGCCGTGCACGTTGTCGATGGTCAGGAACGTGTGCTCGTCCACGGTGTATCGGTGATAGCTGTCGCGAATCACCAGGGCATCGATGCCGTGGAACTCCGGGATCAGCATCTCCAGAACGCCCAGAGCGTGCATAGTGCGCAAGGCATGCGCCGCATGGGGCCCCAGCAGCGCCTCGCGCAGCGCATTCCAAAGGTACGGCCCTTCGGGAATGGAAATCGCCAGCACGGGCAGCGCGTCGGTAATACGATCCTCGGCCGCCTGCGACAGGGTGTATCCGTGGGTGGCCATCAGCGAGAAGATGCGCAGGATGGCCGCCGTGTCGTTGAATTGCGCTCCGGGCTGGATGTCTATACGGCCCTGGTCGAGCAGGAAATCTGTTCCCGCGATGGGTGTGCGGCGACGCCGGAACTGGCGGTAGAAGCTCACCGGCACTGGCAGGTGTTCCATCAGCAGCGCTGCGCGGCGGTAAACTACGCGCGCGTGCCGGTAATAGGTGCGCATCCAGTAGGAGGGATCGGCGGTTCCCCGCGTCTCCAGGCCAATGGATCGCGCCGCTGCCTCGTCCTGCGACTGCCAGTCGAGCGTGTTGTCGTCGCGGCCGTGCCGGAAGTGCAGAAAACATCGCGCCGCGGCCAGAAAATCGAATGCCGCCTCCGCATCGCCGCGCGCGCTCTGGAAGACGCCGCCGCGCTGCCGCGGCCACTCTTTGGTCTCCTTCAGGTGAAACAGAATCGCGAACCAGACCGCGAGCGAGTAGTCGCGCAGGCCCCCGGGGCAATCCTTGATGTTGGGCTCGAGGTGAAAAATTGTATTGCCGAACTTCGCATGCCGCGCGCGGGCAATCTCGCCTAGTTTTTGCGTAATCGTCGACCACTCGCTCAGCATCAGGCCCGGGAAGGTGACCTGATGAAGTTGCTGGTACAGCGGAAACTGTCCGGCCAGAAAGCGCCGGTCGAGCGTGGCCAGGGTGAATTCCAGGTTGTCGGGATCGAAGCGGCCGGCTTCCTTCACGGTTCGGGATGTCGGGCTGGCGCGGAGGCCAATGTCCCACATGCCCTGGATAATGGTCCGCACGGCCTCCTTGCATAGCTCTTCGGTCTTCTCGTCGGCAAAGGCAAACAGTACGTCGATGTCGGAAAAGGGAAAGAGATCTTTGCGCCCGTAGCCGCCCAGCGCCAGCAGGGCCACGTTTTGCCCGGGCAAATCCGCAAACGCCCGGCGCCACATTTCAATCAGGATGCGGTCCACCACCGCCGAGCGCCGCCGGATGGCCGCCGTGCCGTCTCCGGTGCGATCGCAGGTCTGGCGCACCAACGCCATCTCCCGCGTATACTGCTCCCGAAGATCGTCTACCACCAAACCGACTGCAGTCATAGGGTTGTTTGCCTGGGCCAGCCAAAGCAAGAAGAAGTTCCTACAAGAATAAGCGATCTTTCCCGGAGGGGGGGATTTTTCCTGCCGCGGTAAAAGATTTGACGCGGACGGAGCGCAAGAGCCTCAACCTACATCTCTCAATTCACCACGAAATGGGGTGCCCCAGGTCTCGATTTTGAGACCTGGGATAACACGAACCCCAATCTGCATCTCTCAATTCACCACGAAATGGGGTGCCCCAGGTCTCGATTTTGAGACCTGGGATAACACGAACCCCAATCTGCATCTTTCAATTCACCACGAAATGGGGTGCCCCGGGTCTCGATTCTGAGACCCGGGATAGCACGAACCCTCAACCTACAGCTTATTGCGGGAACGGCACAAACTTCTCGGCGCACGAGGCCGGATTCCCCTCCGCCGGCGTCCCCTTCATCGTCGAATCCTCACCCGCAGGCAACTGCAAATTGGTCGGCTCGGGACCGAGCGTCAGGTCGGCGTGATCGACCTGGTAGGTATACTTCGCATCGTCGGTAATCTGCACACCGCTGAGCGTGGCCGCGATGCGGTAGTCGTGCCCGTAGCCGTTGAAGGTGATCTTGCCGCCGCCGCTCACCCGCACGTCGTGCAGTGTAACGTCGCGCATGGTCGGCGGGGAGTTGCCTTGCAGCGGGCCGTTTGCCGAATACGCCGTGTCCAGCGTGATCGGGTTCGGCGAATTGCGAATGCACAAATCGTCGTAGACCACGTCCTCGGTCAGCCCGCCCCGCGAGCCGTTGGACTTGATCCGTATGCCCGCGTCGGTGCCGTCCAGCGAAAGATCGAAGACGCGGATCTTGCTCACGCCGCCGCTGGTCTCGCTGCCGATCGACATGCCATGGCCCCAATAAAAGTGATTGTGGCTGATAGTCATGTTCGTCGCGCCACCCGGTCCGCCCTTGATGGCCACGTTGTCGTCGCCGTCGCGGATAAAGCTGTGCGTAATGGTCACATTTTTCGTGCCGTCACCCGGGTCGATGCCGTCCGTGTTGCGCGACAGCGGCTGCGGCGTGTCGGTCTTCCGCTGCGGCGTGTCGATCTTGACGCCCCACACCGTGAATCCGTTGCCGCCGTTGTAGCTCACATGAAAATTAGGCGAGTTCCTTAGGGTAATCCTGTAAAGCGTGAAGTTGTCGGACCCATTGGCTACAATCAGCCGCGGCACCTGCTGGCCGCCGCCGCCGCGCGCCTGCTGCGCCAGCTCCCACCACGAGGATTGCAAGCCCAGAATCTTCTCGCCGCCGCGGCCATCAATCGCGCCGTCGCCCATGATCCCCGAGTTAGGCGCGTGATCCACCGCGATCAGTGGCTTGCAACCGCGTCCCCCTTTTTGGCTCACAATGCCGCAGCTGCCTGGCGAAACCGCGAAAACCGCGGGATCGCGCGAGGCGTAAAGTGTCACACCCCGTCCCACGATCAGCGTCACCTCGGGCTTCAACTCCAGCGGCCCGCTCAGGAATGCATCGTTGGTTTCATTCACACGCAGCATCACGGCGCGGCCCTTGCCGCATTTGTCGATGGCCTTCTGAATGCGCGCGGTATCGAGCTTTTGCTCGTCCTCCGGCGCTAGGGTGTGGCCGTGGCTTTGCAATTGCGCGTCAACGGTCGTGCAAAGCTGCGGGAAGGAGGGCTCAATGACAGTGCGCGTATCCTGCGCGGCCAGGATGAAGGCCGGGCAGAGAGGCAGGAGCGCGAAAAACGCGAGTCGACGATCCAAGTTGGCTGCTCCTTAAGGTATCTGAGGCGCCGGAACCGGTTAGCCTCAGTTCTTAGGATAATTCCCCAACTGGGAAGTATGTCACCGTGATTGCAAGGAATTGGGCAATGCCGGCCGGGGAGTTCCAAAGAATCTTCAGTGCTATTGAGCGGGTATGGTCTCAGCGTTTCCGCTGAATTGCGGATCGAATGCAGCCAGCATCTCGGTCAGCTTGGAGAACTGAGAGACAGGCTTGAAATCGAAGGCGATGGATGTAGCCACCATGATGCTCCTGCCGCGAACATCCAGAACCTGGTCGCCGACGGACGAGGTCAAACGAGCGACCTCCATGCGCAGCGCGCCGGGAGTGACCGTGCGCCGCACCACAGCCATCAGGACGTACCGGCCCCAGTGAAACAGCCGGTCGTCAGAGCGCAGGGATTGAGTAAGGTGGTGAGCTGCGTTGATGAGATAGTCGCCCGCGGCTTCCTCTCCGTAGCGTTCCTCAATGGTTTCGAGAACCGTAAGTTTGAACAGGATGACGTAGGTCTGACGATCCGAGCCGAACAGCGGCGTCAGGATCTCCTTCGCTTGCGATGGTCCCGGCAGGCCGGTGGGTCCCTGGCAGTTGTCCCATGGGCAATTCTCCAGGGAATCCCAATCCGCCGCAGCAGGCTCTACGTCCTGGGCTTTTTTCACCAGCTTCTTTTCGGCGACGGTAGTCCGGTATTGGTCGAGGCCAAGGTTGATGGCGCCTACCAGCTCCTCCTTTTTGCAAGGCTTGGTGAGAAATCTGAAGATGTTGCCCTCATTCACCGCGGCGATGGCCGCGTCGAGGTCGGTAAAGCCGGTGAGCAGCATTCTTACCGTGTCCGGCACATCTTTGCGCATTCGAGCCAGGAACTCGGCGCCATTCATGCCCGGCATGCGCATGTCGGAGACGACGACTGCGATCGGGCCGTTTTCTTTGGCCGCGGCCAACCCTTTTTCACCGCCCACGGCTGTGCAGATTTGGAATTTGTCGCGCAACATTCTCCTGATGGCGTCAAGAACCAGGGGCTCATCGTCAACGAAGAGAATTTTTTCCGGCACGATACTTTCCTGAGCGCAAAATTTCCCCATCGGATGCGTTTGCCCTAGACAAACCGCAAACGTAAACCCGTGCCGCCTGTGGCCGACCTGCCCACATAGCGGAAGAGACGACGCTCTGATAGTCCATCGGCGCGATCCTCCCCGGCAATCAGTGACGATTGGTGAAAACCTCTACTTTTGCCGATGTTCAGATGAGTGCTGGCGCAGCGCGTTTGCGCGGGCGGCATAGGAATGCCATGGGTCCTGTTTTGGGAACATACGACTTTCGACTTCTTGCGGTCTCACTGTTGTTCGCGGTCGCGACGGCAGCGGCGGCGCTCGAGCTGGCCGGACGCGTGGCTGCTCACCGTGGGCGGGCCGGTCGGAAATGGCTATGGGCGGGCGCAGTCCCGATGGGCTGTGGGGTGTGGGCGATGCATCTGACGGGGGTGCTTGCCTATCGGCCGGCGATCACGGCGTACTTCCACGCACCTACTCTGGCGATTTCCTGGCTGGGAGGCGTATTCGCCGCCCTGGCCATTGTGTACGTGGCAAGTCGCGAGCCGTTGACGCCTGTGTGGCTTGCCGCCGGCAGCATTGCAGTGGGTGCAGGCATTGCCGTTATGCAGTTCGCCGCCCTGGCTGCGATGCGACTGGCCGCGGCGCCCCAGTACCACAGCGGATCGTTACTCGCGTCCATGCTTTTGGACATCCTGATTTCGCTCGCGGGGCTGATGCTGGTCGCTCACTCGCACGACGAGAACCACGACTGGACAGCCAAGCTGGCGATCATGCTGGTCATCGGGCTGGCCATTCCCGTGGTGCACTACATGAGCATGTCGGCGGTGAGCTTTCTGCCCACCGGGACCGCTCCACATCTCGAAGGCTGCATCGAATTTACGCCGTTGGCGACCGTGAGTATGATCGCCGCGGCGTTTCTGGTTCTGGGGTCCGCGGTGATTGCCGCGCGTGCCGACCGGCTACGATCAGTACGCAAACTGTCGTTGAGCGACGAGCACAGAGTGCTGCGCGCCTTGATCGACAACGTGCCGGACTTCATGTACGTGAAGGACATTCGCAGCAGATTTGTGGTGGCCAATGCTCACCTCGCGCACCAGGTGGGGGAGGATTCACCGCAGAAGCTGCTGGGAAAAGCGGACTTCGATTTTTTCCCGCACGAGCTTGCCAGCGCCTACTTTGAAGACGAGCAGAGTATCCTCCGCTCCGGGCAGCCCCTCTATAACCACGAAGAGAAATGTCTCGATAAAGCAGGAAAAGAGACTCACATCCTGACCACAAAGGTTCCGGTGCGCGACCACAGGGGGCGCGTGATCGGCATTGCCGGCATCGGCCGCGACATTAGCGCACGCAAGGCAATAGAGAATGCATTGCGGGAAGCGGAGCAGAAATATCGCAGCATCTTCGACAATGCGATCGTCGGTATCTTGCAGGTTGCGCCGGACGGCCACGTGGTCGGCGCCAACCCAGCTATGGCCTCCATTTCCGGCTACGATTCCCCGCAAGAGATGATCGCGAGCATCACCGACATAGCCCGGCAATTTTACGTCGACCCCAATTGCCGCCGGGAGATGCAACGCCTTATAGGCGAATTCGGCGCGGTGCAGAACTTCGAAGCCGAAACCATTCGCAAAGACGGCAGCCGGATGTGGCTCTCCATGAGTGTTCTCGCCATTCGCGAGAACGGCGTCGTAGTCCGTTATGAAGGCATGAACGAGGACATCAGCGCGCGCAAAGAGATGGAAAATGCGATGCGGGAGACAGAGCAGAAGTATCGCGGCATCTTCGATAACGCCATTGTCGGCATCTATCAGAGCACCCCCGACGGGCGGGTGCTTAGTCTGAATGCGTCCATGGCAGCCAGCTTCGGCTACGACTCGCCGGAGGAAGCGCTCAAGTGCTCCGCCGAGATTGCCAGCCAGCGTTATGTCGACCCCAATCGCCGCGAAGAGTTCAAGCGACTTATGGACCGGGACGGTTCGGTGCAAAACTTTGAAAGTGAATTCTATCGCAAGGATGGGAGCAAATTCTGGCTGGCCATGAGCGCCCGCGCCGTTTGCGAAAACGGCGTGGTGGTTCGCTATGAAGGCATGAGCGAAGATGTCACCGAGCGAAAACTGCTGCAGGCGCAGCTTTTGCAGGCGCAGAAGCTGGAATCTGTGGGCCAGCTCGCCGCCGGAATCGCGCACGAGATCAATACGCCGACGCAGTACATCGGGGACAACGTGCGCTTCCTCAAGGAAGCATTCCAGACCCTGGAAGGACTGCTGACAACCTATGAGCGTTGCTTTTCGGCGGCCGCAAAGAATCAGCTTTCCCGCGAGACGCTTCAGGAAGCAGCGGTTACGGTGGACAAAGCCGACGCCCCGTATCTGCTGGAGGAGATTCCTAAGGCCATCGATCAAACGCTGGAAGGCGTGGGCCGTGTGGCCGCGCTGGTGAATGCCATGAAGGAGTTCTCGCATCCCGATACCAAGGAAAAAACTGCGCTGGACTTGAACCGGGCCATCGCCAGCACCATTACGGTGGCGCGTAACGAGTGGAAGTATGTGGCCGATTTGGAAACCGATTTTGATCCTTCGCTACCCTCGGTCTCATGCCATCCGGGCGAATTCAACCAGGTGATTCTGAACCTCATCGTCAATGCGGCGCACGCGATTGGCGATGTCGCCCATCAGGGAGGCCCGCAAAGAGGAACCATCCGCGTCGAAACGCGCCGCTCGGCGGAGTGGGCCGAGATTCGCATAGAGGACACGGGCACGGGAATCGCCGAGAAGTTCCGTTCCCGCATCTTCGATCCCTTTTTCACCACCAAGGAGATCGGCAAGGGTACGGGGCAAGGGCTGGCCATCGCGCGCTCGGTCGTGGTGGACAAGCACGGTGGGAGCATTCACTTTGAAACCGAGGAGGGCAAGGGCACCACGTTTATCATTCGTCTTCCCTACGACGGCAAGGTCCTTTCAGTAAAGGCGGTGGCGGCATGAAACGCATCCTGTTCGTGGACGATGAAATCAAAGTTCTGGATGGACTGCGCCGCATGTTGTATACGGAGCGAAAACGCTGGGAGATGGAGTTTGCGCTAGGCGGAGAAGCCGCTTTGCGGGCTTTTGAGCAAGAACCTTTCGACGTCGTCGTATCCGACATGCGCATGCCGATCATGGATGGCGCCACGCTTCTGGGGCACATTCGCGATCGCTATCCCGGCTGCGCACGCGTCATCCTGAGTGGATATGCCGAACCCTCCCTTTCAACCAGGGCGGTTTCGGTGGCGCACCGCTACCTGGCCAAGCCGTGCAATGCTGCCGAACTGCAATCGATCGTCGAGCGCCTGTGCGCGCTGCAGGATCTGCTCTACGCGCCGGAGCTGCGCAAAATTGTTGGAACCATCGGGCAGCTGCCTTCGCTGTCAATTACCTTCACATCGCTTACCAAGGCTGTAAGAGATCCTGACGCGTCTGTGGATATGATCGCGGACATCATCGAGCGGGACTTGGCTATGTCTGCCAAGGTGTTGCAGCTTGTTAACAGTGCATTTTTCGGGCTGGCGCACAGTGTGTCCACGCTGCAAGCCGCAGTGAGCTACCTCGGAGTGGAGACCATCAAGAACCTGGCGCTGGCCTCGGAGGCCTTTCGAGTGTTTGTGCCTCACACGCGCGTTCCGCTCTCGGCGTATGAGGCTATCCAGCACCATGCCCTCCGCGCCGCCGCTGTCGCCGCCGAACTCCCGCTGGATCCTGCGAACCGCGATGCCGCAGTTGTAGCCGCTTTGCTCCATGACGTTGGCAGCCTGGTGCTGGGCGGTGCCATGCCCGGTACGTTTTGCGCCGCACGCACCATCGCAGCGGAGCGCGGATGCAAAGTGTTTGAGGCGGAAGAAGAATTGCTGGGAACTTCGCACGCCGAGATCGGCGCCTACCTGCTCGGGCTGTGGGGTTTGCCCAACATTGCCGTCGAGGCCATCGCGCACCACCACCACCCCGACCGCATCCCGCACTCCGGCTTCGACTGCACGGTGGCTCTCTACGTGGCGGACATGCTGGACGAAGAGCTGGAGGCTCATCCAGAGGGCACGGCAACACTCGAGATCGGAGAGCCCGTTCGCAAATGCCTGGAGACCCTGGGAGTTCTGCCTATGTATGCAGAATTACGCGAGCGCGCACTGCGAGCCCGTGGCTGATGGCGCCGGAACTTTTCGGAGTCCCTCCGGCTACAGCGCAGTTTCCCCGCGCTCGTCGTTGCGGATGCGAATCGCTTCATCGACGCGGCTGACGAAGATTTTTCCGTCGCCGATGCGGCCGGTCCTGGCCGCGCCCACAATCGCCTGAATCACTTTTTCCTTCAAATTGTCGAGAACCACCATCTCGATCTTCACCTTGGGGAGAAGGTCCACGGTATATTCGCGGCCGCGGTAAAACTCGGTGTGGCCCTTCTGGCGGCCGTGGCCGCGGGCCTCGAGAATAGTCATGCCTTCGATGCCTGCCTCCAGCAGCGCATCCTTCACCGCATCCAGCTTGGAGGGTTGTAATACGGCTTCAATCTTCAGCATAAAAAGAAATTCCTCGTTCGATAGCGTATCAGGCCGGGCGGCGGTTTGCCGCCCCCGTATCCCAAAAATAGCTTCTAGCGCCTTGTTGCCGGAACCAAAACATTCACCCAGCACGAAAAAGCTAGAAGCTGATAGCTAGGTATTGAAATCGTAACCCTCTTCTCCGTGTTGCGAGAGATCGAGGCCGGCCATTTCGTGCTCCGGAGTCACGCGCAGTCCCATGATCTTATCTACAACGAAGAGCAGAATCAATGTGCCCACGATGGAAATTCCCCACGCCACACCCACGGCGGCCAGCTGGTGGAGCATCTGGCCCCAATTGCCGTCGATGACGCCGGTGGGCTTGCCCGGGCCATACACCGGATTGATGACCCACGTGGCAAAGATGCCGGTCAGCAGTGCGCCCAGCGTTCCACCCGCGCCGTGCACGCCGAACGCGTCCAGCGAGTCGTCGTAGCCAAAGAGGGACTTCACCTTGAAGACCATGAACGAGCAGAAGAATCCAGCCGTAAGACCGATGGCCAGCGCCGACATGGGCTGCACAAAGCCCGAGGCCGGGGTAATGGCCACCAGTCCGGCAACCGCGCCGGAGATCGCGCCCAGCGCTGTGGGCTTGCCGTTGTGCAGCCACTCGAAGATCGTCCATCCCAGCGCCGCGGCGGCCGTGGCAAAGTGCGTGTTGACGAAGGCGCTGGTGGCCAGCCCGTTGGCCGCTACCGCGCTGCCTGCGTTGAATCCGAACCACCCCACCCACAACAGGCAGGCGCCAATAAAGCTCAGCACCATGGAGTGCGGAGGCATGTTCGTCTGCGGATAGCCTATGCGCTTGCCCAGGTAAAGTGCGCAAACCAGCGCGGAAACGCCGCTCGTAATATGCACTACCGTGCCGCCGGCGAAATCGAAGCTCGGAATGTGATTTCCGGCGGAGTTGAACAAACCACCCACGCCCCACACCATGTGCGCCATGGGGCAATAGATCACCAGCGACCACAACGAAAGAAACACTGCCATGGAGCTGAACTTCATGCGCTCGGCAACGGCGCCCGTGATCAGCGCCGGCGTGATGATGGCGAACATCAACTGGTAGATCATGTACGTCTGCTCGGGAACGGTCGGTCCGTAATCGAGATTGGGAGTGAGCCCAACCCCGCGCAGAAACACGTGCTCGAATCCGCCTATGAACATGTTCCCGTGCCCAAAGGCCAGCGAGTAGCCCACCAGCGCCCACAGAATGCTCACCAGGCCCATCATGGCGAAGCTCTGCATCATGGTGCCCAGAATATTTTTCCTGCGCACCAGGCCGCCGTAGAAAAGTGCCAACCCCGGCCCCGTCATCATCAGCACCAGCGCCGCCGAGGTCAGCATCCACGCGTTGTCGCCGGCCATCTGTGCATTGGCCGTTGCCGCCTGATTGCTTTTGAGAGCCTGTTCCAGGGCGGCAATTCGTGCCTGCGTATCGGCGGGCGTTGTAGTTTGAGCGAGAGCCAGGGCGGGGAATCCCAATACCAAAACTAAGGGCAGGAACAATCTGATCGTGCGGCACAGCATGAGGTTTTCAACTCCCTTGAAGCAGGGACACGCGAAGGCGCCTTGCGCTGCGGCGGATCTCTATGCCGTTTCCCCTTCAAATATCGCCCCTTTAGGGGCGTGCAAGTTGCGATTTCTTAAGCAAATCGCAACTTGAAGTTCGAGGCTTCGAAACACATGCGAAGGAGAAATGCTTTAGCCGCCGTTCAGGTTCAAATACACGAGAATGCGCCCGCGGCCGTAGCTGTATCGCTAGGAGTCGCCGGAGCAGGAATTGCGATGAAGCCAGTCAGGCACAACTTGCTTCCGCCCTCTCAAAAGGGTGTGATTGGCCCCAATATTTCACGCATCGTATAAGGATCACATGAAGAAGCAGAAAATGCTATGGCTTCTTTATAAGTTCCATGCTTGACCCGGGCCGAGCGCGGAAAAAAGAAGTCGTGCCTAGTTTCCGTCTCTAAAGTTCGCAACAACACACCCTGTCATCCTGAGCGACGCTTGGTCCGAATCCGGGCCAAGCGGAGTCGAAGGATCTGCGTTTCGCGGCTTCGGTTTATGCAATGAATTTCGGGGACACCACACTAGCGCCCGTTGAGACAAGGGGGTTTGTGATGGAACGGCGGGACAGTGGGTTATCTGTAGGCCTGCTCATCGGCCCAGTCCCCGATAATTGGGAGCTTGCAGCGTTTGCCAGTCAGCGCGCCGATCACACACCACAGCCACAAGCAGCAAACGACCAGGCCTGCAAGACACATGAGACCCAAGATGCCACGAAGCCCAAGAAACGTCATATACGGCAGGACAAACTTTAAAGCAAGGCCGAATAAATAGACAAATGCCTGGAATACGATGGACTGCCAAGAGTGGAATCGCACATAGGGCCTCTTGTTGTAGCGCCTGACGGCCAGAAAGAAAAGCGCCGGGGCGGGCGTGAGATAGGCGAGTGCCCCGATAGCATTGTCAGAGAGACCGGACTTTTTGAGCTGGGACATAACCGCTCCTTCTTTCGGGAGCTGGCAAGGGGATTGGCATCAAATTGCCTACGCTGGAGGCTTACAGGCAGAATAAGCAGAAATCAGCGGCGATTTCCCTTTGCTCTTTCGGCAGCTCGCCAACACGCCCCATTTTGCACGCTCATGGCTGCATTCCTGCATTCTTTCCATTCGCAAGAATCGGGCAGACCGGAGCGGGCCATCTCTCGGGTACGTATAGGATTATAGGGAACCTTAAGGGCAGGAAAGCGGGTATCTTTGTAATTATTTAGCTTTCAGTGAGTTCGTAAGAGCATCGATCGAGACGCTGTCTTGCAAATTGATATGGCGAAATCCGGGGGTCATGTACAGTTTGCCGACAAGCCACGCACGACCAATTCCCGGACGTCACCGCGTTTACCACGAGTAATCCTGAGACTTACAGGCAACCTGCATTCAGTGAGTGCCTTGGGCACTCAAGCCCCCGGTTAAGCCACAAGAATCTCTAAGCGGCGCTCGGGAATGGCGTCCATCTGGCCGGGGCCCTATTCCGTCAGCTCATGAGCTATTTCGGCGACGAAGAACTCGTGAGCCAGAAACGGCGTCCAATCGGACACGGTGCTGTACCTGGCCAGGTTATGCGAATTGATGAATCGGACCAGAACTGGATTCCGTCGAATCGCCTTGATACTTTCTTTCATCTTTCGCGGTGCGCCGGGGGGCTGGCTGAGGCTCGCGGGTTCAAAGCAGAAATCGTCGAAGCTTATTTTGCCCCCGGTGGAGGGACCCGTGGTGAAAGTGCCACGCGGAGGCAGGCTGAGATCGCGCAGTTGCGTGCCGATCGCTGGAATTGCGGCAGCGTCTCGCGCGACGTCGGGACGAAGTGCGATCGCATCCTGAACCAGGCGGGCGGCCCCGATCGCAGCCATGCACTCCGGGTTGAGGTCGTGATAGGTGGCGCCGGCGACTTTGGCGGATTTACCGGTGAGCTGATTCACGGATTTGTGGGCCGATTCGTAGGCAACGATGTTCGCTGGGCTGATTCCCTTTGCAACAAGTTGTTGCACTCGGTTCAGTCGAACTGCCCCGCGATTTGGATCGGGGGCGCCGCTACGGAGCACAGCCGTGGTTGAGACATGCTCGACCGCCTCGTCGAGCAAGGTGACCCGGTCAATCGCAGTGTGTATTAGTCCACCAGAGACAGTCTTCACTACGCTGTCGCAGCCGCGACTGTGGCCTGTCAGCCGTACCAGGACCGGGGCGCTGTTGACCCCGATGCTGTGCAGGCAAGCTAGGATTTGTGAATCACTGATCGAATTGGCAGAGTCGACAATGCCCGGCACTCCTATCGTTATCCAATCCGAGTGATCGGACGCACCACGCAGACCATGTAGAAATATGTCATTGGTATCCGCACCTTGGACACCGCCGGCAGCAAAGAATATGTGCACCTTGACGTTGGTGATATCCGCGTATGCCTTCCTTGAAAGTTTGCCGGGTACAAAAATTGAAAACTGACCGAAATTGAACGTCGGCATGAACGTGTTCTCATCTGCCCGGATCGGAGCCGCCGTCTCGGCAGTGGCCTGGGGCGCCGCCTGCCGCCGCAGAGTTCCGGAGGAAGCCGCTCTGGAACTTGCCTGCTGAACCACATGAGCCAGCTCATGCGCGAGCAGTCGCGCACCAGCGGAAGAGTGCGGATCATAGGCGCCGGGAGCAAATACCACGTGGTTCCCCAACGTGTAGGCCCGTGCGTGGATGGCGCTCGCGGACCTGGCTGCATCCGCGTCGCTATGAATGCGAACGCTGCCGAAATCGTAGCCGAACCGCGTTTCCATGAACTTCCGGCTCGCCGGATCGAGCGCCGCACCGGGCGTGTGCAACGTCTCCACCACCGACTGAGGCGCGGTTGCGCCGGGATGGAAGCCCGAATCGGGTTTCGGCTGCACCGACTGCGTCACAGGTGCGGCAGCTGGCAGCGTCGTAAGGGCGTCGAGCAGCCGGTTGTCCTTACCCATGATCTTGTTATGCTGGCCATGGCCGACCGGGATGGTGCGGTAGTTGTCGTAAAGCTGCGTGTAGAGTGTCGAACCCGAACCAAGGGCCGGCGCCGCATTACCGCTGAACCACTTGTCGATGGACTTCTGGAGCTTCTCGTGTCGTTCCCGATAACTACCGGTCGTGTAGTACGCTCGAAACCGGATGCTCTTCTGAAGATATGCGGTTTGCTCCGGCGTCTCGATGCCGGATCCCGTGCCCAGGGAAATCAGCGCGGCCAGATCTGCATCGAGATGCTGCAGCACCCAATTCGTGACAATCCCCAACTCACCGGCTCCATTGATGGCATCGAAAAGCGCCACCTCTTTCAGAGCGGAGGGCAGGCGCGGCGTGCCCGGCTCAGCCATCATCTCGGAAATTCGCCCGCCCGCGCCGCTATGGCCACTAAGGATGACGCGACCGATCTTCGGCGCTGCTGCCTGGGGGCCCCACGCTCCCATGGCGGTGAGCTTTTTGAAAACCTCGGCGACGTAGGCATCGGCATTTAGTTTGCCGAATCCGGAACCCGAGGTCCCCTGCGGCAGGACGGCGATGATGGGCCTCTTACTCGCTGCCATCTGCTGCTCGATTCGGTCAGACTCGACGTCGCGTACTGTGCCGACTCCCAGGGTCTCGTCGTCCACTCCCTTAGTCGCGCGTTGGCGGTAGCCGACATTGTGACCGTGCAGATGAAGCAGCACATCAACGGGCTGTGTGCTGTCGAGCGACGCCGGGAGCAGCGCAATCGCCCGGTTGTCAGCCGCTTCCTTGGCGGCCGATTGCGGATCCTTCAGCGTGTTCCCCCCTGGGATGCCCTCGACCGGAATCCGGCGCACTCCCGCGACAGAGGTCTCGGCCTTGTTCCAACCAGTCGAAGGTGCAGTCGTCTCCGCCGATGTCGCCCCACCTGCCGGCGCGTCCGACCATTGACGCCGGACAACTGGCGCGAGGGACGGCTGCGCAGGGATGATTGCAGGCCCCACGACCGGAGCCTGCCGCACCGCAATCGGCTCTGCATCGACGAGAGCCTTATCGTTGTCGTCGCGCGACGCAATTGTTTGCGGTGAAACCGCAGTTGCGGGCACTAGCATCACTCGGTCGGCGACTCGATCTGCTTCATGTTCAAGTGGATCGGCGATCTCACCGATTGCAAGCTTCGGCTGTATGAAGCCAAGTCGCATATGGTTGGCAGACGAAGAGGGCGCGTGGAATCCGGTCGCCCGGTCAGGTGAAAACAAGCGAATCTTATTCAAATCCCAGGTGAGGCGGAGAGGCGTAGTTTGTGAACCTGGATTTACTGAAGGAGCGTCTCCCTCACTGTGGCTGGGGGTAGCATTCCGGGTTGGGGTCGAAGTCCCATGACCAAAAAGCGGCAGCGCCGGCTGATCTCCGGCCGCACGTTGAAGAAACTGCGCATCCTCGACGGGATCATTGCCTGGTCGACGCTCTTCTAGCTCCGCGTCGTGAGGCGCCAGTTCGCTCGTTCCACTCCGGGCAGTTTTGGTCTGCGGTTTGGCGGTCTTCGAAGCGAACTCCAACGTCCACCTCCTGAACCATGGAAGACGAGGAGCAAGGGGTTGCGATCCCACCCCTCGCATCTTACCCACGCGGCCAACCTCAAAATGAGTCCGCTCTGTCGAAGCAAGGCGGCAGCCTGACTTCGACTAGATTCAAGCACGATGTCCTGAGAAAGTCCAGCCATTGACGTCCACCCGAAATTCGCCATCCGGCGTGATCTGGATTTCTCCAATGATCGCTCCCGTATGCGCTGGGCGTTCTTTCTGTTGGAGCCGCCCCTTGCGTTGCAGGGGAAAACCAAATGTGATCGGTGTCGATTTGCGATGATGCCCTGCGAGAGATCGGGTTCTACTCGTTGGCGGCTACTACAGAAGGGGTTTTTCTGGCGCGACGCGGAGTGCGCACGGGATGCGGGCGGAAGACGGTGTCCTTGGGGAGGGTGCCGTTGAGTGCGTCGGTGTAGGAACGGATCGCTTCTACGGTAGGGGCGATGACAGCGAGGTAGTCGGGGGCCTTGGCAGTGCGGAAGTGATGGGCCTGGCTCTCAAGGCGGTCGGCGATGCCCTCCCACATTTCGGCTTCGTTCTGCAGGGTGTGTTGGAAGAGCAGGTCGACGGACTCGGTCCACTGGGCGATGGAGACGTCGACGAGAAGAGCGAGGCGAAGGCAGCGAACGATGTCGACGATCGGGAGCAGGTGTTCAAAGAGCAGACGCTCCTTGGGACGGCGCGAGCGCAGGTGGGACCACTCTACGAGGCCACCGAAAAAGGGTACGGCACGCGCGGCCTTGATAAGCCAGCGTGCCCATGTGCGGCGGCCTGAGGGATCGGGAGCGACGCTGAGGATGCGCTCGATTTCGCGGCGCCACTCAGCGCGGAGCTCATAGAGCTCGTTCTGGAAGGTGTCGAATAGATGGCTGCGCACGCCGTAGGGAAGCGTACGCAGCAGCTCGCCGCTCTTGACATAAATGCGTTCGAGTTTGGCGATGCGGTCGTTGTGGCGGCCCTTGAGGAGGCCTTCTATGCTGGTTTCAATGCTGCGGAGGCGGCGGAGCGTGTCACGCGAAACGACCATGTAGGCAACGGAGACGACGAGGGCGCTGACGTTGGCGAGAGTGCCCAGGACCTCGCTGCTGCCGGAGGCAATTTCAACAAAGCGGCCGGAACGGCCCTGCAACTCGGGTAGCCATCGGCCGGCCGCGTTGTGGATCGGGATCGAGACTTCGCCCTCTTGCGCGAGCTGCAATCCGCTGCCCCCGAAGCGGAGGACGATGTCCATGCCGCCGATGCGCTTGCCCGCTTCAATGGAGCGGATGGCGAAGTTGGCGCCCCGGCCGAGAAGGCCGAGATTAAGGGTCTCGCGTCCGAATTCGAGTACAGCTTCGTTAAGGCCGTCGCCTTCGAGGGCCTGCTTGAAACGGATGAGGGTGAGAGGCGAGGGAGGGGCGTTCTGTGCGACCGGGGCCGGGACGAGTGCCGTCTGGGCCGCTGGAGTTTCTCGGGTGAGCTGACCGGTGGGCGCATGACGGCGGCGGATAAAGAAGAAGACAAATCCGGCGAGGAAAAAAATCAGGCCCGCGCCGAAGGTGATCAGAGAGATGAGGAACAGGTGTTCGTCGGACAGCATGGCGCGTCCCCCCTCTGTCTAGAATCGAAACATGGGCATTACCGCAATGTAGCGGGAAACATGACAAGCGGCAAGGTTACTTTTTGCTCGTAGCGTTGTACTTCGGGGGTGTCCGAGGGATCCGGCTTTGGGGTGCGAGGGGCCGGCAGTTCAAATCTGCCCACCCTGACCATCGCTCTCGGGTTCTGACCGGCGCCGCTGAGGTTTCCAGACCCATCATCCAATTTGATTCGCGGTTACCCGATCCGGCAGATAATGGAGCGGGAAAAAGCGAATAAAGATCGAACCTTCAAGCTGTCCGTCCTCCATGGCGCCAATTCTCGAAAGGTGATCTTACTGGCTCGCTTGGGTTCTGATCGAATAGCCGGCTATGGCGATATTGCTACTCGATTAGCATCCGGACTGGGCCAACACGCGGACCGATCGAAGTCGAATGAGACGCCCGCATTTCGGGACTTCGACTTATTGCGTAAACTTCCGGGACAGCACTCGATCCCTCATAGCACGGTTTCGCCGCGCTCGTCGTTGCGGATGCGAATCGCCTCGTCCACCTTGCTGATGAAGATCTTGCCGTCGCCGATGTGGCCGGTGCGGGCTGCGCCGAGGATCGCATTCACCACTTTATCCTGCAGGGCTTCGGTGGTAACGATCTCCAGTTTGATCTTGGGAATGAGATCGACGGTATATTCACGTCCACGGTAAAACTCCGTGTGCCCCTTTTGGCGGCCGTGGCCGCGGGCTTCGAGAATCGTGATGCCTTCAACGCCAGCCTCGAGCAGTGCTTCCTTCACCGTTTCCAGTTTTACGGGCTGGATGACAGCTTCAATCTTCACCATGTGCAAATTCCTCGCTCTTCATTATGCACGGTCTCGCTTGCCTCTCGCCCGCGGCCGTCATCCTCAAAACGCCTATAATCCGACTACTGAGAGACGCTTGAAAGCATGCCCGCTCTTGCCGCGCCTGTTCACCGCTGACATACACGAGTGCGTCATGCGCCTTCAGCCAACCGCGCGAGCCGTTCTCGCCGCCTTGCTTCTCTCCATCGCGCCTCGCGCCCCAGCCGCTCCCGTCCCAGCCACTCCATCGCGCCCGGCTAACTGCGCGCGCGTCGAGTTCACCGACCTCGTGAACGTCGGCCAGGAATGGAAGACGCCTCTCGGCGAGGGTTGGGTGTTTCGCATTGTGCCCATCGTGCCCGGGCCGGCTGGTTACACGGGATGGGACCTCGTGGTCGATCGCGATCCGCCGGCAGGCTACCCTGACGCCCTCCTCGTCGCCACGCCGCCCTACAACTCCATCAACGATCGCGAAATAGGAACCACCTTCGGCCTGCGCTCTCAGGATGCCATCGGCTGGAATCCGCGCAGCTTTCGTTTCCTCACCAATCCTTCCGCATTCAACGCGGCCCAGAAGCTTTTTCTCGATCTCTCCAGCCGCTTGCAGGCGCAATCCGGCGCGTCTCCACAATCGGATCCCGGCGTGGCGCGCCTCACCAAGCAGCTCATCGATCTGCAGGCCGCCGCCGCAGCCGGAGAATTGCGCATCCTCGACGCCGGCCTCGCCCCCGGTAACGGCGACCCCGCGCCCTTCGCGCAGAATTGGGCAGCGCAAGGCTCCCGCATGTCGTACATCCTTGTGCCTCAGTCCGGCACCAACCCTTCGCCCCGCGGCGAACTCGACTGGATACGTTTTTCCCTCACTCTGTGGCTGCCTTCAGGCTGGAAGTTGCCGCCCGGCGTCAACGCCCCCTCCGCGCCCTGCCCGCCATAGCCCGTGAGCCGTGACCCGCGAATCGTGAAGCGTGATCGGTTCTTCGCCATGCAGCCCTGGTCCACGAACCAGACTCACAAACCCAAAATCGAGAATCACGGTATACTTGCTCCATGGCGTCCACCGTGGAGCGTGACCGCTATCTGTTCGGAGCGCTCGATAGCAGCGCAAAAAATCGCCTCAAAGTAAGAGAAACCGACTACGGCTACGAGCAGCCGGAGGGCATCCTCCTTACCTCGCTCGATTTCGCCGTCAATTGGGTGCGCAAAAGCTCCATCTGGCCCATGACCTTCGGCCTGGCCTGCTGCGCCATTGAGATGATGTCCATGGGCGCATCGCGTTTCGACATCGCACGCTTCGGCGCCGAAGTCTTCCGGCCCTCCCCGCGCCAATCCGACCTCATGATCGTGGCCGGCCGTGTCGCGCAGAAGATGGCGCCTGTTCTCCGCCGCCTCTACGACCAGATGCCCGAGCCCAAGTGGGTAATCTCCATGGGTGCCTGCGCTACCTCGGGCGGCGTATTCAATAACTATGCGCTCGTCCAAGGCGTCAATCAGGTGGTCCCTGTCGACGTCTATGTTCCCGGCTGTCCCCCGCGCCCCGAGCAGCTCATCTACGCCATCAATCTTCTCCAGGAGAAGATCCAGCACGAGCCCCGCAGCCTGCTGAAAACCCTCAACGTAGGATAAAAATCCGGGCCAAACGCAAACTTCTCCCGAACTCTTTCGTCCTTACACAGGGGTCCGGTGTGGCCTCGTTCGCTTTCGCTGCTGCCTCCGGTCCTCTCAATTAAGAATTGTGGAGGCTTCATCCAATGCGAATCAAAATGTTTTTCCTCTTCGCCGCACTCATCTCACTTCTCTGCCCTGCTTGCCCCGCGCAAACCGACATTGCAGCCAGTCTCTATGGAGCATTTAACCAATCGACATCCGCCAACGGCACCAAGCAAAGTCCAGCCAACTCGGCTGGCGGCCTAATCGAACTGCGGCAGATCAGGAGTCCGCTGTTCGGCTACGAGGCCACCTACGCCTACAACCGCGCTAATCAGGGTCTTTCCAACGGTTCCTTCGCATGTCCGGGCGTAAGTTGCACGGTGTCGACCGCTGCCATCTCGGCCAACGCTCACGAAGTGACGGGCGATTGGGTGATCTCGCTCAAGACCGGGAGTTTGCGGCCCTTTGCGCTCGCCGGCGGCGGGCTTTTGTTGAACGTGCCCACAGGCGGCACGGTCACCACGGCGACCTGTTCCCCGTTTAGTTGTGTGGCAAGCAGCACAACGGCAGCCGCAACAAGCACCTCAACCAAGGGCGTGTTTGTTTACGGGGCCGGAGTCGATTGGACGGTGCTGCCGCATCTGGGCCTGCGCCTGCAATATCGGGGAAGTCTCTACCAAGCGTCCTCGCTTGCCACCGCCTTCTCGTCCACCAACGCCTTCACGCAAACAGCCGAACCTGTCATCGGAGTCTTTTTCCGCCTCTGAGAATCTCCAGCGTGAGCCGCGCAGCCTGCTCAAGATCCTCCACGCCTGCTGACGGGGCAAGCTGCGCCGCACACTGATCACGGCATTTCGCGCTGACTCGCTAACTTGCGATGTCGCGAAGCGAGGCGAACCGGGGAAACGCAAACGACTCACTAACCCGCTGCACTCAGATCTCCGCCGCCGTGCCCCACTCCGAGAACACAAACTCACTCAATGGTTTTCGCGTCCGCTGCGCAACCTCACTCTCAATCAGTCGCTCATTCGCGAGAGCTCCCGGTTCCCCCTGGTAACCCAGCGCAATCGCCGCGCCCATCGTGTAGTCCCCAGGAATATCGAAAGCCCTCCGCGCCGCTTCGGTGTCGAATCCCTCCATCTGGTGGGTCGCGAGCCCAAGCGCCGCCGCCTCCAGGCACAAGGAGGAAGCCGCCGCGCCAAGATCGTAAAACGCCACCCGGTTCGGCTTCCCGTTCTGGTCGAATTTGGTTCTTGCAGCGTTCAACATCAGCACCGGCGCAGTTACCGCCCACTTCCTGTTGAATTCGCTCAGCGAGTGATAAATCCTGTCGTAACTGCTCGATCCCCGCATCCCCACCAGAAACCGCCATGGCTGTTCGTTGTACGACGAAGCCGCCCACCGCGCCGCTTCAAACACTTTGCCGAGCAACTCCGGGCTCACCTCGCGATCGGCAAACGACCGCGGGCTCCAGCGGTCGAAAAACACGTCCATCACCCCACCAACATGGGGGGCTTTCTTCAGCTCATTCACTTCTTTCGCGCTCAACGTCGCCTGCATGCGCCACCCTCGTTTCCGGTCAGGAGAATTACTCCACCGTGCCGGTTAGATTCCACCGCCCGGACTACGGATGCTTGGCTGTCGTCGGAGTCCTGCGGCGAGCACTCGCTCTTCGGGTATTCAACCCAGCACGAAAAGCGGGTGCCCCAGATCGCGAAGTGTCAAGTCCTGGGAGATGGGCTACCCACATGGTTGTTATGTAGCAAGCTTTCAGTTTCGCTAAGCGCCCCCTTCGAGGACGCTCGGGACGTCAATGCCGAGAGCCGTGGCCAAGTCGTGCTGGTGTTCTTGTTCCTGGGCTATGATTTTGCGGAGTTGCTCCGCAAGTGCGTAGTGGCCGAGAGCCTCGGCTTGTTTGACGCGCTGACGGTAGTTTTTGATGGTTTCGGTTTCGTTGTTCAGGTCGAAGCGAAGCATTTCTTCCGGTTTTTTCGATAGCTTTACCGGCTTTGCAGTCGCGGTTGGTGTGCCGCCTAAGTAGTCGACCTGGTCGGCGATGATGAGGGCGTGTTGCAATTCTTCGGCGGCATGGAGTCTGAGTTCCGCGGCGATATTCATCCACGGGGCGCCAGTGAGAACGCTGCTGTAGACGGTGTAGGCGATAATAGCCTGGTATTCGCGGGCCAGGTCTTCATTCAATGCGTCGATCAAATCCGCGATGGCAGTCGAACCCCGTTTGTCCTTTTTCTCTTTAGTCACGGTTTCATGCCCCTTCGTATTTTCACAAGATTGGATGCGGAGATTCGCGTGTGGGCTTATCCAGGGCATCAGGCCGGATAGCGACATAGATGATCGACTTTGTCGCCGCCTCTTCATTCACGCTTTGCTAAACAATCCTTGCGCCCCCCACCCCACGCCGCCCCGCTCCGGTAGTCGCCATCCCAAAGCCTCATCCAGCCGATGGCCGCCAGGCCGGAGCGACGTAGAGTCTTCGTTGTAATGCCGGTATCCAGGCCGGGGCTCCTGGCAAGCCCGCTTTTGGCTTGCTGGGGTGGGAGACCGGCTGTGGTGCAGGCGTCCTCGCCCGCACTTATTCCAGAAGCTGCCTCGGATCGCCTCTCGCCTGCCCTTTTTATTGACGCCGGAAACCCGCTTTTTTAGCCCGCGTAGCGGGCGAAAGGCGCTAGCCCCACGGCGCAAGTCTGAGGACAGCGTCGGACAGTTCGCCTCAACAGCCCGCTTCAGCCGGCGTAAGACCCGTCAGCGAGAAGCCCGTTATGCATTCCGATGGCGGGCGGCCTCACGAGAAGGACGACATGATTATGATGGAAACAATCGGATTGTCTATGCAAACACGACCGAATGATCGAATGTCTCCTCACATCGGGAACTATGTTGGCGCACATGTCGATTACAACGGAGTAGGAATCTGGTCTGTATAAGCTATTCAGAAGCGATATAGAAAACATGCCGATGTACTCGGAGCCAATCCAGCCCAGCTTGTGTCAAAACGCCATACGGAGGGTGGCAGAACGTGGGTCTACTCTCTGATGGAAGAGATTATCAATCTCATTGAGGCGGGGGATCGAGCCGCCATCGAGATTGGGATCGAGTTTATTCAGGAAGATGACTTCTTTGTCTTCGGTAGAATTCTCAAGTCAAATACGGCCCGCGCATTGCGCCGCGCCTCTTTGACGCCCGAGCAACAAGCTAGAATCAGAGAGCGGTTAGTCGGCATGATGCTGTCCGGCCAAGTGCCCGGTGAGTGGCACGAGTACAAGAAACTTCTGAGGCATGTCGGCCTGGGATCACTATGGCCCGTGCTGGAAGATGGAGTGGATCGGAAAAACAAATATGTGATGAGATATTTCAACTATCTTGATCGTTTTGCTCGCGCTTCCTAGGCGTTGTCGTCACGAGACTCTAATCCACAACATGAGGCATCGAATGTGCACGGCGGCGAGGAAGGAGTCTGCGCGCTTGGCGTAACGAGTGGCAATTCCGCGCCATTGTTTGAGAT
>JBEKPD010000002.1:0-177284 GCA_049521075.1 Occallatibacter sp.
ATCGCATGGCAAACGAGCTACCAGCCCTTCGGGCAAGCTTCGGTCAGCGGTACAATTACCCAGAACCTCCGCTTCCCGGGCCAGTACTTCGATGTTGAAAGCGGGTGGAACCACAACGGCTTCCGCGACTACATTCCCAGCCTAGGCCGGTATGTTGAGCCCGATCCGCTGGGCAGAGCAGGCAGCGGAAATAACCTGTACGCGTATGTTAATAACGATCCTGAGAACCTCGCCGATCCTCTGGGATTATGCGCCGCAAACCCTTGTCCTCCAGTGCCGCCACATCCCCCGAATGCTAATGTCAATGCAAATATGGCTGCAGTTTCGCCCGGACCAAATCCTTTTGGCCTTCCAGGTAATATCGATTCCATATCATCCGCTACTTATAGTGCAATAAATTGGTCAGCACGCTTTCAATCATGGGCCCAGAACGTTTGTTGTTGGAATTCAGCTTGGGGATATCAAAGCCAAGGCGCCCAGTATGATGATTTCGGTAATTTCAACTACGGTGCGACTGGAACAGCCTTGGGTCTCTCAAGTAGTGAATTATTGATCGCCGCTGGGATTGTCAAGAATTTCAATTACTGGTCAAAAGGCGAGAGCAACCCCTACTCAAACCAGCCTTTAACGAATGATCCACATAAGATGGACATGATTGTACAGGGTATCAAGTTCGCAAAAAATGGGTGTACGCAATAGTTCCATAAGGGAGAACATATGACAAGAGTGGACACCGTCTCTAAAGCTATTGCAAGTAAGTCTTTGTGGTTCGGTTTGCTCTTGCTTTGTTGCGCGCTTCTTAGCGCATGCAATTTAGAGTCTGATGCCGCACTAATGAGCAACTTCGAGGTGCATCGCAAAGATTTTGAAAAGCTGGTCGACATGTCAAACTCGGATCGCGGCGTGGCGGGGGTACAGGTGATGGAAAACCCGCCATCCGATTTGCCTATTTCGCCGCAGCGATGGCATGAATACCAATCGTTGTTTCAAGAGCTTGGCTTGAAAGTGGGTTTGGAGCGTAGAGAAGACTTCCCCTCCGGGATTTTTCTTACAGAGGAATGCTCGGGTACCGCGATTACCCACGATTGTAAGGGCTATGTCTATTCTGCGGGTCCGTTGGCTCCACTTCAAGAAAACCTGGATAAACCTCCAGCCAAAGTTGTGTTCAGGCGTATAGATCACAATTGGTATCTTTTCCGAGACGACGGCTAAACTTGGGTTCGGTGGGTGGCCAGGATCCCGAGGGGAGTAGGTTCAGCCACTAACTCAGGGTGCCGAGGTCCCTCGCATGGGGAACCTTGGATAGTACGCAAGCGAGCAGTTGTCAGCGGCGGCGCCGAGTGCGGCCTACAATGCGAACAATCGATCGGCCTATTTCACCCACACCTTGGGCTCGACGGAAAGGCCCGGACGCAACTGGTGGTTGGGGTCTTCGTTCTTGAGGTCGGTGAAGTCGACGCGCACCGGGACGCGTTGTACCACCTTGACGTAATTGCCGGTGGCGTTCTCCGGCGGAAACAGCGAGAGCACTGAGCCGGTGGCGCTACCGATCTGCGTCACGCGGCCCTTATATTCCCTCCGATACGAGGCACCGCCGTAGCACCTCTTTATGCGAGAAAATGCAACTCGCCGCGCCGTGCTGGGCTGATTGAGACTTATAAAGCCTGATTAAGACAGATTTTTGCTCAAGAGGGTTCGCACAAGCGGGCGATCAGCGAAACTCAGCCCAAATCAGCCCAAGGGCCGGTCCGGTCTGCGGGTCGTGTCGGCGGAGGTGGTTCTGGAGTGGGCTATTAGTGGAACATAAAGGGGCAGCGGCACTTTTGCTGATTTTGGTTGAGAAGCCGAGTTGCATCAAGAGCCTGCACGTGCCGCACGTGCCTATTCTATGCGGGCCATGTGCATCACGTTGTTTTGGGGAGCTTTTTGCGCGGGAAAAGCCGCTTGCGGCGCGCATGGAGGTTTCTCTTTAGCTGCGAGCATCCTGGCGCGGCTGGCGCGCAAGTAGCTTCCGCTCCAGCGTCCGTAAAGGCTCTCCGCTTCGCTTCGACCGCTGGCGCGGCTCCCCTTCGGTCGGCCCTGACTGCCACCTCCGCTGCGGCTGTTGGCTAGCTATGAGAAAAAATGTCTTTTTCTCATGTTTCACATGCAAAGGGCGACTACGGCGAGCAATCCGCACAACGCTGTATAGCTGGGGGCAACATTGGGGGCAACTGCCGCGCACCTTCCCTAGATTAGCTTGTGTTATCAATACATTACCGGAGGTATTCGGTAGCGTCTCCCACCAGGATTCCTTCCGTGACACTCCTGCGGGATGCAGGCGCAGTCTGTTGTTGCCCCTTCAGATGGATTTATTGCTGAATGCCAGCACCGCAATTGACACAAGAGCCAGGACGATTGTCTCCGGCTTGCTTTCGACCGGGTTGCGCGACGCAAGCACCAAGCGGCTTGAAGTGGGAATGGGGAACGAGCGGCTCTGCTCGCCCAAGTTGCAAATTGTCAGGATCGTTCCGCGTTCGATGGTGAACCATTTTTCCGTCTCGTCGAATGTGACACGCGTGGCGCCGGGCATGCCATCCTTCAGAGACGGCCTGGCGCGGCGCAGGCGAATCAATTCCCGATACCACTTGAGCATTTCGGCGTGCTCACCGTTCGCTATCTCTTCCCAGCGGAGCTTCGAGGCCGCGAAGGTCGCTTCGCTCTCCGGGTCAGGAATCGATTCGGGATCCCATCCGAATGCGGAGAACTCCCTGCGTCTTCCCTCGGAGACTAAGCGGGCCAATTTCGGATCTTGATGATCGGCGAAGTATTGAAACGGTGAAGAGCACGCCCACTCCTCGCCCTGAAATAACATGGGGACAAACGGCCCCAGTAGGACGACAGCGGCAGCGATCTTGGCCCGCTCCATGCCGGCGATCTGAGCGATGCGATCGCCTTGGGCGCGATTCCCGACCTGGTCGTGGGTCTGAACGTAGCCAAGGAAGCGGTGCTGCGAGAGATTGCCGGCCGGGCGGCCGTGAATGCGCTTCCGATAATCAGAGTAGATGCCGTCATAAACAAACGCCTGTTCCAGCGCCTTGGCGAGCTGCGCTAACGATCCAAAGTCGGCATAGTAGCCTGTGCGCTCGCCCGGATTGAGGACTGCGAAGAGCGCGTGATGAAAGTCGTCGCTCCATTGCGCGTCAAAGCCGTATCCCGCCGCTTCACGTGGTGTGACCACGCGCGGATCGTTCAAATCGCTTTCCGCAATCAGAACCAGAGAGCGGCCCAGAGCGGCTGCTAGTGCTTCTGTTTCCGCCGCGAGCTGCTCAAGAAAATGAATGGCGGAGCGGTCGACAAATGCGTGCACGGCGTCCAGACGCAGTCCGTCGATGTGAAAATCACGCAGCCACATCGCGGCATTGTCGCAAAAGAATCGCCGCACTTGGTCCGAGCCTGCGTCTTCGAGGTTTACCGCGCCGCCCCATGGCGTGTGGTGCGCATCGATCGTGTAAGGGCCGAACTTGCCGGTGTAGTTGCCGGACGGACCGAAATGGTTGTAGACAACGTCGAGCAGAATCGCCAGGCCTTTCCTGTGCGCCGCATCCACAAAGCGCTTGAGGCCGTCAGGGCCGCCATAGGGTTCGTGCACGGCAAAGAGCGCGACCCCGTCGTAGCCCCATCCGTGACGGCCTTCAAATGCGGCCACAGGCATCAGCTCGACATGCGTCACGCCCAGCTCGGCAAGGTAGTCCAGCTTATCGACTGCCGCGTCGAATGTGCCTTTGGCCGTAAACGTGCCGACGTGTAATTCGTAGACGATGCCGCTAGCTAGCGGAGGCGGCTTAAATCCGGCATCCGACCATGTGAACGCGCCGTGATCGTATACCTGCGAGAGTTGGTGCACGCCGTTCTGTTGCGATAAAGACCGGGGGTCGGGGTAGATATTCGCGTCGTCATCGACAAGAAATCCGTAGGTGGTTCCGGGTCCCGCCTCGCCGGCTTCAAGCCACCACCGATCGTGCGCATCCGGGCCCTGCATCGCGTGGGCGACGCCATTGAGGCTTACCGAGACGCGTCGGGCCAAAGGGGCCCAGACTCGAAAGCAATGCATAATCTACTCCGTGTTTCTTTTGAGCAGCGCAACCGGAAAACTCCGGAAGAGATTCTGAACCCGCACCCTTCCACCGTCGAAGAATTCGCCGGTGAGCAGATGCGCCCACCGCCCGCTCGGCAAATCGATTGACGTCGAAGCGGCGTTCCCGCCGAGGCGAGCGCTCCATCGCGGCGCCACCACGGCAACTGCCTCACCGCGCAGATAGGCAATCATATGATCTTTCCTCGGGCCATCAGCAGCAAGCGGAGAATACGCTGCGTTGCGATCAAAGCATTGCGGTTGCTCCCTGCGCAGATGAAGCGCCTGGTAGAGCAGCCACAGCTTCGGCATGCCGCTGTCCATCCTCTTCATGATTTCGTCCACGGGAATCCCCGCTTTCAATTCTGCCAGCATTGATTGCCTGACCTCGTAGTCGACGGGACCGCGATTGTCGGGGTCGACGAGCCGAAGATCCCATAGTTCGCTTCCCTGGTAGGTGTCCGGCACGCCCGGCGCCGTGCATTTGATCAGGGTTTGCGTCAGGCTGTTGATCCTACCCGGCAAAACAATCTGCGCGACAAAGGCATCCAGCTCGGACAGGAACGGCGCAGAGTCGAGGATGCGTTCGATAAAACTGCGCAGTGCGTCTTCGAACTCTTTGTTCTGTTGTGTCCAACTGGTGTGCGTCTTGGCTTCGCGCACGGCCTTCTCCATATATGCCGTCATGCGCTCAGAGGAGATGGGCCATGCTCCGAGCAATGTTTGATAGAGGAAGAACTCGGTGTTCGCATCAGGGAAATCGCCGGTTTTGAATGGGCGATTCATGCGCGACCATCGCCGCAACGCCGCACGCCATGGGCCGGGGATCTCCGTCAATACCGCCAGCCGCGCGCGCACGTCGTCTGCACGCTTAGTGTCGTGCGTCGAGAGTGTGTTCATGGTTTGCGGGTGCTGGGCGAGCATCATGGCGCAGTGCGCGTGAAACTCGTCGAGAGTCACGCCATTACGATCCGGAGCGCCACCCACTTCGTTCAACCCGATCATCCGGTTGAAGCAGTAAAAAACAGTGTCTTCCACTCCTTTTGCCATCACCGGAGAGGTGAATTGCTGAAAGCGCTGCAGAAACTCGCTTTCCGTCTTGCCCCGGGCGCGGAGGGAGAGAACATCGCCGATGAAATCGTAGAGCCCGGCATCGATGTCGTTCCGGGACGTTTTCGCAACGGAGATCGCGTGGTCGATCTCGACCAGATCGTCTTCCGTTACCTCGTCGCGTGACGGTGCTACGTACGTTCTGTAGGTGCGAAATGCCGCGGCCACCTCGCGGATGGATCGCCGGATTTCGGCGCGTGTGTAGTCGCGCCGGTCGCGGCTGTTCTCGCAAATCTCCACGAAGAGTTGTGCCAGCCGATTCACGTCGCTGCCCAACGCCTCTTGCTCGACGGCGATCTTCCGTGTGTGCACCAGGGAGCCGAAATCTTCGGACTCTGCGGTGAATTTGCCATAGATCTCCGTGATCTCTTTCAGGCCTTCCGGGTGGACCAGCAATCCGTTGCAGACGTTGAGAAAGTCGTATCCAGTTGTGCCGTCGATCGGCCATTCGGCACGCAGGTGCTCGCCGGGCTCAAGGATTTTTTCCGCGAAGATCCACGCATCCGGAGCGCTCGAGCGCAGCCGCCGGAAGTATTCTTCGGGATCGCGCAGCCCGTCAGGATGATCCACGCGAACGCCGTCGATAACGCCGTTGCGCAGCCACTCAAGAATCCTGACGTGGGTTGCGTTGAAAACGTGCAGCCGCTCCACACGCAGGCCGATCAATGTATTGACGTCGAAGAAACGGCGATAGCCAAGCTCCTGATCTGCAGTTCTCCAATAGGCGAGCCTATAGTTCTGCAGATTAAGGAGGTAATCGAGCGCGTCATAATCGCGATTGAGCCGTTCCACGGCCGATGCAATTGCCTCTGACGCGCCGGGATTTTCCGCGCCAAAACGCTTCAGGAGATCGTAAAGAACCGTTTTGTCGCGATGCCGCGCAGCCAGCATCTCATCCTGATCCGCCTCGGGCAGAGGAAGCCGCGCCAGGCTGTCGGCGATAAAGCCGAGGATGGGCGCATGGATCGTCTCGGCCGCCATCGACAGGGGAATGGCGAGCGAGCGCGGAGAGAGCGGAAACCCGTGATCCATGTAACGGGCGCGAAACTGTTCGCCATCGTATTCGATGGATAGCTGGCCCGCGCTCAACACGCGTCCGTATTGATCGCCGAGCACCGGAATCAGAACTTTGTTCTGCAGCTTGACCTCGGCTGAGTTCCAATCGATGTCAAACCAGGTCGCGTAGCGGCTCGATGGGCCATTCTCCAGTACATCCCACCAGTACTTGTTCTCCGGTCCTGTAGCCATGTGATTGGGCACAATGTCGAGCATTTGGCCCAAGCCGAGTTCCCCTAGCGATGCACAAAAGCGCGCGTGTCCGTCTTCGCCGCCGATCTCATCGTTCACCCCCTGGTGATCGACCACGTCGTAGCCGTGACGGCTGCCCTTTGCCGATTGCAGATAAGGAGAGCTGTAGACGTGCGAAACGCCGAGATCCTTAAGGTAGCCGGCCACTTTGATGGCATCGTCAAATGTAAATTCGGAATGAAGCTGCAACCGGTAAGAGGAAGAGATCGTACTCGCCATAAGACGGTTGGATGCTGGCTGACCGCGAGCCGTGCAGCCCGACTTCCCGCTTCTCTATAGAGAATTCGCCGCCCAATACATCAACCTTACCCATCCTGCCGGCTCATCCTGAGACAATTCTTGAAGTATCTTTCTTGTCCACGAGATCATCTATGCCCTCGTTGCTCCATATCGATTCCAGCCCTCGGACCACCTCGGTTTCCAGCTTCCTTGCGTCGGTTTTTGTTGAAAAATGGAAGGAGCAAAACCCCACGGGCACGGTTTTCCACTACAATAGTTCTCTCGAACGCTTTCCTTACCTAGATGAAGCTGCCATCGACGCATTTTTGACGCCGCCAGCGGAGCACTCCGCCGCGCAAAAGACGGCCTTGGCCTTCTCCGATCAACTGGTGGACGAACTGCTCGCCGCCGACGTCGTAGTGCTCGGCGCGCCCATGTGGAACCTCTCCATTCCCGCTTCGCTCAAGGCATGGATCGACCTGATCGTCCGCGAAGGGCGCACCTTTGCCTTCACCGCGCAGGGCGTGGCGCCGCTGGTGCCCTCGGGCAAGCGGGTTTACGTATTCTCCGCGCGCGGCGGTTCTTATCCTGCTGGGATGCCGTTCCAGGAACTCGATCAGCAGGAGCCGTATCTGCGCAGGATTCTGGGCCTCATTGGACTGACGGGTATTGAGTTCATCTGTGCTGAGCACCAAAGCGATAGCCCCGAAGCCGCGGCTGAAGGAGTGACCCGCGCCAAAAGCGCCCTGGCCGCGCTCACCCTATGACGCCCGGCGCCCATGTACACTCGACTGCATGAGTTCCCTCCGCATCGCAGCCGTCATTCCTGCGCGGCTCCAGTCCACGCGCATGGCTCGCAAAGTGCTGCGCCCCATTGCCGGCCGGCCCATGGTGGAGTGGGTGTGGCGCGCCGCCAGCCTGAGCGGCCTCATGGATCCGGTGGTCGTTGCCACCGATGCCGAAGAAGTTGCAGAGGCCTGCCGCGAGCGGTCAATTCCCGTTGTCATGACATCACCCGCCTGCGCCAGCGGCAGCGACCGGGTGAGGGAAGTGGCGCGACCGATCGACGCCGATATCTACGTCAACATCCAGGGCGACGAACCCACGCTCACGGCGGACTTTTTCCCGCCGCTACTCGATCTCTTTGCGCGGCCTGAAGTGGACGTCACCACGCTCTCTGTGCGCTGCCCGCCGGAGGAGTTCACGAATCCCAACGCGGTCAAAGTGGTCACGGCCATCGACGGCCGCGCTTTGTATTTTTCCCGGGCGACGATTCCCTATGACCGCGATGCGACGGGATTCTCCGGCTATCGCAAGCATCTCGGCATCTACGCATACCGCAAGGCTGCGCTGGAGCGCTTCGCCGCATTGCCGCCCTCGCCGATTGAAAAGCTGGAGCGCCTGGAGCAGTTGCGGTTGCTCGAAAACGGGATATCAATTTACGTGGCCGACGCGCCACGCGACACCATCGGCGTGGACACAGAAGAAGACCTTATCCGTGCCGAAGCGGTACTGCAACAAATGCAGGGACGGTAATTCCGCCGCGTGGGATCGCCGGAGCGTCTTTCGCGCTTCCTCAATTCGCCGGAGCGTCCTTGCCCACCACCAGGATTTGGAACGAGTGTGGAATCATCGGCGGGCGCGGCCCTCGCATGAATGCGGGCGGTGCTGCCCCCGCAGGCGGAGCGGACGAAGCCGGAGCAGCGGCCGGTGTCGGCCCGTACTCGGCCGTGATCAGAAACAAATTGTCCGTCTTCGTATCGAGCGTGATCGTCTTTGCGCGCTGCGGCGTAAACACCGTCTGCTCCACGGCGAAGCTCGTCGGCGAATCTTCTTTGATCACGGTCAGCGTTCCATCGCTCTGCGAGCTGAATACTTCCATCGTGTCGGGATTAAAAGTGGCGCCGTCGCATGCAACGCCGATCGGCAAGTCGGTGAGGATGTGCCCGTCGGCCGCGGATAGTATGATCATGTTGTTTTTGTCGCGGCAGGCGGCGAATAGGATGCCGTTCTTCGCATCGAGCGCCAGGCCTGCGCATCCGCCGCCTTTGCTCGATAGATCGTAGTGGCCCACCATTTTCATCGTATCCGCATCGATCACCGCGATCGCGGCCCTGTCTTCAATATCTACGTAGATCTTGCCGTGCCCGTCCGTCGCGGCCTGCTCAGGCGCTCCGTCGATGTCGATGGTACCCAGAATCGAGCCGTCTTTATCGTTGAGCACCGTGATGTTGGGCGCCGTGTGACTGAGGATGTAAAAGTGGTGATTGTACGGATCGTTCAGGTAGCCGTCGGGATTGCCCTCGACGTCGATTTTCTTCAGGATCGCGAAGGTCTTCGCGTCAAACATCGTCACCGGCTTCGAGGTCGCAAATCCATGGCCTGTGGCCGTGTCCACCGCTGCGCCGTGTCCGCTCACGTCCGGAAGATCGCCCACCTGCGCCAGCGTGTCGAGATTGAATACGCCGATGTGGCCGCCCTGCCCGGAGCGCGCTACATACAGGTTGCGGCCGTCGGGATCGGCGGTCACGTAGTCAAATCCGCCATCGCCACCCACGAGCTGGATCTTCTGCACTTTGTAAGGACCGTTGGCTTGTGCGAAGACCAGAGCGGAGACTGAGAAAATGGCGGCGAGTGCAGCGACGGGAATCGGATTACGCGGCAAGGTGAAACCTCCGTAGATCGGTGTCACTTGACGCCTGCGCATTGGAGTGGTTCGAGAGCAGACGAAGTGCGATTTCTTGTGCAGAACGAGAATACACGGTGCGGCGCGCGGATTGTGTCAATGCCGGATAGATGCTTTTGGGCGCGGCCACGGCTTGGCCGCGAAAACGACCCTGCGGCGAAAACGGAATTGCGCGCAAGAATCGGAGTGCGCGCGGAACGGAGATAGGCGACTATGATTTCCATGAGCACTGTTTCGCAAATCGCAACCGAATTCGCAACCGTTTCCTCAATGCCCAGAATCACCATACCGCAGCCTGCAAATCCTGCCCCCGTCGAGTCTAGTGATTCGGGGTCTGATGCCGCGTGGGCAGACTCCGCGTGGAAGCAGCTAGCCGCACGCGATCCGCAGGCGCGTTTCTTCTACGGCGTCGCGAGCACAGGCGTTTTCTGTCGGCCCAGCTGTTCGAGCCGCCGCCCGTTGCGTTCGAACGTTCGTTTTTTCCACACCGCAATGGAAGCCGAGGCCGCCGGTTTTCGTGCCTGCAAGCGTTGCCGTCCCGGCACTGCGTGCAGCAGCCCTTTGGACCAGGTTCGTGGCTACATTGAGAAGCACTTCGACCGTCCAGTTCGTCTTGAGGAGCTAGGTCGCGTCGCACGACTGAGTCCTTTCACCGTGCAGCGGCTCTTCAAGCGGGAGATGGGCGTGAGCCCGCTGCGGTATCAGCGCGCCCTGCGCGCCAACGGGCTGCGTAGAGCCCTCAAGAAAGGAAGCACCGTGACCAACGCGATTTACGACGCAGGATTTGGTTCGTCGAGCCGCGCCTACGAGGGCGCGCCGCTGGGCATGACGCCGGCGCGATTTGCGAAAGGCGGCAAAGGTGAGTGCATCGGTTACTGCGCCGCCCGGTCGCCGTTTGGATGGATGATTGTGGGCGCGACCGAACGCGGTCTGTGCTGGCTGGCTCTGGCGAACACCAAGGAAGCAGCTGAAGCTACCCTGCGCGAGGAATTTCCCGAGGCCACGCTACGCCACGATCCTTCGCTCGCGCGATGGGTGGAGTTGGCGATTGAGTCTGTCGGTTCCGAAAGGAATCTCGTCCAAACTGCTGCCGCATCGCAGGTGCTCGACTTGCGCGGGACGGTTTTCCAGCTTCGCGTGTGGAACGCGCTCAGGCAGATTCCGCGCGGCCAGACGCGCACCTATTCGCAGCTAGCACGCGAGATGGGCGATCCCAACGCCACGCGCGCCGTAGCGCGAGCCTGCGCTCTGAATCGCGTCTCTGTGCTGGTGCCCTGCCACCGCGTGGTGGGCGTCGACGGTTCGCTTACCGGCTACCGCTGGGGCGTCGAGCGCAAGCAGCGCCTGCTGGAAGCGGAGAGAAACCTACAGCAGATCTAGCATCGGGATCGTGCTATGCCAGGTCTCAAAAACCTAGAAATTCCGCCCCACGGACCAAGATCTGTCCGTGGGGGATTCGAGCTTGGTGTACCCAGCTCTGGGACACGGGGAGGGGCCGTACTTAGAGTCTGAAACCACCGCCTGCTTGGATGGCTTGGCCGTTTACCCAGATGGACTCATCCGAGGCGAGGAATGCGGCGATGGATGCGATGTCCTGAGGCTGTCCGACACGCCCGAGCGGAGTCCGCTCGGCGGCCTGCTTTTCGAAGTCGCTGCCAATCACGCCGGCTGCAATGGTGCCTTCGGTTGTAACCACGCCAGGGTTCAGGGAATTCACGCGAATTTTTTTCGGTCCGAGTTCCTGCGCCAGGGCCGCGGTCGCTGAATCCACCGCTCCCTTGGTGGCGCTATAAACCGCTGCGCCGGGAATGCCGTCCGCAGCGATGGAGCCGATATTAATGACGCTGCCGCCATTGGGGTTGAACTTGGCCACGGCCGCCTTGGTGGTCAGCAGCAGACCCAGAACGTTGAGGTCGAAGTGTTTGTGGAAGTGCTCGGGCGTGACCTGCCCGAGCGGCAAGAACTCGTAAACCCCGGCATTGTTCACCAAGATGTCGATCGGGCCTAGCTCTGCGGCCACCTTGTCGATGAGCGGTTCAATCGAATTGGGATCGGCGACATTGGCCTGCACGGCGATGGCTTTGCCGCCGTTAGCTTTGATGTCGGCGACCACTTTCTCCGCAGCAGCCTTGCTGCCAGAGTAATTCACGGCCACGGCCGCGCCGCGGTCGGCAAGCTCGCGGGCAATCTGCGCACCGATACCTTTCGATGCGCCGGTGATCAGGGCAACTTTCCCATTAAGTCCATTCTTCATCTCTCAGCTCCTCTTCGGAATGCCATGCGCTCGACATTTCGATCACTGTGGGAGTGGATGGCCGGGCGGGAGGAAAGATTCAGGTCGGCTGTGAAAATTCTTTGAACAAGTTTTCAATGGCGAGCGGCGCGGGCGCGTAGCTTATCTCTTGAGGATTTACATAGACTTGGCAGCAATGGCCAGCAGCGCCTGAAACTGCGGTGCTTCTGCATCCTTGTCGACAACCGCAGTCTCGATGTTAGCGAAGCCGGCATTCTCAAGCATGGATTCGAGTTCCGCTTCGCTGAAGCCGAGCCACTCGTCGGCGTACATCTCGCGGGCCTCCTCAAAGCGATGCTTGACAAGGTCGAGCACGACGACACGGCCGCCCGGAGCGAGAATCCGCGCCGCCTCTCCCAGAGCGCGCTCGGGATGCAGCGCGTGGTGCAGCGACTGCGAGAAGAACACCAGGTCCACTTCGCCCGTGCCGATCGGAACTTCTTCCATGTCGCCCTGCCGGTACTCGACGTTCTTGACGCCGTGACGCACAGCCTGTTCGCGGCCCACCTCAATCATCCGTGCTGACGAGTCGACGGCTATGACACGCACGGCTCTTTGGGAAAGCAAAAGAGCGGAGCTCCCTTCGCCGGCGCCCAGGTCGGCAATCACCATCGGCGGCATCAGGCGCAGCAGCGCCTCGGCCAGGCTCCTCCACGATTTGCCCGGGACGTAGTCTTTGCCGAGGCGACCGGCAACGCTGTCGAAGAACGTGCGCATCCTGTCCTGGCGCTTCTTGAGCACCCTGCGCATGGCGGCCTGGTCGGTCGCGAATTCCGGAGTCTCCTTCTCGGCATGACCAAGAATCTCGTCCAAAAGTCTGCCCCCCGAAGGGGCAGCGGGGCGGTAGAGACTGCTCTTGCCTGTACGGCGGTCTTCCACCAGCCCCGCCTGCTTGAGCTGCGAAAGATGCGTGGAGATGGTGCTCTGACCCATGCCGAGGATCTCCTGCAACTCGGCGACAGAAAGCTCTTCGCCCTTTAAAAGCAACAGGATACGCAGCCGGTTGGGATCTGCCACGACTTTCAGCGTCTTGATGATTGACGGCATTGCTTAATTCTGCTACATATCAATATATCACGATATGACGATGAAAGACGGCAGGTCGACGAGTTCGCGGATCAGCAGATCAGCCAATAGTTGAGTTGCGAAGAAATTTTGTGGAACGAAGGTTGAGGAGAATTTATGGCAACTGTGGCAGTTGAAAAGATTGAAGCCGAATACAAAGTAGCCGATATGGCCCTGGCCGATTGGGGCCGCAAAGAAATCGTCATTGCCGAGCAGGAGATGCCGGGCCTGATGGCGATTCGCAACAAGTACGCGGCGGAAAAACCGTTGGCCGGCGTGCGCGTCACCGGCTCGCTGCACATGACCATCCAGACGGCGGTACTCATCGAGACTCTGGTAAGCCTGGGCGCCGAAGTGCGCTGGGCTAGCTGCAACATCTTCTCCACGCAAGATCACGCGGCGGCAGCAATCGCGGCGGCTGGAGTTCCTGTTTTTGCATGGAAGGGCGAATCGCTCGAGGACTACTGGGAGTGCACATATCGCGCGCTGACGCACAAGGGCGGACTCGGTCCGCAGCTCATCGTCGACGACGGCGGCGATGCCACGCTTCTCATCCACAAGGGCTACGAGCTCGAGAACGGCGACAAGTGGATCGACACGCCTTCAGGCAATCACGAAGAGCAGGTGATCAAGGATCTGCTCAAGAAAGTTTTCGCCGAGGATGCGAAGCACTGGCATAAGGTCGTCGCTGACTGGCGCGGAGTTTCGGAAGAGACCACCACGGGCGTTCACCGGCTTTACAAGATGATGGAGACGGGCACGCTGCTGGTTCCAGCGATCAATGTGAACGATTCCGTGACCAAGTCGAAGTTTGACAATCTCTACGGCTGTCGCGAATCTTTAGCAGACGGAATCAAGCGCGCTACGGACGTGATGGTGGCGGGCAAAGTCGCGGTCATCTGCGGTTACGGCGACGTGGGCAAGGGCTGCGCGCACTCGCTGCGCGGCATGGGCGCGCGCGTGGTGGTCACGGAGATCGACCCCATCAATGCACTGCAGGCGGCGATGGAGGGCTTCGAAGTGACGACGATAGAAGACACGCTGGGCCGCGGCGACATCTACGTCACGTGCACCGGCAACACCGACATCATCACCTTCGAGCACATGCAGAAGATGAAGGATCAGGCCATCGTCTGCAACATCGGGCACTTCGACAACGAGATCCAGATGGACCGGCTAAACGCCGCTGCGGGCGTGACCAAGCTCAACATCAAGCCGCAGGTCGATTTCTACAAGTTCCCCAAGGGCCACGGAATCTTTGTCCTGGCCGAGGGACGGCTGGTGAACCTTGGCTGCGCCACCGGCCATCCGAGTTTCGTGATGTCGAACAGCTTCGCCAACCAGACTCTGGCGCAGCTTGACTTGTGGAAGAACCGCGAGAGCTACAAGCCGCAGGTCTACGTGCTGCCCAAGAAGCTGGACGAGGAAGTCGCGCGGCTGCACCTCGAGAAGATCGGCGTGAAGCTGACAAAGCTTTCGCAGAAGCAAGCCGACTACATCGGCGTGCCGGTCGAAGGGCCGTTCAAGGCGGAGCACTATCGTTACTAGTTCACGGTTCATAGTTCGCAGTTCACAGGGCCTTGCATTTGTGCGCATGGCACAAAAGGTTGGGAACAATTAACTGCGAACTGTGAACTACGAACTGTGAATTGACCTATGTCTTCACCTCATACATTTTCGTTTGAATTGTTTCCGCCTCGCACGGCTGAGGCGCAAGCCAAGCTGCCAGGCGTGATTGCGCAGCTGGCTGCGTTGCGGCCGGACTATTTTTCCGTTACGCATGGCGCAGGCGGCTCCGATCAGGAGGGAACTTACGGAACCCTGCTGACCGTGGTGAAGCACTGCGGTGTGGAGGTTGCGCCGCATCTCACCTGCATCGGATCGACACGAGCAAACATTGCGGCGCAATTGAAGCGTTACCGCGAGGCGGGAGTGAAGCGCATTGTTGCGCTGCGCGGCGATCTGCCGGCGACGGCGATGAGCGCGTCGGCGCCGGGCGAGTTCCACTACGCGAACGAGCTGGTGAGCTTCATCCGCGCGGAGCACGGCGACTGGTTCAGAATCGAAGTCGCCGCTTATCCTGAGATGCATCCGCAAGCCGCTTCGCCGAACGTGGATTTTGAGAACTTCAAGCGCAAGGTCGAGGCTGGAGCCGACGCGGCGCTCACGCAGCTCTTCTTCAACGCCGATGCGTATTTCGATTTTGTGGAGCGCTCGGCAAAAGCCGGCATCGCGATTCCCATTGTGCCCGGCATCATGCCCATCACGAGCTACGCGAACACCATGCGCTTCTGCTCGAGCTGCGGCGCGGATTTGCCGCGCTGGGTCAGGCTGCGTCTCGAAGAGCTCGAGCACGACAAGACGGCGCTGGTCGAGTTTGGAATTGCAGTTGTGACGCGGCTCTGCGAGACGCTTTTACGCGGCGGCGCGCCGGGATTGCACTTCTACACCATCAACCAGGCTGGACCGTCACTGCGGCTTTTAGAGAATCTCGGGCTCGAGCGGAGTTCGTGAGACAGCGAGTTAGCAAGTTAGCGAGTTAGCTTTCAGCCATCAGTTCGAAGTTCGTAGTTCGCAGCAAAACCACTCCACTAAAATGCAATTTGGATTTGCGTCACAGTTTCACAGAAACTGTGTAACTGTGAGATTTCTGCGTTTAAGTGATTGATTTTATTTAGGAATTTTGGCTTCACAGTTTCACAACTCAATTTTTGAAAAACAGAGAACAGAGAACAGAGAACGAGGGAAGAGGGAACGAGAAGGCAGGATCGGAAGTAGGGAGTAGGGGGTGGCTCCGTCCGCTTCCGGCTTCTCGCTTCTACCACCTGTAGGGGTGGTCGGGGACGGCGGCAGATGGAGGGGTAGGGGGAGGGGGTGGGGGTAAGACAGGGAATAGGGAAGTAGCCAGTAGGGAGTACGGGGTGTCTCTGCCAGCCTCCAACTCGCGCTGCGGGGTGGGGTGGGTACGGACCGGGGACTTGACTGACAGCTTGAATTGGGAGTCTTGCAATCAATATCATGCCCCGGTATGGTATTGATCGATGAGGACTCAAAAAACTGCGCCATTTTCAAGGGATTGACCACGAGCTGCAAAGAATTGACGGCGAACTTCGAATAATCGATCGCGAAAGCGCGGGCGAAGACGGTCGAGTGCGGTAGCGCCCACGTACCCAGGGGCGCGCCTTGTCGTTGGTCGCACACGTTCCGCTCATGAATTCTTGTTTTTGGAATCCCTTTTCCGTGAGCGTAGGCCGCAGTGAGACGCGCATTCGGGATACGACGGAGATCGGATGCAATCTGCATGGAACCATTGTGCGCCGAATGGGGATAATTCTATGCAAATCGGCGGGCGAATTTTGGGCGCTAATATACCTGACAGACTACGCTTTTGTTCTATGTATTAGATCACGGAACAGCCGATAAAGACCTTACAGCAAGCGATTCAACACTTTGGCGATGCTGAGAACTGCCATAAGTTCATGGTTTTCGTGCGCTGGCCGGATGGAACTCCCCGCTGCCCGTATTGCGGCGCAAGCAAGTTGACTTGGCTGGCGAAGGTGAAGGTGTATCGCTGCTACGGCGACCACAAGAAACAGAAATTCTCGCTCAGGGTGGGGATCGTATTCGAGGATTTACCCATCAGCCTTGACAAGTGGCTCCCGGCCCTGTGGCTGCTCTGCAACTCCAAGAATGGCATCTCGAGCTATGAACTGCACCGCGCACTTGGCGTGACTCAGAAAACCGCGTGGTTCATGCTGCATCGGATCAGGCTTGCGATGGAATCTCGGAGCTTCGCCAAGTTGGACGGTCCCGATAGTGCGCCCGTCGAAGTTGATGAAACTTTCATCGGCGGGAAATTCAGCAACATGCATTGCTCGATTGCACGCAAGAAGTTCCTTGGGATTCCGTCCCAGACGCACGGAATTAACAAAGCTATCGTGATGGGGATGCGTGACCGCCAGACTCGGCAAGTGCGCGCGAAGGTGATTCCGAATACTCGCCGCGATACCTTACAGAACGAGATTCTGGAGCACGTCTCGAAGAAATCAACTGTCTACACGGATCAGGCACAAGGCTATTACGATCTGGCCGAATCCGATTTCGTTCACGAGACTGTGAATCACCTGGCAGAGTTTGTGCGCGGCCAGGTTCACACTCGGGGAATAGAGAACTTCTGGTCATTGCTCAAGAGGCGATTGAAGGGAACCTATGTTGCGGTTGAGCAATTCCATCTCGACCGTTACGTTACGGAGCAAGTTTTTAGGTGCAACAATCGGGCAACACGCGATAATCCGCTGACTGATGCGGATCGCTTTGCGCTGGCAGTACCTTCGCATAGTGCGGACGCAGCAACGACTCCAGCGCCGACCACGGAACCACCTGCTCCATCTCATCCAGAAACAGCTCACGACGGCTCTTCCGCCCATACTTCTCAAACCCACCCTGCGCCGCAAGACTCTGCTGCTTCATCGATCCTCACCTCATGACCATGAGATCAATCAATCGGGCTGAAGTCGCAGAGCTTGTGCAGAGGTTTCCTAGGCGCGAAGCACCGTCTACCCAATCGCCTGAAAACCGAGAGCCGGGATCATAGCGCGGGTTCTTTTCGCAATTCATCTTCGAGTGCAGATGTGGGTTTGTACCGGTTAACCCTGTTGTGCAGGCGAAGGAACGGGCGTTCAGAGTCTCCATCCAGGAGATTCCACGATCCGTCGCGTATGTTCAGCGAGCATTCGTTCGGGTTGTCTATCAGGCCAACGGAACAATCTCCCGCTTCAGAGTGTACCAAGGCTGGGAATGCAGCCGCGCGAATCGCGAGGCGATTTTAACTACGACGATGTGAAGTCGACTGTTAACAAGTAGTGCGGTTTACTTTTAACTTGCTCAAAAATTTGCCTGAGTTACAATACGGGAATTGATTCATTGCTCCAAGCCCTAATAAACTTTCGTAACTTCGAGAAGTGTCACGTAGAAGTGTCGCGTAGAGGTTCTGTAGTTTAATAGGGCGGCAGGTCCGGTTTGTATCCCAGCCGAATGATTGCAAAAATACTTCCCCTTGCTCTTCAACCAGCCTGCGCAATGTTTCAGATCCGCGATAAGATTTACCTTGTCAATAAAGCCAAATTAACTGCATGAAAGCCAAATTAACTGCATGCTCTTGTGTTCTCCACGGTGCGACTGATTCCAGCCGCTGCATGGCTGACCATTATGGAGCGCGAAATGGATCGGCGAATTGAGTCTACATTGAAGGTCATACACCAGGAGATTCAAAGAAATGTCCCAGTGAGTGAGCTGGCACAACAGGTCAACCTATCGACCGGCCACTTTATCCGGTTATTCAAAGCAGAGACTTCGCTTTCACCCAAGCAGTACCTTCGCGACCTGCGCATGAAGCAGGCGGAAACCTTGATCTCCGGGTCCTTCCTGACCGTAAAAGAGATTGCGGCGTACCTGGGTGTTGGAGACAGGAGCCACTTCAGCCGCGATTTCAAAAAATTCCACGGTTACGCGCCGACGAATTGCAGATGCCGCAAAGAGAACGTTTCACAATGTGAGCCGTAATTTTCGCTACGAAAGCGCAACATTGGCCACATTGTCGGCGAGGTCTATCAACTCTCGCCACACAACGAGCACATTCGCTACCGTTTAGTAATTGCTTCACGCACGCACCTACCCTAAACTTCCCGCCAGCTACTGCTCTTTGAGCACCTTTAAACGCACGTTTTTATCACAGGGAGACGGTTCTCCTGCGGCCGGTGGGTGAGTGCCTGTAAGCGACGATCAAAAGATCGCGAGGCCCAGGGACTTCGTCAAAACAAATCTTGGAACGTAAGTTTCAGGACAAAGGGGATTTTTGCGATGAAAAACCTCCTCCACACCCTTATGCGATACCGGCAGACGAGTCGCGTGCTAGCGAAGATGTCATCGGCAAAGACTTTTCCCTTCGCGATAACGATTGCAATCTTCACTCTGCTGTCTTCGTGCACAGCCCGCTTTGTTCAAGCAGGACAAACAACCGATTCAACAGACGCTTCAACGTCAGAGACCGCGCAGGATCCCGGAGTTCAGGCCGCCTCCCGCGGCACGGGTGCAACCATCATTAATTCTCACGAAGATCCCAACGGCTTCCTCGCCTTTTTCGAGGATGGTAAAACTCGCTTCACAGCAGTGGAGACCGTGAACAACTCCTCAAACATCGGTTTGGGGCCGCGATTTAATTCCAATCAGTGCAGCTCGTGTCACACGCAACCTGCGGAAGGCGGTTCAGGGCCTGCCGTCAATCCCGAATTCGAGTTCGTCAGCGACGGGGTCGCGCCCGATAATAAGACGCCGCATTTCATTACCGCCGATGGCCCAACCCGAGAAGCTCGGTTTCCATTTTTCCTGAATGCAGATGGCACGGCCGATACCAGTGCTCCCAACGGCGGAGTTGAAGACCTGTTCACGGTTAGCGGCAGCGCCGGCGCCGAGAGCTGCAAGCTGGCGCAGCCCCCCTTCGAAACGGCGGAGGAGGCGAACGATGTAATCTTCCGCATTCCTACCCCGGTCTTTGGGACAGGCCTAATTGAGAATCTTGACGATTCGACCCTCCTGGAGAATCGCTTGGTCAATTTTGACAACCAGTTTGGAATTGCGGGTACTTTCAACCACAACGGCAATGACGGAACCATCGCCCGCTTCGGCTGGAAGGCGCAAAACAAATCGCTACATGTTTTTGCCGGTGAGGCTTACAACGTGGAAATGGGCATTACCAACGAACTCTTCCCTAACGAACGTCCGCTGCCTGAAGAAGATCAACTCGCGACTGGGCTACCGACAAACTGCCTGAACCTCAGCGAAAAGGGGTACCCAGAGGACACCTCCAACCCAAACCAGACGCCGAACTCCGCTGTTCTGGATGACGTATCGGCGTTTGCCAACTTCATGCGCTTCCTGGCTCCGCCTCCACCTGGTGGGGTCAGGCTGAAGGGCGCGGCTGTCCCCACATCGGCAATCGCTTCTGGCAAAGCCTTGTTTAGTTCGATTGGCTGCGCAACCTGTCACAATCCATCGCCAGGCACTACGCAAGTGTCTGACTTCGTTCCCGCCTTGAGCAAGCAACCGGTCCCTGCGTACTCCGATCTTGAAATCCATCACATGGGCACCGGGCTGGCGGACAATGTGTCGCAGGGCACGGCTGGCGGCGATCAGTTCCGGACGGCTCCCTTGTGGGGCTTGGGGCAGCGGATCTTCGTGCTGCACGATGGCCGCACTTCGAGCCTGATTACGGCGATCCAGGAGCACGCGAGCAGCGGCAGCGAAGCCACCACTGTGGTGGAGAATTTCAACAACCTCTCAGTAACCCAGCAGCAGAACCTGCTGGATTTTCTACGTTCGCTGTAATCGTTTCATTCCGGCTTGCCGGCGAGACATGTATTGTGCGTGTCTCGCCGGTGCGCTTTGCATGTTTAGCAGCAATCGGCGACTGATACTCAGTTCAACCCCTTAATCGGTTAGATCGCAGGAGTATTATGCGTTTTCGTTTCTCATGTTTCCCGATCTTCTTCATCTGGTTGCTCGCGACAGTAGCTTCGGGGCAAAGCAATGCGGGGCAGAGTTCGCCTAAAAACGGCGGCGTTCCTGAAAACCCTCAGGCCATGAAGCAAGTCCCGAGTGGAGTCATTCTGGTCAAAGGCGCCTGGTCGAGCGCCAGTGACTCTGTTACTCCCGTACCGGAAGGCGGGAGTGTGACTGGCAACGTGTTTACCGATGAGTATTTTGGAATAAACTTTACCCTCCCTCCAAATTGGATACAGAAGTATCAGGGCCCGCCGCCGTCCGAAAGTGGGCGCTACGTCTTGGCTCAGATCCGCCCCGCGGATAACTACAGCGGACTAAGTCGAGGCAATATCTTAGTTACGGCCCAGGACATGTTTTTCACGCCGCTGCCGACGGCAAACTCTCTCGAACTTATCGCCTATGAGAAGGACAATTTGCAAAGCATCTACAGCCTGGAACGGCAGCCCACCGAAATCAAAATTGCTGACCGCCCTTTTACTTTCTTTGCCTATTGGTCGCCTGCAGCCGAATTGCACTGGTACGTTTTGGCGACGGAAATCCGCTGTCACGCGGTGGAGTTTGTACTAACCAGCCGCGACACCAAACTGCTCGAGAGCCTGATGCGGGACATGGACAAAATGGAGTTGCCCGCGGAAGCTAATCCTACGGGGGACGAAGGCGGCGGCGCTTTCCCAATATGCATCAAGGATTACGCCAAGGGCGAAAATCTGATTGCACGCGTTAATCCCATCTTGACCGAGCATCGGTTCAATGCGGTGCCAGTCCGCATCATCATCGATAAGAGCGGCAGTGTAAAACACATTCACTTTCTCAGCGCATTTCCCGATCAGGAAAAAGCCATCACAGATGCTCTCCAGCAGTGGAAATTCAAGCCATATCTAAAGAATGGGCAACCCGTCGAGGTGGAAACGGGGATCATGTTTGGACGCGCGGCGCCTCCTCTTGCGCTATCCCCAGGATCCAAGCCTTCGACCCAATGATCAACCTAGGTACGTGTCCGGCGACGGAGGATTACAGCGGAGAGCAAGGTTCCGGCTTGCGCCGTCTCTTTGCATTCTGCTCCATATGCCTGACTCCATTCGAAAACACTGCAGACGTATTTCCTCATGTAGTGCCTCGGCCCATGTGCGAGAAGTGTGCCGAGAATGTGGAATGCGCCATAAGGAAAGCAGCTTGGAAGGTCGCCGCGCGCGCCCGCCTATTCCGTACACTCCAAGCTGCGTGATTTCCCGGTGCCCGGATACGACTACGCTGCCAGCCAAGAACGCGGTGGTCATCTTTGGCGGCAGTCTTTCTTAAGCTTCAAAACTTCACTTTTCCTTCGAGGCTACGGCGTTTACTTGCGCCTTCGCCTTGATTCGTCATTCCTGGAGTTCAACCATGAAAGACATCCAGTTTTCCCTCAACACTCAACAACCGAATCTCATAGACCTCATTCAACGTGCCCACGCCCTCACGAAGGCGGCGAAGGCGAACTCAACTCGCAAAGCCTACCGCACTGACTGGCGCGATTTTAAATCCTGGTGCTCGGCTCACCAGCTGCCGTCTCTGCCTTCAACCCAGGAGACCGTCTCCCTCTACATCGCCGATTGCATAAGCAGGCCTGCCCCAGCCACAATTTCCCGCCGCCTGGCCTCGATTACCAAGGCACACCAGGCAGCCGGATTCGAAAACTCGCCGGCGTCAACTAAGCATTTCGTGGTCTGCGAAGTTCTGAAAGGCGCGCGCCGCACGCTTGGCATTGCGCAGAAAGGAAAAGACACTTTTCAGAGCTTCGCCGCAGGCACCAGTACGTTGTTGGCCAAAGCACTAGCCTGAATTCTGCTCCGATCCGCCCTTCCACGTGGCTGGCTCCTCGTCTATGATGATGAGGCGGGGGGGGGCAGGCTGTTTCCGTCCCATTGAACCGGGTAGAAATGCCACTCACCGTTTTCTGCTTTGCGTCTCTGGGTTAGGTTGCTTCGATGGCTGTTGGTGTCCCTGGTGTCCATGTCGTGGTGCCGTCGCTTTCCAGGGTGTTTCTATCACCTCATATCCGGCTCCAGTTCATCATTATTGGACACCAAAATGGACACCATGAAGATTTAACTGGATTAAATGGTTGATTTTAAAGTGGGGGAGTAGTTCAGTGGTAGAACGTCAGCTTTCCAAATGGTATTTCCGGTAAAATCTAAAGAATCGCAAGTAATTCGCTAAATTTCTTGTAAATAATAGGGTTGTCTGTCATTTCTTTGGCAGCATATTTGTCCGGCCTACCGCCAAATTTCCCACTTTTAGTCACTTTTGGGGAGCGTGGACACCAAATTTCGACACCAAGCTCAGAGGCAATAATCTACCTTCTCGGTCCTGAATTTGTGGCGGACTGTTCGCCGACTTGCTTTTTGCGGAGGTGTCCTTCTCTAGCCCACTCAATCTGCATCAGAGCCCCTTATTGAAACCCTACAGGCAATTGCGCAGCGCTGCATCTGATCGCACATTGTTCAAGGGTGCTGGGTTTGATGCAGAACGCGAGGCTAGGAACTGATATCCGTCCGTAAATCTTCTCGGCGCATTGCGGTGTTGACTGTTACCTGTGCCAGTGGGCAGCTAACGGCTGCATGGGCAATCAGCATCGAGCATTTTGGTGCGCACACTATGCGCTGCTCGTGCGCGAAACTTTGCCGGCTGCTCGGCGAGGAACTCTAGCAGACCCAGTTCCTGCTGGTCATGCATCGATCGCCATGACGAAGGCATATCGAGCAGCCGTCCGGAGATCGCGGTCCCGAAATAAGGCGGACTATCGCGGGCAATCCAAGTCTTCCTGAATTCGCCCGGTTCCTCATGCATGACTCGAACCTACAACCCTTCGGTTAACAGCCAGCGAAATCGCCTAACATCCTGCTACCATTAATTGCTATAACTCGATTCGATACTCGGCGATTTACCGTGAACTAAGGTTGGGACCTCGTGAGCGTTCTGTATATCTAATCTCTGCTTGCGGTGGTAAGTGCGTAGTAAGCGTACGCCCACAGTTTCAATCTGGGTGACGCAAGTCCAGGGTCAAAACATAAGACGCTTACTGGATAGTTACGTCAGGGATGCGCAATACGGGCTGGTCCTCGCGGACAACGGCGGCCCCGTCTTCAGTTACGACCCGTTTGGACGCCGCGTAAACAAGACAATCATGAGCACATCCACCAATTTCGTCTACGACGGAGCGAATGCCGTGCAGGAGTATGTTACTCTTCTCACGGCCTACCTGCTGACCAGCCGCGTGGATAAGCACTCCACCCACCGCGAGTACTTTCGTAAGGACCACTCGGGGCTGCACTGCTCGACGGAAGTGCTATGCTGCTCCTAGCTGCTCCTATAAGAGACAAGCACGGCAGGTACCTCCTCGATGACAATCTTTCCGAGGATGGGCTACTGGATAAGATGGATCAACCGGAAGGGCAGCAATAGATCGAGTTGTCAGATGTACTGGACGCTTTTGGAAGATGTAGAGCTGAATGCTCTCGAACGGAAGATCTTGATGACTCCTGATCTCGCGGTCGGGGACTACGCCCTTAGCGATCTAACTCCGAAGAACGGATGACCTTGATCGTCTGGCCAACAGCTGGGCCGGCGAGTTTCGAGGGCAACATATCCGACTCGGAACGAAGGGCTTTGCACGCCTCATCAGGCGGGCGGAAAAACTGCCTCGGAAAAGTGCGGAATGTAGGAGGAAAAATGAAGTTTCATCCTAAATTTGCGGCATTTTTCGGATTGATTTGGACGGCCACAGTAGCTGCCCAGACCACCGTCATCAACTGTACAGCATTCAATTCGTCTCCGACAGCCAGCTGCGGAGTGGGTTCTGGGTGGATTACTTCCCCAGGAAATCCAGAGGTCTTCTGGCTTGGCGGAGCGTATGGCGGGACAAATGCCACGCTTGCGGGGTTGTCAGGGGCAGCGGTAGATCTCAACCCCGGAGGCGATGTGCATACGGCGCTTAACCTGAACGCCAACGCGCCAGTCAACGTTCAGGCATTCGTCGCTAACTTCACTTTTATCCCCAATGGTTACAATATCGCATTCGTTCTGAACAATCAGACCCTTGTAACTTCCGGAAATACCGGCAATCCGTGGATCAATGGATTTACGGCGGGGGCGGGATTCGAGGGATCGTTCTACCAGGAGTGCTGCTCCCGCTGGCCGGGATACGTCTGGGCTCTCGAGTTCACCCAAGATCTCGCTGAGATTAACAACGGAGCCTTTACCTACAGCAACGTCCAGATTTACAAAAATACCGAACCGCCTCTGAATGTCGCCTCAAACGACAACACATGGGGATATGCGTTTGCGATTAACAAAATCTCGACCTCTCCCGTTCCGCTGAACTCCCCTGCGGCAACAGAGTTAACCACAACCGGCGACACCTATTCTGCAACGATCCTCTACACAGGCAATATCGTCACTCTGAATCTATACAACATAACTGCGGGAGGCAGTTGTCCGGGCTCTAGCTGCTTCACCTACACCTGGAACACAGTCGATATCCCTTCGGCGGTGGGGAGAGACACCGCGTGGGTGGGCCTGGCTTCGTCGGTAAATGCGCCCGTTTCGACAAGTCTCTACGTCAACTCCCTGAGCTATACCGAGCTACCCCTTGCCGCCTCTCCAACCTTCTCCCTCTCGAGCGGAACTTACTCCGGCACGCAGTCTCTCACGCTCGCCGACTCGGCCCCCGTCATCTGCTGGAACACAACCGGCGCCCCCACTACCAACGGTTCTAATGGATGTACAAATGGAACCCTCTACACAGGATCCATCTCAGTCTCCAATGGTGAAACCATCTACGCCGTAGCAGGAGGCACGAATTACGGTGACTCGTCCGTTGCCAGCTCTACGTACACAATTACGGGAACTGGAACAAGCCCAACGTTCCTCCCCGCTTCCGGAACCTACTCGGGAAACCAATGGGTGCAGCTCCAATCCAGCAGTCCCACAATCTGCTGGAATACGACCGGCTCTCCCGCAACCAACGGCGGAACCGGCTGCACCACGGGCAGTCTCTACACCGAACCAATCACGGTCACTTCCAACGAAACCATTTATGCAGTGGGTGGAGGCGCTGGGCTCAGTGACAGCGAGGTAGATTCTGCGACTTATACGCTGAATCCCTTTGCCGGAACAACTCCGACCGCATCTCCGACTTTCTCGCCCGTCCCGGGAACTTATAGCGAAACCCAAAATGTTACTATCTCTTCCACTACTTCTGGCTCTCCGACGATTATTTGCTATGAACTCACCAGCGGCACTCCAGCCCTTAAGCCCGTTGCGAATGGTCTCGCTGCAGGGGACACAAACTGTCAGGCTGGCCTGAACAAAGCCTACAACGGAACCGGAACCTGTAGCCCGGGTTGCTATACGGGAACTCTATACACAGGTCCTGTCGCCGTATCCTCATCCCAAACCTTGACTGCGGTCGCTCAGGCAACATCGATGAATACCATGGCGGAGGGTGGAGGAGAAGCACCGTTGTCTTCGCCGACAATTGGGAACTACACAATTACAACGGTTGCCGGTTCTCAAGCGGCCGCCCCATCCTGTTCGCCCACATCGGGCAGTTCAAGCACGTCAATCGCTGTCAGCTGCGCCAACTCGAACTCCGGCACTACGATCATGTGCTACACGGAGAACGGAACGACTCCAGTGACCAACGACATTGGAACAGGCTGCACGACCGGCACAGCGCTTTCGGGGGCCAGCGGCAACATCGTTCTTAGCTCCACCACCGAAGTACTCAAAGTAGTTGCAGGGGCCAGCACTCTGAGCGACAGCGCGGTCAGCGCCTACGGGCCGTACACCATCCTTACGGCTCTTCCCGCACCCACATTCTCGCCTGACGCAGGGACTTATACCACGTCGCAGTCTGTGACGATCAACGACGCAACAGCTGGAACGACAATCTACTACACCACTAACGGCACGACGCCGACTACGTCATCCAGCGTTTACAATGGGGCGATTACGGTGAGCACCTCGGAAACTCTGGAAGCCATTGCCGTTGAAACCGGCTACACGAACAGCGCTGTCGGGACTGCGACTTACACCATCAGCACGTCAGGCGGCGGAACAACCGGCGACTTCAGCATCAGCGCTTCAAATAATTCGGCGTCGGTGAATCCGGGAGGTTCGGTAACCTATGTCTTGACAGTTAGTCCTGTTTCTCCTGCGACTGCGTTGTCGTCCGCGGTCAACCTCTCTGTGAGCGGGTTGCCGACCGGCGCCACATACAGCTTCAGTCCGAGCACGGTTGCAGCGGGTTCAGGCGCCACCACAGTATCCTTCGCAGTTGCGGTGCCGCAAAACGAATTGGCGACTAGATCGCCCGCCGGCGTCAGCGGTAAGTCCGTTTCTCGCATTGCCCCGCTCGCACTCGGGTTCGTGCTTCTGCCTTTTGCAGGCACGCTGCGCCGCACCGGCAAGAGATTTTTTCGCACGATCTCGACCCTCTCGTTGTTGGTTGGAATTATGGCAGTAGTCGTGGGGATGGAGGGCTGCGGTGCTTCACTCAGCGGGACCCTTAACCAGAACTACACCTTGGTCGTGACAGGAACTTCGGGCACCATTTCGAACTCGGTACAGGTTACGCTGACGGTCAACGGGCAATGACTTGCCCCAAAATGCAATAAGACTCTTCCCGACTGCCAAGACTCCGGAATCACTGGTGCTATGTCTCACAAATAACTTTACGTACAGAGAAGAGTGTGTCATGGTCCACGTATGATGTGGAGCGTGCCCGAAGCGCTGAAGTTGACCGAGTAACAGCGACGTACTTTCTCGAGTTGGGTGGCTGCGCGCAACACTCCGCAGAAGGTCGTCTTTCGTGTGCGCATCGTCTTGCTGGCTGCCGAAGGCAAGGCCAATAGCCAGATTGCGCAGCAACTGGGAACCAGCCGGCCGAGCGTGATTTTGCCGCGACGGCGTTTCCAGCAAGGTGGAACGGCGGCGCTCAGTGAAGATGCGCGGGGACGGGGACGCAAGGCGACGATTTCTGCCGCGCGCGTCAAGCAGATCGTAGAGGCGACTCTGCATACCAAGCCACCGGCCGCCACAGATTGGAGCCTGGGTACCATGGCTCGGGCTCAGGGGGTGAGTCCGGCAACGGTGCAACGCACCTGGGATGCGCATGGCCTGGAGCTGCATCGCACCCGCACCTTCAAGCTGTCGCGCCTCAACCTGCCGGTCATGGACGGCCATGGCAGATGGCATATGCGATAATTTCCGTTATCCGATGTAGCTGAACCAAGTGAGATTTCATTCTCGGACTCGTTCAGCCCTGGAGAGTACACCGGTGAGCACATTTAAGTTTGGCTGGCTGGCGCGCGTAGATGCGCCGTGTGTTTGGAAATACGCAGCCCCCCGATACACGATGTCGGCGTGTGTGCGCATGGCTGGGAACTCGGCTGCGGTTGCACTCGCGGTGGCGCTGTTGTGCGGGCCGTTCTCGGCGACGGCACAGCAACCAACCGTGGTCACCAGAGGCAGTGGTTTCAGCGGACCGAGCGGCGTCGCGGTGGATGGGAACGGTAACATCTTTGTGGCCGACACACAACACAATCTGGCGAAGGAGATTCTGGCCGCTAATGACTATTCGACGACGGTCACAATCGGCGGCAGCACGGCCACCCTTGTCCAGCCCCAGGGCATTGCACTCGACGCCGCCGGCAATGTTTTCGTCGCCGATACCGGTGGCAACGACGTATGGGAGTTAACTGCCGCGAGCAACTACGCAAACGGCAGTAAAGTGATCAGCGGTATACCTGGCCCCACCGGCATAGCGGTGGATTCGTCCGAAAACCTCTTTATTGCCTCTCCAAACATGGGTCAGGGCACCGGCCAGGTGCTTCTCTACGCAGCGACGGAAGCCTACTCTACCCCGCACCCCGTGGGCACCGGCTTGGTTGAGCCCACCGGCGTGGCGGTAGATGCAGACGGAAACCTGTTTGTCACCGATCCGGGGGATACAAATAACAACCAGGTAAAGGAACTTCTCGCGGACGGCGGATACCTAACAATTCGCGCAGTGGCCAACACAGGCGGCGGTTTCAGCGTAACCGGCGTGGCAATAGACCGCGGAGACGACGTCTTTTTCGGTGTTCCAGGGCTAGGGTCGGTGTTTGAGATTACAGTGCCCGGTGCTGTCCTTCAAATCCTCGACATTCTCCAAAATCCCCTCGGTGTAGCGGTCGATTCGGGAGGCAATGTCTACGCCGCCGACCAGGGGACCAGCGAAGTGGTCGAGCTCGAACGCGCCACTAGCACCGGCCTCAGCGCGTCACCCAATCCCGTAGCCCTTGATGCCGGTGTGACTTTCATCGCGACCATTTCGGTATCGACCGGCACTCCCACCGGCTCGGTTACTTTTTTCGACGCAGCAAACACTCTCGGGAATATACCCCTGACCGCCGGAACGGCGGCCTTATCCGATTTACATCTCGCAGTCGGCAGCCATTCGATCACGGCGAGCTATAGCGGCGACCTTAACTACGCGCCAAGCACTTCCGCTGTCTTGACCGAAGTGGTCAATCCGGCCGCGACCACCACCACGCTCAGCTCCTCGCCCAATCCGAGCCAGCCGGGTCAGCCTGTTACTTTCACCGCAACCGTCTCCGCCATAGGCGGCACCGTAACCTTTTTGGATGGCATGACGACGCTGGACACAGTTAACCTCGTCTCCGGCGTGGCGACCTATACCACCTCCACACTGAGCGTGGGCAGCCACTCGATCACGGCAAGCTATGGCGGCGACTCCAACTTCTACCCCAGCACGACGACGACGGCTCTCACTCAGATCGTCGGCTCGGCGGTAGCCGCGACTGCCTTGTTGTCGTCGGCGAATCCGAGTGCGGCTGGCCAGTCCGTGACGTTTACGGCGTCGGTGACTTCGCCCGATGGGGTTCCGACAGGCACGGTGACGTTCCTGGATGGCACGACGACGCTCGCCACAGTTAATCTTGCCTCCGGCCTGGCGACTTACACCACGTCCACACTGAACGTGGGAAACCACTCGATCAGCGCGAGCTATAGCGGCGGGGGAATCTTTGCGGCCGGGACGCCAGTAACTCTCATGCAGGGCGTCGGCGTGGCGGGCACCACGACCATGTTGATCTCTTCGGCGAATCCGAGCCCGGTCGGCCAGGTGGTGACCTTCACTGCAGTGGTAAGCGGCGCGGGCGGCACTCCCACGGGTACGGTGACTTTCAAGGATGGAACAACGACACTGGGCGCGCCGAGCCTGGTCTCGGGAACTGCGACGTTCACTACTTCATCGCTGGCGCTGGGCAGCCACTCCATCACGGCGAACTATGGCGGCGACAGCGACTTTGCGGCGAGCGCATCGGCGGCGCTGAATCAGGCCATCGGCGTCACGCCGACGACGACGACCCTCATCTCCTCGGCGAATCCGAGCCCGGTCGGCCAGGTGGTGACCTTCACTGCAGTGGTAAGCGGCGCGGGCGGCACTCCCACGGGCACGGTGACTTTCAAGGATGGAACAACGACACTGGGCGCGCCGAGCCTGGTCTCGAGCACGGCCACGTTCACTACTTCGTCGCTGACGCTGGGCGGCCATTCCATCACGGCAAACTATGGCGGCGACAGCGACTTTGCGGCGAGCGCCTCGACGGCGCTGAACCAGGCGGTTGGCGTCACTCCGACTACGACGACCCTCATCTCCTCGGCGAATCCAAGCCCGGTCGGCCAGACAGTGACCTTCACTGCAGTGGTCAGCGGCGCGGGCGGGACCCCGACGGGCACGGTAATCTTCACTGACGGAACAACGACACTGGCTGCGCCGAGCCTGATCTCGGGCACGGCCACGTTCACTACTTCGTCGCTGGCGCTGGGCAGCCACCCCATCACCGCGAACTACGGCGGCGACAGCAACTTCGCGACGAGCGCATCGGCGGCGCTGAACCAGGCCATCGGCGTCACGCCCAGTACGACGATCCTCATCTCCTCGGCGAATCCGAGCCCGGTTGGCCAGGTGGTGACTTTCACTGCAGTGGTCAGCGGCGCGGGCGGGACTCCGACGGGCGCGGTGACTTTCAAGGATGGAACAACGACACTGGGCGCGCCGAGCCTTATCTCGGGGACTGCGACGTTCACTATTTCATCGCTGGCGCTGGGCAGCCACTCCATCACGGCGAACTATGGCGGCGACAGCAACTTCGCGACGAGCAGCTCGACGGCGCTGAACGAAGCGGTCGTAGTTACTCCCACATTCACCGTGGCTTCTTCAAGCGGCACGCAAAGCGTTCAACCCGGAGAATCGGCGACTTATACCATCACCGTTACTCCTCAAAACGGTTCATATGCCAACCCGATCACGCTCGCTGCGAGCGGTCTGCCGGCAGGAGCGACAGCCAGCTTTTCAGTGAACCCGATCGCTCCCGGTAGTTCTGCGGTAACCTCGATGCTGACGATTCAGACCCCCTCGACGTCGGCCGCGGCGTTTGGGTTGAGCACGAGGTGGCCGTTAGCCTTGCTTGCATTGTTGGGGGTTCTGTTCGTTCCGGGACGGCGTTACCGGCGCCGGATCTCGACCACGCTTCTGGTGCTCTGCTCCCTTGCTGGGCTGGCATCGATGAGCGCCTGTGGCGGTGCGGCCGGCTCTGGGTCTACTGTAAATAGCTACAGCATTACGGTGACCGCCAGCAGCAGTACACAGCAGCAAACCACGACCGTACGGCTCACTGTGCAGTAGAGATGTCCACCTATTTTGAGCGGACAAACTGTTAGCTTATGGATTACTTCCTCCTTGAGGTGTCTTCAAGTTAAGGGAAAAAGGGAAACGGCTCTGTCGCGTGCACCCTTGTGTTGGTCTTGGCCAAGGGGACCCGGATGAAGGTGGCATACGCGCCGGAATCTTACTTTTTGAGTTTCACTCCCTCTATCATTGCTTGTGTAGCCTCTAAAGTGGGCTTTGCGACTGTAATCCTGGATTTTCACGGTTCTGGACGAGTCGCCGCATGCCCGAAACCTACACTTGGCCATCTTTTCAACCATCTGCGGGCCCACTGCGGCGGTGCGCGAATGACGATTCCTCGGCTGCCCGGTTGCGGAGAAGCAGATTACCCGATTTCCGCGATGCTGGAGCGCGTGCCTGCCACCTACAAGGTGATCCGCTATGTGCGGGTGAAGATGGCCTGCGCCAAGTGCGATGTGATTGTCGAAGCGCCGGCGCCGTCACGACCCATCGAACGCGGACTTGCCGGACCGAATCTGTTGGCGCATGTGCTGGTCTCGAAGTATGCTGACCACCTTCCGTTGTATCGCCAGTCGGAGATCTTTGCCCGGGAGGGCATCGATCTGGATCGCTCCACACCGGCCGATTGGGTCGGTGCTGCTAGCCACCTTCTGACTCCGCTAGTCGATCAGATTCGCAAGCATGTCTTGGCCGCCAACAAGATTCATGCCGACGACACGCCGGTCCCAGTTCTGGCGCCCGGGGATGGGCAAGACCAAGACGGCAAGACTGTGGACGTATGTGCGCGATGATCGCCCGTCCGGCGAGCCGGTGTCTCCAGCGGTTTGGTTCGCCGACACGGCGGATCGCAAGGGTGAACATCCCCGGCAGCATCTGAGCAGCTTCGCCGGTATTCTGCAAGCAGACGGTTATGCGGGCTTTCATCATCTCTACGAGGGCAGCGGGTTCGTCGAAGCGGCGTGTGGGGCCCACGTTCCACAAGTTGTACGACATCCAGGTTGCCAACGGTTCAGCGATTGCTACGGAAGCTGTTCAGCGCATCGGCGCACTCTACAACATCGAACGCGAGATCCGCGGCAAGCCTGAAGATCTACGATGTCAGATCCGTCAAGCACGTGCCCGACCCCTACTCGAAGAACTCCACAACTGGCTAAACACAACCCTGACGAAGCTCTCACGCAAGTCCGATACGGCTGCGGCGATCCGCTATGCCCTGTCGCGCTGGCGTGCGCTCACACGCTATCTCGACGATGGCCGGATCGAGATCGATAATTCTGCCACCGAGCGGGCGTTGCGAGCCGTAGCTTTAGGCAGGAAGAACTTTCTATTCTGTGGATCAGATGCAGGCGGCGACCGCGCAGCCGCGATCTATTCGCTGCTGGGAACGGCCAAGCTCAACGGGTTTGATCCGGAGCTCTATCTTCGCCGCGTGCTTGAACTGATCGCCAATCACCCCATCAACCGCATCCACGAGCCGCTGCCCTGGAATCTCGCCGCAGCTCAGAACGATCTCGCCTGATCTCAAGTGTCCATTTGTCATCCTACATGGACACGTGATCTCTCGGTTCTAGTGACCTTAGATGTCACATGGAAGCTTACAATTGCGTAAACATGATCGTCGACCTCTTGAATCTTTTCGAACCTGAGCCAGACAGTTTACTGCGCCAGATTTCTGAACATATCGGTGATGATGTCCTGGAGTGAATTTCAACGGCAGATTACGGAAGTGAGGCGGATGGGCACCTGGCCGCCCTCCGTCAGGTTCGCGATACTGGGACCTTTCCAAAACCGATGCATTGGTTTCCTGCCGAGGTCATAGAACTGATCCGATGGTCAGAACCGGAAGCCCCGAATTGGAAGCCAGGCCGGACCGGCGAATTTGGACATTGTGTGAGGGCCTTTTCCTGTGCAGCTCTATTACGGGCCACACGGGAGCCCTGGAACTACGGCGATGGAATTGGAACCGACAGCACCCTGATCCAGCTAATCTTAAGCCTCGGCGCACTTCCGGTAGACTTCACCCTGCAAGCAGCGAAATTCCTCGCATGGCTACTGCTTCATACAGACCCAGACCGGGCGGACGGACAAGTCTGTGCGTATGGATTGGGCCTGTTCCGGTGTGCGCTGAGGCATCCGGCCCGCTTCGCGGATCAGAAACTGAAGCGAGGCGCGACAGGATCTCATGGAACCGCTGATGAGGAGCGATGTGTGGGAAGGGAACGGGAGAGTGAACCGCGAATCGGATTTCACAGGTATTAAAAACGGCAAAGCCACGGCACTAAAGGCTAGCAATCAAGGCTGTACCGATTCTTCTACTTTGGTAATTGAAAGCGGCCAACCATCTGTCGATAACGAAGTTGAGTTCGTCCCTTCGTTAATGCCAAGACCATCGTGAAAGCATCCGCGATGCGCCAGCGAAGTGAAAACACTCGTCCACCAGCAAACTAAAACCGCTGCTCGTCTGCCGGAGCATCGAATCCACCCGTTCGTTTGAGGCGGAGTACCCTCAGATGATCTCAACCGACGTGCTTACGCTCGTCGAGGCTGCGGCCTTACTCAAATGCTGCCCAAAAACCCTGCGGATTCAAACTTCGGAAAAGAAAATTCCGGGAAAGCGGGTTGGGTCATTGCGACGGTTTTACCGTCCTGTGCTCGAGGCATGGATGAGAGATGCGGCCTAAAGCAACGCGAGGCTCCGACCACGCCTTGCGTTGCTCCTCGTGGCAAGCAGTCTATTCATTCAGACAGACGGACCGTCGACAAAGGGAACTATCGGTCGGTGATCCGACGGGAGCCCAAAGCGACGTAGATGGCGGCCTGACTCTGAGATCACCTCAGGTGCACTCGTATCGGAATGTGCGGCGTTGTCGAAAGATGGCCATTTCTCCTAGCTTGGATGGGAAACTGGATTGTATGAAGAAGATTGGGTTCCTCTCGTTTGGTCATTGGACTCCTTCACGGCAGTCTGGAACGCATTCGGCGGCTGACGCGCTCCTGCAGTCCATCGACCTTGCCGTGGAAGCAGAGCGTCTGGGAATGGACGGAGCCTACTTCCGTGTTCATCACTTCGCGCAACAACTGGCATCACCGTTTCCACTTCTGGCGGCAGTTGGCGCCAAAACGCGAAAGATTGAGATTGGCACGGCAGTGACCGACATGCGGTATGAGAATCCTCACTACATGGTGGAGGACGCTGGGGCTGCGGATCTAATCTCCGGCGGCCGACTGCAGCTGGGAATCAGCCGTGGTTCGCCTGAGCAGGTGATCGATGGTTGGCGCTATTTTGGCTACAGTCCGATTGAAGGTGAAGACGATGCGGCTCTGGGCCGGAGTGCTTGCCCAGACCATCGTTTCCGTTCCTATCGTGCTGTGCATCGCGGTATTTGGCTACACTCCCTGGGAGACGCTCAACATCGCTGTGGCAATTCTGGGAGCCGCTAGTCTTTGTATCGCCGTGTCTAACCTCCTTCCTGTTCGCCCGCTCGATGGCTCCGTCGCGTGGGACCTCATACCGGCGTTTTTTGAGCGAAGGCGTCTCCGGAGGAACAGGCGCGTGGTTCCCTACCGATCGTCGAGATGACGGACTGAAATCCAGTCTGGCAGATTACTCCCGAAATGTCGCATGTGGTGATCATTGTTTGGGGCGATGGTTCCGGGGGAGGAGCGATTGCGGGCGCGCTTGCGATTGGGGGGCGGCTTGGCCGCGGACTTGATTTTTCGATGATGACGGCCTGGTTCCCCGGGGTTTCATGCTCCACCCTACGAACCCCGGCTCTGCGAATCACCCGTCCGTGGAACCCCGGCCTGGGCTATTTTCGTTCCCTCCGTATGGGAGAGGCCGCGATACGACCCAGGTTGGTGCCCCAGAAGTTCGAACTATAAATCGATGCCCCAAAATGCGGGTCCTTCGATTCTACTTGGCCCGGATTCGGGCCAAGCGTCGCTCAGGATGACAGCTATATTTATGTTTAGAGACGGGCACTAGCTCGCGTGTTTTGGACTGCTCCGTTTGGCGAAGGCTGCGAGAAGGGCTGCGAAAGGCAAAATCATCAGTGCCCACGTTGGTGGTTCGGGAGTAACCGATATGCTGACCGGATCGGTGAAAGTCCCGCTACTTATGAGCGAGTCGGGGTCGAAGTCCGGGCTATTTGGATCCTCGGAGTACAGGGAGTAGTCCACGCTGATCGTCCCTGAAAAGCTCACGCTCGGGTCCGTGGCATAAAGGTCAAACTCTCCAGTACCTGTTTGCGCCGACTGGTTCCATGGGGAAACAACGGTTGCTGGTTCCGGCGACGGGCCGGCCACGTAGAACTGGTTGGCGATGTAATCGGTATATGTTCCATAGACCGGGCTGCCCGTGAAAAAGGAGTCATCGAGGATAATCCAGTCTGAGTTACTCGTATCCGTAAGGGTAAAACCCCAGCCGACGGCCGTTCCGGGTGCGCCGCCCACCGCGCCGCTGGCAGGGGTGAGCGTCAGGCTGAGCGACGAAGCGTGCGCGCCGATGGCGCCTATCGTCACTGCGAGTGTGAGTGCGAGTGCGAATGGTTTCATTGGTTCGTCTCCTCTGCTTTAATTTACCGGAACTGGTTGCCCAACACATACGTGCCGGTGTCATAGGTCGCCGAAGTCCATGGAGCGCTCATGGTGAATCGGGAAAGCGCGGAGCAACCAGTAAAGTCGATGGTGAACGAGGCACTGGCCGAGGCGCTGGTTGCGAGATCGCCAAGCTGAATCGGGAACGCGGACGGGGGCGTAATAACTGGTGTGCAGGCCGCGCCCGAGGTCTGGGTGAGCGTAAGACCGGTAATCTGAGTTAGATAGGCTGGGCCGACCGACCCGTTGGTTGCCGTCAGGGTCCACACGCGAGCGTTCTGGGCTCCCGTCTTGCCCGAGAGCGAGAAGGTGAGGCCAAAGCCCGGCAACTGCGTGGGATCGACCATGCCCCAATAGGCGGGCTTGGCCTGCAGGCTCATGTCGAAGGGGAGTGGGTAGTCGGTGCGATTGATGGGGAAGCTGTCCAGCCATGTATCGTCGTCGGCCATGCCCCAGATGGTGACTGCGCTCAATTTGCCTTTCAACTGCCGCAGCGCATCGAAGTAGGTTGCGTAGAGCCATCCCTGCTCAGCTAGCACGGTCGGCGGAATGTTAGTGCCGTAGTTAGAGGTGTTGTCGCCTGCGTTGTAGACGCTAACATCCATCTCGGTGATCTGCTGAACGAGATTCGGAAAGTCGGCGTTGACGGTGTCGATGGCGTTGACCATGGCCGCGATCGACGGATAGTTGATGTTGTTGTGCGTCTCGTGGCCCACGCCGTCAATGGGAATACCGCGGGACGTGAGATCCTGAAGCACGCTCACCAGGCAGGCCAGGCGGTTCGGGTCCGCGGTGCTGTAGTCGTTGATGAAGAGCTGTGTGCCCGCAGGCGCATATTGCCGCGCGGCCTGGAGCGCGACGTCGATGTAGCTCTTGCCCAGCACCTGATAGAAGGGGCCGTGCGCAAGGCAATCGGGCTGTGTGGGGTCGAGCGGCTCGTTGACTACATCCCACGCGTAAACCTTGTTGCCAAAGTGCTGCACCTCGCTCTGAATGTGCTCCTGAATGTTGGCAGTTACAACGGCCTGGTTAGCTGCGGAGTTAGTTCCGTCGCCGGTCGCGTAGGCGGGCGTCTGCGCGCCGGTTGCCCACACCAGGTTATGGCCGCGGACTCGCATATCGTTGCACACCGCCAGACCGACTTCGCTGTCCGCCGTCGAAAAGGTGTAAGTGCCCTTGGTGGCTTCAACGGAACTCCACTTCATGTCGTTGCCCGATGTGATGCTGTCGAAGTGGGTAGTGAGCAACTGAGCGTGCGGGCCGCTCAGGTCTGTCGGATCGACAGCCGCACCGATCGGGAAATACGAAGCGAAGGTCTTGTAGATCGAGGGGATGTCGGTCTGAATCGTCTGCGGATTCACGTAGGACAACTGGAAGTCATCGATGTAGAACGACACCAGATCGCTGCCGGAAGAGGGGACGGTCTGCAGATAGAGACTAGCCGAACCTGGGTCGTAAGCCGACGACATGGTGTAACCCAGAACGCTGATCTGGTGCCATGCACCGTCTGCCGGCACGGTAACTCCAGGGTATCCAGTGACGCTTGGGTAACTGGTGTTGCCATTGAGCGTAGTCTGCAGGCTCATGTTGATCACGTGGCTTGAGCCGTCGGTAGGTTGCAGCATCACCCATACGCTGATGTTATAGGCGCTTCCCACATACATCTTGTTGGCCACGCTGATGCTCGGCCCGTCGTAGTTGGCAGTGCGGCCGGTGGTGAGCAGGCTGTGGGTTCCGCTGTGCGCTTCGGCGGTTGAGTTGGTCAGTGTGGAGCCGGCGCGCGAAGTCCAGCCGTCCAGGCCACCGTCTTCAAAGGTGGATGTAATGCCCGTATTGTCCTGCTGGCTGGGGTTGAGCGGAGCCGGCGAAAGCTCGCCTATAACTACGTCGCCAACATAGAACGAGTCCGTGGCACTGCTCGATTGGAAGTAAAGGTCGAGGCTACTGGGCGGACCAGGCAAATTACTGAAGGTGAATGTACCTGTAATCTTGGTCCACGCCGTGCTTGAAAGAGCGCTGGAGGTGGCGATGGTCGTGAATGCGCCGGAGGTGTTGGCGCAGTTCGTGTTCTTGAGAGAAATGCTGGCTGTCGGATTGCTGCTGTCTGCTGCGGCAAGCAATACATATGCTGTGACCTGATAGGTGGCGCCGGCTACGACGCCGTTGACGCTGAGCAGATTCAGAGCCGGTCCCATGTAGCCCGCGGTGCGGTTGGTCACCAGGAGGCTGCGCGCATCGCTGTTGGGATCATCGATCGGAGGAGCCGTATTGGTGAGCGTGGGCGACCCGAAGGGGAACCAGCCGTCGAGTCCGCCGTCAGCGAACGTGTAGGTTGCAACCGCCGCGCCGCCGGGCGGAGGAGCGGTCTCTGTGATTACTACATTGTCCAGATAAAATGACTGTGCGTTGGTGGCGCCAACGAGCTGTGCGTAGAGTAGAAGCGCGGTCTCGGTAGCGCTGACGGTATAACTGCCGCCGATCTCGACCCATCCCGACGAAGTTACCTGGGTCTGGTAAGCGCCAATAGTGTCGTAGCATGTGCCGCCCGAGCAACTCGGGTCGCTGCGCGCGATGGTGAAGTTTGCGTTTTGTGCGCTTTCGCCGGGGGTCAATTGAACCCATCCGGTGATGGTGTATTTTGCCCCGGCTAGCAACACGCTGTTGAGTTGTATGGAGGGTCCGCCGGTGCCGGTAGCGCTGGTGGTGGTAAGAAGGCTGTCGGCGCCGGAGTCGGCGGCAGCGGACGTCGCCACGGGCGTAGTCGCGCCGAAAAACGAGACCCAGCCGTCCGCGGTACCGTCGTCAAAGTTGTAAGTCGCCACTGTCTGCGCGCTTGCATGGGCGGCAGAAAACAGCACTAGGAGCGGAATCGCGCAGAGAGAGGCGATCCGTTTCAGAGACGAGATTACGAAGTAGCTACTGACGGAACGAGACATGGCGGGGCTCCTTGACTCGCGTACTGGGGTAGGGAAGATCCTATGCCTAACCATCAGCGGACGGCTTCAGCACACATGCGGGTACTAATTCGATTTACCTCGCGGACGAAAATATACACCTGAGTTAGGCTACATTGTCAAGTAAATTTCTTCGGGGTGCCAAGTAAATTCTTTTCGGAGACTTCTTTGTTCTCTCAAGAAGCTTCCTCCTGTTGGGTCGACTTCTGGCGATCTTTGTTCGGGTGAGAGTTACAGGTGATGAGCGGCTGCGGGCGCGCTTGCGATTCGGAGCGCGGCTTTGCCGCGGGCTTTGTTTCTCGATTTTGACGGCGGGTTCCCCGGGCTGACGCTCCGGGCCATTTTCGGCTCTCCCTCCGGGAGAAGAAGGCTTGATTTCTCGGGGAATGGATTGGCGGGTGCCCAAGGCCGTGGCGCATGTGACGTCGCTGCATGCGGGGTGACGGCGTGAGGGTCTGGCTGTCAATAGGGGGACTGTTTCAGGCGCCCCAGTGGGATGCAATGCAACTTTTTGGTAATTCGCGCGTTAGTGCCACCCAGTTACTCTGATTCTTCCTTGAAAAGGTGTCCAGGGCGCGATGGAGGGTTGGCGCGAAATCGCCAATAGGGGCTACAGCCCCTCACAGTCTTGACACGCGTATGGCACTGTTGAAGTCGTACCCTTTCACGGAAACCTGCGCCGAGTGCGATTTCGTTTTAAGATTTTGACTTGACGATCCTGCGCCAGGCGCGCCACAGAGCGTTGTGCAGCAGGCGGGTCTGTTCGGCTTTGAGGGCGCGGTAGGAGCGCTCGACGTAGGCATCGAACTCGGGCGGCCAGCCGATCATGGAGCGGCGCTCGGTGTAATCGCCCTCGGCCCACTTACATAGCATGGCCTTGTAACCCACCACGTGGGTGACAAAATCGAGCAGGCACTGCGGCATCTCTTCTTCGACGATGAGGTGCGCGTTCTCGATGATAATCTTCTCGCGCACGTCGTTCAGCGGCATAAAGATGGTCTTCATCCACAAGACCCACTCCGCGAGGTCCTCGTTGCGGATGGGATGGCATTGCGTCTTGCCTTGTTTGCCGAGCAGTGCCTTGTAGGCGATGTTGCCGGCGACGGTAGCCACGTAGAGCGGGCCGTAGAACTCGTTGAGGCGTTGATTGACGAGGCGCAGGCGATCGGCGCGGCGCGCCATCATGCGGTTGCTCATGAACGTGACCAGGTAACCGGCAAAGGCAAAAACAATGGTCCAGAGGAGAGCCACGTTCGGCAGGGAACTCGGCATGAAATCGTCCATCGTGGGGTCAATCCTTCGCGGAGAAGTATACGCGGGCGGAGTGCGGGCGGGCGGTGATGGCGGGGAGTTCGTGGAGGGGTGGTTCCGATTTGCGAGCGTGGTTTCAAAATGGCTATGGACAGGAAGGAAGCCAACGCGACGTCAAGTGCGGGGATCTGTGCGGCACGTCGAGGTGTGCGGGCGAGGACGCCCGCACCACAGCCGGCCGGGAGGCCGGCGCTACATTTCTGAGGCTGGCGGTACATTACTTGGCGTGATGGACGGGAACGGACTTGGGTTTGGCGGGGACGATTTTGATTTCGAAGAGTTTGGGCCAGAGTTTGCCGGTGACGAAGAGGCGGTCGTGGGCGGGGTCGTAGGCTATGCCGTTCAAGACCGCTTCGGGGTCGGAGCGGTCGCTGTCGGGCAGGAGGCCGGCGAGATCGATCCAGCCAAGCACCTGGCCGGTTGCGGGCGAGATGCGCGCGATGCGGTCGGTGTGCCAGACGTTGGCGTAGATCTGGCCGTGGATGTACTCGAGCTCGTTGAGCTGGGTTACGGGCTGGCCGCGATCTTTTACGTCGATGTGGCGGAGCTCGCGGAAGGTGGCGGGGTCGAAGAAGCGAATCTCTGCGGTGCCGTCCGAGAGGATGAGATTTTTGCTGTCGGCGGTGAGGCCCCAGCCGTCGCAGTTGTAGTGCAAGGTGCGCAGCAGGCGGAAGGTGAAGCGGTCGTAGACGAAGGCGACGTGCGACTGCCAGGTGAGCTGGACGAGGGTGCTGCCCCAGGCGGCGAGGCCTTCAGCGAAGTATTGTTCGGCGACCGGCGCCGATTGCAGCACGCGGCCGGTGGCGAGATCGTCCATGCGCAGCGAGGAGCGGCCGTTGAGGCCGGTGCTCTCGTAGAGGTGGCCGTCGACGAAGACGAGGCCCTGGGTGTAGGCGCGGGGATCGTGAGGATAGGTTTGGACGATGCGGTAGGAGTCGTCAGCGTGGGCGACGGAGGCGGCGAGGGCGAGAAAAACGAGAATGCGGAGGAGACGCATGGTTCTTTTCAAGTGTCTCAGAAGTGACTCGGTCGGGGTGAACGAGTTCAGGTTGGGTTTGTGCTTTCCCACATCTCAAAATCGAGATGTGGGGCACCCAAGTTCGTGCTGAGAGTAATGTGCGAAAGGCAAATGCAGGTCCTTCGACTCGCCCTCGCTTCGCGAGGACTCACTCAGGATGACATTCGATTTTTGATCGCTCAGGATGACAAATCAATGATTCAATCAACCTCTGACTCATGACACTAATTTGCGCCGAGGTAGATGAAGCGCGCTAGAAAGAGGGCGGCCATGACGTAGAGCAGCCAGTCCTGGCGGCGAGCTCTGCCGGCAAACAGGTGCAGGACCGCCCAGGCGATGATGCCGAAGCCGAGGCCGTTGGCAATGGAGTAGGTGAAGGGAATGAGGACCAGGGTTAGGAATGCGGGGACGGCGACGAGCGGGTCTTGCCATTGGATTTCAGTGATGGCGGCGAGCATCAACGAGCCCACCAGGATGAGCGCCGGGGCAGTGGCTGCTGTGGGCACAATGCCGACGAACGGCGCAGCTACGACGGCACACAAAAACAAGAGACCGGTGACGATTGCCGTGATGCCGGAGCGCCCACCTGCCGCGACGCCGGCTGTCGACTCCACGTAGCTGGTGACGGTAGAGGTTCCGGTGAGCGAGCCGAAGATTGTGGCCGTGGCGTCGGCAAACAAAATTCGATTCAAGCGGGGAATGGAGTGGTCGGGGGCGATGAGCCCGGCGCGCTTGGTGACGGCGACGAGCGTGCCCAGGTTGTCAAAGAGATCGACAAAGAAGAAGACGAAGACGATTTCAAGCAGGCCCTTGCCGAGAGCGCCGCGAATATCGAGTTGGAATGCGGTTTGAGTGAGTGCGCCGATGCCTCCGGGCGACGGGGTCCAGTGCACTAGGTGCAGCGGCCAGGCGAGGGCGGTGACGGCGAGGACGCCGATGAGGATGGCGCCTTTGACCTTGCGGATTTCGAGAGCCACCATCAGAATGAGGCCGAAGAGCGCGAGATAGGCAGTGGGATTGCGGATGTTGCCCATGCCGACGAGGGTGGCGGGATCGCGAACCACGAGGCCGGCGTGCTGAAAGCCGATGAAGGCGATGAACAGGCCGATGCCGCCGGCAACCGCCGCGTAAAGCTGATGGGGAATGGCGCGCAGGATCATCTGCCGGATGCCGGCTGCGGTGATGGCGAGAAAAATGACGCCGGAAAGAAACACCGCTCCCAGCGCCGTTTGCCACGGCACATGCATCTTGAGGCAAACCGTGTAGGTGAAATAGGCGTTGAGGCCCATGCCAGGCGCAAGTGCGATGGGGTAGCGCGCAATGATGCCCATGAGAATGGAGCCGAAGGCCGCCGAGAGGCAGGTGGCCGCGGTGGCCGCGGATCTCGGTACCCCGGCCTCGGCCAGGATGGCCGGATTCACCAGCACAATGTAGGCCATGGTGAGGAAGGTAGTGACGCCGGCCAGAAACTCGGTGCGCCAGTTGGTTCCGAGGCGGGCAAATTCAAAATAGGTTTCGAGTCGCTTGAGCATAGGCGGATTCTGATCGGGAACTAGCGGAGCCAGTGTGGTGTCCCGGAAGTTCGTTGTGTAAATCGAAGTCCCGAAATGCAGGTCCTTCGACTCGTTTTGGTGCAAAAGCGCACCAAAACTGGCTCAGGATGACAGTGTTATGCATGCTGCAAGTTCGGAAACAGGATACTAACTAGCAGAACACAACGAGCCTGGAATCCCAAGATTTTTAATGCCGGCTTTATTCCCGAGATTCGCCTGGCCATTTTCATGCCACGACACGACCGGCTACCGAGGCTCTACAGGCCGGATAGCCGCGCCTGCGCTCAGTGCAACAGGGAGGGCTGTATCTTGCCGTAGATCTCGTTAGAAGAGCTCTTCAACTGGTCGATTATGACCTTGAGATAGGCGGCATCGGCCAGGCGCATTGAACCGTCGATGCGCACCGACAGATCGTCGTCGTTGTCGAGGCCCACTTTCACCTGGTCGTATTGATAATTGGTCTTGAGCAGGGTATAGCGGAAATCGGCGGTGGTGGGCATGTTGGCCTTGGGGGTCACGGTGACAAAGGCGATGAGGTCGCTATCAGCATCTCCGCCCAGCGCGAGGACGACCTTGATGTCCTTGAGGTGATCGCCTGTGAAATGAATGATGAAGACCGTTGGTGAGGTGGTGGTTTTGTAGTCGTAGCCGTCTTCCTTCATCAGGCGGACCAGCTTGCCCGTTTTGTCGGCATCGGACTGGGCGTGGAGTGGCGGAGCCGCGGCAAACAGGGCGGCGGAGAACAGCACCAGGAAAGCGCCAAATTGCTTGAGGCGGAAGTGCATCGTGAAGACCTCCTGCGGGGATTGGTGAGAGATAGCAGGAAGTATACGCTCGCGTGACAAGCAAATGTAAAGGAAATCGCCGGGGGATTGAGGACTATGGGATTAGGGTGGTGTTCCCGAAGTTCGTAGCATAGGCCGAAGCCGCGAAATGCAGGTCCTTCGACTCCGCTTGGCCCAGATTCGGGCCAAGCGTCGCTCAGGATGACAGAGGTGTCTTTGTTGCGAACTTCAGAGACGAGACATTAGAGCAGCTTGGCGGCGTCTTTGGCGAAGTAGGTGACGATGAAGTCTGCACCGGCGCGGCGGATGCCTAGGAGCGATTCGAGCATGGCGCGGTTCTGGTCGAGCCAGCCTTTTTGAAAGGCCGCTTGCAGCATGGAGTATTCGCCGGAGACCTGGTATGCGCCGATGGGCACATCGACACGTTCGCGCGCGGCGCGCACCACGTCGAGGTAGGGCATGGCAGGCTTCATCAGAATCATATCCGCGCCTTCCTCGATGTCGAGATCGATCTCGCGCATGGCTTCGCGGAGATTGGCGCCGTCCATCTGGTAGCTGCGGCGATCGCCGAACTGCGGGGCGGAGTCGGCGGCCTCGCGGAAGGGGCCGTAGAAGGCTGAGGCGAACTTGGACGCGTAGCTGAGGATGGGCGTCTGCGCGAGGCCGGCGGCGTCAAGGGCCTTGCGGATGGCCCCGACGCGGCCATCCATCATGTCGCTGGGAGCGACGACGTCTGCGCCGGCTTTGGCTTGGCTCACCGCGGTGCGCGCCAAGAACTCGAGGGTGGGATCGTTGTCCACATCGAATGTGTCGCCCGACTTGACCACCACGCCGCAGTGGCCGTGGCTGGTGTACTCGCAGAGGCAGGCGTCTGCGATGAGGACGAGCTTCTTTGCCGCTGCAGATTGCCGGAGCGCGCGGAGCGCCTGCTGCACGATGCCGTTTTCTTCCCAGGCGCCGGTGCCTGTTTCGTCTTTCGTTTCGGGGAGGCCGAAGAGTAGGAGCCCACCGAGGCCGAGCTCTGCGGCCTCCTCCGCCTCGCGGACCGCTTCATCGACCGAGAGGTTGAAGACGCCGGGCATGGAGCTTACGGGCGAGCGTACGCCTTTGCCGGGACAGATGAAGAGGGGATAGATGAGGTCGCCGGGCTCAAGTGCGGTTTCGCGCACCAGGGCGCGTAAGGACTCCGTGCGCCGCATCCGCCGCATGCGCTGGGCTGGGAAGCTCATGGATCGATTGTAAAGGCAGGGAGTAAGGGAGCGAGTGAAGAAGTGATTGAGTGAAATGGGGAACGAGGATGCAGGTACGTAGGAGTAAGTGTGGTGTCCAGAAGTTCATACCATAAGCGAGGATGCGAAATGCAGGTCCTTCGACTCCGCTTGGCCCGAGTTCGGGCCAAGCGTCGCTCAGGATGACAACTTTGTTGTGATGCGAACTTCATACTCACCACGTTCGCTGATAGCTGACAGCTGCTTTTCACAGGCTGTCGTAGAGCATTGAGTTGCGGTAGCCGAGCAGGATGACCAGCGTGGCGATTCCGAGCGCGGTGCCGAATGGGGGTTTGATGAGGCTGATGACCGCAGCGATGATGGCCATGATGCGCCCCCATTGGGTGCGTTCGAGGAGGCCCCATCCGGCTATGGCGCAGACGATGGCGCGCAGCGAAATCATCAGCCATGCGAAGTGAATGATCGCCGACCCGAACCAGTCCGGAAGCATCGCGTGGTCGTGTGCCCATGGGCCAAAATCTCCGGAGAGAAATCCGTGCAGGAAGTGGATTGCGGCAAAGCCGAACAGGAGCGAAAGCCCAGCCCAGACCAGCCACAGGATGCCGAGTATGCGCACCTTGCCGACGTAGCGCTCCAATTCATACGCAAAGCCGGGCATCGGGGCAAGCGGCGGCGTCATCGGCGGCGGGGTCCAGCCGCACTTTGCACAGAATCCTTTTCCTGCTTCGAGTTCCTGACCACATCCGCTGCAAAACATATCTGCCTTCCCCAATCGAGATAAGGATACGCAGGCGGATGGCGGCAAGTTCCGGGAAACTTGAGAAGATTGGGGCGGCCGAGGCTATGCTCGGGACAATATGCTCATCATAAGGGGAGACGCAAGATGACAAGCCCCAAGGTGTTTTTGACTGCGGAGTGGAAGCAGCTTGTGATGTTGAATTATGCGGTCGATCCGGACCTGCTCGCGCCTTTTGTTCCCGCAGGCACGGAACTGGATGGATGCGAAGGCTGCATCTATGTGAGCCTGGTGGGATTTCAATTTAACGACACGCGCGTCGCTGGATGCGCGATTCCGTTTCATCGCTCCTTTGAAGAGGTCAACCTCCGTTTTTACGTGCGGCGCTCGGAAAAGCGCGGTGTGGTCTTCATTCGCGAGCTGGTTCCGAAGATTGCGATTGCAGCCACGGCGCGGCTTTTTTATGGGGAGAAGTACTCCTGTGTACCCATGGCGCATCGCATTTATTTCCAGCCGGAAAAAGACGCTGTGGAGGCCGAATACTCATGGGGCGCGGGGCCGCAACGATGCGCGATGCGGATCGAGACCGTGGGAAACAACCTTCTGCCGGCAGACGGCTCGCTCGGCCAGTTCATCACCGAGCACTACTGGGGCTACGCAGCGCAAAAGGACGGTGGATGCGTTGAATATGAGGTCCAACATCCGCGATGGACGGTGAGAGATGCGGGGACTGCGAATCTTTCAGGCGAAGCGGCACGTTATTACGGACCTGCGTTTGGAAACGTCCTGATGCGTCCGCCGGATTCGGCGTTTTTGGCTGAGGGATCGGCGGTGACGGTTTTTCGGGGAAGGAGAATCGGATAGAGTCTGCTTAAGCGACGGCAATGCGGAAAGATAAATGGTCCCACGGGGTTCGAAGCCCCGGATTTTCTTTCGCCCGCTGAAGCGGGCTGATGCCGCGAGATGGCGCGATCTTTCCCCAGGCTTGCGCCTGGAGCTACCATCTTTCGCCCGCTACGCGGGCTTGTAAGCATTATTTGTTTGCGCTTGGGGCCTTTGCCCAGTGCTCCTCGTGACGGCTGTCGTCCAGCACATACGATGTCACGTGACCCAGCGCATCGCGCTCGAAGGTGAGATGGACGGTGTGCGCGCCGGTCGCGTCGCCGGGGCGGAAAAACGAATCGGCCGATTCAGCTTCGAGGCCGATCACCTCGCCGCCGGAGGTTTTCTCAAAAAGCTGATCGCCCTGGCGGAAGATGATTCCAACCCCGTGCCCGTTGGGCTCGCGGTACTGTCCGGTCACGCTGTCGAGCTGCGCTGTGGTGAGCTTGATGGCGGGCGGGTGTAGCGGAATCATGAGGAACTCCGCGAAGGTCTCGGGCGCCACGGGGGTACGGTGATCTAGCAGCCAGCGCGGCAGATCCGGCTCATCGTAGGCGCGCGTCCAGCAATCGTGGAGCAGCCCCTCGTAGAGCCAGAAGCGGACGTCGCCGCCGGTCTCCTTGAGGGCGTCGAACATGAGCACGCTCTGGCGCGGCAAGACGGTCGTGTCCAGGCTGCCATGGAAGAGCCAGACCGGTGTGTGGCCCATGGCGCGCGCATATTCGGCCGGCAGAACGTTCGCCTGCTGCCAGCGATCGGGCTCGTAGCTCCAGAAGACGCCGCTTGCGGCGATGGCGATGGCGGCCCAGCGATGGGGATGGGCTTTGGCCAGCTCCCATGCGCCGTATCCGCCCATGGAAAGGCCGGTGAGGTAGGTGCGCGCCGGGTCGCCGTGAAACTCGGCCGACTCCTGGTCGAGCGCGGCCATGGCCAGTTCCAGCATGGCAGGGTCGGTCCAATGCGCGTTGAGCGGGCACTGCGGCATGACGATGACGAAAGGCCAACGCTCGGGATGGTCGCGCACCTCCTCGGCAAGTCCAAACTGCGTCTGCCACATACCCTCGGAGCCGCGCTCGCCCCGCCCGTGCAGAGATAGGATGATGGGCCACTTCTTGCCATCGTCGCGCCGCCAGTCTTCAGGCAGGTACACCTGAAACCGGTAGGAGACGCCATGCAGCTCGATCTTGCGGTTGAGGAAACCGGTATCCTGCGGCGCTTCCTGCCTGGCGGGAGGGGTCTTGGTCGCGGTTCCGCGCGCCACGTCGGGCCACAACATGCAGGCCATTGCCGTGCAGGCAAAAGAAATTCGAAAAAGGCTGGGCATCCCGCCATCCATCATATGCGATGAATTGAGACTGGTCGCTCGCCATTTTGTGGTAGTGCCTCTCACATCTCAAACAAATAGAGATATGGGACATCTGGCGAGTCTGCCTTGGGGTCTCGTGCAATCCCAGGCCCCAGAAGGTGGATCTCCACCCCAAGGACGAAGGCCTGACCTCACCCCAACGAGCAAAGATCGCTCGCCCCCCGGCTTCGCCGCCCAGGTGTCCGTGGGGCGGACCCTTGGGCGCCGGAGATGCGTATTGAATTGAGGGCGGGAAGTTAGAGCGGTTTCGATTCACACGCTGGCATCTGAAGTTCGTATGAGGCGGCATTTTCTTAAGGAAATGCCACTTGGCATTGAGGTTTCTGTGAAGAGCAGAATCGAAACCGCTGCAGGGATCGTGCTATCCCACCCTCTCCGCAAAAAACGGGGAATGGATGGGGCATGGGCATGCCTGTTTCCGATTTTCGGGCTTCACGCCGATCCTTGCAAAATTCTTATGTTTTGCATGTAAGACTCAAAATTGCGATGCTGACAGCAGTGATAAGAGCGCTCGAAGTTGGGGACGTCTTGGACCACTACCGCTTGGATGCGGAGGTTTCGCGCAGCGGCATGTCTACGCTTTTTCGCGCCACGGACCTGCGTACCGGCCGGGCGGTGGCCGTGAAGGTGCCGCATCCGGAGATGGAAGCCGATGCGATTTTGCTGGAGCGCTTTCGACGCGAAGAGGAGATTGGCCAGGAGATTAACCATCCCGGCGTGGTGAAAACCTACGACGGCGAAGAGCGCAGCCGGCGGTACATGGTGATCGAGTGGGTGGATGGACGGCTGCTGCGCGCAATACTGAACGAAAAGGGTCTGAATGCAGAGGGAGGGCTGCCCGTCGACCGGGCAGTGGCGCTTACGGTGGCCATTTGCGAGGCTCTCGACAACCTGCACAAGCACGGCGTGGTGCATCGCGACCTGAAGCCCGAGAACATTATGGTGCAGGAGGGCGACCGCATTAAGATTATTGACTTCGGCATCGCCTTGAAAGAGGACGCGCGCCGCATCACGCACACCTCGCTGACGCCCGCGCTGGGCACGCCCGATTACATTTCTCCCGAGCAGGTGAAGGGGCAGCGTGGCGACCAGCGCAGCGACATTTACGCTATGGGCGCGATGCTCTACGAGATGTTGACCGGCCAGCCGCCTTTCACCGGCGCGAATCCGCTGGTGGTTTTAAATGAACGCGTATTGACCGATCCCACGCCGGCCCGCGAACTGAATCCGGCAATCTCGCCGCAGTTGCAGGAGATCCTCTTCCGCGCTCTCGAGCGCGATCCGCGGAACCGCTACGCCACCGCTGCCGAGATGGCGTGGGAGCTGGAGCACCAGGAATTGGTGGGCGTGGACGACGAGGAGCGCAAGCCATCGCTGCGCAGCCGGATCGGGCTGAACGGCGCGAAACTGGCGCTCTACGCGGGACTGGCCCTGATACCTGTGGTGCTGTTCGTGGTGATGCTGCTGCTGGCGCGCAAGTAGCGGCGCTATCCAGTCTCCCAAAATCGTGATGTGGCCACGCATATTCATGCTTGGCTGAAAAGAGTGAGTTGGGGTTCGTGGTTTCCCACATCTCAAAATCGAGATGTGGGGCACCCTTTTTCGTGCCGGATTGAATGCGCGAAAAACAAATGCAGGTCCTTCGACTCGTCCTCGCTTTGCTCAGACTCGCTCAGCGACGGTGCTGTAAAGGTTGCGTCTACGCGGGTATGCGTCTCAGCAGGGCGCCGGCGCGGCGAAACCACGGCCGCTCGCGGCGGCGCAGGTAGCTCGGCATGGTGGGTTTTTTGTCCAGCACCTTCTGCGTCCAGGTGCGTGCCTCGGCGTTGCGGCCTTGGGACGCGAGAAAGTCGGCGTAGTTCAGGTAAGTCTCCGAGAGCGTCGAGCGCTCGATCGCCTTCTGGAACATGGCATCGGCCTTTTCCTTCTGACCGGTTTGGGCGTAGGCGTGCGCCAGGAGGCCCGCGGCGCGATAGAAGTCGTGGCCTGCGTCTTTTTCGACTGCCATTTCGAGATCGGGCAGGGCTGCCGCGGCGTCGCCGAGCAGCAGGGCGCAGACACCACGCCGGTAAAAACAATCCAAAGTTGTCGAACGCTTGGCGATGGCCTTGTCATACGCGGCCCGCGCCTGGTCGAGCTTGCCCTCGTCCATCAGGAGGTCGGCCAGTTCTTCGAAGTTTCCCGACGAAGGGTTGTCGTGAATCTCCAGATTGAGCTGGGCAATGCGCTTGCGGCGCGGGAAGCCCTTGAACGAATTGCGCAGAAGGCCGACGTCGGGCAGCGCCTCGGCAAAGAGGTACACGAGCGCGCCGAGGGGACCTAGAAAGAGAATGACCCAGAGCCAATACGTGTCAGGCCGGCGGCGGATGAAGTGGACGATGGCGACGAGCCGCAGCAGAATTCCCCAGATGCCCCAAGTGAAGAAGAGTCCGGTAAGCAATCCCATAAGGTTTTGATCCTGACGGCAGTTTACACAGGTGGGCGGGGGTTTCGGCCTTCGCGGTGGGATTCGTGGTGGTGGATTACGGACTCGGGATAGGCGAACGTGTTGGCTAGGCCTCAACTGTCAGGGCGATCAGGACGCTCTGTACGTGTTCCCGAATCTCAGCTTCAGTCTGTCCCATGGACTCGGCGACGTATTTCTGATCGTCAAGAGTTCCGGCGTCATAGATAGCTCTTGGATAGCCTGCTTGAATCCATAGGAGTTCAAAGTCTCTTGTATGAGCCAGTGGATCGAGCCCTTCAGCGAGGATTCGTCCCGCGAGCTGACGGGCAAGCCTTATTGATGCTTCTGTACAGGAGATTCGTTCCAGACCCGCTTCAGCCATAAATCCCGGTAATACCTGATCTGTTTCCCAACCGGAGGGATGATCCAACGCGGCGAGCTTACGGATGCAAGGACCATCTAATCCAGCTTCCAATACATCCCATGCAAGTGACGGCATTTCAACTGAACTGATTCGACTCAGCGCGAGCTTTGCTTCGACGAGTTTGCGATCGAATGGCATCACAATCTGAGCGCCGCTGCCCAAGGTTCGATGATATCTTGATTCCCCTTTACCGGTAGGACTCGTCGCGGTGGATTACGAACTCGGGATATGCGCCGCCGCCTAGTTCGTGCAGGTCCATGCCGATGCGCTCGCCGTCGGGATCGACGCGGAAGGCGACCACGCGGTTGAGCAGCGCGAATAGCAGATAGACGAGCGGCAGCACGAGGCCGAGGAGCGCGGCAATGCCGACGAGTTGCGCTGTGAGTTGCCCGGCCTGCGGCGCAAAGACGCCTGCGACGGCTAGTCCCCAGAGGCCGGATGCACCGTGCACGGCGATGGCTCCGGAGGGATCGTCGACGGAAAGCGCCAGCTCCAGCAGTTCCACAAGCAGCGGCGTGAAGATGCCTGCGACGGCTCCGGCGAAGATGGATTCGAAGGGTGTGGTGAGAGCCGCGCAGCCGGTCGAAGTGACGAGGCCGGCGAGCCAGCCGTTGGCGCAAAGGCTCGCGTCGGGCTTGCCAAAACGGACGCGCGTAATGGTCAAGGTTGCTACCAGCGCGGCTGCAGCTGAGAGCAATGTGTTGATGGCCGTGCCCGGCAGAGCCGCCAAGGGTGCGTGCAGCCAGATGACAGCGCCGGCGGCGTTCCATGCCAGCCACCCAACAAGCGCAAGCAGACAGCCGAACAAAACATAGACGGCGTTGTGGCCGGGCATTGCAGTCGACAGGCCCTCGCGGGGGAACTTGCCGCGGCGTGGTCCGGCGATCCATACCAATGCGAGCGCGGAGAGCCCGCCGAGAGCGTGCACCGTGGCGGCGCCTCCGGGATCGAGAAAGCCTGCGCCGAGGCCGAAGTTGGCACCCAGTTGCGACAAAAATCCGCCACCCCAGATCCAGTGCGCGGCCAGAGGAAACACGATGCCGGCCAGCACTGCTGCCGATGCGCATCCGGCTGTGAGCCGCCAGCGATCCGCGCCCGATCCCCACGGGATCATCGCCACCATGACGACGGCCATGAATTCGAAGAGAAGCGCGAGTTGCGCCTGGGGCGCGGCCGATGGCAGACCGTGCAGCAGGATTGACCCGAGGCCGACGACGCTCCAGGTTTTTCCGGCTACGTGAATTGCGGCGTCGGACGTTCCCAGCATGCCGGCGAACGATGCGCCGACGAACGCAAACACGATGGCCGCGACGGCCGAGAGCGCCAGATTGCCCAAAAGGGCCTGCGCCGCGGAGCGCGACCGTCCCAGGCCCGTATTGATGAGCGCCACGCCGGCGATGGCCAGTGGCGCGAGGAGCAGAAGCGCTAGAGTGAGCGCGAAGACGGCGTCGCTCATAGACGGGGTGGGCACGGGAATCATGGGAAGCGCAGCGGTCGGGAGTGATGAAATCATGGACGGTTGGCTCCGCGGGCTGGCATGTGACCGCGCACCGCTACTACCAGGCCCATCGCTGTGACAGCGAGGCCGCACACGACAAACGCCAACCGCCGCGAAGGGTCGGGAAACAACACCAGAGCGGCGAGCGTGAGAAGAAATCCGGCTGGCATCACCAGCAATCCGGCGTACTTCATGTGCTTCCTCTTCCCTGAAGGGCCCTCAACGGGTGCTGTGTCTGCCATTGTAAAGACAAAGCAAGCCACCAAGGCTGAAACGCGAAACCCGCGCAGTGATATGTTGCTGAGAGCGTTCGTTACGCCCTTATGAATTCTAAATGATCTGTTGCGGAGTGCGGCGTGCCGGGTAGTGGATCAGTTTGAACAAAACCGTCGCTCAGGGGCTAAAGCCCAAGTTCATTGATCGGTCGACTACAGCACGACTGAAGTCGTGCCCTGACACTTCGTGCCTCACGACGCACTTTTCAGCAAGCCGCAGAATTCTGCTTCTTCACGCCGGCCTCAAACGACCCTGCTACGTGCCGCAGCACCGGCGTGCGATGAGCGGCGGGGTCTTTATGGATTCCTTTCATGCGGCGAAAGATAATGGACTGTGCAGACTTTTTCTGATCGCATCGGCAGGCTGATTCCGCTGATCCTGGGCGTCGCTACGCTGGCTGGCGTGGTGTTGCTCTTTGTTGATGACGCCGCGCCGCGGCTGTTTCCCGTGGGAAGTCACGACACCCTCGCCGCGTTTTCTCTGGTGGCGATTGCCTGCGCCTACGTGGTCTTCGAGCTGGCCCATCATCGCTCTGCGGCGCAACTGGTAAAGGCGATCCTGCTGGCGGCGGCCTTTCTGTTTTGGGCGGCGAACCAGTTCTGGCCCAACCTCCCCGAGGCATCGCTGTTTAACGACATTGCGATCGGGCTTTTCGTTCTGGATGTCTTTCTTGTGATTGCGGGCTGGCCGCCTGGGGCCAATGACGACGTTTTGGACGACTGCGGGAACGGCGCGAAGGGGTGCAGTTGCGGTTGCCAGACTTGCCTCCGCGCGCAAGGGGACGTTCCGGAGGTTGAGGCAGGGCGGCATTTCAGCAGGGATGAGATGAATGAGCGATAGGGTTCCCCCGACACGAATGGAGCGAAAGCGTCTCTGGTAGGCTAAAAAGCCGCCGGCCGTCCGGTCTCTGTTTGTTATCATTCTTTGCGATGCAATCGGAGCAGTTTACCTATCCGCTCTACACCGAGCCGCTGATGGATGCCTACGGCGGATGCTTCGAGTGCGTCTTTATCGTGCTGCATCCTTTTGTGCGCGTTCCCGCGGAGCTGGCCTGGAGCGTTACGCGTCAATATCCGGGCGACGCCGAGATCGCGGCCCATGGCGCGAAGGTTCCCTGGACCGAAGTTGCGACTGCGACGGGCTTGAGCTCCTGCGCACGCGTCAATCAGGCGCTGCTCACTTCGATCGGTTCGCTGAGCGATCATCTGGCCGACCCGGCGGGCCGCGAGGCGCTCAAGGATTTGCTTGCCTCGCAGCCGCTCTGGATGCCCGTCGAAGGTCGCTTCGAACCGCTTCTGCAGCCGGATTTTCTGCGCATCTTTGTGGCGGCGGGAGCGGAAAAACTCATCTTGGTTCCCGAATTCCTGAACTCCGATCCCGTGGCACGCCCGCCTCTCGCCGACCTTTATAACGGGTCCATTCCCTTTCCCCTGCGCGGAACCCTGCTTGCCCCCGACCACTCCTTCCTTTTTACGGTCGATTGGGACAGTTTCTTCACGCTCTTTTACGGCTCGCGCTCGTTTGTGACGCGCGTTGCTTCGGGGCTGAACCTCGAGGGATTTTTCGCCACGCCTACTACGGAGCACGCCTGGTACAACTACTCGTTTGGCTGTGCGACGGTGACGCTCTCACCGGAACACTGGCAGACGGCGTGAGGCAAGGGCGCTTGTGACGATGGAAACAGACACTCCGTCCAAGCTATCTATCCACTGGGACAAAGGCTGAGACTGGGATCGACAGGTCTAAAGCCGTGTCGAACCGACGGAAGAATTCGGCTTTGACGAGGTCCCCATCCCATTCGACCGATTGGATGACGTGATAGTTGCAGTGCTTCTCGCCGCTTGCATCGGTTGTTGCGGTGCATACGTTCTGCGTGCCTTTAAGAACATAGACCGAAGTCTTCGGCAGGTCATGTGCGCCGACAGGCATTTTCACCAAGACAAGGCTCATCTCACCGTTCTTTATGTCGGCGAAAACGATCTTGCTCGAATCCGGCGCCCAGGTAAAGTTTGTACCGAATTCAATGCCTAGGTTGTCATCGTCATCAGAGCAGATCGGCATGGGGGGATAAACTTGAAAACCGCGTAAGTAATCGTCGAGCTTCTCGTGCTGGTGATCCACGAAGCTGTATCCGCAGGTGTTTTCCCTCGGAACACGAAAAACGTCGTAGAGACGGAATTCATGAGGTACAGAGTCATCCCAGTTCGATAGCCAGTTGTCATAGAGGAGGAACCGGCGGTTTGGCGAGATCGAGGTATCGGTTGAGACTACGTCGTCGATGATCGTTCCGGTTCTTAGGTCAATGATTACGAAGCCTTCGCGTTCGCTGTCGGAGTCTGTATACACAATTGCCTTGTTATTCGGAGCGCGGAGCACTGTCCTAATCTGTCTGGCCCTCTCCGGCAGAACTACGACCGACTCTTTACCTGACTTCGGCCGAATACGCACTGAAAACGAAGCGTCCTTTTGAGCAGGCAAAACAAGGTCGATCCTCCAATCGGGGTCATGCCAGAAGACCACGGGTTGTCGGGCATGGTCGAAGTAGGTTTCTACAAGGGTCTGAACCTGCGCGTTGCCGATCTGCTTGATTTCAGTGTCAAAGAGATCCTGAGCGTTTGCGAGAGGCCATGGGACGGCTAATATGCCCGCAATGATGAACGACCGAGTGAGCAGTTGTGTCCGGATGTTCATCTTCTTTGCCATTCATTGTGTCATGGATGCAGATCCGCGTGTGGGCTTGAAGCCAACTGAGTTGCTGGGTTTGCAAGTAGCGCGCTCAAAGCGTGGTTCACGTCAAGTGGTGAAACTTGCCGGATGGGCTGCCAGATTCTCGCTCTCGTGCGAGCCCTGTGGCGCGGGGTGGATTCGGCATGCTATTTTTCTCTTGAATATCCCAACTTCTGGTACGAAGAGCGCCAGGAGAACGATAGGATTTCGTCCAGAATAGCGCTTATCACAAGCGGTTTTCTTTTCAGCCGATTACAATGCGGGACATCCATAATATTTTCGTATTTTTTTACGCAACTCCCGTGTTGTGAGCGCCCCGCGTGCGCTATATTGAAATTTCGGGCTTCCCCGCCCCTTCCTGCAGAGCTTTATCAAAGAGCGGTTCTTGTACACCAACCATGTGATCGCCAGCACACGCGGCGCATGCACAACGAAAGTCAAACCGGGATTCGTTCATGGCGCAAATCTTCGACCGCAGCTCCAATGCACTGGCTCGCATGAGCCTGGTGTTGACGGGGTTGATCGTCATTGCTTTGGGAGTTACGCTCGACCAGCTGCAGCGCTCGCCGTGGGTCACGCGGCAGGGGCAGCGCGCGGATCAGCCGGTTCCCTTCAGTCACAAACACCACGTGCAGGGCCTGGGGCTGCAGTGCCAGTACTGCCACACCACGGTGGAGAAGTCGAGCTACGCTGGCATTCCTCCGACGCGCACGTGCATGAACTGCCATGCGCAGATCTGGACCAATGCGCAACTGCTGGAGCCGGTGCGGCAGAGCTGGTACACGGGGCAGTCGATTCCGTGGATCAAAGTTCATGACCTGCCTGATTTTGTTTATTTCAGCCACGAGATCCACGTGAACAAGGGCATTGGCTGCGAAAGCTGCCACGGCCGTGTGGACGAGATGCCGTTGATGTATGCGCAGAACACGCTACAGATGGAGTGGTGCCTGGATTGCCATCGCAATCCGGCGAAGAATTTGCGGCCCACAAGCCAGATCTACAACATGGCTTGGGAAGAGCCGACGGAAGACAAGCCGGTGTGGTGCGCGGCGGCTGACGGCAAATTGGGCGTGCCGACGGCGCAGAGTGTGAGCTGTACGGCGAATGATCCGGGGACTTCCGGCTCGGCGATGGCTTCGCTCGCGTTGCCCGGTGCGGGCGCCAGGGGTTTGGCGGGCGACGTTTCGGCGGCAATGCCCCCGGCTGCTGTCCCGGCTTACGAGAAGTTCACTAGCCAGGAGGATATGGGTAAATTCCTGGTGGTTCACTATAAAATTCGCACCCCGAAGGACCTGACCAGCTGCGAGGTGTGCCACCGATGAGCAGCGAGATGAAAGAAAAAATGACGCTTGATCAGGTTCGCGCGGAGTTGAAGGGCGCAAAGGGCAAAAAATACTGGCGGTCGCTCGATGAGCTGGCCGACACGCCGGAATTTCAGGCGGCGGTGGAGAGGGAGTTTCCAGCGGCGGCGCAGGAGTGGGTCGATCCTGTTTCGCGGCGCGGCTTTATGAAGCTGATGGGCGCGTCGATGGCGCTGGCAGGACTGGCCGGTTGCACCAAGCAGCCCGACGAGCCGATTTATCCGTACATCAAGGCGCCTGAGGATTTGGTTCTCGGCAAGCCGATGTACTTTGCCACGGCGCATCCGTTCGCGACCGGCGCGGTGCCGCTGTTGGTAAAGTCGGACGAGTTCCGTCCTATCAAAATTGATGGAAACCCCGAGCACGCCTACAATCACGGCGGGTCAGATCCGTATTCGCAGGGCACGCTGCTCGATCTCTACGATCCCGACCGGTCGAAACATGTGACCTATAAAGGTGAGGGCCGCGAGTGGGCGGAATTTGCCGAGGCCTTCCGCGACAAGGTGGTTGCGACCAAGGATGGAACGGGCATTTATTTCCTAAGTGCAGCGATTACTTCGCCCACGCTAGCGCGGCAGTGGCAAGAAGTGCAGAAGGCGTGGCCCAAGGCGAAGTTGGTGCAGTACGATCCGGCGATTGCGGGTACGTTCCTTGAAAAAGGGTTGAATGTTCAGTACGACCTGAGCCAGGCCGATGTGATTGTCTCGCTCGACGCCGATTTCTTGTCGGGCGCATCGTATCCCGGCTTTCATAAATTGGTGCGCGACTACGCAGCGCGGCGCAAACAGCCGGAAGACGGCATGAATCGGCTGTATGCGATCGAGTCGACGCCGACCACTACGGGCATGAAGGCCGAGCATCGGCTGGGGTTGCGTGCGAGCGAGATTCCGGCGTTTGCGGCGGCACTGGCGCAGGCTGTTGGTGTTCCGGGCATGAACGCGCCGAGCTACGCGTGGACCGACGAGCAGCGGAAGTTTCTTGCCGCGCTCGTGAAGGACCTGAAATCGAACGCCGGAAAGTGTGCTGTGATTCCGGGGCTTTACCAGGATCCGTCGGTGGCAGCGCTGGCATTCGCAATCAACATGATGCTGGGCAGCATGGGTAAGACGGTCGTCGTTGGCTCCGAGCCGGCAATTCCGTTGCCCAGCGATCAGCTTGGCGATTTCAGGGCGCTGGTAGCCGATCTCAACGCCGGCAAGGTGGATTGGCTCGTGATTCTCAACGCCAATCCTATTTACGATGCGCCGGTCGATCTCAATTTTGCTTCGGCCTTTAGTAAGGCCAACATTGTTGCGCACCTCGGCACGCACTACGACGAGACCGGGCAGCAGGCACACTGGCACGTCCCTGCAGTGCATTATCTCGAGTCGTGGTCCGATGCACGCGCTTACGACGGCACGGTTTCGATTGTGCAGCCGATGATCGATCCGCTCTATGGCGGGCACTCATCGCATCATGTTTTTCAAGCGCTGCTCGATGAGCCGATGATGAGCCCGTACGATGCTGTGCGCGAGACGTGGAAGACGACCATCCATGGCGATTTCGAAGCTGGTTGGCGCAAGGCGCTGCACGATGGATGGATTGCGGACACGGCCAATGATAACGCCCAAGCGGACATCATTAGTGGCATAAGGCTCGACAGGGCGAATCCTCCGGCGCCCACGCCGAAGGATTCGGTTGAGATTATCTTCCGGCCTGATCCGAACGTTTACGACGGGCGCTGGGCGAATGTGGGCTGGTTACAGGAGCTGCCCAAGCCTGTGACTAGTTTGAGCTGGGACAATGCTGCCATTGTCTCCGGGGCCACGCTGACCAAGTGGGGTCTCGAAGAAGACGACATTGTCGAGATCAGCGTGGGCTTGGGGCGCGTGAAGGCGCCGGTGATTGTTGCGCCTGGCCATCCGGATAACTCCGTTACGGTTTACCTCGGCTACGGACGCGAAGTGGGCCGCGTGGCGGGCGGCGCGGGATTTAGCGCTTATCTGATTCGCAATTCATGGGCTCCGCTCTACGCGACCGGCGCGGTGAAGAAGATCGACGGCAAGTGGGGCACCGCAATTACCAAGAGCCACTACCAGGACAAGCGCAGTCCTGGGTTGCAGGGTAAGGGAAACGGCAACAACTCACTTGAAGGCGATGAGGCGCTGGGGCCGCGCGGCATTATTCGCTCCGCGTCGCTCGACGAGTTCAAAGCCAATCCGAACTTTGCGCACGAGGGCGAAGGCCGCGAAACGCCGGCGAGCGACACCTCGCTCTTTCCTAACTGGGAGTACAACGAAGGCAACGCTTGGGCCATGTCGATCGACATGAACAGTTGCACGGGCTGCAATGCGTGCATCGTGAGCTGTTACGCCGAGAACAACATTGCCGTGGTGGGCAAGCAGCAGGTGAGGATCGGCCGCAACATGCAGTGGCTGCGCATCGATACTTACTTCGAGGGCGATTTGGCTGCGCCGCGCGCACACTTTCAGCCCATGGCTTGCCAGCACTGCGAGAACGCGCCCTGCGAGCAGGTTTGCCCGGTGGGCGCAACGGTGCACACGCCGGAAGGCCTGAACACCATGGTCTACAACCGCTGCGTGGGCACGCGCTATTGTTCGAATAACTGCCCCTACAAGGTGAGGCGCTTCAACTTCCTGCTTTATTCGGATTACGAGACTGAAAGTTTGAAATTGATGCGCAATCCCGACGTGAGTGTGCGCTCGCGCGGCGTGATGGAGAAGTGCAGCTATTGCATCCAACGCATCTCGGCGGCCAAGATCGACGCTGACAAGGAGAATCGCGGCATTCGCGACGGAGAAATTGTGACCGCCTGCCAGCAGGCGTGCCCGGCGAGCGCGATCACCTTCGGCAACCTGAATGATAAGGACAGCCGCGTGGCAAAATTGAGGACTCAGCAGCGCAGCTACCAGGTTATTGCCGATATCAATACGCGGCCGCGCACTACTTATGTTGCGGAAGTTTTGAACTTGAACCAGGAACTGGAAGAGACGCCGGCGGAACACGCGCCGGCGTAAAACGGGGACTAAGGGACTAGGGACTAAGGGGCTCAGGTGTTGAAGGTGAAGTTGGTGAAAAGCAAATGCAGGTCCTTCGACTCCCGTTCGCTGCGCGAATGGTCGCTCAGGATGACAAAGCAATTTTGGTGTGAACCGCGAACTAAGAACTGTGAACTTTGAGTGATTGGCGATTAAGGGACTGAGAGAACCGGACAACAATGGCGACCAAAGAAGTAAAACCCGCTGACCATTGGGTCGATCCCGCGACGGGCGAGTATCGCGTGATCGCGCCGGGGCAGACCTTCCGGTCGATTACCGAGAAGATCGTGCGCATTGTGCTCACGCCGCACACGCCCATGGGCTGGTTCGCGCTGTTCACGATTGCCGGCGGCGGAGCGGTGATGCTGCTGGCGGCTCTGACGTGGCTATTCCTGGTCGGCGTCGGCATCTGGGCCATTACGCAACCGGTGGCCTGGGGCTTCGCGATCATCAATTTCGTGTGGTGGATCGGCATCGGCCATGCCGGCACGCTGATCTCGGCGATTCTGCTGCTCTTTAAGCAGGGCTGGCGTAACGCCATCAGCCGCTTTGCCGAGGCCATGACGATCTTCGCCGTTTGCTGCGCAGGCCTGTTCCCGCTGATTCACGTGGGCCGTCCGTGGCTGGGTTACTGGCTCTTCCCGCTGCCTTTCACCATGACGGTGTGGCCGCAGTTCCGCTCACCGCTGATGTGGGATGTCTTCGCGGTCTCGACCTATGCGACGATTTCGGTGGTCTTCTGGTACATCGGCATGGTGCCCGACTTTGGCACGTTGCGCGACAAGGCGCAAAACAAGTTCGCTCAGTATTTCTATGGCCTGTTGTCGGTGGGCTGGCGCGGCTCCGTGCGGCACTGGATGCGCTACGAGACGGCTTCGCTGCTGCTTGCAGGCCTGGCCACGCCGCTGGTGCTCTCAGTGCACACGGTCATCAGCTTCGATTTCGCCGTGGCGGTTTTGCCTGGATGGCACACAACCATCTTTCCGCCCTACTTCGTTGCGGGCGCCATTTACTCGGGCTTCGCGATGGTGCTGACGCTGGCCATTCCGCTGCGCAAGTTCTATCACCTGGAATCGCTGGTGACGGAGCGTCACATCGATAACATGGGCAAGGTAATGCTGGTTACTGGGTTCATTGTGGCTTACGGCTATGGTATGGAAGCCTTCATGGCGTGGTACTCGGCCGATCATTGGGAGGCGTTCTGTTTCTGGAATCGCGCCTTCGGGCCCATGGGCTGGTCGTATTGGGTGCTGATTGCCTGCAACCTAGTAATTCCGCTGACCACGCTGTGGTCGCGCAAACTGCGCACCAACATCGCGTACATGTTCTTTATTTCGCTCGTGGTGAACACGGGTATGTGGTTCGAGCGCTTCGTTATCGTAGTTACGAGCCTTACGCGCGACTTTCTACCGTCCTCCTGGGGAACTTATCGCGCGACCAAGTGGGACTACATGGTTTTTGTGGGCACGATAGGCCTCTTCACCTCGCTGTTCCTGCTGTTTGTGCGTTTCCTGCCCATGATTCCGATGAACGAAATTCGCATGATTCTGCCGCAGGCCAAGATCAAGCCAAAGGCCACGGTGGGGGCGGGAGACTGATATGCCTGCGCGCGAAGGAACTTACGGCCTGCTGGCCGAATTCGAAACGCCGGGCGACCTGGTGAGGGCCGCGCGGCAGGCGCACCAGGATGGCTGGCGGCGCATGGACTGCTATACGCCCTATCCGGTGGAAGAAGCGGCTGAAGCCATCGGCTTCCATCGCAACAAGGTGCCGCTTTTGACGCTCATTGGGGGATTGATGGGCGGCTCGGCCATGTTTCTGCTTCAGGTGTGGGTTTCGGTGCTGGCGTATCCGCTGAACATCGCGGGCCGCCCCATGTATTCGTGGCCGGCATTCATGATACCCACCTACGAGTGGACCATTTTGTGGGCCGGACTTTCGGCGGCCTTCGGCATGCTGGCGCTGTGCGGATTGCCGGCGCTCTATCATCCGCTGTTCAACGCGCCCAACTTCCGCGATGGGGCGACGACCGATAAGTTTTTCCTTTGCCTTGAGGCGCTCGATCCCAAGTTCGATGGGGCGAAAACGAAGGCGTACCTGGAAGGGTTTAAACCGCTGACCGTGACGGAGGTGGAGTACTAATGCGCCGCCTCAGAGAACAGAGATCAGAGATCAGGGGTCAAGCGATCGTGCTGAACAGCCGCTCGCGGCAGGTTGCAATTGCTGCGGCGCTTGGGGCGTTTCTTCTCCTCGCCGGATGTCGGCAGGATATGCAGGACCAGCCGAAGATGGACCCGCAGCGGGGCTCGGAGTTTTTTGCCGACCATCGCGGCGCACGGCCGCAGGTGCTCGACACCGTGGCCCGTGGCCAGCTCCACGAAGACAGCTACTTCTATACCGGCGTGGTGCAGGGCGCGAACGGCTATAAACAAGAACTTGACGCCATGCCTTCCGAGATTCCGCTGACGATGGAAGTGCTGAAGCGTGGCCAGGAGCGTTTCAATATTTATTGCACGCCCTGCCACTCGCGCGTGGGCAACGGGTTGGGCGAGATTGTGCAGCGCGGATACAAGCCCGCCGCCAATCTCCACGACCAGGTGCGGCTGTCGCAGCCGATCTCGCACTACTTTTACGTGATGACGCACGGCTACGGCGCCATGCCCGACTACTCGTCGCAGTTGACGCCCGCGGATCGCTGGGCCGTTGCGGCGTACATTCGCGCGCTGCAACTGAGCGAGGCGGCGACGGTCAAGGATGTGCCGACTGGTGTCCAGATCAGGAGCCTCAAAGACGTGGCAGCAGCCGAGGGGCACCCAGAGTATGCGCAGCCTTGGCCGATGCCGCCGACGGCGGTGCAGGCTTACAAGCCTATCGAGAGCCAGGGGACGCCGGGGATGGCGCCGGCTTATCCGGCGGACCCGAAGATCGTGATTCCTAAGACGGCTCCGCCTGCGGTGGGGAAGTAAAAAGACAGGGACTAAGGGACTCGGGACTGGGGACAAAAAGCAGGGAGCAACGGAGCTAAGGAAACAGGACGAACGTAGATGGATAGCATTCACAATCCGCACGCGAAGCAGCTTCCTGCCGACCTCGGCGCGCCGGCGTTTGTTGACGGCTGGAAGACGCGCGCGCTCGTGGCCGGAACAATCTTCGCCGTGATCGCGGTGATCCTCGGATTTCTGGGCCAGGCCGAAGACGGCTTGGGCTGGGATCATTTGCTGCGCGCATGGACGCTAGGCACCATGTGGACTTGGGGCTTAGCGGTTGGCGGGCTGGCTCTGCTCATGGTGCAGTACTGCTCCGGCGGCAAGTGGGGACTGCTTTTGCGGCGTCCGCTAGAAGCTTTGAGCCGGACTCTGCCGCTGACCTTCGCATACTGGGTCGTGATTGAGATCTTCAGGAGTCGCCTCTACGTGTGGGCACAATTCACCACGGCAGATGCCACCGCCGATGCGTTGAAGAAGAATCTCATTACGGAGATTCAGGCGCACTGCCTGAACTTTAAGCGCCCGATGCTGAACCCCGGCGCATTTATCGGGGTCAGCCTGTTGTGTTTTGCCATCTGGTTCTACTACATGTGGCGGCTCAATTCGCTGGCGCTCAAGCGCGATGCCGACGTACCCGAGAACACGCCTTACTGGATCAAGAAATTCGAGAACGTTAGCGGCCCCGGCATCCTTATCTACTCCATCACCATGACGGCGTGCGCCATCTACTGGGTCATGTCGATGGATGTGACGTGGTTTTCGTCAGTGTACGGACTGCTGTTCCTCGTGGGCCAGGGATACCTGGTGCTGGCCTTCTCTATCATCGTGGCGATTTCGCTTTCGAAGGCCGAGCCGTTCAAGACCATTCTGAGGCAGACCGAGCAGCACGACCTGGGCAAGCTTGCCTTTGCCTTCGTCATGCTCAACATCTATCTGAACTTTGGCCAGTTCCTCATCATCTGGTCCGGCAATCTACCACTTGAGATCAACTGGTATCTCGATCGCATTCGCGGAAACTGGGGCGTGATTATCACGCTTGACTTCATCTTCCACTGGGTGATTCCGTTCACCATGTTGCTTTCGCGCGACCTGAAGCGCAACAAGAAGCGCCTGCTGCGCGTTTGCCAGTGGATGGTGTTCGCGCGCGCCTTCGACATGTTCTGGCTCATCGAGCCGAACTTCAAGGACGCGGCGCGGAATCTTCACTTCAGCTGGGGAATTCTCGAATACATTGCCGTGCCGGCCGCGTTGTTCTGCTTCTGGCTGGCTTACTTCTGCATCTGTTTGAAGAGGAGACCACTGGTGCAGGTGAACGATCCGCACCTCAGCGAGATTTTGGAGCCCGAACATGCCAATGCATAACGACCACGGCGGCCACGAGCCGGAGAAAGTCGATGCTTCGCTGGGCTATGAGGCGAGCGATGTCCGCATCACGGGCATTGTGGTCTTTCTTACGGCGCTGGCCATCTTTGTCGCGGTCTGCGGCGTGCTCTGCTACGGGATCGGCAAGGTTTTCAATGCGCATATGAACAAGGAAGACGGGCCCAACAGTAAGTGGACAAAGACCGTGGACGTGCGCCAGTTGGGCAACCTGCCGTCGAATCCGGAGCTGCAGGACAAGATGACGGTAATTACGCAGAGCTTCCCCTCGCCGCGAGTGCAGAGGGACGACGGCAACCAGGATATGGCCGATCTGCATGCGCGCGAGGACATTCTGCTCGACAACTACACGTGGGCCGATGAGTCGAAGGGCACGGTGCGGATTCCCATCGAGCGCGCCATGGAGCTGATTGCGCAGCGGGGATTGCCCGTGGCGCAACCCGTGCAGACGCAGGCGCCGATGACCGGCGACAACAGGCCGACGGTGACGATGCCGCTGACGAATGGCTTTGCGCGCACGGCTTATGAGCAGGAAGAGCGGAAATAGGGACTAGGGACTAAGGGACTAGGACCCTCACTGAACGGGAAGTGCGGAACTAATTTGGGGTATTTTGCTCCAAAACTACCAGCCGGAAGGGCTTGGGAAAGGAGAGAATCATGAGCTACGCAATCCAAAATGCACTATACCGAAGGCGCGCGACATGGATCGCCGCGGCCATGCTTCTCTCGCTTACTGCGCCGTTTGTTTTCGCGCAGGTATCGAGCTACGGCGACAAGCAGGCCGGCCAGACCAACGACCAGCCGCCGTCGATCCTGAACGGCGTGGGCATCGCGCAGCACTTGAACACGCAGCTCCCGCTGAACCTCACGTTTACCGACGACGCGGGCAAGCAGGTGCCGCTGGCGAGTTACTTTGGTAAGAAGCCGGCGATTCTGGCGCTGGTTTACTACCAGTGCCCCATGCTGTGTTCGGAGGAACTAAACGGGCTCACCAGCGCCTTGCAGATGGTGCGCTACACGCCCGGCAAAGATTTCAACATCGTTGTTGTCAGCATCGATCCTACGGAGACCACGGAGCTGGCGGCGGCAAAGAAGCGCACGTATCTGAAGCGCTACGGGCGGCCGGAGACTGCCAACGGATGGCACTTTATGACCGGCACGCAGGCCAACATCGACGCGCTGACGAATGCCGTTGGTTTCCGCTACGTCAAGCTCAACGTGCCGGGCTCGAACCTGACGCAATACGCGCACGCCAGCTCGATTCAGATCGTCACTCCGGAGGGCAAGCTGGCGCAGTACTACATGGGAGTCGAGTACTCGCCCAAGGATCTGCTGCTGGGTCTGGATGAGGCTTCGGCAAATCGCATCGGGTCGCCTGTGGACAACATTCTTACCTACTGCTATCACTACAACCCCGCATCCAACACGCACGATCTGATCATTGCGCGCGTGATTCAGTTGGGAGGCTTACTCACGGTCGTGCTTCTGGGCGGCTTCATGCTGCTGATGTTCCGCCGCGACTTCAAGCACGGTCACGATTGGAGCAGCTTGCCTCATGGGTCGCGTCAAGGCCTGCCTCTGGCGAAAGCAAAGAAAGTGAACGGATAACGGAATGGACCACATTAGCCCAGTACTTTGGCAATTTATCCAGAAGTGGTTGACGCACTTCCCGCTGTTTCCGCCGGAAGCGTCCACGATCGCGCCCGAGTCGGACGCGCTCTACTTCTTCATGGTCCTGGTCAGCCTGATCGGGTTGACGATCGTGGTGTTGCTGATTGTGGGCTTCTCCATCCTGTACAGCAAGAAGCGGCATCCGCAGGCGGTGCAGATCGAGGGCTCCACGCTGCTTGAAGCGACGTGGACCATTATTCCACTGGGCCTGTTCCTGATCATGTTCGTTTGGGGCGCATTGCTCTACTTCCGCATCTACACGCCGCCAGCCAACGCCATGAACATCTACGTGGTGGGCAAGCAGTGGATGTGGAAAGCCGAGCATCCGGGCGGCCAGCACGAGATCAACACCCTGCACATACCCATGGGCCGGCCTATCCAGGTGACGCTCATTTCGCAGGATGTGTTCCACAGCTTTTCAATTCCCGCGTTTCGCGTGAAGCGCGAAGCCATTCCGGGCCGCTACACCACGGTGTGGTTTGAGGCCACGCAGACCGGGACCTTTCACCTGTTCTGCACGCAATACTGCGGCACCGATCACTCGCAGATGATCGGCGACGTGATCGTGATGACGCCCGATGACTACAAGAAGTGGCTGGCGGGCTCGACCAGCGGCGATTCGCTGGCGCAGAATGGCGAGCGGCTATTTGCGAGCCTGAGTTGCAATGCATGCCATAACACGCGGCCCGATGCACGCGGCCCGAGCCTGGCCAATGTGTACAACGCGAAGCTCACGCTTTCCAGCGGCCAGACCATCACTGCCGACGAAGCGTACCTGCGCGAGGCCATTCTGAATCCGTCGCAGCATATCACGCAGGGATATGCGCCCATTATGCCGACTTACCAGGGGCAGGTCAGCGAAGAAGGCGTGATCGCGCTGGTCGAGTACATCAAGAATCTCGATTCCGATTATCGCGTTCAGCAAACAACGAATACCACCGAACTGCTCCCCGATAGCGAGGGCGGTAAAGCGGCGCCGGCTGCGAAAGTACCAGTGGCGCAGAAGGGAGTGAACCCATGAGCACTGCTACCATCATCAGTCTTCCCGATCAATCGACGGCCAGGATTCCCAAGATGAATTTCCTGACCAAGGAGAATGGTCTGCTCAGCTGGCTGCTGACGAGCGACCACAAGCGGATTGCTACGCTCTATCTAATTTCCATTACGTTTTTCTTCTTTATCGGCGGCTCGCTGGCGGGACTTATCCGCCTGGAACTGCTTACGCCGCAAACATCCCTGATGGCAGCCGACACCTATAACAAGGTGTTCACCATGCACGGCGTCATCATGGTGTTTTTCTTTCTGGTGCCATCGGTGCCGGCCACGATCGGCAATTTTCTGATCCCCATGATGATTGGCGCGAAAGACCTGGCGCTGCCCAAGATCAACCTGCTGAGCTGGTATCTCTACATCGTGGCTGGCTTTATGGCCATCTACACCATGGCCGCGGGCGGCGTGGATACGGGCTGGACTTTCACCACTCCGCTCTCCACGCACTACCTGAACACTCACGTTATTTCGACTGGCCTGGCCGTCTTTGTTGCCGGCTTCAGCTCCATCTTCACCGGCCTCAACTTTATCGTCACTATCCACAAGATGCGTTGCCCGGGCATGACCTGGTTCCGGCTGCCGCTCTTTGTGTGGTCGAACTACGCGGCCTCGATCCTGATGGTGCTGGGCACGCCGGTGCTGGCCATTACCCTGGTGCTCGTGGTTCTCGAGCGCACCATGCACATCGGCGTCTTCGATCCCGCATTCGGCGGCGACCCGCTTCTCTTCCAGCACCTGTTCTGGTTCTACTCGCACCCCGCCGTCTACATCATGATTCTGCCCGGCATGGGCGTGGTCTCTGAAGTAGTCTCGACGTTCAGCCGCAAGCGTGTCTTTGGCTATACGGCCGTCGCATTTTCCTCGGTGGCCATTGCGGTCTTCGGCTTCTTTGTGTGGGCGCACCACATGTTCATCATGGGCATCTCGAACTATGCAGCGCTCATCTTCTCGCTGCTTACCATGCTGGTTGCGGTACCCTCGGCCATCAAGATATTCAACTGGACCTTCACGCTTTACAAGGGTTCCATCACCTTTGAGACGCCGATGATCTACGCCTTCGGCTTCATGGGCCTGTTCACCATTGGCGGACTGACCGGTGTCTTTCTGGGCACGACGGGCACCGACATTCACCTGACGGAGACGTATTTCATCGTGGCCCACTTCCATTTCGTAATGGTGGGCGGCATGTTGATGGCTTTCCTTTCGGGCATCCACTTCTGGTGGCCGAAATGGACGGGGCGCATGTATCCGGAAAAGATTTCGCAGTTCGCCGCGGTTGTCACGTTCATCGGCTTCAACTTTACCTTCTTCCCGCAATTCATTCTCGGCATGCTAGGCATGCCGCGGCGCTACGCCGCTTACCCGCCGGAGTTCCAGGCGCTGAATGTGTTTTCGACAGCAGGCGCGAGCATTCTCGGCGTGGGCTATTTGCTGCCCATCATTTACCTGACCTGGTCGCTCAAATACGGTGAAATCGCGGGCAACAATCCCTGGCAGGCCACGGGGCTGGAATGGCAGACGCAGTCGCCGCCCTTGACCGAGAACTTCCCTGAGACTCCCATCATGGATCACGAAGCCTACGACTACGAGTGGCTGGAACGTCAGAAAGAGGTGGCGAGTGTCTGATAGCACCACAGTTGCGAACGGCGCGTTGGCTGAAACTGGCGATTCTCATCGCGATTCTCATGAGGGGGAGCATCCGCCGTATCAGCGCCATCATTTCGAGTCCGTCGATCAGCAGTTTGACGCCACTAACTTCGCCATGTGGCTCTTCCTGCTGACGGAAGTCATGTTTTTCGGCGGCCTGTTTACCGCCTACCTGATCATGCGCAATTGGTACTACCAGGCCTTTGTCGATGCCTCGCACCAGTTGAGCATCTTCTGGGGCACTGCCAATACCGCAGTTCTGATCTGCTCCAGCTTCACCATGGCCATGAGCGTGTGGTCGGCGGAGGTGCGGCGCAGGAAGTCGCTGCTCGTGTACCTTTGCCTCACGGTCGTGTTCGGCCTTGCCTTCCTGGGCATCAAGGGCATCGAGTGGCACGAGAAGTGGGAGAAGCACCACGTTCCGGGCATGCGCTACAGCGTGCAGTCGTTCATCGATCCGCAATCGGACCCCGAAGTCTACAAGGAGTACAAGGACGCCGCTCTCGCGCCTGACGCAGCGCAGAAGACCGAGGAGTATTTCTTTCTCTACTTCGCGATGACCGGCATGCACGCGCTGCACATGGTGATTGGCATTGGCATTCTGGTCTTCATGATCTTTCGCGCCAAGGCTGGGGCTTACACCACGGGGCACGTCACGTTTGTTGAGAACTTCGGGTTGTATTGGCACTTTGTCGACATTATCTGGATTTATCTCTTCGCCCTGTTGTATTTGATCAGCAGGCACTAGAGGATTTGAGCGCATGAGCGAACAGAATCAGCAACACGAGCAGGAACACCACATCGTAAGCCCCGTGATCTACATGATCATTCTCCTTGCGCTGCTGGTGGGTACGGCGCTGACGGTACTAGCTTCTTATTTCGATCTTGGTGAGTGGCACGTCGCGCCTGGCCTAACGCTCTTCTGGAATCCGGTGGTCGCGCTGGCCATTGCCACTACGAAAATGATGCTGGTGGTGCTCTTCTTCATGCACGTGAAGTACAGCACCAAGCTCACCAAGCTCACCGTGGCTGCGGGGCTTTTTACGTTCCTTGTGCTGGTGGGGATGACGCTGGCGGACTACTTTACGCGGGCTTGGGGGCGGTGGTAGAGAAACAGCTATCAGCTTTCAGCCGTCAGCTTGAAGGGCTGCCCGCGGGGCGGCCTTTTCTAGTCTTTGCCTCATGGAAAACCCTGGCTGTGAAGTTTGACGCGATGCAAGCGGGGTGAGACGCAGGGACATTCCGCGCAACTCAATTGTCCTATCGGGCTGAGTGCTGGCTGAGAATGGAAATCAGAGGCAGCCCTCGACGTGAAGCCCGTAACTGCTTTGGCAGAAATCCCTGCTGAACTCGCTGTGCTCGCCGATCAGCGGCGCGTGGTCGTGCGCCGCGGAGGGCCGTTGCGCAAGGATGGCTCCTGCGTCGTCTACTGGATGCAGCGTGCGGTGCGAAGCGTCGAGAATTCTGCGCTTGATGTTGCGATCGAGGCCGCTAATTTGCTCGGGCTTCCGGTTGCAATCTACTTCGGCGTGATTGCCAACTACCCCAACGCTAACCTGCGGCACTATCACTTCTTGCAGCAGGGACTGCGCGACGCTGCCGAGGATGCGGCAGAGCGCGGCATTGGGTTCATCGTTCGCCGCGCTCCCGATACGCTCGAAGCTTTTCTCGGAGAAGTGCGAGCAGCGCTTTTGATCGGTGACGAGAATCCGTGCCGCGAGCCGGAACGCTGGCGGCGCGCGCTTTCCCGCCGGTTGAGAATTCCTTTTTGGACAGTCGACGCCGATGTTGTAGTGCCTTCGCGTGTCTTCAATCGCAGCTTTGCTCTGATGCATCACTTTCGCCCGCGGCTCAGGGAGGAATTGCCGAAGTTTCTTGTTGTGCCGCGACAGATCGCGCCCCTCCACAGCTGGAAAACACGCCTTCCAAGCTTTTCTCTTTTAGAGGACATCACTGCGGGATTCGCGAAACTCGACCGCTCGATCAAGCCGGTCGACACGTATACGGGTGGCACCCACTCCGCGGTGCGGCGTCTTGGTGAATTTTTGAAGTCGGAACTGGCCGCCTATGACGAAAACCGCAACCGTCCCGAGATCGCAGGCACCAGCCGGTTGTCGCCTTATCTGCACTTCGGCAACATTGGGCCGCTTACCATTGCGCTTGCGGTCGAGAAGGCGGCAAAGTCCAGGAAGGTTTCGCCCGAGACCAGGGAAAGATTTCTGGAGCAACTGATTGGCTGGCGCGAGCTGGCGGTTCTATTCGTGCGCCACGAGCCTGAATACGACACCTGGGAGTGCGCGGCGCCGTGGGCGCAACGAACTCTGCTAGAGCACGCCTCCGATCAACGTCCGTGGCGCTACACCCTGGAACAACTGGAACGGGCCCGCACGCATGACGAGCTGTGGAACGCGGGTCAGCGCGAGATGGTGGTGACTGGCTGGATGCATAACTACATGCGGATGTATTGGGCCAAGAAGATCCTCGAATGGACGCCTGATCCTGCTACCGCGTTCGACTGGGCCGTGATCCTGAACGATCGGTACCAACTCGACGGGGGCGACCCCAACGGCTACGCCGGCATCGCGTGGGCGATTGTGGGCAAGCTCGACCGCCCTTGGTTCAACCGGCCTGTTTTCGGGCTGGTGCGGCCGATGAGCGGGGCGTCGCTGAGGAAGAAGTTCGACGCTGACGCGTACATCCGGAAGCACCCTGCTGTGTGCTGAGTTGGGAGCGGTGGGTTGAGGTTCGTACTTTCCCGCATCTCAGAATGGACGTGAAAACATCCCGCAGGGGCTAGGGCATTTTCGGGAATTGTGTAGACCGAGATTTTGTAGGTACCCGCGGGCGGCCTTTGTTTTTTGCGTTCTCAGCGGTCGAGGAGAGTATATTGAGGAAAAATCGCTCAAATTGATCCTCGAATCCTGGAGTCACCGATGCCAGCGCTATTTGTGGTGATTTTGACAATCGCCATCGTAGTCCTTATTTTGAGGTCAAAAAAGAATACGGCACCGCGTAGGGGCGATGTATTTCCCGTAACGATCATCCAGGGAGGCAAAACCGTTACGTTTAATGGATTTGATGAGGAGCGCCGAGAGCGAGAGTTCGCAGCAGCTCTCGCTCAAACTCGCGCCAATCCTGCGCAAGATGTTGCCAAGCCTGAACAGAGCAGTAAGCGCCACGAACCGAGCGAAAGAATGACAGTCGTAATTACAGGTACGCTCAAAGAGCCACGGGCGCAAGTTGCGATCAAAATAAACTCCACCCAAAATGCGCGGTTTGTGGACCGAGTTTTCCTGGATACGGATTACCTGGTTGCAACGCGGTCTGATACAGCAAAGTCGAAAGCTGCTGCGGAAAATGGAACGATTGTAATTACGGAACAGCAACTCTCCGAATACATCGACAAAGGCGAGTTTCCGCAGCATCCCCGTAGGCAAACGCACTCAGATTTTAATTTTGATGAATCTGAGATTGAATGGGCTGATTCAAACGAGCCGCCGGTTCCCTACAGACTTACCTACGCTAGTCGGGACGGAGAACTCAGCGAGCGCGTGGTCGAAGTCCTTCACTTTGCAGGTAAGCACCCGAATGGACACGAATACCTAGCTGCCTATGACGAAGGAGATCTCAAGACATTTCGTAGAGACAGAATTCTAAGGCTCGATGAATTGAACTAGCGGTCGTATCCTCGGCCCGTTGGCGCAGACGATTATGCAGCGACTCAGGAATATCGACAGTGATGCGAACGGCCATAACATGATTGTGCACAAATGACCGGTTAACGCTGTCGTTTTCCTAATCGCTCAGTTCCTTGTTCCCTCTGTTCGTGCGGCTCCCCGCGGCCAGGTCTCTACGGTCCAGTCCCATTCCGTAAAGCCAGCAGCATCCATTCGCCAGCACCGGCCGCGCCGGTGCTTTATTCTCATGTGTCCTGAATCACATGGTCATCTCTCCATTTCTGTCCTATAATGGGCCACGCTTTCAATCCCGTAAGCTGCGTGTTTCGTTGAGCGTTATCCGATAGATTTCGTGCTCATCCCCGTTTGAAGATTCTCACCAGAGGGGAAGCTCAAGTCCCATTTCGGATACGTGTGACGAGGCCGATTTTGAATCCGATCGTCAAGAGTCCTGCTGCTTGCAGCAGGGCAGGAAAATCCGCCAGTCAACCACTGCGGACGATGGGCTGCGGCGCATGCGTCGGCATTGTGCTGGCCGCAGGGCTCGCCGCGCAACTTCCCGGTCAGGCGCTTCCAGGGCAACAACCGCTCCCGGCCTCCGCATCCTCATCGCCTTCGCGGCCCGCGCAGCAGGCCCAGCCCTTACCGCCGCGCGTGCTTGCCGCCCAGCGCTTTCTTGCTGCACGCGGAGTGGCTGGCGGCCATCGCGCCACTGCCCGCTCGCTTTCACTTCACAGTCTTCCGACCGCGGCTTCAGTGCGCCCCATGGGCGTCTCGGCTCAAGCGAGTTCATCGCCCGGCTCGGCTACATGGACGCCGCTCGGTCCCACCGCTGTCATCACTCCCGATTTCAACCTGGTTACCGGCCGTATCACGGCCATCGCAATAGATTCGTCGGAGAACGTCTACGTGGGCACCACGGGCGGCGGCGTTTGGAGTTCCGGCAACGCGGAGACGTCCACGGTCTCGAACATCGCCTTCTACCCGCTCACGGACACGGTTACTGCGCTGGGCGGCGCTTTGGACGCCTCCATCAGTATTGGCGCGCTCACCGTGCAGCCAGGCGGGACGGGCGTGATTCTGGCCGGCACCGGCGACCCCAACGATGTTCTCGACTCCTACTACGGAGCCGGCATTCTGCGCTCCACCGACAGCGGAAATACCTGGAGCCTGATCTCACAAAGCGCGGACTTGGAAGACGGCTTGAGTGCGAACGACTACTCGTTTGCCGGCGAAGGTTTTGCCGGCTTTGCGTGGAGCACTGTGAATCCTCAGACGGTCGTCGCAGCCGTCACCGACTCCTACGAGGGCGAGGTGGTCGAGGCGGATCTGACCGCGCTCAACTGCGAGGGCCTCTACTACTCCACCGATGGCGGGGCCACGTGGCACTTGGCCACTATTACCGATGGCAGCGGCAAAGTGGTGCAGTCGGCTTCGGCACCGCTGCTCGGGGCAAACGGAAACGCAGCTACGTCGGTGGCTTGGAATCCCCAGCGCAAGCTGTTCATCGCCGCCGTCCGCTTCCATGGCTACTACACGTCTCCCGACGGTGTCACCTGGACGCGCCTTGCCGATGCGGGTCAGCCGGGTAGCGGGATCAACTCAACCCTGTGCCCCACCAACCCCCGGGTCCCCGGCAACGAGGGCTGCCCCATCTATCGCGGCGCGCTTGCCGTCAATGCGACCAACGGCGACACCTTCGCGTGGACCGTCGACATCGACAATCAGGACCAGGGAATCTGGCAGGACAAGTGCTCGCTCAGCGGCAGCTCGTGCAGCAACGGAAGCATCACCTTTGGCACGCAATGGAACAGCGCCGCGCTTGAAAGCGGCGGAACGGCGACCATTGCCGACGGCTACTACAACCTGACGCTCGCCGCCGTGCCCTCGACAACGTCATCGACCGGAAGTTTGGTGCTGGCCGGTGCGCACGATCTTTGGGAGGCTACCTGCCCTCTTTCTGTTGGTTGCGCCTGGCGCAACACTACCAACTCCACTAGTTGCATGAGCGCCGGAGTGGGCGAGTTCCAGCACGCACTGGCCTGGGATCCTTCGAATCTGGATATCTTTATCGGCAACGACAGCGGCCTGTGGCGCGCGACGGACGGAATCGCCGAAACGGGCGCAGCTTGCTCCGCCACTTCGATCTCCACCGACTCGAGCCACTTCCAAAACCTCAACGGCAGTCTCGGATCGCTGGCCGAGGTGGTGAGCCTTTCGCCTATCTCCACAAGCCCCTACGTGCTCATGGCCGGCCTGGGTGTAAACGGCACGGCAGGCGTTAAAGGCTCCGCCGTCACGACCGATTGGCCGCAGATGCTCTCCGGCTACGGCGGGCCTGTCGCTATCGATCCCCAGTACCATAGCAACTGGTACGTGAACGATCAGGCGGGAGTCGCCATCTACCTGTGCGCGGAAGCCGCTCTTTGCACGCCGTCGGATTTTGGCACAGCTCCCGTTGTCAGCGATGCGGATGTGGACGGTGACGGCGATGCGATGCCGGTCCCGGCGACGTTTCTGGTCGATCCCCTCGATACGTCAGACCTGCTGGTGGCTACCTGCCGGGTGTGGCGCGGAGCGGCCGGCACGAGCTGGAATTCGTCGAACGCCATCAGTCCCATCCTCGACAACGCTTCAAGCTCTGGCCCGTGCAACGGCGACGCACTCATCCGCTCGATGGCCGTCATCGCGCTCAGCTCCGGCAGCGAGATGATCTACGTCGGCATGTACGGCTCCGCCACCAACGGCTCGCTTTTGCCCGGCCACGTCCTGAGCGCCGTATACAATCCCTCCTCCGGCTCCTTGCCCACTTGGAACGATCTCACCCTGAACCCGATCGCCAACGACACTCACACGCTCAACTACTACGGACTCGATATCTCCAGTATCGTTATCGATGCGCACGACACGACCGGCAACACGGTCTACGTCACCGTGGAGGGTGTGCAGAGTTACGCCGAGGCGGTGCGCGCCGTATACCGTTCCACGGACGGCGGTTCCAACTGGAGCAGGATCAATGCCAACCTTCCCAGCGCTGCCGTCAGCGGCCTCGCCGTCGACCCGCAAAGCGCCAACACGGTCTACGTGGCTACCGACGTTGGCGTCTTCTACACCCCGGAAGTTGCTAATTGCGCGCAATTCGCTTCTACCTGCTGGTCGGCTTTCGGAACAGGACTTCCGGCTGCGCCCGCGGTAGCGCTGAGCACTGCGTCTGTTATCTCTCCCAACCAGGTGCTGGTGGCGGCAACGTATGGACGCGGCATCTGGCAAACGCCGCTTGCCACCGCAGGCACGGCGATGTCGGCTGCATCCGTCAGCCCCACCTGGCTCACCTTTTCGAGCCAGGCGCTCAACAGCACGAGCAACACGCAGACCATTACGCTCTACAACTCCGGCAATCTCGCCCTGGCGCCCACGTCTATTGCCTTCACGGGAGACTTCAATAAGGCCAGCGACAGTTGCACCAATCAGTCCATCGCTCCGGGATCGAGCTGCACGATTTCGCTCACGTTTACCCCGCAGGCGACAGGTCCGCGTACTGGCGAGATGACCGTTTACGCCAATATCTACGGCGGCCAGATATCCGCCGATCTCAACGGCACGGGAACCGCGGGCGCGACGGTTACGATCGCGCCCGCGACTCTCAATTTCGATGCGGAGCTCTCCGGTCCAACCGAAGTGGGAACCAGCTCCACGCAGCTCGCAGTGACGGTGGAAAACAGCGGCCCCGCCGTCGCCATAAACAACGTCACCATCACGCCGCCATTCTCCATTCCCACCAACGGCAACTCTTGCGGCACGTCGAGCCTGGCGGCGAACAGCGATTGCAGCGTGGAAATCGTGTTTACGCCTACACAGGCCGGTGCGGCGACAGGCCTGCTTACCTTTACCGACGCGGATGGAACACAATCCGTGGTGCTCACCGGCACGGGCGCGGCTCCGCCCACCGACGTTCTCAATCCGCCGGCTCCTACGTCGCTCACATTTCCCAACACGCCCGCAGGCCAAAAATCCGCGGTGCAGAACGTCACCATTACCAACATCGGCGGCATGGCGCTCACCGGAATTTCTATCGCGGTCAGCGGTCCTTTTCAGGAGACACCGAATTGCGGTTCGCAACTGGCAGCCGGCGGGGTGTGCACCATCAGCGTCGTCTTTGTTCCTACGCAGGTGGGATCGTTTAGCGGGGTCCTTACTATCACGGACGCTCTCAAAACCCAGACCGTGTCTCTGAACGGCACGGGCGTGACGGCGCCGTCTTTTGACATCACACCTTCCAGCCTCACCTTCACCAATCAGCAGCCGGGCGTGGCCAGCACTCCGCAGACGCTTACCATCGAAAACGTCGGCGCATCGTCCATGGCTAACATCGGCTTTGCCTTCACGGGCGCCGCGGCTGCCAACTACTCCATTTCCTCCACCACCTGCGGAGCCGTCCTGAATAGCGGCAGCAGCTGCACGGCCGGGGTTGTCTTCACGCCCAGCGCGACCGGCGCCACCGTGGCCACGCTGGCGGTTTCGTCCTCCACGCCCGGCGTGACATCGGTCCAGGTCCCGCTCAACGGCTCCGGGCAGGTCTCAAACGGCCTCACCACGAATCTAACGCAGCTCAGCTTCTCCATCGTCTCCGTAGGCCAAATCAGCGCGGCGCAGTCGGTCACCATCACCAACTCCACGAGCTACGTCATCGCTTCGGTTTCCGTTGCCATCGCCGCGCCCTTCAGCGTGACGCAAAACACCTGCACGGGCAGCCTGGCAGCAGGCGCAAATTGCTCGGTTTCGGTTGTCTTCGCGCCCACCCTGGGCGGCGTTGCCGGCGGCACTCTTACCGTAAGCTCGAGCGCCGTGGCGTCGCCGGCCTCGGTCACGCTCTCCGGAACCGGCTTTAATTTCACCGTTGCCTTCTCCGGACCTTCCACACAAACCGTAGCGGCCGGCCAGACGGCCAACTACACACTCGTCATCACCCCGGTGGGCGCGAGCGGCGCCTTCACCTTCGCGTGCGGCACTGTTCCCACCAACGCCCTCTGCCTCTTCAGCCCCACCACGGAAACGCTCAATGCCGGCGTTCAGGGCAACGTCCTCGCCGAAATCTCCACCACCGCTTCCACGGCGCGTCTTGAAAAACCGGAGATAGGTAAGCCCGGCCCTGGCCAGTATGGTTTGTGGCGCGCTCTGCCGCTGGCTTGCAGCTTGCTTCTTGTTCCGCTCGCCATCTACCGGCGCCGCAGAATCTTTCAGCTGGTCCTGCTCCTGGCGATTCTTGTTTCCGGCGTTTCCAGTTGCGCCGGCTCCGGCGGTGGCTCAAGTGGCGGCGGCACCGGCGGCTCGGGCGGTGGTGGCTCGGGCACGCCCGTTGGCACCTACACCATTCCCGTCACCGTCACCGCCAACGGTATGTCGCAAACCCTCGACCTGGTGCTGACGGTCGACTGATTGCGCGCCGTCACTTCTGTCACTCATTCACTTCCGGCGAACCGCTATACTTATTTTTCGGGAACCCGCCGGAAAAAGTTTCAACCGGGCCGGCAAAAAACGCCGATCAAGAGAAATCAAGGGGAAAGTTTGAGCGCATGACTGCCAAAGTCACCGTCGCCGATGTGGAGCGCGTCGCCGAACTGGCGCATCTGGAGCTAGGGCCTGAAGAAATCGAGCCCATGCTCCGCGACCTGAACGCCATTCTCGATTACGTGGCCGAGTTGAACCAGCTCGATACCTCGGGCATTGAGCCGCTGGCTCAGGTGAGCGAGCTTGAAAGTGCTGCCATTCCAGTGCCGCGACCCGATCGTGTGGAACCTTCGCTCGCTCGTGCCGTTGTCATGCCCCAGGCGCCGGAGACGGACGGAGCATTTTTCAAGGTGCCGAAGGTGATTGAAAGGTGATATGGAACCTTCAGTTTGGGCCGATTATCGACGGTTGAAGCTAAGGTCTCTCGTCCTTCTAAGTGGATGGATTCCATTCGGAGTGCTGTGTGGTGCGGCGATCCCGGTGATCTTTGGTACATACGTTCCCAGTTACGCCTTGGCCTTAGCGTATATGCTTTTCTGGGCCTACACTTGGCTCATGTATCTCGGTTACCCATGCCCGAATTGCGGTAAATCGTTAAGAGGTCGCCAACTATTCTCGAAGGATTGCAAACACTGTGGGCTGGAAATCAATGGGTCACTCCCAGTGGCATAAACGAAGAGGTAATTTGGATTGGCTCAAGAGATGAAAAGTGCGGAGAGTTACGTCGAGAAGCCGAAGACTCTTGCTTTGTTGCGCGAGGAGATCGCCGCGGGACGCGTGAAGGCTGTTGATCTCGCCAACGAGTACTACGAGCGCATTGCGAAGAAAAATCCACGGCTTAATGTCTACCTGAGCTTCACCAAAGAGCGCGCTCTGGCGCAGGCTGCTCGCGTTGACGATCTGGCGGCAAAGGGCGATCCGCTGCCCGCGCTGGCCGGCATTCCCATGGGCATCAAGGACGTGATGGTTGTGCAGGGCGCGCCCTCGACTGCGGGCTCGAAGATTCTCGAGGGTTATCAGCCGCCCTACGATTGCACTGCGGTGGCGCGGCTCGACGCAGCGGGCGCTGTACTCTTGGGCAAGCTCAACTGCGACGCGTTCGCCATGGGCTCGTCGAATGAGAATTCGGCATACGGTCCGGTGCGCAATCCCGTCGACACGGAGCGCGTGCCCGGCGGGTCGAGCGGGGGCGCGGCCGCGGCCGTGGCTTCGAACATGGCCGTGGCCACGCTCGGCAGCGACACCGGCGGATCCATCCGCCAGCCCGCCAGCTTTTGCGGCGTGGTGGGAGTGCTGCCTACCTACGGCCGCGTCTCGCGCTACGGACTGATCGCTTACGCTTCGTCGCTCGATCGCATCGGGCCCTTTGCTGCCAATGTGCGCGACGCGGCCACGCTTCTCGGCGTGATCGCCGGTCACGATCCGAAGGACGCCACCAGCTCGCCGGCTCCGGTTGAGGATTACGCTTCTGAGAGCGACAAGCCCGCCACGGGCCTGCGCATCGGCGTTCCGGAAGAGTATTTTGGCGAGGGGCTTGACCCCGAAGTGCGCGCCGCTATCGAGAAGGGAATTGCCGCGCTCGAAGCCGCGGGATGCACGGTGAAGAAGGTCTCGCTGCCGCACACCAAGTATGCCGTGCCGACCTACTATCTGGTCGCGACGGCTGAAGCCAGCGCGAATCTGGCGCGCTTCGACGGCGTGCGCTACGGCTATCGCTCGCAGCGCTCGGCTACGCTCTCCGACATGTACTCGCATTCGCGCGATGAGGGCTTCGGCGCGGAGGTCAAGCGCCGCATCTTTCTCGGCACCTACGCGCTCTCGGCGGGCTACTACGACGCCTACTACCTTAAGGCGCAACAGGTGCGCCGCATTCTTGCCGAGGAGTTTCTGCGCGCCTTTGCCGAGGTCGACGCCATCGTTACGCCTACTTCGCCCTTCCCGGCCTTCAAGATCGGCGAGAAGACCGGTGACCCGCTGGCCATGTACCTGGCCGACATCTACACCGTCACTGCCAGCCTTGCCGGGATTTGCGGCGTCAACGTGCCGTGCGGCGCGACGAAGGCGGGGCTGCCTGTTGGTATGCAGGTCCTTGCGCGTCACCTCGGCGAGAGCACTGCGTTTCGCGTGGCGCGGGCGGTGGAAGCCGCGAAGATCTAGCAGGGAGCGGGGTTCGATCTCGTAACTTCTGAGTTGCCGACGAACCTTCCCCCAATTCGGCTCTAGCGGTACGCAAGTATTGGTGATCACGGACCTGTCTATCAATTCCGCGAGCGCATTAGACGAAAAGGACATCTTTGAGCTATACACGCAGTGATCAAATAGATCTGAACTCTCAAACAATGAGGTCCATGAAATGCCCCTGGGGTGCAGTTATCTCCTCACGATCATCGTGTCGATGACCATCGCAGCACCGCTGTGCCTGTCCCAAACAGCCGCCGCGACCGTGCCCACCTTCGACGTTGCCTCCATCCGCCTTAGCAACGTTTCCGACGGCCATCACCACATTTACAATGACGTCCGCGAAAGCCATTTCCGCACTGGAAACCTCTCCGTCCGCGATCTCATTCAGTACGCTTACGGGATACCCAACTCGCAGATCCTCGGCGGCCCGGCGTGGTTCGACTCCACCATGTTCGACATCGACGCCAAGTCTGACCCCGTTGTCGACGCACAGCTCCACGCTCTGCCTTCTGCGGATGCCGCGCACCAGAAGCAGTTAATGGTGCGGGCCCTGCTCGCCGACCGGTTCCAGCTTAAAACGCATAATGAAACGCGCGAGCTTCCCCTTTATGTGCTGGTCGTTGCTAAAGGCGGGCCGAAGTTCCAGCCTTCGAAGATTAACGGCACCACGATCGATACTCACCCCACGCGCCTGCACATTGCCGGCAGCGACGACACTGTCGCGATCCTCGCCCGCGAACTCGCCCAGGCACTCGGCCGCGTCGTCCTCAACAAGACCGGCCTCACCGGTCGCTACGACCTCAACTTGCGCTGGACGTCCGATGACAGTCCGGCCCCGCTGCTGAACGGCGCGCCCGACCCTGACGCTCCGCCCGACATCTTTACGGCTATTCAAGAACAGCTTGGCCTAAAACTTGAATCAAGCAAGGGTCCTGTTCCCGTGCTCGTCATTGATCGCGTCGAAATCCCGTCGGCTAATTAGCTTCGCCTCTTAATGAGTGGTTGACCCCCCAAACGGGAAGTTACATCCGCTGATTGCTTTGACCGGCTGCTGCATCTGCCCGTTTTCGCGCGACCGTTGCCGATTCGTCCTGAAACGCCTATCGTCGACCCGGCGTGAATCGCGGGAATCTGACTTTGCGCTAGAATCATCGCGAAGCATTTTTCCACCTTGGCGCGTTGCCGGGGCGGAAGCGGTATTTTCCCCAAGAGCGTGTTTTCAGAAATCTGCGAGAAAGACAACCGCAGATTCTTCGACTCCGTCCCGCTGAAGCGGGACTGCGCTCAGGATGACAGCGGATATGTTCTGCTGAAGAGCCGGCGCGAAACGGATTCACGATTCATCAGGAGAGACACCCCTCATGCACGCTCGGCGGAATTTGTTCTTGGTTTCCCTCTTCTTCGCAGTGACTGTCGCCCTGGTCCCGGTAGCCTCAGCCGCCGCGCGCAAAACCCATACCGCTGTGCTGGGTGCGACGAAGAAAGTGCCGTACTCCAAGACGGGCGATCCATCGGGGGCCGGTCCCGGCGAGGATTCGCTCAAGGTTCGCGCGCTTTTTGTGGATGGCGTGCTGAAAGAATGGACCACCGGCGATGCGCACGACGTGACCGACCGCAGCTTTGTGGTGCGCCGCGTCATCCGCCTCAACGACACATTGCCGACCGATAAGCCGCCGGAAAAGCCCACCGCGAATTCCGCGTCAAATCTTGCGTCAATTTCCGTAGGGGGGGGCAGCCATTGGGTGTGGCAGCGCGGGCCGTGGCTTCTGGTCGATCGCGCGACCGGGCACGTGACGGCGCTGCATCTTCCCGATTACGATCCTGGGGTGAGCCAAGTGAGTTGGTTTCGCGATTACGCGGCGTACTGCGGAGTGACCGCAAATGGCAAGAGCCTTTATGCCGTCGTTGCGCAAGTGGCCGCGCGCAAGCCTGTGCTAGCCAAAAGACTCGCGGCCTTCGATCCTGAGAAGCAACCCGTCCCGGCCTGCGCTCTGCCTGATTGGCAGCGCGAACCGCTGCGCATCACGTTTCATCCCGCGGGCACGGACGCGGTGAGCTTCGAGATTGTTCCCGGCTCGGCGGTGCTGGTGGAAGACACAGGCGACGATGAGGAGACGCCGGCGCCCGGGGCTGCGAAATAGCGAGAAACAGAGAGCGAGAGGGCGAGAGGGCGGACGCTCTAGCGCCGCTGGTCTCTCCACCAGTTCCACAGCACCCACAGCATGAACCAGAGCGCGAATCCCACGGGGACCAGCCAAAGTGTTCCTACGTCAAATTCCAATTTCATGGTGACGAACCCTCAATCCGGTTTCGCTGCCGCGTGCCGCAGAGGGCTCCCGCATCGCGAAAGGCCCGGTAACTCCAGATGACGCCGTTTCCTGTAAAGAGGGAGTAGCGGATTTGTAAGGGACGTGTAAGGGCCGGAATTCCGTTGTACACTCGCCTGCCTGCGTCCGGCCTCGCCTTGACACCAATGCGGCCGCGCATTTCTTATCTATCCAGGCTTACTTTTGGCAACCCGGGCGGGACGAACCTGGCGGGAACCGCTTTTTTTGCTCGCGTGGGTGCTGGAAGCAGAGTTGTGTCGAACAGGAAGCAGGCGGCGGTAGCAGGGATTTGCGGCGGGTGCAGGCAGGCAGAATTGTGAGACCTGAGCTGCGCAAGCGGACCCTTCTTTTGAGAGCCCAGGGACGGCGACGGCCCAGGCCTCGGGAACCTTTCCCGCAGACAAGTTTCGATACAAAGTTTTCAAGGCGGCGGCTGGAATGGCCGTGTGCGCCTGTGCCCGGAGCCGGTTTTCAGCCGGCCGCGGAGCGAGTAAAGGACGTAGGCAAAGCATGAACGGTTTAGCTGGTATCGCATTGTTTGGGCCTGTGTCTGGGCCGGGGGCGGGCAGCGGCTTCGGCATGCTGCTTCCCATTTTGCTGTTTATTCCGCTGCTCTATCTGATGATGATTCGGCCGCAGCAGAAGCGGCAAAAGCAGTGGCAGCAGATGCTGGCAGGCATCAAATCCGGCGACCGGATCACCACCGCAGGCGGCATCCGCGGCGTCATCATTTCCCTCAAGGACGATTCGATCATTATTCGCGTCGCGCCCGACAACCTGAAACTGGAAGTGGCCAAGAGCGCAATCGCTTCGGTCACCACGCAGGATGAGCCAAAGGCCTCTTAGAGAGGGACAAGCGGGACTGGCGTGGAGCTAGTCCCACAGAGTTGAGGCGGCCGGTTTCATGCGTGGCCGGTTCGAAATATCGGTGGGAAACTAATTAAGAGAATCGAAAACCATGAAGCAAAATCTCAAGCAAAGAATTGCCCTGATTGTCGCGGTACTGCTCGTCTTTCTCTTCGGCATTTTCCGTATCCCCGAGGGAATCAGCGGCAAAGCATTGCTGGCTGCCATGCAAAAGCAGATTCACCTGGGTCTCGATCTGCAGGGCGGCGTGCACCTGATTCTGCAGGTGCAGGTGCAAGAGGCGGTGAGCGACGAAACCGACAGCGCCGCGGCCCGCGTGAGGGACACGCTCAAGACGGGCGGCTTCACCTATTCGCAGGTCATCAAGCCCGATCCCAACAAGCCTGAGCTGATCGAGATCGACGGAACTGCCGCCGAAAAGGCCAGCGACGTACGCTCCCTGCTCGACGGGAAGTTTTCCAATGAGTATGACCTCAACGCCGGCGGCACCGAAAACTCGTGGACGCTAACCATGAAGCCGGTGGTCGAAAAAGATCTCGAGCAGAAGACGGTTGGGCAGGCTATCGAGACCATCCGCGACCGCGTCGACTCCCTGGGCACGTTCGAGCCGATCATCGCACCCTATAGCTTAGGCGCCAACCAGATTCTGGTGGAACTGCCGGGCGTGAGCGATCTCGATAAGGTCAAGGGGCTCATCCAGTCCACGGCACGGCTTGAGGTCCATGCCGTGATGGGCGGCGATGGACAGGGATTTCAAGATGAGCAGGCGGCTCTGGCTAGCGTCAACGGCGCCTTGCCGCCGGACCAATACATCGTACCCTGCCAGGGCGACATGGCCTGCCATGGTAACCCGAACACGGTCTACATCCTGGGGCGTGCTCCTGTGGTCTCCGGCACGGATTTCCGCTCCGCTGATCCCAGCACCAACTCCAACACCGGCGGGCAGATTGTTCGCTTCACGCTTACCGACGAAGCCGGTGAGCGCTTCTGGGATTACACCAACGCGAACGTGGGCAAATACATGGCCATCGTGATGGGCGGCCATGCGCGCGAAGTGGCCGTGATCAAGAACGGCATCCGTGACACGGGTGAAATCGAGGGTTCCTTCACCGAGAGCGAAGTGACCATGCTCTCGAAGATGCTGCGCACCGGCGCGCTGCCGGCCTCGCTGGTCTTCCTTGAGGACCGCACCGTGGGCGCATCGCTGGGCGCCGACTCCATTCGCGAAGGCGTCACGGCCGCCGTGGTCGGCGTGCTCGTGGTGATGGCCTTCATGCTCATCTACTACAAGAGCTCGGGCATCAATGCCGACCTGGCGCTGTTTCTGAACCTGGTTATTTTGCTGGGATTCCTGGGCTTCTCCGGAGCCACGCTTACCTTGCCCGGCATTGCCGGAGTGATTCTTACCATCGGCATGGGCGTGGACTCGAATGTGCTGATCTTCGAGCGCATCCGCGAAGAGATCCGCGCCGGCAAGGCGGCTTCGGCGGCGGTGGACCAGGGCTTTGCCAATGCCTGGAGAACTATCGTCGACACCCACGTGACGACCATCGTTTCGGCGGCCATGCTGTTCCTGTTCGGAACCGGGCCGGTGAGAGGTTTTGCCACTACCCTGACATTCGGTCTGCTCGCCAACCTCTTCACCGCGGTGTATGTCTCGCGGGTAATCTTTGAGGCGCACTTGAACAAGCTGAAGCCGGGCGAGATGGTTTCGATTTAGGGATTTAGGACTTAGGGAATAGAAGCCGAAGGCTGCGAGTTAACAGCTGAAAGCTCACGAGAAGGGAAGAGAAGCAGTGGAATTCTTTCGCGGTGTCAATGTGAACTGGCTGGGGTGGAAGTGGTACTTCCTGGCCTTTTCCATGATTTTCAGTGTGGCTGGCATCTCTAAGATGTGCTGGAACTGGTCGCATATCGGCACGCCCGTGCCCTTGAGCGTCGACTTTCGCGGCGGCACCGAAGTCTATGTGCAGTTTGTCAACCGTCCCGATAGCGAAGCCATTCGCAAGGCCATCGACGCGGCGGGCATCAACGACGCGCGGATTCAGAACTATGACGATCCCCGCCTGAACGAGGTTCTCATCAGCCTGCCCAGACAGAGCGACGAGAGTTCGCTCGATACGGGCCGGCAGCAGATCGTGAACGCTCTGCACTCCCACTACAACAACCCTTTCAACGACGCGGGCATCAAGGTGGATAGCGTTGGCGCCACAGTGGGCCACCAGTTGGAGTCCCAGGCGACGCGTGCGGTTCTCTGGTCCATGCTCGGTATGCTGGTCTACCTTTGGTTCCGCTTTCAGTTGATCTACGGCGTAGCTGCAGTGGTGGCATGCTTTCACGACACGCTCATCACTGTGGGCGCCTTTGCTCTTTTCAGCAAGGAGATCAGCCTGACCGTGATCGCCGCCATTCTCACCCTGGTCGGCTACTCCATGAACGACACGATTGTCGTCTTCGACCGAATCCGCGAGAACCTTCGCCTGAGCCGGCGCGAGCCGCTCCCCGATCTGGTGAACCGCAGCATCAACCAGACGCTGAGCCGGACTGTGCTCACTTCTGGCCTGACTTTTATTACGGTGCTTTCGCTGTATATCTTCGGCGGCGAAGTGCTGAAAGGCTTTTCCTTTGCGTTGGTTGTGGGCATTTTGATAGGAACGTACTCATCCATTGCCGTGGCTGCCCCAATGTTGGTGGCATGGCAGGAATTTCGGTCGGGCAAAGGCAAAGCGGCTTTGCCTTCTGCCGCAAAACGCGGTCGGTGATGAGGATCATAGTGGATAGGCCGGGCAGTCTGTTTTGATTCACAGGTGATCGGCAGGGAGCCGGAAGTGTACTAGTTTGCGGTACTTTTTGCAGCTAAATTCCGGTTCTGATAAGGTTGTTTTGCTTCTTAATGAGGAATTTCAAATTCGGGAACAATTCCCCTTCCCGCGGTGTCTAAAATAAGAGTAACGAAACCCGATTCCGAGGCTGGCTATGTTTGAAGATTCCACATTTGAATCCGCGAAGAGGATCAAGAGTAAGAGTGGTCGCTGGATGGTGTTGACCTTCGGCTTGAACTTTGGCGTGCTCGTGCTGTTGGTTCTGATTCCGCTGATCTATCCTGAGGCGCTCCCGACACAATTGATGGCAACGGTGTTAACGCTGCCGCCGCCGCCTCCACCGCCTCCTCCTCCACCGCCTCCTCCTGAGGTGCACATCGTTCACGTGCAGTCGGAGATGATGAACAACCAGCTTACGGCGCCCACCAAAATTCCGCACAACATTCAGATGGTGAGTGAGAAAGAGGCTCCGCCTTCGACTTTCGGCGTGGCCGGTATGGAAGGCATGGGCGGAAGCGGCTCCGGCGTCATGGGCAGCATGTTCGGAAGCGGCAACGCGCCGCAGGTGAAAGCTGCTCCTCCCAAGAAGATCAACATTTCGGCTGGCGTATCGGCTGGCTTGCTGCTGCAGAGAACGCAGCCCATTTATCCGCCGATCGCCAAAGCGGCACGCGTCTCCGGGACCGTGGTTTTGCAGGCTACCATCTCCAAACAGGGTACGATTGAGAACCTCAAGATAGTGAGCGGGCCGGCTATGTTGCAACAGGCCGCCGTTGATGCAGTACGGCAGTGGCGCTACAGGCCTTACCTGCTTAACAATGAGCCGGTCGAGGTCGACACTACAGTCAATGTCATCTTCACCCTGGGTGGGTGACGCAAGTTTCCGGCTCCCTGCCGCTGGTTGGGAGGGAGCATTGCTTTGACCCGAATGCGGGTCCTCTTTAGAGCCGCATTCTCTACGGGATCCGCCGCCGCGGGTTCATTGCAGTCCAAAAGAATCTCCTTAGGAGGAACGATTCAGTGATTCACGCTCAGCTCGCACATTTCGCTTCGCACATGGCCAACAATCTGGCATTCTTCCAGGAAGAAGGCGGCCAGTCAGTCGGGTTCAGCCCCATCGAACTTTGGAAACACATGGCCTGGTTGGCCCAGACGGTGGCCGTTGTCCTGTTCATCGAGTCGGTCTGGTCGCTGGCCGTCATGATCGACCGTTACATTTACTTCTCTCAAGCCCGCAAGCAGTCGCGCGAGTTCGCGCCCAAGGTTGCCGGGGCTCTGAAGGACTCCAAGCTCGAGGAAGCCATCAAGATTGCCGACCGCAACAAGAAGTCGCATCTTGCAGAGGTGGTGACCGCCGGCTTGCAGGAATTCCGCGCCTCTTACGGCCAGGCGACCGATGAGACCATCGCCAGCGCAGGCCGCGCTCTGGAGCGCGCCGAGGCCATCGTTCATGCCAAGCTGAAGAGGGGTCTGTCGGTTCTGGCCACCATCGGCGCCACGGCTCCATTCGTGGGACTGTTCGGGACGGTCATCGGCATTCTGCACGCGTTCGACGCCATCGCCACCCAGAAGATCGCGGGTATCGGCGCCGTCGCAGGCGGTATCTCCGAAGCCCTCGTCACCACGGCGTTCGGCCTGCTGGTGGCCATCCCCGCCGTCATGGCGTTCAACTACTTCACCGGACGTGTCGAAGCATTCGACGTCGAGATGGACAATTCATCGAGCGAGTTGGTCGACTATTTCATCAAGCAGAGCCACAACAAGCAGCGCTAAGGAGCGTTAGCGGCTGCCGGCTTGAGCGCGAGTATGGATCGTGAATTCTGCCGGGTGGAAGCAGTGAAGCACTTCTGCCCGGCGCTTTACCCCACGCGTAGTCTGCGCCGTTTGCGGCAATTCCGAAGCGGATCAAAATTCAGAAGTACGGAGTCCCGATTATGTCGGTAGCGGTTCGCAACGAAGGCAGGAAGGTTAATTCCAACATCAACGTCACCCCCATGGTCGACGTGATGCTGGTGCTGCTCATCATCTTCATGGTCATTACGCCCATGTTGCAGAACAAGGTGTCCATCGATCTTGCGACGGTCATAAATCCCACGAACATGCCCGATGCCGACAAGGAAGACGCCATCGTGGTTGCGGTTACCCGCGACGGCGCGGTGTATCTCGGCCAGAACAGGGTCGATACCTCGGAACTAGGCAGCATGGTGCGCGATAAACTCGCCGACAAGACCGACAAGACGATCTTTATTCGTGCCGATCGGCGCGCCCAGTTCAAGGCGGTGGAAGACGCCATTGACGACGTGCGCACAGCAGGCGTGGAGACGGTGGATTTGCTGACACAGAAGCGCGAAGGCAACCAGATCGGCGGAGAGTAAGTTCCGCGCCGCGATTGCCGGTAAAACGATATTGAGGAAACGAGGAATTTAAGCTATGGCAATGTCTATGGGTGGTGGCGGCAGCAATATGTCGGAGATCAACGTGACGCCAATGATCGACATTCTGCTGGTGCTGTTGATCATCTTCATGGTCATCGTGCCGGTGGTACCCAAGGGGCTTGAAGCGCTGGTGCCCCAGCCGCCGAAGAATCAGACGCAACAGCAGAACAACGATCGCACCATCGTGGTCCAGGTGCTGTATCGCGCTGGCCAGAGCCCGACATACAGAATCAACGACACCGATGTAAACCATCAGGATCTGCTGCCCAGGCTGCAGGAGATTTACGCCAATCGCGCCGAGCGCGTGATGTTCGTCAAGGGTGACGACGATGTGAACTTTGCCTACATCGCGGATGTCATCGATATTGGCAGGGAAGCCAACGTGGACCATATCGGTTTGATGACGCCTAAGATTCAGGAAGGCCAGTAGGGGAGCCTGTTGGGGCATTTTCTTTGGGTAGCGAGGAAAGGACGGGCTAAAGCAATGGCAATGTCGATGGGAGATTCCGGCGGCAGGATGTCGGAAATGAACGTCACGCCCATGATTGACATTTTGCTGGTGCTGCTGATCATCTTCATGGTGATCGTTCCCGTAGTCCCAAAGGGTCTGGCGGCACTTGTGCCCCAGCCGCCCAAGATGCTTGCGCCCGATCCCGTGCGAGCGATCGTCGTGCAGGTATTCGACCAGGCTGGTGCGGCTCCGACGTACAGGATCAACGACGTCGACGCGACGTATGCCGAGTTGCTGCCGAAACTGACTGAGATCTACGCCAACCGCGCCGAGCGCGTGATGTTCGTCAAGGGAGGCGATCATGTCGACTTTGCTTATATCGCCGACGTGATCGACATCGGAAGGGCTGCCAACGTAGACCATATCGGGTTGTTGACGCCCATGATTCAGGCCGGCCAATAGAGGCCGGCTGATTTTTGTCTGCAAGGTAATTGAGTGCGGACGAAGTACAATTTTTGAGCTGGCCGCGGGAGACCCCGTGCGTTGCTTGAGATTCCAGGCGCGCCCCACAGGGACTAAGCCTGAAGGAGAAGGATACGAACATGAATGGACCCGGACGTTTTTGGGTGCTCGCGGTAGTTCTGAGCGGCATGGCGCTGACTATGAGCGGTTGCAACCAGTTGCAAGCACGTGATCAGTTGAACAAGGGATGCGAGGCCTACAAGGCTGGGCACTACGATGAAGCGATCGATCATTTTCAGAAGGCCACCGAACTCGATCCAACTTTGCCGATGGCGAAGACCTATCTGGCCACCGCGTTGGCGCAAAACGTAGTGCCGGGCCTGACAACGCCGGACAACCTGAAGACGGCCAATCAGGCCATGGACATCTTCAAGCAGGTTCTCGATCAGAATCCCAACGACGTTAATAGCATGAAACAGATCGCGGGCATTTACTTGAGCGTCAAAGATCTGGACAATGCCGAGTCGTGGCAGAAAAAGGTGCTGGCATACGATGCCAACGATGCCGAGGCGGCTTACACCATCGGCGTGATTGACTGGACCAAGGCGCATGAGAACAAGCTGAAGGCGCTGCAGGAGGCCGGCCTGAACGACGATGGCAAGGGCAACGTAAAGGCGCCCAAGAATGTGATGGAGCCGCTGGCGCAGCAGAACGCGCCGCTGGTCGAGGAAGGGCTGAAGTACCTGAACATGGCGCTCGCCGACCGGCCCAACTACGACGACGCGATGTCGTATCTGAACCTGATCTACCGCAACAAGGCCGACGTGGACTACGGCAATGCGGCGGCGGTGCAGCAGGATGTGGCCATGGCCGAAGACTGGAGCCACAAGTCGATGGACATGCGCAAGGCCAATGAAGAGAAGAAAAATCAAGGCCCGAGCGGCATCACCATTGACAACAGCGGCCAGATGCATTGATCGTTGCATGCCTTTCGGAAAAGCACCAGACGGCCTCCGCACAGTGCGGAGGCCGTTTTTCTTGATCCTGCAAATTTTTCGTCACCGAGGTAATCTTTGATCAAGCCTGAACGCTCCGCCTGCATCGCAGGCATCGTTGCCTGCCTCCCGTTTTGTGCTTTCTCTGCGCTCGCCCAACCTCCGGCAGGAGCAACGTCTCCTCCCGCCGCCTATGAAACCGCACAATCGCCGGCGGGCTTCACGGCGCACAACGACCGCGAAACGCTCGAAATAGCGGTTTGCGGCGATGCGCTCATTCACGTTACGTCGCGGCCGGAGAAAGCTCCGGCCGCCAACGAAGCGCAGCCTTGGATGCTCGCCAAAACCGACGTATGCCCCGGTGCGCCCTTCCAGTTCAGCCAGGTAGACGGCACGTCCTGGCTCACCACATCGCGCCTCTCCGTCTCATTGTCCGATAGCAACGGCAACCTGGTGTTCAAGACTGCCGAGGGCGAAACTCTGGTGCGGGAAAGGCCGAACCTCGCGCGCACCTATCTGCAATCCGAGGCCGGGAGGCTTTTTCACATCGAGGACCGCTTCAGCCCTGACGCCACCGAGGCCTTCTACGGGCTTGGTCAGCACCAGAGCGGCATGTTCAACTACCGCGGCAGCACGGTCGAGCTCGGCCAGAATAACACCGACATCGCGATTCCTCTGCTGGTCTCAAGCAAAGGCTACGCGATCCTCTGGAACACCGCATCCTTCAGCTACATCGACAACCGTTTTCCGCTGGAGCTGAACCTGGAATCGATGGCCGCGCCCGAAATCGACTACTACGTCGTCTATGGTCCGCAGATGGACGCCATCATCCATCAATACCGCTCCATGACGGGCCACGTGCCGCTCTTTCCCGAGTGGTCTTACGGCCTCTTTCAATCCAAAGACCGTTACAAGACGCAGAACGAGATCCTCTCGGTTGCGGGTGAGTATCGCGCCCGCCACATTCCCATGGATGCGATCGTGCAGGACTGGTACTGGTGGAATGAGGGCGGCAAAGGCGACCCGATCTTCAACTCCGGCTACACCGATGTTCCTGCTGAACTGAAGACGCTCCACGACGAGCACGTGCACGCCATGATCTCGGCCTGGGCCATGATGGATTCGACGGCGGAAAACTGGAAGCAAATTGTTGCAAAGGGCTTGAATGTGCCCGGCGCACAGGTCTACGATCCCTCGAACCCGGCAGCTGCTGACTTTTTCTGGAAACAGTTTGTCGGCAAGCTCTTTGCGCAGGGGTGGGATGCCTTCTGGCTCGACAGCTCCGAACCCGAGCAACCCTCGCCGTTCAGCGGCGACGCCATTTTGCGCGATAAGCAGCTCGCCATCGGTCCAGGCCTCGAATACACCAATGTCTTTCCTCTCCTGCACACCGGCGACGTGCAGGAACGCTGGAAACAGGCCGATCAGAACAAACGCGTCTTCATCCTTACCCGCTCGGCTTTCATGGGGCAGCAGCGCAACGGCGCTACGGTGTGGTCTGGCGACGTCTATAGCAGCTGGTGGGCGCTGCGCCGCCAGGTGCCGGCGGGCCTGAACTTCGCTCTCTCCGGTTATCCCTACTGGACTACCGATATCGGCGGCTATCATCCACTCTTTGCCGGCCAATCGAGCCAGCCGGCGTATCAGGAGCTCTACGCGCGCTGGTTCGAGTACGGCGCCTTCTGCCCCGTCTTTCGCACCCATGGGCATCGCGAGGCGAACGAGCTATGGACCTACGACAAGGTTTTTCCAGCGCTGCTGGCCATTGATCGCCTGCGCTATCGGCTGCTGCCTTATGTTTATTCGCTGGCGTGGAAGGTTACGAGCGAGGACTACACGATGCAGCGGCCGCTGGTGATGGATTTCCGCGAGGATCGGGCCACCTGGGAGATCGGCGACCAGTTTCTGTTTGGGCCCGCGCTGCTGGTGAGCCCGGTGCTAACCGAGCACGCGATTTCGCGATCGTTGTATCTCCCCACAGGCGCGAATTGGTACGACTTCTGGACCGGCGAGCGCACTGCGGGCGGCGTTTCTGTCACCGTTCCGGCTCCGCTTGACCGCATTCCACTCAGTGTGCCCGCGGGCTCCATTCTGCCCCTCGGCCCTGCGATCGAATATGCCGGCCAGGCCACCGATCCCATCGAATTGCGCGTTTATCCCGGAGCCGATGGCGATTTCACACTCTACGAAGACGCAGGCGATAGTTACGCCTACGAGCGTGGCGCGCACGCGACGATTGACCTGCACTGGAACGACGCGACGCATACGCTCAAACTCGGCGCGCGGCAGGGCAGCTATCCCGGCATGGCTCAAGGACATACGTTCAACGTGGTGATTGTTGCCGCCGGACACGGCGTGGGTGGGGATGCGACCGCGTTGCCGGACAAGACCGTCCCGTACAGCGGCGCGAGTGTTGAGATGCGATTCTGAGCGCGTGCATCCCGGGTCTTAAAATCAAGATCCCCACCCCACGGATCAAGACCTGTCCGCGAGGACCCCGGACCCGGGCCACTCTGTGTTGTGGTGAGTTTGCTGTGCAAAGACAAAGGCCGCCTGCCATGTGCGGGTTCTCGCCGCGTCTGAGGAATGCGGGCCAGAGAAAAGCAAATGCAGGTCCTTCGACTGGTCCCGGCACGCCGGGACTCGCTCAGGATGACAGCGCTGATTTTGGTGCGAGCTTCAAGTTAGTAACAGCTGATTGAAACCCGCACTACTGCCCGCCGCGCTTGAGGATCTCTTCGGCGAAGTAGTTGCGCACCCTGGCGTTGTCCTGCAGTGTTTCAAGATATGCGGTCTGCAACAACTGCTTCTGGCTGTCGTGGAGCTGCTGATGAATGGTCTGCTGTACACGCGGATCGTTGAGTTCCCGCTGGCCGGCCGGCTCGCGTGCCAGTAGCCGGTAAATGGCAAAGTATTCGAGCCTGTGTCCCGCGTCATAAACGGGAATCACGTCGGTGAACTGCCCCGGCTTGAGCTTGCTGATGGCGTCATAGACCGCGGGATTGGCCCTTAGTTGCGACTCAGGCGCAAAGCCCATGTCGCCGCCATTCGGCGCTGTATTGGGATCCTCGGAGGCGGCGGCCGCGACGGCCGCGAAATCCACTCCGCTCACCAGTTGCGAGTGCGCGGCATCGACACGCTGTTTGGCTGCGGCCTCGCCGCCAGGCTTGCCCGGCATGTTGCCATTAGGCTGCGTGGGCGCGGTCGTGACCACGATCTGCGCCAGGTGATACGTCGGCTCAATCAGATCGAAGTCCGCCTTGTGCGCCTCATAAAACGCCTTAATCTGCGAATCGGTGATGTTGATCTTGGACTCGATCTCTTTGTTGATGAGTTTGGTTTCAGTCAACTGGCGCCGGATGTCTCGCTTCAGGTCGTCGAGCGACATATTGCGCTGCTTGAGTAGGTTGTTGAACTGCTCCTCGGTGTACGGCGCTTTGATCTCGGCCAGCTTGGCGGTCACATCCTCATCGCTCGCGGTCAGGTTCAGCTTGGCGGCCTGCTGCTGCAGAGTCTCCTTCTGGATCATCGAGCGCAGGACATTGAGGCGCAGGATGTCCGCCTCCTGGTCCGAAGGCTTCTGAGGATTCTCACCCAACTGGATCTGGTAGTTCCGCTCGAGCTCCGCGCGCTGAATTTCCTTGCCATTCACCGTGGCCACCACGTCGGCAGGCTGCGAGCCGTGGCATCCGGCCAGGGGAGAAAACAGGGCGCTGCTGAAGGCGAGTACCGCAACAAGATGAGTACGCGCAGGAAGACAGAATGAGACTTGCAAGCTGATTTCTCCTATGAGGCTACCGAAAAACCCCGGCAATCAAGAATAAATCCCTCAACCGGGCCAGGGGTAGCCCTTTTGTGTTAATTGCCGGCGCCCTGCCCAGCCCCAGCCGCCGTTGGCGCTGAAGCTGGCGTGGCCGGCGGAACTTCGCCCACGGAGCGTAGGGCGCGGTCGATCACCATCCATAGCTGATCCACCGGCACGGCCCCGCCGCTGACCTTCTCGCCGTTCACATAGATCGCGGGCGTTCCCTCGATCTGCAAAGCCTCGGCAAACTTCATTGAGTCCTTGATCTGCGTCTCGTCCTGCTTGGCGATGCAGGCATCGAGCACGGTGAGGTCCAGTTTGCTTACCGTGGCCTCCTGCCGCGCGATGCGGTCCAGAGCAGCGTAGCTCTTGGTCGGCTCGCGCTGGTCGCCGCTCACTTCCTGGCCGTGACCGTGCAGGTAGTCCACGTACGCCCAATACACCGAGCTGCTCTGTGCGGCCAGACAATTGGCGTCCACGGCTGCGTGCAGGGCCCAGGGATGCAGATCGACAAGCGGGTCGTCTTTATAGACAAACCGCACCAGGTCCTTGTAGTGGTCCGCGGTGGCCGGGAACAGCTCGCGGTGCATTTGCGCGCAATACGGGCATTCAAGGTCGTCGAAATTGACCACTGTCACTTTGGCGTTGGCGTTGCCCCGGATGGGACGTCCTGCAATGGGGATGGAGTCGGCGGGATCCTTTGTCAGGTCCATTGAATCCAGGTGGACGAGCTTGGCGCCGTCATCGGAAATCAGAAAGTCGATTTCCTGCGATTTGCCACTGTGCGTAATGGTGATCGGCAACGTTTCATAACCGGTAAACTGGCTCGCTTTGCGTGCGCCAATAGTCAGATCAACGTCCGCGGGCAGATTGAACTGCGAGCGAACCAAAACCTCAATGCGGCGATTGAGCGCGGGATCGGGAGCGGCAGGTGGAGCAATTTGTGCTTTACAGCCCACCGCGAGGCCAAGAAGCAGGATTCCGATCGAAAAACGAGCATTTGCCAAGGTGATTTCCTCTCAGGAAAGGATACTCCAGAGGGCCGCTTTACAGCCTCCTCCGACGCCCTTTTGTGTGGCGATACTGGATGGACGCTTGTTTCGCGGAAAGGCAATCGCTTTGAACCGCACGGATTTGCCCAGACTAGTGTAGTTAATGTGGCAAAACAGGGGCCTGGCTAGGCATTCCTGCCTGCTGACCACCGAGAGCTGGGAATTAGAAAAGGTTAAAGATTACTTGCGGTTTGCCGATCAAAACGATGGACCATAGGCAGTGAAGCGCGTAACACCTGCTTCAAGAGCGAAACCAGAGTTGATGTGCTCTGTTGAGTCTTGTGCAGGGTCACCGCTCCTTGGGGTCGCGTCGACTAGAGCGCTGCGGATTCGCGGTACAGTCACTCTTGTTTCGCCATATTCCCCCCTGTCCGGGTCCCGCGGAGGCTCATGCGATGGGACGGATCAAGGGATTGTTGGCGTCGATTACTCTAGTCACTTTAAGCGCTTGCGGTAGCGGAGCAAGCGGCGGTCTGACCGATCCCGGTCCGGGACCGCGCGTCGCCAGTATTTCAGGCACCGTCACCTTCGAAGGCAATGCGCTCTCCGGCGTGACGATCTATGCCTTGGAGACCAATACGAATACGGTTGTCCAGACAACCACCACGGATACGAATGGCAATTACACCTTTTCCAACTTGTCGGCCGGGGGGGATGTAGCTACCGATTACAATTTTTGGGCCATCAAGACAGGATACGGATTCTACCCATCTTCCCCTAGCGGGGCCACAGTGATGCGCGCTGGGATGAACGGCCAGTTTTCGGGACTGAACACTCTCAATCCTCCTATTGTTTTTATCGTGCTCGATTGGGCGCCTACTCCTTACAGCTCCTTGAGCGGAGCCAATTTCACCGCGTACAACGGCAGCAACCCTCTGGTAAGTCTTGCAGCCACGGGCCAAACCACCTCTTATGTTGCCGGCGATGACGGAGCGCTGCGCAAGGGAACGGCGTGGCCAGAAACACGTTTCACTGCCAACGGAGACGGGACAGTTACAGATCACCTTACCGGCCTCATCTGGCTGCAAAATGCAGGTTGTTTGAGCCCCGCGACCTGGAATCACGCGGTAGCGGAGGCCAATCAACTGGCCAGCGGACAATGCGGCTTGACGGATGGGTCGGCCGCGGGTACCTGGCGTTTGCCGAACATGATCGAGCTCGAGAGCCTGGTGGATGTCTCGGCCAGTAACCTGGCTCTTGCTTTAGAAACCTACTTCTCCAACGTATCAAGCGGAATCTACTGGACCTCAACGGCCTATTATGGAGGCGAAGCCGGTTCGACTTTCGCCTGGACCATTCGTTTCAGCGATGGGGAGTTCGTGAACGATAGCGTCTCAAACATCATGGCCACCTCCACGAATGCGGTTTGGGCGGTTAAAGGCACCAGCAGCGGCCCCGTGAAGCTCGAAGCCACCGGATTCAATGTGCCCTATGTGAGCGGCGACGACGGGACTCTGCAAAAGGGCATAGGCCTGCCCAATCCGCGATGGATTGACAATGGAAACGGCACCATCACCGACGTCGTGACCGGGCTGGTGTGGCTCAAGCAGGCCAATTGCATCAACCAGAACTGGGCAGCCGCCGTCGCTAAGGTAAACAATTTGGCCAGCGGCCAATGCGGCTTGTCGGACGGATCGGCACCGGGCCAGTGGAGAATGCCCAACCGGAATGAGATGCAAAGCATGGCCGATCGCATGCAAACCAACGAAAGCCAGTATTTCGACTACACCATTCTGAACCTGAACGACACGATTTATCAGCCGCCGATCTTTACCAATTTCGTAGTAAGCCAGTACTACTGGACTTCCTCCACCAATGCGGCAACCGGAGATGCATGGACCGTCTATAGTTGCGATTTCGGGGTTTATGACGGGCCAAAAGGCAACAGTGGATACACTCTTGCGGTGCGGTAATTGCCGCTGGATAGAAGGTTCGCCAACGGCCGAAAACTGACACCTGAACCCTGCTCTAATACGCCGGCGGGAGCGTGGGATCGCGAAATACGGAGTTGCTGCGGCGGATGTCGCCTACATTGCCAAAGTTGGCGAGTGTGAAGCTGTAGAGCCACTGCGTTTCGTCGCGGCTCGTGGAGCCGACCGTGCCCAGTTCGAAGCGCCTGTAACCCATAGTCAGGCCGCAGCAGTTCCAGTTGTACGCCGCTTGCACGCCTCCGTACTGCACCAATTGCTGCACAAAGTCGTAGCCGCCGTTGACCGCCAGGTTGAGTCCGTTGCCGCTGGGCTTGCCGATCTCAAGGAACGGCTGCACCTGCTGGCTCTTGAGGGTAGAGAAAGTGGCGGGGACGAGGGGGGTGGCACCGTTCGACACCTGGTCGGCCACGGCGTTCAGCAGCGCATGCCCAATGCCCAGCGTGGTGCGGCCAAAGCTGTAACCCGCGAAGATATTGTTGGCAGCCAGTTCGCCGACGATGGTGTCGTACGCCATGTCCCACTCGATGCGAAGATTATCGATGGCCTCGAAGCGGATGCGCGACGTGATGGGCGCGACATTGCGCGGCGAGGTGAGAAACGTCGGAGCCATCAGATCCAGCGTGGCATCGAAAACATTGCGGCCGCGATTGAGTGCTCCGCCAAAGTTGGGATCGATAAAGTACTCTTGCGCGATCTCCCAGGTGGCCCACTCCCGCGGTGCGCTCGGACAGCCAGGGGCTTTTTCGGAGCCGTCCACGGCCTCGTCGCCGTGAGCGGACTTTTTGTCGCCTGTGGCGCACGGTTTTTCGAACGTGGGCCGCAGATAAAACCGCTGGGTCAACGTGAAGCCGGCTTCATTCACGTTAGTGGCGATATCCGTGGTGTCGAACAAGAGCACGTTGCGGGCCTGCGCGCCGATGCCACCGACAAAGCGGTAGTTTAGATCCGGTTCGATGACATGGCGCAGCTCGCGATGCCAGAAAGGAAGCTCGTAGTCGCGCTCAAGCGCGGGCGGGCGGATATCGATGGACGCTTCCAGATCTTTGCGGTTCAACGGGCTGTGACTGATTTGGGGCGTGGTGAAGCGGCCTGTAACAGGTGTCTGGCTGATGGTGTAGGCGGTGTCGCGCAGCGCAACTGCGGGTAGGAAGCTCCATCCTGCCGCTACGATGGGCATGGAAAGATGCGGATAGAAGTCCACCCGGCCCACGTTGCGCGAGTGGAAGAACGGTTCGGAGCGGTTCAGATAGCCGAGCGACGATCCCAGCCCCCAATAGAGACGAGAACTTTCCAGCGGCCGGTCCAGCACATCGTAACGCACCAGCGGCAGGCGCAGAATCTTTACCTCGTTGCCATTGGTGGTGCTGGCAAAGGATTGAAACCGGTCCAGCCAGACCGAGGGAAGCATGCCGTTGTGGTTGTGCGTCAGGGCAACATCGCTCGCGACTTCGGAGCTGATGGCCTGCGCGTAGTTGTCGTCGAAGACCAGCCGGTAAACGTAGCTCGACAGGTATTCCACGGTACCGGCAACGCGCGTGGCGGGCGTCAGATCCTCGCGCCCCAGGAGCGACACATCCACGCCGCCCTGGTTCACGAGCTCATAGCCCGTCGGATGGGCCGTCGATATCGGGACCTGCTCTTCGACGCCGCGGTCGAGGAGCGCATTCCACCGCGCTGTGAGGTGATCGAGGCCCGGGCCTTTATAGCGGAAATCGCCATTGGGCGCCCAGCCGCGCTTGGAGAAATACTCCGCACCCGCCACCATGTCCATGCTGCGATTGATGACCCAATAGACCTGTTCGCCGAATGTGTAGCCGCGGATTGACGATCCGTTGCTGACTACCGGCGTCAAAAATCCGCTCTCGCGCCCCGTCTCGTTGACGGGATGGTTCAGATAGGGAAAATAGAAGATGGGAACGCCGAGGAATTCGAAAAATGCGTTCGTAGTAGAGGCCTTGTTATCGTCCAGATTGATGGAGCGCGCGATGATGCGCCAATCGGGGCGAGGAAGGCGGCAGTTGGTGATGGAGCCGTCCACGATGCGGTAGTGGCCCTCGCCGGTCTGGAGCAGCACCCGGCCTGAAAACAGCAGCGGCGTTGTGGTGGTGTACACCACCGTGTGCCCCATGGCGCGTACGCCCTGCGAACCGCTCACGTTGTAGAAGCGCGCGGTGTGCATGTTCAGCCGCATATCGCCGTGCGTGGCGTTGATGAAGACATCATTGGGCCCGCCGGTTACCTGGAGATGGCCGTCGGCTTCTAGCTCAGTGGTCGCCCGGTTGTAGGTGACGCTATCGGCCCGAATTACGTAATCGCGGTAGTGCACCACCACGTCGCCCGTGAGGGTGAGCGTATCGGCCGCCCACTCCTGGTGTTTCGCCTCCCATTGCACGGGAGTTCCGGAGGGCGGCGCAGGCTCCGGAACCGCCTGCGGCACCAGTTCCTGGCTGGGATCGTCGGGCAGACTCACGGCCGGCTGCACGACGGAGCTTTCCGAGGGTTGCGCAGCGGGCGCCGTATTGGCCGTCTCACTTTGCGCTACAGGTGCCGCGTTGGTCAACACTTGAGGGGCCTGCGCGCTCAGTTGCACGTGACAGGCGGCCAGCAGCGTGATACATACTAAATTACGAGGACGCATCCCTAACTCAGACCGGTGTAAGGCTCAGCATAGCAAAGCCGGCCGAAGGAAGTGGGACGCACGCCTCGCTGCTCTGGTAACTCCACAAGCCGGTACGACTCGACAGCCACGCGTCTATTTCCTGGACGCGCGCTTTAGTCCGCGATCCCTTTTCCTGGATGGTTGAACAAGTCTGCGTTGGACCCGGTTTCGATTCGGGCTTCGCCGCAGACCTCATTGGGCGTGCGCGCCGGCAATGCCGGTTGACGCCCAAGAAGGGATACAGGAGCATTGAGCACATCCCCGAATCCAGGTGTACTTTTCCCCGAGTGGAAGCGGGAAGTGAATCGCCGTGTGGCTGACCACTTGAACCGCAAGGCGCCGTCCGAGGGCGAGGGCGCCGCGCCCGCGCAAATCCAGCCCGCAGCCGGCAGCCGGGCTGCCAAGGCCGCCGCACGGGTTGCTGCGCGCTACGCCCACGCCCCCAGTTACGGTGAAATGCTGACCCACGAGGCACGCGCCGCGGTCCATGCCGCCAAGGCTGCGGCCCAGGCCGCACAGGAGGTCCAGGACGCCTTCCAGTACGTTCTTGACGGCCTGGAGGCCGCTCCGAAGGTTGAGCCTGCCACGGCGCAGCAGGGGCCGCGGCCTGAGCGCGTCTCTCCACGCCTTATCTCTTCAGGCCTTGTCTCTCCAGGCCTTGTCGCGCCGGCTTCCGTCTTGCGTCCGCATCGCGGGCCGTCGGAGTTGGCCGACGCCTTCCAGGGGTCCGCAGGTCAAGAGACGGCAAGATGGGAGACGGCAAACCGGGAGACAGCAGACCAGGAGCGGGCAAATGCTCCCTTCTGGGAGCTCGAAGCCGACACCCAACAGGCTGCGCCCGACCTATACGATGCCGCGCCGCGCTACGCGTCGTCGGCCGTTAACGAGGTCGAGATCGGCGAGCCCGTGCAGCCGATTTACGCCAATCTCATTGAGTTTCCGCGCCAGTTGATCGCGGCACGCAGGGCTCGTCCGCGGCGTGCGGAAGGCCCTCTGGCTGCGGCGGAATCCGCACCCCAGTTGAGCATTTTTGAGGTCGACCCGAACACCATTTCGATCCTGCCCCCACCAGCCACCGTAGACCCGTCGGCGCCACCGGCATGGATGCGTCCCGAATTGCCCGACCTGGAGGCTTGGCCTGCATCGCGGCACCTCGATGTGCCGCTGAATCTTGACGCGCAGCCGCGGGAAGAGCTCACCGAAGATTCCGAGCACGATATGCCTGCGCCCCAGTCTGCGGTTGCGCCAGCGATCGACCTGGCGCCCTTCAGCGTGCGCCTGCTTGCCATCGTGGTCGACTGCGCGCTGATCGTTGCGGTGGTGATAGCAGCTGCCATGCTGGCTGCGCCCCACGTCAGCCATTTGCCGGGCGCGCGCGTGGCCGCGTTTGGCGCCGTGCTCGCGCTCGTGGCCGTGGGTTTCGCCTATCACGCGTGCTTCCTCACGCTGGCCCGAGCGACACCCGGTATGAGATACGCCCGGCTCGAGATCAATGCGCTTTCTGGCTGCGCGGTCACCCGGAAGCAACGCTCGCGGCGCCTGATAGCGATGTTGCTGTCTGTCCTGCCGCTGGGCCTGGGTTTCGTCTGGATGCTATTCGACGACGGGAATCTGGCGTGGCACGACCGGCTGTCGAAGACGTATCTGCGCAAGCGGTGAGGGCGGTTTTTGGGCCCTCTGCCATTGCAGGATGCTTATGAACGGGTGAATCGGGATTAGGTGAACGCACGAACTCTTGATCTCAAGTCGCATGAGCGTAATCCTTTTCTATTTTGCAAAGGGTGCCGAGGAACTTTCCGGCTTCCCCGCCGAGATATCGTCTTCGAGACGATATCTCGGCAGCACAACTTCGTTAACGTCGCCAAATTACCTCAACTTGCGGCGGCGGTTCCATCTTTAAATTATTTGTTACCAGCCCTGCAGAGAATTCTGTTTCAATGCGGCATTTTTGGCAGACGAATTGCCATATCAAGGGTGTCCTCGAAATCCTGCACGACAGAAATAAGTGGTACGAACAGGACGAAACCTTTTGGTCGGAGGTACGACACATGGCAACTCATCCCAAGCCCAGTATCGCTCTTCTCGCGAGCGATCAGGCCGACGTAATCCAAATCTACCTTGAACTGAAGCGCGCGGGGAATTGCGCTGATCGCGCGTTCGAAGCGACCACAACCAATAAGCCACTCGGACCACACAACGATTCCCATGAAGGGGGATTTCCAAGAGAGCTGCTTGACTTCGAATAACGGGAAGACGGTTGCGGGTCACTTGCTGATCTCTCGATATCAAGAAGATTCAGTCAAAACCTGGTCGATTTGGCGTCGGCGGTTCCAGATGCCGGCGCTACAGCATTTTCCGGATTGATATAGAGTGCCTTCTGGGGCGACTGTGGGCATTTTCCTTAAGAAAATGCCCATACTTGCCTTTGGGCGACTCTACAGGCATCCGGAAAATGTCTTATTGCTCCCGATTCCCTATTCCCCTGCTTCGTATGGCGCTTACGCCTGCGCCGATGAGCGCGGTTTCGTCGTCGGGCGGGAGGATTTCGAGCGAAAAGCTCTGCAGAGGGCTCATGCGCACCATGGTTTCAAGGTGGCTGCGCAGCAGGGGCAACTCGAGAAAGCCCACGTTCTTGCCGGTGAAGTAAAAACGCCCCGGCCCGGCCAGGTGGATGAACGAAGCCGTGGCGGCAGCCAGTGCGCAGTGCCATAGGTCGACAAACTTGCGGCAACGGGCATCGCCTTGTTTCGCGTTGGCGAAGACTTCCTCGGGCTCAAGGTCGAGAAAGCGCATGCGCATGGCGCGATAGCCCATGATGCCTTCCAGATGCCCGACGCCGCCGCATCCGCAGTAGCGCTCCTTGGGATCGAGCGTGACCGTGATGTGCCCGCCCTCCCATATGCCTTCCACATACGGCCAGCGTCCGTAGCCGATGCCGTTTCCGATGGTCCAAACGCGCGTGAGCTTGTCGAGACGGTCGCGCGTAGCGGCAACGCCCGCGGCAACGCAATCCGCGTCATTGGCGATGTGCACTGGCGCCGCAATGCCGCGCTCCCGGAGCGCCGCGGTGAGCTGATCGGCGAGGCGCACGCCTTTCATCTGCGGCAGGTTGGGCGACTCCTCCACCACGCCGTGCCGCACGATGCCGGGGACCGCGACACCGATGGCGTCCACATCCGCATGGGCCGATCCCGATTTGACGCCCGCCAGGCTTTCGATCTGTGCGGCGAGCAGGTCGACCAATTCGCGGTCGGGGATAGCTTCGAGCGATTCTGTTGCCTCCGCGTCGACGGGAAAACGCAAAATCTCACCGGCCAGCCGCTGGTCCTCGAGCCTTGCCGTCGCAATGTGGTCTGTAAGGACAATGCCGATTGCCGTAGTCATTGCAACCTCCTCGGGGAAGCAGCGAATAGCTATTAGTGGTTAGTTATAGGTTATCGGTACAAACTGACAGCTGGTAATCAACTGCTAACCACTGTTCACTGACAATCTACTCCGTCTGGTACCGGTGCAAGCGCCCCAAGCCGTTAAACGCGGCCACTTTGTAACATTCCGCGAGCGTGGGGTAGTTAAAGACAGTATCGATGAAGTAGTCCATCGTGCCATCGAATGTCATCACTGCCTGGCCGATGTGCACCAGTTCGCTTGCGCCCTCGCCGATAATGTGCACGCCGAGCACCTTACGCGTGTCGCGATGGAAGATCAATTTGAGCCTCCCGGTGGTGTCGCCGCGAATCTGCCCGCGCGCCACTTCGCGATAGTAGGCCATGCCGACCTCGTAAGGAACGTCCTCGCCGGTCAACTGCTCCTCGGTCTTGCCGATGAAGCTGATCTCCGGGATCGTATAAATGCCGTACGGGTAAAAACTGGGATTGGAAGACGCTGCTTGGTCGTTGAAAGCATGCGACGCGGCAATACGCCCCTGTTCCATCGACACCGAGGCTAGCGAAGGAAAGCCCACCACGTCGCCCGCAGCATAGATGTGCGGCACCTTCGTCTGGTAGTGCTCGTCGACTGCGATGCGGCCGCGCTTGTCGGCTTCAAGGCCGGCGGCGGCCAGATTCAGGTCGTCCACGTTGCCTTGCCGGCCCACGGCATAGAGCAGTGCGTCGCCTGAAACTTTCTTCTTGCTTTCGAGGTTGGCGACGACGGTGCCGGAGGTTGGCTCTTCGACGCTTTCCACCTCCTCGCCCAGCCGCATGGTCACGCGACTGTCGCGCAAGTGGTAGCTGAGCGTTTCGATGATCTCCTGGTCGGCGAACTCCAGCAGCCGGTTGCGCTTCTCGATCAGCGTGACGCGCACGCCGAGGACCGCGAACATGCAGGCGTATTCCACACCGATGACGCCGCCGCCTACCACGATGAGCGACCGGGGCAAGCATTCGAGGCCAAGAATCTGGTCGCTGTTGACGATAGTCTTGCCGTTCACCGGCACTTTGTCTGAGACCGCCGGTTTGGTGCCCACAGCAATGATGATGTTGTCGGCATCGAGAGTCGTATCAGTCTGCAAGCCTTCCACGCGCACCTGATGTGGATCGACGAAGCGGGCGATTCCGTGCACCACGTCGATGCCATTGCGCGAGAGCTGCGCTTCGGTTACGTCCACCTCGGTCTTGATCACCGCCTGCACGCGGAAAGCCAAGTCCGCCATGGTGATCTTTTCTTTCACCCGGTAGTTGACGCCGTAAACCGAGCGGTAGTTGTAGCCGCTGAGATGCAACACGGCCTCGCGCATGGTTTTCGAGGGGATGGTGCCGGTGTTGATGCAGACTCCGCCCACCACCATCCGGGCCTCAACCACGGCAACGCGTTTGCCCATCTTCGCCGCGGCCACCGCGGCTCGTTGGCCTGCGGGTCCGGAACCGATGACGACCAGGTCGTACTTTACGGCGCTCATGATGAGTCTCTCCTGAATGGGATGCGCACTTGCCGCTTGAAGCTTAGGCCCTGCCATTGCGGTGCAATTCCAGAATAACCGTACACGCGGTTGCCCCGGGCAATGTGGAAAGGAGATGAAAAGTGAGGGGGAGGAGAGCTTTTGCCTGGGAGGCAAGGAAGAATCAGGCGGGCCGTGCACGTCCGGCCTTCGGGATTTAGGCGGGATGCCCGGCAAGAACTTGACGTTCACCTACCGGGGCCGAAGATCCAGGTTCCCACCCCATTCGAGCTTTCTTTGAATGGAACCCCAATTACGCGTGCGCGGTACGCAATTTGCGCTGTACCGTCCGTGCTCCTCCGGCTAGCATTCCGCCGCTCTGTGTCTCGTCGCCCAACTGGAACTGCCGGATCATTCCATCCAGTTCCGCAGCCAGTGAGGACAGATTCTTGAGCGCCTCCACGGCCTCTTCGGCCCCCTGAGTGTTTTCCAGCGCCAACTGCGAAATTTGCCCCGCGGATTCGGAAATCTCTCCCGCCGCAGAGGTCTGTTCAGTAGCCGCGCTCGCGATCATGTGGATCTGCTGCTCGACCTCTTTGGATGACGCGATGGTCGCATCCAGGCTCTCCCGGGCCTTCGATGTTTCGTCCAGCCCGATGGCTACCGCGCGCTGGCTCTCTTCCATCACCTGAAGCGTCTGATGCGTCTCCTCCTGGATGCTGCGGATGGTTCCCGCAATTTCCTCGGTGGCGCTCTTGGTGCGCTCGGCCAGGCGCCGCACCTCGCCCGCCACAACTGCGAATCCGCGTCCGTGTTCGCCGGCGCGCGCCGCCTCGATGGCCGCATTCAGGGCCAGCAGGTTGGTCTGCTCGCTGATCTCCTGGATTACGCTGACCACTTTGCCGATCTCTTCGCTGCGTTCGGCCAAGGAGGCGATTTTGCTCGCGACCGACCGCGATGAATTCACAATCTTTTCCATGGTCTCGGCTGCGGACCGCATCACCGCGCCGCCGCGTTCCGCCGTCTCCGCCGACTGGCGGCTCGAGCCCGCCGCGTTCTCGGCGTTGTGGCTGATCTCGCCAATGGTCGCGGTCATCTCCTGGGCTGCAGCCGCAATCTGGTTGATCTTGCCCGACTCGGTGCGTGCGTTGCCTGCGCTTTGCACGGCGCGCGCACTGATCTCCGTCGACGCTGCCGAAAGCATCTCCGCTCCCCGGGCCACCGACTGCACCACTGAGCGAATCACTGCGATTGATTCGTTCAACGCTTCGCCCAGCTGCCCGATCTCATCGGTTCCGGTCACCGCCACGTTCGCCGTCAGGTCCTTTTGCGCCAGCCGTTGAGCCAGTGCCGTCGCCCGGCCGATGCGCGGCGCTGTCACCCGCGTGAGGGCGATGCCCGTGAGCGCGCATAGGATCACAATCAGCAGCGTGATCGCGCCATCGATCCATGTGGCGTGAGTGCTGCCGGTGGTCGCGGCATTGGCGCTCTCGCTGCCAGCCTTCATATTCAGTGCGACATCGTCATTGGTCGCGGCCAACGCTGCATTGAAGGCCGCCTCCACAGTGTCTCCACCCAGAGTGTCCAGCGCTTCGCCGGATTTACCAGCCACTACCAGAGCCGTGCCCCGGTCGCTGATCTCCTTGTATTGCGCAAATGTCGTCTGGATCTTCTGGTACAGTTCCCGCTCGCCGGGGTAAGAGATGAGCGGCTCGTATTTCTTGATGGCCGCGTCGTACTCGTTCATCGACTGCTGCCGCTTCGCCATATTGCTTGTGATGCACCCTCGATCCTGGCAGAGCATCAAGTTGATGTCCACCCTGCGGACCACGTTCATCGCCGCCCGCGCGGTGGTAAGGGTGTCGATCGACGGCAGCGCATTGGCGCTGACGTCATTCGACTTCTCCACAATCGAGCGGAAGGTGACAAAAGTAAAGACGCCCATGACGAGGCAGAGCGCGCATACTACACCAAATGCAAAGGTGAACTTGCGGGAGAGGGGCAGGTTTCTAGCCCAGGACATGGCTCATCCTTTCTAAATCATCACTTGCTTTGTATCGGCGGAATGCGCTCCTTCTTGAGCGCCAGCCCTTCGCAAGCGGGTGAATTCCACTGGTTTCCCTCGCGCGGAACAAGATTTCCGGCCTGGAGGTTTAGGCGGAACCGGCGCTGAGCCGCTCTTGCCCCGGCATTCGAGCAGTGGATACTTTGTGGGCCACTCTGGGTTTCAGTATGGGAAACTTCCCGGAATGAAGCTGCCAGCGCTCCCGCTTCCGTTGTCGAACTCCGGTAAAAGCGCAGCTGCGGCTTTGCTTCTTATTCTGTGCGATGCAAGACCTTCAACAAGCCCGATGAGCGGGGAAGCGGAGCGCAGGCTTCAGAGTTGCTTTGACATCACAATGCAATGGCACTCCACGCCGGGCCGCAGCGGACGTGGGGACTTGAATTCCTCGGTGCCGGTTTCGACGTAACCGAAGCGGCGATAGATGGGCGGAAGCTCCGGCCGCATGTTGAGCACGGTGATGTCTATGGCCTCGCAGGCTTGCTCGCGAAATAGTCCTTCCGCAGCTTCCATCATCCGCCGTCCCAGGCCCTTGCCCTGCTGCGGGGGATCGACGGCAAGCATGCCCAGGTAGCCGCGCTTGCCGCGCAGCTCCGTGTACACCGAGGCCAGCAGGCGCCCGGCGCCGTCCTCGGCCATCAGAATGCTGCCCTTGGCCATCATGGCCGCAAGGCGCTCCTCGTCGGTGCGCGTGCCCTCGAAGAATTCCTCGATGGAAAATGCGGCGTTAATCAGTGGGATCAATCGCGGGCGGTCGTTGGCCGCGGCCATGCGAAAACGAATCTGACTCATTGACGCGTCTTTCCGGTCGTTCGTCATGATGTCTCTATTTTATTGCGGATGCGCCTGGGTCCACGTCTTGTACTCGTTCAGCAGGGCAATGCCTTCGGTGTTGAACCACGAGTAACCGTTGCGCCGCTCCAGGCTTAGGTCGTTCACGTTGTCGTGGATGGTTTTGTCGCGGTCGCCGAAGATGGGCTTGCCGGTTCCGATCTGGTAGTAGCGCGCCCAGATGGGTCCGGCGCCCTCGACAGCGACGAGTTTGCGGCCGCCGGGGCTCTGGCGGTCGGCCATGAAGTTCCCACTGCCGTAACGGAATCCGAAGATCTCCACCTTGGTGAACCATGCGCACGCCGCGTGCACTGCCGCAACTTCCGCAGGTGTCGGATTGCGCAGGCTCATGAAGAACTCGACTACAGGGAAGCTCTCGTCGCTGGTCAGTGACGGCATCTCGTAGTTGCGTGCCGAGGTGGGTTCGAGTGTCAGGGCATCGTATTGCTGTGCCCACGCGGTCTTGACGCCGTTCTCGAGGATCTGCAGCTTTAGCAGGCAATCGATGCCGCGCTGGGCTGCCGGTCCCGCGCGTTTGACAATTACGGCCGGCAGAAACTTGTAGTCCGGCGCGCCTTCGGCCACGTCGTTGAGAATCTCAATGGCATGCGTCATGGCATCGTCGTTGATGGTGATGGCGTCGTGGTAAGCGCCCTCAAGCGGCCACACCTGCGGCCAACCGCCGTTGGGATACTGGGAATCGAGCAGGTACTCAACGCCGTGCTCGACAGACGCGCAAATGGGTGCGGCATCGGCATCGCGATGCGCTGCGAGCAATGCTGTGGCTACCCTCGCCAAGAAGCGAATCTGCAGCCACGTGGAATCGTTGTCGAGCGTGGCGATGTAGTGCCAGCTGGGATCGACTGGCTTATCGAAATCAGACAGGTCGGGAAAGCGGTTCTCGTTATTGGCGTCGTAAAGATCGCCCGGCGCGCGCGGCTTGGAAACCATGTCGATGTTTTTGCTCCAGCCGCCATCCGCCACCTGCCAGGTGATGATGTTGTGGGCATCTTTGAGGGCCTCGTCGCTCGACCACCACTCCGCAGGATGGTCAGCGCGCAGGCCGCGGCCGCCAAACCCAAGCCCCGCGTGTTTGGGATTGGTGTTGCCGGCAGCCTTTTGCTCGTCGGCTAACGTCTGCTTGTCGATGGCCTTCTGTTTCTCCGACCGTTCGAGATACTCGAGCCACGCCTTCTGCTGTTTTCTGGACAAGGCCGCGATGCGCTCGCGGTCGACCGGCTTGGCGATGACGTTCATGCCGATGACTTTGGCGGAAGAGGTTGCGGGAAGGGCCACGGCAGCGCTCAAAACGGCGAGCAGACAAAGGGATGTGCGGCTGCGGAGTTGCATGGTGCGAAGGTGCTCCTTACGATTTGGGCGAGTTGGTCCGTTTGAGGGACGTTGAAGGCGGCCAAAAAGACGATCCACAGCACGGCATCCGGGGCCTGGTATGGGCGAGAACCGCGGATCAAATCTCCTGACTCTCGTCGGAGGCGGGCAGTACGTCGTCCTGACGCGCGGCCCAGACGTAGAGGGTGGGCAGCAGGAAGATGCTAATTGCCAGATTGGCCAGCAAGCCGCCTACGATGACAATCGCGAATGGGCGCTGCGAGTCGCTGCCGATGGCGTGCGACACCGCGGCGGGGAGCAGACCGAGCGTGGCCACGAGCATGGTCATCATGATGGGCCGGAGGCGAAGGACCGCGCCCTCGACGGCGGCTTCCTCGATGGGATTGCCGCGCGCCCGGAGCTGATTGATGAACTCGATCATGATGACGCCGACTTGCACGGAGACGCCGAAGAGCGCAAGAAAACCGACTGCCGAGGAGACCGAAAAGTTAGTACCCGTGAGGAACAGCGCCAGCGGCCCGCCGATGGAGGCCATGACTACGCTGACGAGTATCAGCATGGCCCACTTGAAAGAGCGGAACATGGTGTAGAGGATGATGAAGATCACCATGATGGTGAGCGGAACGATGATGGCCATGCGCTGGTTAGCGCGTTTCTGGCTGGCGTATTCGCCGGCCCACTCCAGGTGATAGCCGGTGGGCAGATGCACGTTGTGCTCTACACGGGAGATGGCTTCCTCCACCGTCGATCCCAGGTCGCGCCCGCGTACGGAGTACTTGATGGCGATGTAGCGTTCGCCGCCCTCGCGATAAATTTCCTCGGCGCCGTCGTCGGTGGAGATGCGCGTGACTTGCGCCAGGGAAACGCGCTCGCCCGAGGCAGCGGGCAGGCGGATATTTTCAATGGCTTCGCGTGTATCGCGATACGGCTGCTGGTAGCGCAGCGTGACATCGAAGCGCGCCTCGCCCTGCTGCACCTGGGTGAGCGCATTGGAGCCGACCGCTGTCTGAATCGCATCCTGAATGTCGTTGACGTTGATGCCGTAGCGCGCGGCGGCATCGCGGTCGACTTGCAGATTGAGATTGGGCTGGCCGATGACGCGAAAGATACCCAGATCGGCGACGCCCGGCACGGTCGACATCTGCGCGCGAATCTGCTCGGCGGTGCGCTCCAGCTCGCGCAGGTCAGCGCCGTAGAGCTTCACGGCCAGCTCACCCTTGACGCCGGAGACTGCCTCTTCCATGTTGTCGGAGATGGGCTGCGAGTAGTTCCAGAGCACGCCGGGGAATTTCGAAAGCTCGTCATCCATGGCGGCGATCAGCCGTTCCTTGTCCTGATGGAAGACGGGGCGCCACTTCTCCTTGGGCTTGAGGTCGACGAAATATTCCGTGTCGAAGAAGCCGGTGGTGTCGGTGCCGTCATCGGGCCTTCCCGTTTGGCTTACTACCTGTGTGACTTCGGGAAACGACGCCATGACGAGGCGCGCCTTGTTGGTGAAGTCGATGGAGGCGGTGGGCCCTTCGCTGGGCGAAAGTGTTCCGCGCACCCAGATGGAGCCTTCATCCAGATGAGGCAGGAACTCCGAACCGATAGGTCCGCCCACCGTTAGATATACGGCTACCGCGAAGAGCGCCGCTGAAATCCCCACTGTGCGGTAGCGGTGTTCAATGGCGGCCCGGACGGTTACGCGATAGTGGTCGGTGAGCCACTCCATCAACGGGTTGCGCCACTCCCGTGCTCCCTTGCTGAAGAGAAAACTGGCCATCACCGGCGCGGCAACGATGGAAAACACCAGAGCCCCGAAGAGCGCGAAGGAGACGGTCCACGCCATGGGTTTGAAGAGCCGGCCCTCGACGGCTTGCAGGGTAAAAATCGGCAGATAGGAGGTGATGACGATGGCGCGCGCGAAGAACACCGGCCGCTGCACCTCGTGGGCGGCTTGCTGAATCTTTGCCACGGGAGGGCGCCGGTCCCCACTGAGCGCCAGATGGCGGATGATGTTCTCGATCATCACCACCGAGCCGTCGACGAGCATGCCGAAGTCGAGAGCGCCGAGCGAAAGCAGGTTGGCCGGGATGCGGCTCAGGTCTAGGCAGATGGCCGCGAACATCAGGGCAAAGGGAATGGTGTGCGACACGATGATGGCGCCGCGAACGTTGCCGAGAAACAAAAACAGGATGATCGCCACCAGGATCATGCCCACGCTCAGGTTGTGCTCCACCGTGGTGACGGTGAACTTAACCAGGTCGGCGCGGTCGAGGAAGGGAACCACCTTTACACCAGTAGGCAAAATGCGGTGGTTCAGCTTCCCTACTTCCTCGTGGATGCCGGTAAGCACCGGCTCCCCGTCGTCGCCTTTCTGCAGGAGCACGATGCCTTCCACGGTGTCGGGATCGTCTACGACCTTGCGATCGTCGTAGACCTTCTTGCCGTTCATCACCGTGTAGGGCTTCCAGGATTTTCCGATCTGCCCGAGACGAATCTTGGCGCCCTGCGTGACCGTCGCGATGTCTTTAATGCGTACCGGCGCGCCGTTCTGCGTCTTTACCACCGTCTCTTCGATATCGTGAACGCTGGTGTAGAGGCCCAGCGCCTGCACGTTCACCTGCTGCGCGCCTTCCTCGATAAAGCTGCCGCCGCCGTTGGTGTTGTTGCTTGCGATCTGCTGCTCCACCTGGCTGATGCTCAGGCCGTAGGCGACCAGCTTCTCGGGATCGAGCGCGATCTGGTACTCCTTGGTCGGGCCGCCGAAGCTCGAAACATCCACAACGCCCGGCACGCCTTTGAACGATTTTTCGAGTGTCCAGTCCTCGATCGCCTTGCGCTCCATTACGTCGTAGGCGGGGTTGGTGCTTTCGAGCGTGTACCAGTAGATCTGACCCACTGGACTCCAGTCGGTGCCCATCTGCGGAACCAGGCCTGCGGGAAGGTTCACCTGGGCCAGGCGCTCCAGGACATGTGCGCGGTTCTTGTCGCTCGTGGTGCCGTCGTCGAAGATCAGCATTACGCTGGAGAGGCCGGCTAGCGTGGTGGAGCGCAGGTGCGCGAGGCGGGGAATGCCCGCCATCTGGATCTCGACCGGAACCGTCACCTGGCGTTCGATCTCTTCGGCCGAGCGGCCCGGCCACTGCGTGATGATCTGCACGTAGTTGTTGGCGACGTCAGGATAGGCTTCAACGGGCAGGGCGCGGAAGGAGATGATGCCCCAGGCAGTAAGGACAACCACGCCGCCCAGCACCAGCCAGCGACTCCGGAGAGCAAAATCGACGATCGCTCGAATCACGCGTAGCTCCCCGTGCCGCAGGGCCCTCCACTGGCTGGGTCCGTTTAGGACTTAGACGAGACGTGAAGATTCATGATACAACCCGGCGGGAAGCGCAGCCCGCTGACCATGAGGACACTTAAGAAACTGTCCTCATCGGCCATCTTCTGCGGCTGAACCGCAGTTAAGCTGTCCCCAACGAGGCAATCCCTCGAAGGAGAGCTTATGCGGAAAGCCATTACGGTTTTGTTGCTACTGGCCACGGCGAATTTGCTGTTCGCAGCCGACGACGGCGACGTCAGCTATGCTGGCGGAACGTCATCGCAAATGAAGGAAGGCTCGGCCGGGAAATTCGATTTCTCGTCCGCAGGCCAGTTGCGGTTTGTCTCCTCGGGAACGGTTCTTGAGATTCCATACAACGGCATCGAATCGTTCGCGCACACCAAAGAAGCCGCCGTGCACCTTGGCGTGGCTCCTGCCATTGCGGTGGGACTGGTGGCCGCGCGCAGGCACAACCATTTTGTGCGCATCACGTACAAAGACAGCAATCAGCTTCCTCAGGTCGCGGTGTTTGAGGTACCGAAGTCGATGACTGTCTACTTGATGCCGATGCTCGAGGCGACGGCTCCGCAGGCGCATTGTGCACCCTACGAAGACTGCACGCCGAAGCCCATGCCACAGCGGCCTGCCGCGTCCCCTGCTGCTGCAGCGGCGCCGCAACCTGCGGCATCCAAATAACAGAGGCTAGGAATCGTCGTGGTGCGGCGACGGGGCCCGCCGAAGGTTCGTTCGGGGATGTGTCGATTCGCGTTCCTGGCTTCGGATTTTGCTTTCGGCCGGCCCCTTCCTGTTTTAGGCTCAATGCATGGAATTCAAAATCCTTGAACTCGAACGCGAACCGATCGAATTTGACCTGAAACTGGCTCCCGGCGTGGTCGATTACGGCGACGAGGCCGAGCAAAGCGGCGATCTGGCTACTTCAGGCAGCGCCGAGGTGATCCACGAGCACCGCGGGCCGAAAGACATCGTTCCCGACATCCGCCTCAGGGGCCGCTTTGCTGGCGCCTTCCAGATTCCCTGTGCGCGGTGCATTGAACCGGTCGAAATTCCGGTCTCCGCCGAGTTCGATCTCATCTTCCGGCCGCTCGACGCCGATACCGACGTTCCCGAGCGGTCCATCACGTCGTCGGAGACCGAAATCGGTTATTATCAAGGAGGCAGTCTGTTACTTGAAGATGTGCTGCGTGAGCAGGTGCTTTTGTCCCTGCCGGTCAGGACATTGTGCAAGCCCGACTGCAAGGGACTTTGCCCGCACTGCGGAGCCAACCGCAACCTTCAGCCATGCTCCTGCGAACAGGGACCGAATGACCCCCGCTGGGAGGCGCTGACAGGGCTGCGCAATCGGATGAAGTCTTGAAAACAGCCTTTAGCTCTTAGCTTCTAGCTTTTAGCTCTTTACCGCGTGTGCGAGGGGTTCTGTCCGCCGCGGAGTGAGATGGAAGCGAATGGCTGAAAGCCACGGCCATTTTGAATGGACCCTGCCTGAAGAAAATGAGGGGCAGCGGTCAGTCAGAGGAAACCTCGCCATGCCGAATCCGAAAAGGCGCCATTCCACGCGCCGCACCGCTCTCCGCCGCGCCCACGACTTTCTTACTGCGGCAGGGCTTTCCGAGTGCCCCAACTGCCACGAGAAAAAGCTGCCCCATCGCGCCTGCCCCAAGTGCGGGACGTACAAGGGCCGTGCCGTGCTGGATATAAAAGAGGCCAAGTAGATCTCAATCCAGATGCTTACCGACATTGTGCTCGACGCGGTTGGCTCCGATAAGGCTCCCGAGCCGGAGATTCGCGGCGCTATTCTCGCCTGCCGGACGCTGCCGGTGCGCGTGCATCTGGTGGGGCCCGAGCAGGAACTGCGCGACCAGCTCGACGAATTTCTGCAGGACGAAGACCTGCCCATCGTCATTCATAACGCCTCAGAGCGGATAGGAATGGACGAGAAAGCGGCTCATGCCGTGCGCAGCAAGCGCGACAGCTCCATGCGCGTGGGCCTGCAGATGGTACGCGACGGCAAGGCCGCGGGTTTTGTTACTGCCGGTAACACCGGCGCTGCTATGGCTACGGCCAAGATGGTGCTGCGCGCTCTGCCCGGCGTTGATCGCCCGGCCCTGGCAACGCCCATGCCCACGTCAAAAGGGAACCCATGCGTACTCCTCGACGTTGGCGCAAACGTGGATTGCAAGGCGCACAACCTGGAGCAGTTTGCCGTGATGGGCGAGATGTATGCCCGGAGCGTGCTCAAGATCCCGAAGCCGCGTGTCGGCCTACTCTCCATTGGCGAGGAAGAAACCAAGGGCAACGACCTGACCCGCGAGGCGCAACCCCTGCTGAAGGCGCTGCCCATCAACTACATTGGCAACGTTGAGGGCCGCGACATCTTCAGCGGCATTGCGGACGTGATTGTCTGCGACGGATTCGTCGGCAATGTGGCGCTCAAAACCAGCGAAGGCGTAGGCCGCTTTGTGCGCGATGTGCTGCGCGAGTCGTTGACACGAACGGTGACGGCGCAGGTGGGCGCGCTTCTCTCGCGCCGTGCCTTTAACGATTTCCGCCAGCGGCTGGACTACCGCGAGTACGGCGGCGCGCCGCTTTTAGGCATACGCGGCGTGTGCATCATCGGCCACGGTTCTTCGAACGACCGCGCCATTTTTAACGGCATTCGCGTGGCCTACGAGTTCTCGCGCTCCGGCGCCAACGAGAGTATCGAACAGGCCTTTGCCGGCCGGCCCAAGCCGCGCCCCGATCGCGATGAGAGCGCTGAGGCAATCATTCAGTGATAAGAGCCGGGATTAGGGAACAGAAGAGAGTTCACAGTTCGTAGCTCGCAGATCACTTTTCACTGCTCACTAACCACCGTTCATTGTCCACTGACAACCGGAGCGCCGAACTCCATGCCTTCCGAGCCCGCTACTCCGCTTGCATTCGACATATCAATCATTGCAACGCTCGCCTGCCCGGCCTGCTACGGAGACTTGCGCTCGGAAGACGCGCACCTGGTTTGCGCATCCTGCCAACGCGCCTATCCCATCGTCGATGGCATTCCGGCGCTCGTCGTCGAGCGGGCTGAGCCGAAAGCAGGCTGAACCAGTTGCCTGACCGGAAATTGAATCCATTCTCTTCAGGGGTTTTCACGTTCCATCGCGGCGATCAATCTCCTCGAAATCAGGAGCGGCGCGCTTCCAATCACGCCAAAGCTGCAATCGATGAACCGCCATGCAAGGGGAATGCCCCGCACCTGGCCGGCAATAAGTGCCAACGGAATCACGCCGGCGCAGGCGATGAGCCCGAAGGTGACCACCCATTTGTTGCGAACAGGATCGAGATACGGTCCGATGAAGGCAATCGCAATCGCCAGGTGCGCGAAGGCTAGCCAGTCCGTGCCGTAGGCGAGAAACGGATAGCGTGCGTCGGTGGTCACGAGCGCTTTATTCACGCGCTCAACCCATGCCAGCAGGCCCGTCGATTGGGCCACGGGTTCCATCCAACCCGTGTGCAGCAGGGCGACCAGCCAACGCAGTTCCGCTGCCAGCGGAAACGCGGTGAGACCGCTCAGCACCAGACCTGCGATAAAAATCGCGAGCCAGATGCGAATGCGGCGGAGATGCTGGTCTTTTGGGATGTGCGAACTCATGTCTTCCGTCATTGCGCCGATCCGGTTGCGTCCTTTGGAGATTGCGAGAAATCGCTCTGCGGTTCCACGCCGGTCCCTTGTAGTGAGCCGTACCAATCAATGCTGCGCGTAAAGTACATGGCAGCGGCGACGGCGAGGAAACTGGCAATGGCGCCAACCAGCAGTGCGTTGTCTTCGAGCCGCAGCAACATGTAGATGAGGCCGTAGAGCAACGAGAAAATGACCAGCGCCCGCACTCCCTGCGTGCGGCTGGAGAAGATCCAACCTGCATTGGCCGCGAGAAGCAGCACGGTTGCCGCGCCGCCCATCAGAAATGCGAAATCGAATCCGATTCTTTCAGCAAGGGAGAGCAGCAGCAGGTAAAAGATGATTTGCGCCACTCCGACCAAGATGTATTGCGCGGGGTGGACCCGCTTGCCGGTTGTCACTTCGAAGATGAAATACGAAAGGAACAAAAGCCCCAGAAAGAGCGGAGCGTATTTAACGGAGCGATTTACGGACTGATATGGGTCCGCCACCTCGACGAACGAAACGCCGAGAGCTGTTGCGTCGAGCGCAGTGATGGTGTCGCTTTGCCCCTCGGCTCGCACACCGCGCGCGATGAAAGGCACCGACCAGTCTGCGGTAAATCCGCCTTTGGTAATGGTCCGGCTGATGGGCAGGAAGCCGCCATCGAAGCTGGGATTCGGCCAGTCTCCATGCATCGCGAGATGCGTGGTTTTCCCGTAGGCAAGCAACGCGATGCGCTGCGCACCAGAGAAACGCAAGGTTGCCGTCGCATTGAAGCGCGCCTCCGGTTTCGCAATTGCTCCCGCATCCGCGCCGAATAGCGTCAGGTTCAGTGACGGGCTCTGATCGCCTCCAATCGAAATCCTCTGGGCAACCTCGGCCGGAACCATCGTTGAAGTTTTTCCGTCAACCGACAGGGGCGCATCCGCCATGGCTCCGCGTGCATCGCTAACTCCAACCACGATTTCGGCGTGGCTCCAGTCGAGTACGGCGCCCTGCGGTGCGGCAGATGGCGCGCCGGTCAAGTCAAATGCGGCATCCATTTTTAGATCTGCCTGAAACACCGGGACCTTGAATAGTGACCGGTGCCGCTCTTCGGTTTTTGTGCGAATCTCGGTCGAGGCCTGAGTGGGAAAGATGAGATAAGTGCCGTGGCGTGCATGATCGATTTGCGATTGCGGAGGAACATCGTAGGGGATGGCCAGGGTCGGTCCGAGAAATGTTTGCGCGCCGCCGACGTTGTTGCTGATATCCCGGGTAACCTCGTTGGCGCGGTTTTGCCGATCATTCACGAGGCCGAACATAAGGAGAGCGGGAATGAGCATGAGCAGTGCCAACCCGCATACCACGATCAATTTCAACCCCATGGATCGCGATTTGAATTTGGCTTGCAGTGTAGATTGCAAAACGGAAAGGTCGTTCACGCGTGTTCCTCCTGTATGGAACTTTGGTTGGACTGGATCATTGGTTTGGGAAAAGCATACACCCGTGCCGGGGGCTGAGTGCTTTCGGCGTCTGGCCGTGGCACACAGCCGAATCTGCGCTCTCTACAGTGGAACTCGTCGAGTGCCGCTTCCAGTTCGGCGGCGTCGAAGTCGGGCCACATGCACTTCAAAAACACGAGTTCGGCGTAGGCGCACTCCCACAGCAGAAAATCCGAAAGGCGCTGCTCGCCGCCGGTGCGAATGAGCAAATCCACTTCGCCGCTTTGTGCAGTCAAGGCTCGCCCAAGATGCGGCCCCAGCAAATCAAAACTGTTTGCCAGGCCGGGGCCAAGCGCCAAGATCGCGTTTGCCGCGGCGCGTGCGATGGCTTCGCGCGATGAATAATCGATTGCCACGCGCAGACGCAGACGCTCACCGCCGGCCGTGGAGTGTTCAGCTCTCTCGATGGCGCGCAACACGGATAGCGGCAAGCGATCGCGGCGGCCGATGACTTCGAGCCGCACGCTATTTCTTCTGAGCCGCGACGTTTCGAGGCGCAGAAAGATCCGCAGCAGGCGGAAGATGGTATCCACCTCGGCCTTGGAGCGTTTCCAGTTATCTGATGAGAACGCATAGAGTGTGAGGCAGCCTATACCGACGTCTGATGCGCGTTCCACAATGCGGCGCACTGCGGCGATTCCGGCGCGATGGCCGGCCGCCCGCGGCAGTCCGCGCTGCGCCGCCCAACGCCCATTGCCGTCCATGATGATGGCCACATGCAGCCGCTTGCGATCTGAGTCCTGCATCCTGCGTCTTCCTTATGAAGTGTTAGCTTTGCAATGCAAAGTATCCGAACAAATTTTTTTAGGCCCGCGACGGCGTCAAATTCCGGAGCAAGGCCGCCGTGGGCGCATCCTTGCTGACTTTCGCCGCATCGCGCACCACCTGTTCCAGAGTTGCAAGGTATTCGAGGTAGCGCTTGCGCCCGGCGGCCGTAATCCTGCATACCGTCAACGGCCGATTGCGGTCTGTGCCCTTGGCAATCTCGACCATTTTTGCTTTCTCGAGCACTTGTAAATGGCGGCTCAGGTTGCCGTCGGTGAGAGAGCATAGCTGCTTCAAGTCGCCGAAGCTCACGCCTTTAGGATTTGTGATGAGGGAGGAGAGAACGCTGAGCCGCGCACGTTCATGGATCACACGGTCAAGACCCTCGTAAGCAAACCGGCCTTGATTGCCGCGCCGCGCTTCGCCTTGCGCTTTACTCTTCATCTTCTGCCTCCCGAATGCTGTACCACAGAACGCCGGCGACAAGAAACTGCCCTGTTCCATAGGGAACCGCCATGGCCCACGGAGAGAGCGCACGGTTGCCGGCCAGGGCAATGCAAGCGAGACCAGTGAACAGGTACCACGCGCCTGCCGCCAGCATGGGCCGCGGCAGGAATCGGCACGACGAAAAGACCCCGAGACTGAAAACGATCTGCCACAGCCCGGGCAGCATCCACACCACGCCAGGAATATACCTCGCGAGGACAAATGTGAGCAGTGTGCCGGCGGCAGCCGCTGGCAAAAACTGCTCAACCGCCATGAAGATCATCTCGTTTGCCAATCCGGAATGAACACGGTGTGTACGCGCCCGCATCTGCGTGCCGATCAACGCGGCGGAAACTACGGCAGTGGCGATCCAGATGGCCAGGTAGGTCGACACGTGACCGGCAGGGTCAGGAAGCCAAAGAGCCTGTGCCGCGCCCGCCGCCACGGCAAAGAGTCCAGTGGCAGCCAGCGTGGCCGGACCGTAGCCGCGAAACTCCGTACTGCGCGCCACCTGCATGCGAATGCTGCTGATGTCACCGATGGCTCTGTTCAGGTCATTCATGACGCACTCACTTTACATTGCAAAGTAACCTAGGAGAACCGATCCTGTCAATAGGCCTGCAGAGCGCATAGGGTCCGGATTACCGCCGCTGATAGAACGGCAGCACAATCAATGCGGCGAGAGCGATGGCTACAGCCAGCGCCAGGGTAATCAGGCTGTAGAGAAGAATGAGACTGGGGCCTTGCGACGCTTCACCATCGGGCTCCTCTTTGTGGCCGGCTGTGCCGTTCCGGCTGGCCTCGGGACGCTCGGCGTCATTCATACTTGAGGGCTTCCACGGGATCCATCTGCGCGGCGCGCGTGGCGGGAACGGTGCCGAAGACCACGCCGACCAGAGTGGCCGCGGTGAGCGCAATCAGCACAGAAAGCCACGAGATGGGAAAGTCGTAGTCGGTGAAGAGGCGGATGGAAAGCGGCAGGGCGAGGCCGACAATGCTGCCGACGATTCCGCCTGTGAGCGAGATGAGCACAGCCTCGGTGAGAAACTGCAGCTTGATTTCGCGATGCGTTGCGCCCAGGGCTTTGCGGATGCCGATCTCGCGTATGCGCGCGCGCACGTTGGCCAGCATGATGTTCATGATGCCCACGCCGCCCACGGCCAGCGTGACCGAGGCCACCAGCACCAGCATCACCGTTAACGCATTCATAATCTTGGCCGCCATCACCAGCAGGTCGGTGAGCATATACGGCTTATAAACCGAATTCTTCCGGTGGCGCAGTCCAATCACACGGATAATCTCTTTTGCGGCGTCGTTGACCTCGTCCATGCTCTGCATGGAAAAGTAGATCTGGTTCACGCGATCGGTTCCGGTAAAGTAGCGCGCCACCGTATAAGGCACCAAGATAGTTTCATCGGTGATCTCCGACATACCGAAATCGTCGACGCTCTCCTTGAAGACGCCGACGATGGTGAAGGGGATTCCGAGAATCTGGAAGGTTTGGCCGATGGCCGCGTCGGAGCTACCGTATCGTTCCTGCGCAAAGTGCAGGCTCACCACGGCGCACTTGATGTGCATGGTGTCGTCCGTCTCGTCGAAGAAGCGGCCGTCGGTCACAATTAGATTGCGGATGAACTGGTACTCGGGATCGACGCCCAGCACCTCGGTGTCCTTCTGGATTCCTCCGGGAAAACTAACGCGGTTATGCATCTCCAGGACGGGCGAGGAGTACATAATGCCGGGCACCTGCTGGTCCACGGCCTTCTCGTCTTCCTGCGTCAGGTTATCGGTATAACGTGCGCGCTCCGCCGGGGTTGCGCCGCCGCCCGCATATTCCACTTCCACCTGGTTCGTACCGATTTTCTGCAGTAGCGCGAGAACGTATTGGCTGCCCGTGAGTCCGATGGTCACCACCAGGATTACCGACGCCGTGCCGATGACCATGCCCAGAGCGGTGAGCGCGAAACGCGTCTTGCTGGCGCGAAAACTGTCCACGGCCAGCTTTAGAATCTCGCTCATCATCATGGTTTGGTGCGCGCTGCCCAGCGTCTTTTGGAAGGCGGTATGGCGGGCTTGCTCGGTGACCGGATTCATTGTTTCCTTTACAACAAGATGCACGGCGGCAGCTTGAGGCTTCTGAAATCGCAGTGCTATGTGGCTCGGCGCCCGGATGGCAGTTCCTTGTCAGGCTGCCCCTTCTGATAGCTTACGCGCAAGGCGGCTGGCAGGAAACCCGCCGAGGTCGATTACACCGACTGAGCCTAGCGGCTCTCCGCGGCGCCGGCGGCGGGAAGCTGGAAGTTCCGCAGCGCATAGACTGCCCCATCGGGAGAGAGATGGTCGGAGTCCACGTAGAGCAGCCTGTCGCCATTGCGATAGACGCATTGGCCCGAGTTGCCGCAGAGCGCAGGCACTGGATCGATCAACTGCACTCTCTTCGACTGCGCCACAGTCTGTTCGAGAAGAGAGATCGATAGCGCGATGTTGGGACTACGGTCGGCGGCGTCGAATCCCGGATCGCTGTCGTCGGCGATGGCGAGCCATTGTGCCAGGCGACGCCGGGCGGGAATGCGCTGCATTTTCACCCGCCACAAGGGATCGATCGCGAATTCTGGCACGTCTTCGAGCACGATTGCCTGCTTGCCCGCGGCCTGGAGCGATTCGATTGTTGTCCGCAGCGACGCGACAAACAGCGTGTCTGCGGCTTGCGGTGTAGGTGCTTCTTCGGCGTGCGCGAGATCGGCAGTCAGCCAGCCGTTTTCCCAATCGCGGTATAAGGGAGCTGCCCACGCCGCGCTCAGGATCACAATACGAATGCGGGAGTCGGCGCTGAGCTTTGCCAGTACCGCTCGGTTGAAGCGTAGACATCCTGCAGCCAGCGATGGAATTCGCGGAATGAAGTGGGTGGCTCCGATCAGTGGCGGACAGGAGGCCTTGCCCAACTGAACTAACCCGTAGCCCCGGGCCAGCGCGAGGGCGCGCACGCCGGGCGCGAATGCCGCCGAGTGGCTGTCGCCCCACAGGGCCACCAACGGGCCGGCTCCCACGGCGTCGTAGCAGGCCGGCGACAGGTTCGGCTCATCGCTGCCGAGACCGGCGAGACAGGGGTCCGATCGCAGCGCCCTGCCTGGGCTTTCCATCTGGGCGAGAGCGCGGAATCGCTGGGGCACGCCGCGACCGAGCCAAATAACACCGCACACGGCGATCAGAGCCACGCTTGCGATGGCGTAGCGGGTGAGCATGCGGGACGCAGGTTCGGTCGACCGCCGGAAGGGTTGTTCGATAAGAAAGTAACAAGCCACGGCGGCCGCAAATGAAAGCACAACGGTTTCCGCTTCCCGCGCAACGGGCACTGCTCCGCCGTAGAGAATACGCATCAGCGACAGCAGCGGCCAATGCCATAAGTACCAGGAGTAGGAAATCTTGCCGATGAAGCGGAGCGGCCGCGTCGAAAGCAGACGCCGGTTGATCCAACTACCGGGAACGGCGATGGCCAGTGCTGCGCCGGCAACTGCCGGAAGTACCATCCATGCCGAAGCCGTGGTTTCGGCGCGGTGCGCGACCATGGCAGCGATCATCAATGCCAGCGCCGTAACGCCCAAAAATTCTTGCCAACCGCGGGAGGCGATCTTCTGTCCGCGCTTGGTTTCAGTCGCATGTTTGCGGTTGGTTTCGTTCACTGCCAAAGCAACGCCCGCGCCGAGCTCCCAGGCCCGCGCAGGCAACAGGTAAAACACGGCCTCCGGATGATGGTTGAGCACAATGCAAGCGAAGACAAACGAGCCAAGACTCACCGTCGCGATCGCGGGCAAAATCCATCTACTGCGGACGCGCGCTACGACCGCCATCAGGAGCGGAATTACGAGGTAAAACTGCTCCTCGACACCGAGCGACCACGTCATCAGCAGCGGATACCGATCGCTGGCACCGGCGAAGTAGTTGGTCGTGCCCCAAAACAAAATGTTCGAGGCCGATAGAGTTGCCGCCAAGGCGCTGCGTCCCAGCAGCTCCAGCTCCCGTGGCGAAAGCAGCAACAATCCCGCGCCCAGCGTGAAGACTGTCACGGCGTAAAACGCAGGCAGAATGCGCTTGGTGCGCCGCTGGTAAAAGCGCTGATAGCTGAACTCGCCGGCACGCTGCGCTGCCCAGATTTGTCCGCCGATAAGGTAGCCGGAGATGACGAAGAAGATGTCGACGCCGGTGAATCCGCCGCTTAGCCGGAGGAGCCCGCTGTGATAGAGCACCACGCTCAGAATGGCGATGGCTCGCAGGCCGTCAATATCCGGACGGTAAGAGCGGTCGGGGCGGGAAGTGTGGCCGGGAACGGCGGAGGGTTGCAAGTTCATTGGGCCGGCTCCGGTGCGGCGATAGGGGCTGCGGCCAGCGGCAGGCGAAAATCGCGCAGCACATAGCGAGCGCCGGCCGGCGAGAGATGGTTGTTGTCGCTGTAAAGGAGTTGGTCAGCGCTGCGGTAAAGGCATTGCGCGTGTGAGGTGCAGAGCGCGGCTCTCAAATTGACGAGGGTGACAGACGGCTGGGCCGCGAGCGCTTGCTGGAGCAAGGCAGAGGCTGCGGCGGCATCTGCGGAATCGGCGTCTTGGGGGTAGGCAGCGCCGGTGTCGGCGGCATTGTTTACGTGCAACAGGGCGGCGAGGACGCGGCGCGCGGGAATGGCAGTGGAGTCCAGACGCCACGTGGGCTCGAAATCGAAGGCGGGGATGTCGTCGAAGACAATCACTTGCTTGCCGGCGGACGCGAGCGCGCGAACGGTGGCGGAGAGCGACCGAGTGAGCGCCGCGCGCACTGTGATGTCGTCCGGCATCTCGGATGTGCGCAAGGCATCGGTGACGAGCCAACCGTCTTGCCAGTTGCGGTGAAGGTAGCCGGGCCAGGAGGCGCTGAGAATCACGACGCGGATGCAGGAGTCGTGCATGATCCGGTCGAAGACTCGCTGGTTGTAGGCGAGGCACTCGGCGGCGAGGCTGGGATGACGGGGAATAAAGTGCGAGATGCCGAGAACGGGCGGGCAGGAGGCTTTGGTGAACTCGGCCAACGCGTAGTCTTGCGTTCCCGCAAGCGAGCGGAGCGCGGGGGCGAGGGCCGCGGCGTGGCTGTCTCCCCACAGCGCCAGCACCTGCGCCACTTGCAGTGGGGCAGCCTTTTGGACGCACGCAGTGGAAAGATTGGGAGTGTCTTCGCCGATGTCGGCCAGGCAGGGATCGGATTGGAGATGCGCCGCCTCGGATTCGATTTGCGCCAGCGCGGGAAAGCGCTGGGGAACGCCGCGCGCGAGCCAAAGAGCTGCCGATATCGCGGCCACGATGGCGGTCGCGATGGCATAGCGGATGAGGAGCGGCGCGGCTGCCAGGCGAGAACGGCGAAAGGGCTGTTCGATGATGTGGTAGGAAGCGATGGCGAGCACGAAGGATAGAGCGATGGCGGCCGAAGCGGCAAGGCCTGGAGGCGTGCCTCCGTAAACGATGTGGAGGAAGCTGAGCAGCGGCCAATGCCAGAGATACCAGGAATACGAGATGCGGCCGATGAAGACGAGCGGGCCGAAGGAGAGCGCGCGGCGGTTGATCCAACTGGAGGGAACGGCGAGCAGGAGAGCGGTCCCAAACACGGAGGGGAGTGCGGCCGGACCGGGGAACGGAGTGGTCGAGTTGAGGATGGTGAACGGCGCGAGAAGCAACAATAGGCCGCCGAAGCCCAGCCACTGTTGTGAGTAAGACGGAACAAGTTCACGCTGCCGGTTCTGCTCGGCGGCAGCGAGGGCGACGCCGATGCCGAGTTCCCAGGCGCGCGCGGGAAGCATGTAAAAGACGAGCGCCGGATGGCCCGCGAGCGCGATCCACGAGAAGAGAAAGGAAAGCGCGGAGACGATGAGGACGGCGGAGACGATTCGATTGCGGCGGATGCGGAAGACGAGGACAAGCAACAAGGGAATCACGGCGTAGAACTGCTCTTCGACGCCGAGCGACCAGGTCATGAGTAGCGGGTTGAGATCGCTGCGCGTGTCGAAATAGCTGGCGCTGTGCCAGAAGAGAATGTTCGAAACGGAGACAGCGGCGGCGCAAGCGGAACGCGCCAGGCGGGTGAGATCGTTGGGCGATAGCAGCACGAGGCCGGCGGTGAGAACGAACACGAGAACGGCGAAAAATGCGGGAAGGATGCGCTTGGCGCGGCGACGGTAGAAGCCTGTGAAGCTGAAAGTGCCAGCGCGGATCTGGGCGCAAATTTGGCCGCCGATGAGATAGCCGGAGATGACGAAGAAGATGTCGACGCCGGTGAATCCGCCGCTGATCCGGATCAGGCCGCCGTGATAAAGCACCACGCTCAGAATGGCCAGGGCGCGCAATCCATCGATATCCGGACGGTAGGAGGGACTGTGAGCGCTTTGTTGCGGCGGGATCACCAGCCGTTCTCCTGCTTTCTGCGCGCGGATGCCTTGGCGGCGTTCGATGGAGAAGCATCCCATCTGGCGGCGGCGTTGACCGTGATTTCAAGCACAGGTGCCGCCGCGTCTCAGACTGGTTGCAACGCTTGCCATAACGCCGCCAGCGCTTCAATTGGCACGGTTTCAGCACGAGCCTGCGCGGCGATACCCGCACTGGCGAGTGCGGCTACCGCTGCGGTAGACGCAAATCCGGCGGCGCGAAGGTTATTGGCCAGTGTCTTGCGCTTTTGCGCGAAGGCCTGGCGCAGGAAGCGCAGAAAATTGCCCTCATCGACGCCCAACTCGGTGAATCGCGGTGCGAACCGCCAGCGAAAAACCGTGGAGTGCACCTTGGGCGGCGGCGAAAATGCCGATGGCGGCAGCGTGAACAACGGCTCCGCTGGTCCGTACATCTGCACGGTCACAGAGAGCAGGCCATAATCCCGCGAGCCCGGCGCAGCGGTTACGCGCTCGGCGACTTCGCGTTGCACCATTAGCACCGCGAGGTCGAGCGCCGCGTGGCTGGCGGCGAGTTTGAGCAGAATCGGCGAGGTGATGTAATACGGCAGATTCCCCGCCACAAGTAGCCGGTCTTCGAATCCGGCTGGGGCCTCGGCCGCCGCTGCGGCAAAGTCGAACTGGAGCACATCCTGCTCGACGATGTGTACGCGTTCCGAGTCAAATTGCCCGCGCAATCCTGCGGCAAAGTCACGGTCGAGCTCGATGGCCAGCACATGGCCGGCCCGCGCCGCCAACGCGCCGGTGATCGCGCCGCGGCCGGGGCCGATTTCCACTACGGTACGCCCGGCTAGATCGCCAAGCGCTGCGACGATTCGCTCGCTGGCGTGCGCGTCCACGAGAAAGTTCTGCCCGAGCTTAGGTTTGTGCGGCATCTGCTACCGATGGTAGACGAGCGGAGCCGGGCGCGGCGTGGGTTGCGAACTCCGCTTCGCCCGTTACACTGAATCCAGAGGATGCACACACTCCGCCAGTCTCGCCACGAGGCCTTTTGCTGATCGATTCCCACGCGCACTTGGACAGTCCCCGCTACGCGGACGATCGCGAGGCCGTGCTCGGGCGCGCGTGGGAAGCTGGTGTAGGCGCGGCGCTTTCGATCGGCATCGGCGAGGGTCCTAAGGAGATGCACCAGGCGCTCGATCTCTGCCGCGAGTTCAACGGGCGCGAGAAACTGCCGCGCCTCTATGCAAGCGCGGGAATTTATCCGCACAATACCCCCGAAGCCGACGACGAAGCTCTCGCGAGACTGGACGCGCTTCTTGCAGAGCCGGAGGTGATTGCTTGCGGCGAGATCGGGCTCGACTACTACCACGAGGGCGCGCCGCAGGATGTGCAGCGGCAAGGCCTGCTTCGCCAGCTTGAGATTGCCGCCGCGCGCAAGCGGCCCATCTTGATCCACTGCCGCGGGAGCAATGAATCAACGGACGCGTGGCACGATCTTTTTCTGGTTTTGGACGAGCATTGGGCGAAAACGGGACTGGGCGGGATCATGCACTGCTTTGGCGCGGGATGGGACGAGGCACGGCGCTCGCTCGACATGGGATTTCTCGTCTCCTTTGCTGGCAACCTCACCTACGCGAAGGCGCAGCCGCTGCGCGATGTGGCCGCGCGGCTGCCGCTTGACGGAATTCTGGTCGAAACCGACGCGCCGTGGCTCGCGCCCACCCCGCAACGCGGCCAGCGCAACGAGCCTGCATTCGTCGTCCAGACTGCGCGGACGCTGGCCGGATTGCTGAACGTCTCCGAGGCCGAAATCGCCGCCGCTACGACGAAAAACTTCTACAGGCTGTTTCAGCTTGGGCCAGACGTGGGAAACTAGAAGGAAACAAGCGGAGCTAGCGGTGTTAGCGGAGCTAGATTGGGGCCGCGGAGAGATCAAGGTTCATGCGCGGTGGACGTGCGACGCAGGTGGGGCATTGATGAAAGCGGCCCTTTCGGGATTTGAGGGATAAGAGCCATGGCACAGGACAACTCGTTCGACATTGTCAGCAAAGTAGACATTCAGGAGGTCCGCAACGCCATCGATCAGGCGATCAAAGAGATTCGTCAGCGCTTCGACCTCAAGGACACGCACTCCGAGGTCAACCTCGAAGGCGACGACGCCATCCAGCTAGCCTCGGCCAACGAGTACAAGCTGGAGGCGGTGAAGGACATTCTGAGTCAGAAGTTGGTGAAGCGCGGCGTCTCGCTCAAGAACCTCACCTACGGCAAGGTCGAGCCGGCCACGGGGCAAAGCGTGCGCCAGAAAATCAGCCTGCAGCAGGGAATTCCCGTGGAAAAGGCCAAGGAGATCGTGCGCCTGGTAAAAGATTCGAAGAAAAAAGCGCAGGCCAGCATCCAGGGCGACACGGTGCGAATCTCTAGTAAGGACCGGGATGAGTTGCAGGCCATCATCGCCATGCTGCGCGCGAAGGAGCTTGGCCTGGAATTGCAGTTCACGAATTACCGCACGAATTGATGGAACCGGCTTCCCACCCTTTCGCGAAAGCGCGAATGGATGGGGCACGGAATGCCGGGCGCAGCGCGAGTCGCGCATTCTTTTCGAAATGTTCTAGAATCGGAGAGCTTTGAGCACACTGACCATAGCTGCGGCGAGAGAGGTCTTCGAGCTTCTGCGGGAAGATCTTGTAGCGGTAGAGCAGGAGCTGGGGCGCGACGCAGCGTCCAGCGTCAGCACCATCACGGAGATTGCCGAATACCTGCGCGAGGGCGGTGGCAAGCGCATTCGTCCGTCGCTGCTGCTGCTGGCGGCGCACCAACTCGGCTTCTCGGGCCATGGCGCCATCCGCCTCGGCTCGGTGGTCGAAATGCTGCACACGGCGACGCTGGTTCACGACGACATTATCGACGGCGCCGATACGCGCCGCGGCCGGCCCTCCGCCAACACTACCTGGGGAAACGAAAAGTGCGTGCTGGCCGGCGACTGGCTCTACATGCAGGCCTTCAAGGTGGCGCTCGAAGAGCGCAACCTGCGCGTGCTCGATCTGCTCATCGGCCTCACGCAACAGATGGTGGAAGGCGAGCTGCTGCAGATTCAGAAACTCGGCAAGTCGGTTTCGGAAGCCGAGTACTATGACCTGATCTTTCGCAAGACGGCGTGCCTTTTTTCCGTTTCCATGCGCCTGGGCGCAGTGCTGGCCGGCGCCACGGAGGCCGAGGAGACGAGCCTCGCCACATTCGGGCGTGCCGTTGGTCTTGCGTTCCAGATCGTCGACGACGTGCTCGACCTGACGGCCACTGAAGAAGTGCTGGGCAAGCCTGTGGCTAGCGATTTACGCGAAGGTAAGGCGACGCTAGCGGTGATTCACGCTGCGGACCACGGAACCGCCGCCGATCGCAAGGCTATTCGCCGGGTGCTCGACGACCGCAGCTTTGAAAATGTGAGCCGCCAGCAGATACGCGAAATTCTGGTCCGCAACGGGTCTGTCGAATATGCGATGGCCGCCGCCGATCGCTACGCCGAGCAATCTCGCCAGGCGCTCGCTCCACTGGCCGAGTCCGAATACAAACGCGCCCTCTTGTGGGTACCGGATTTTGTGGTAGCGCGGGAAAAATGAGCTGGTAGCTCGTAGCCAGTAGCTGTTGGCCGCTACCGGCTACTGGCTAATGCGGTGTCTCCGAATTTCGTAACATAAGCGGAAGGCCCAAATGCAGGTCCTTCGACTCCGCTTGGCCCGGATTCGGGCCAAGCGTCGCTCAGGATGACAGTTCTATTACGTCACGAACTTTAGAGACGGGACACTCCGATGAAGAAAGACCCTCAACGACTTCGGGCCAAGCGTCGCTCAGGATGACAGTTCTATTACGTCACGAACTACAGTTCTATTACGTCACGAACTTTAGAGACGGGACACTCCGATGAAGAAAGACCCTCAACGACTCTGGACTGCGGTCGATCGCTACTTTGGCGATCTGTTTGCTCCGCATGATGCGCAACTCGATGCGGCAGTCAAGGCCAATCGAGCGGCGCGGCTTCCCGCCATCGACGTTTCCCCTCTGCAGGGCAAATTTCTGCATATGCTTGTGCAGATGACGCAGGCCAAACGTGTGCTTGAGATCGGCTTGCTCGGCGGCTACTCGACAATCTGGATGGCGCGCGCGTTGCCGCGCGGCGGGCGCATCGTGTCGCTCGAGTTTGAACCGCGCCACGCGGAGATTGCGCGAGCCAATCTCCGCCGCGCCGGACTGCTGCGCCGCGTGGAGATTCGCGTTGGGCCCGCGCTCGCGAGTCTTCCAATTCTCCTAGCCGAGGGCGCCGGACCTTTCGATTTGATTTTTATCGACGCCGACAAGGAAAACAATCCGAAGTATCTCGAATGGGCGATCAAGCTCTCACGCCGCGGCACGGTGATCGTGGTGGATAACGTCGCGCGTCATGGAAGGGTGATCGAGGGCAAGAGCAATGCAGGCGACATTCGCGGTACGCGAAAGTGTCTCACCATGATGGCCGCGCATCCGCGCCTGAGCGCAGTCGCACTGCAGACCGTCGGCGTGAAAGGCCTTGACGGCTTCGCGATGGCCGTTGTGCTGCGCTGAGCGGCGATTCTAGTTACACAAAATCTTGCACAGTCTCACAGAAACACAGAAACTGTGGAACTGTGTGATTCTCTCATTTAAGTTGTTGATTTTATTGATAAATTTTGACCTCACAGTTTCACAGCTCATTTTTTGAGATAGGAAATAGGGAGTAGGCAGCGGGAATAGGGGGTGCTCCGCGCGCCTCCAGTTGCTTGCTCATACCAGGGGTTGTGGTGGTAGGGGATGGCGGCAGACGGAGAGGTGGGGGGTGGGGGTACGGACCGGTCACATCCCTGACAGATTGAACCGTGAGCGAGTTGGGGCGGACGGCCATCTAAGAAAAGTATGCGCCCAACGGGCGTAATTATCGGCAAATTCCGGGCGCAAAATTGGTCTAAGAAAGGGCGATTCCAAAGGAGTTTCAAGGCCTAGAATGCGATCGAACGCGGAAGAATCGCGATGCGCTGGTGTGATGTCCCAGAAGTTCGTAGCATAAGTCGCAAAGAGCAACCGCAGATCTTTCGACTCCGTTTGGCCAGGCTGTATCGACATATACGTGTAGCGCCAAGTCCTGTTTTTTGAGGACAGCGCAGGGTGATTGAAAAGCAACCGCAGATCCTTCGATTCCCCCCAGCGGCAAGCCGCTACCCCATGCTTGCGTGGCAATCATGGGGCCCCGAACGCGCTCCGCTCAGGATGACAATTTGGATTCAATCGCTCAACTGAATGCTATATGTCGATATAGCCTAGAAAACGGCCAAACTCCGCTCAAGATGACAGCGCAATTATGATGCGAACTTCAGAGCCATGACAGTAGTGTGATGGCGCAGAGGTTCGCAGCATAAGTCGAAGCCGCGAAATGCAGGTCCTTCGACTCCGCTTGGCCCAGATTCGGGCCAAACGTCGCTCAGGATGACCAATCAGTTTTGTGCTCAGGATGACAGCTATGTTTTTGTTGAGAATTTTTGGGACGAGACGCTAGCTCTCTGCCATTAGCTGGCGCAGGGCTTCGGCGTAGTGCTCGGGCAGCGGCTTACGCTGCAACTGGTCGTCGCAGACGACGTGCACCGTCTCGCCCTCCGCGAGCAGGAGCTTGCGCTCTTTTTCGTTTTGGTCGAGCTTGCGGTAAATGCGGTAGGCAAACTTGATCACCGAGCCGCGTAGCAGGGCGGGGCGGGTTTCAATGAGGATCTCATCGTCGTAACGCGCCGGCGAGCGGTAACGGCAGCGAGCCTCGATGACCGGCAGAATGCAGCCGTGGTCGGCTTCCAGCTTGCTGTAGGCAAGCCCCAGGGAGCGGAGCAATTCGACGCGGCCCAGCTCAAACCAGACCAGATAGTTGGCATAGTAGACAATGCCCATCTGGTCGGTTTCGGCGTAGCGCACACGGACTTGGGTGGTGACGGGCATGGAAGTTCCAGGGTTCAGGTGCCAGGTTTCAGGTGTCAGATTTCAGGTGTCAGAGATCACCACGTTCTGGTGCGAGCTTTCGTCGAAAAGCAACCGCAGGTCCTTCGACTGCGTATGGCGTATTTCATGCGCCATACGTCGCTCAGGATGACAGCTTTTTTGGGACCGCCGCTGCACCTGATCCCTGAAACCGGATCTCTGAAATCTGTTTTTCACGGCTTGACGTGCGTGAACAGTCCCAGCCGACTCACGTCGTTGAAGAGGACGAAGGCGAAGAAGGCCATCAGCACTACGAATGCCGCAGTGTAAATGCGCTCTTTGATGACCAGACTGATGTCGTGGCGCAACGCGCTCTCGATCAGAAGCAGCAGGATCATGCCGCCATCAAGGATCGGGAAGGGCAGCAGGTTGAGGATGCCCAGTTGCAAGCTGATCTCGCTGGCCAGTCCGAATTTCGGCATCCAGCCGTCCATCTGCGCAGCTTCGCCCGCTGCCTTGGCAATGCCTACCGGTCCCATGAGCTGGCTCATGGACAGCCGGTGCGTAAACAGCCGATCGAGGACCTCGGCCACCAGCAGGGAATTGCTCTTGAAAAAGCCGAAGGACTTATCCCACGCAGCAAAGAAGGGCAGTGGCTGATCGCGGACGGGAACAGGCTGCCAGGTGAATCCCAGTCTCCATGTGCCATCCGTTTCTGTGGGTGTGGCCGCCAATTGCAACGTGGCGCCGTTGCGCTCGACTTCCAGCGTCAACGGCTTGCCCTTTTCCCATTGCATATAGGCGAGCAAAGTGTTGGTCGAGTGGAAGGCGTGCCCGTCGACCGCTGCAATGTGGTCGCCGTCGCGCAAGCCGGCGTGCTCGGCCACTGAGTCCGGCTGCACCTGAGCCACCTCTATGGGGCCGGGCAGGAATTGCGGGGAGACGCCCATGTCGGAAAGGTCGAAGGTGTCACTTTTGGCGCTGGAGGGCACGTGCAGACTGAGCGAAATTGCCGATCCGCCTCTCTGGACTTGCACGGGCACTATCTGGTTGGCGTTCAGCTTGGAGCGCTCATAGACGGTTTCCCAGTCGGGATGGTTCACGCCGTCGAAGGCGAGGATGGTGTCGCCGGTCTGAAGGCCCGCGGTGGCCGCCGCCGAGCCGGGGGTCACCCACTCCACGGTGGTCGTGTTGACAGTGACCGACGGCACCTCGTTGAACAAAGCGTAGTAGACGAACATCAAGACGAGGGCGAGCAGCAGGTTGACGGTTGGGCCGGCGAGACCGATCAACATGCGCTGCCAGCGGGGTTTTGCCAGCAGTGAGCCGGGGTCGCTGGCCGGGTCAGTCTGCGCAGCCGGCTGGGCACCGCCTACCTCAAGATTCTGTTCAGCGGCTTCGCCTGCCATCTTCACAAAGCCGCCCAGCGGGAGCAAACAGACTTTGTAGTCGGTGTCGCCGTATTTGAACCCGAACAGCCGCGGCCCGAAGCCGAAAGAGAACGCTTCGACGCGCACGCCACAGAGCTTGGCCACAATAAAATGGCCCAGTTCATGCAGAACTACAATCACGCCGACCAGGACGATGAAGGCGGCGGCAGAAATCAGAAACTGATGCATAGGTGGGGTATTTCCTTCGGCAGAGCGCGGCCTCTTGGCCTGCTCCGATTGAGGTTACGTGAGTAACACCTGGGCCCGTTCCCGCGCTTCCCGGTCAGCCGCAAGAACCTCTGCAATGGACGCGGGATGAGCCTCGGGGGTAGCTGCGAGCACCCTCTCAATTGTACGTGGAATGCCGGTAAAAGGGATACGGCCATCGAGAAAGGCCCCAACGGCTACCTCATCAGCCGCGTTCAGGGCAATGCAATGCGTTCCGCCCTTTTCCGCGGCTTCAAAGGACAGCCGCAGGCAAGGGAAGCGGGCAAAGTCGGGTTCTTCGAAGTCCAGGTGCCGAAGGGCGGCGAGGTCGAAGGTAAGCGTGGATGCGGGCCGCTCGGGATACGCGAGGGCGTAGAGAATGGGCAGGCGCATGTCGGTGACCGATATCTGCGCCAGGATCGAGCCGTCGACATATTCGACCAGGGAGTGCACCGTGGATTGCGGATGAATGGTGACGCGCACCTGGCTGGGCGTGACGTCGAAGAGCCGACAGGCTTCGATGACCTCAAGTCCCTTGTTGAGCATGGTGGCCGAGTCGATGGTGATGCGGCGGCCCATGACCCAGGTGGGGTGCTTGAGGGCCTGCGCGGGCGTGACGGATGCGAACTGGTCGAGGGGAAGCTGACGGAACGGCCCGCCGGATGCCGTGAGCCAGATGAATTTGACTTCGTGGTGTGCGCCCACGCGCAGGCATTGGTGCACCGCATTGTGCTCGCTGTCGATAGGCAGGATAGGCACGTTGTGCTCGCGTGCTGCGGCTGTCAGGATTTCGCCCGCGGCCACCATGCACTCCTTGTTGGCCAGGCCTACGGGTTTTCCAGAAATGATGGCCGCATAGGTGGCTTCCAGGCCGGCTACGCCCACAATCGCCGAGACCACAAAATCGGCTTCGGGCAGCGTCGAGCAGGCGATGGTGCCTTGGGTGCCGTGCGCGACGTCAATGCCCGTGATGCCGGCTTCGCGCAGCCGCGCGGCCAGTTGTCCAGCGAGCTCTTCGGTGGCGAGCGAAATCAGTCGTGGACGCCAGCGGACGGCTTGCTGAAAGGCCTCGTCGACGTTGCGGCCGGCGGCGAGAGCGGCGACAGAGTAGCGCTCAGGAAATTGCTCGACGATGGAGAGGGTGCTCTGGCCGATGGAGCCCGTGGAACCGAGAATCGCGATATGTTTCAAAACCGCTCCTAGCTATTAGCTTTTAGCTCATCCAGTCTCTGCGAGCGGCGCGGTTCGCGCCGTCTAATGCCTGCCGGAAGCGGAGAGGAGATGGCGTGGGCGCTTTAGTCAAGTTTAGACGATACGGGTGTGTGGAGTTTGACGAGGGTGTGCAAGAGCGCCATCCTTTGGAAGCCTCATGATGGGGAAACTTCTGCCCTAACTTGCCGGCAGTCAGTACCATCTATACTTGCAGCCAAGGAGGGAACGTTATGAAAGGGTCTCCTCTTGTTCTGGTCTTTTGGGTCTGCGGGTTGGCAGCGACGGCGATGGCAATCGACGGGTGCGCTGCCGGAAATCCCGGAAATCTCGGAAATCCCGGCAATCGGCAACTGGAATCTCTCAGCATCAGTCCGGAAAATTACACCGCAAACGGCTCGGCGGTGCAGTTTACGGCTACCGGCCACTGGAGCATGACGCCGATCACGGTAACGCCACAGTCGGCCACGTGGGGAGCGTGTACCGTGGTGGATCCTACTCCCACCAACGATGTCACGGTTTCTACGACGGGGATGGCAGCCTGCGCCAGCGGAGCGACGGGAACCTACACGGTTTTCGCGTGGGATCCGGACTACGGCTACACGGGACCCGTATGCAATGCGATCACTGCCTGCGGCGGGGGATGCGGCAGGGTTTCTGCGACAGCACAGCTTACCTGTCCATAGAGCGGTTCCCGAATTCACTTGCCCTGTTGAGGGTGGCGGAAGGTGGCATTTTCTTGGGGAAAACGCCACTTAGCAGCATTGGCTCCGGGGTACAGCAATTCTGGAACCGCTGTAGTTCCGGCGATGGGCGTTCAGCTGTCCCACCTTTTTCGCGATGAAACCGCCGAAAGGAGGGGTACCCGGCTCCAACGATGGCCCGGGCGCGCGGCTGACCGGGAAAGGTGCGCCGCTTGTGGGCGGGGGTGTGTCTTCCGCCAGCATCGCAACTGGCGAGTGTCGGTCAATCATGAACAGAAAACGGGCATGAACAGAAAACGGGCATGAACAGAAAACTAGCAGTAACGAGGAGCTGCTGCGTTTTCGGAAATACTGTGCTCTTTTAAGAGCCGTGCATGGGGATTTTTCTTGAGGAAAAATCCACTCGGCAGTTGCGGCTTCGGCCTACACCATTTCCGAAAACGCTATAGAAGCTGCTCTTCAGAACCTCTGGTGAATCACCTGTGCGTACAACAGCACAGGCGCTGCGAGCAGTAGAGCATCGATGCGATCAAGGACGCCGCCGTGGCCGGGCAACAGGTTGCCGGAGTCTTTGACGCCTGCGGAACGCTTCAGCGCAGATTCCACCAGGTCGCCTACCTGTCCCGTCACATTGACCACTGCGGCCAGTACCAGCCAATACCAGAGGTCATCGGGATAGGAGAGAATGGCCGTCGGGCAGGCCCGCTCGAGCCAACTTAGAAGCACGGAGTCCGATGGCGCCTGCTGCTGGGTCGCTAACCATACCAGCGCCGCGGCGACGAGCAGGCTCCCGGCGACAGAAGCCACTGCGCCCTCCCAGCTTTTTCCAGGGCTCAGCTTGGGCGCCAACTTGTGACGGCCCAAGGCGCGGCCCACGTAGTAGGCGGAAGTGTCTCCCGCCCAAACCACGCAAAACAAAAATACGATGACCGAAGACGAGCCGTAGGGCGGCTCGTGCAACGCCGGCAATGTGAGCAGCGTAAACCCGATGTAGAACAGACAGAAGATCGACGCCGAGGCATTGGCAATCACCTCTTCGACGGGCTTGAAGAACGTGCAATAGGCCAGAAGGGCGAGGCCCAGGATTCCATAGACAACCAGAAGATAATCGGAATCGGCCCACACGAGGTGCGCGGAAAAGAGCGCCAGAAGAGCCCCCACTGTGGCGATCCGCGGCGGATTCGCTCCGCAGCGCATAGTCAGATTGAGATATTCCCAACCGGCCAGTGCCGCGACTGCAGCCACGGCAAGTGAAAACAGCCATTGCCATTGGGCCGGGAGAAAAACCAGAACCAGGACCAGTGGAATCAGAATAAGTGCTGTGAGGATACGTTTCATCCAGGGTTGAGGATACACTGCCGGGGCGGGACGCGGTAACGGCGCGCGAAGCCGCGAAGCTGGGTGCGGCGTGAATTGGAGGAAAGCGAAAGCGGGCGTCCAAAGGCCCTCAGCTTACGGCAATCCTCATGCGCTCGGGATCTTCTTCCACTTCGCCGCAGGCCTCGCCGATGCCGCCGTAGCGGCGCTCGCGGCGCTGGAAGTCCGCGATCGCTTCCAGCAGATGAATGCCGCGGAAGTCGGGCCAGTAGCGCTCGGTGACGAAGATTTCAGTGTAAGCAATCTGCCACAGCAAAAAGTTCGAGACGCGCAGCTCGCCGGAGGTGCGGATGAGCAGATCGGGGTCCGGCATATGCGCCGTGTAGAGATGGCGGTGAATGTCCTGCTCGGTGATGTGCTCCGGGTTGAGGTGCCGGTGCTTCACCTCTTCGGCAAGCTTGCGGAATGCATCTACCAGTTCGGAGCGGGCGCCATAATTGAGGGCCAGAGTGAGCGTAGTGCCGGTGTTGCGCGAGGTCATTTCTTCTGCGGCGTGCATGCGTTCCTGCACGTCGGGCGGCAGATCGTGCGTGCGCCCGATGTAGCGCAGGCGGATGTTGTTTTTCATCATGCGCTCCACATTGTCGTCGAGGTAGGTCTTGAGCAGGCGCATGAGGAAGCTGACTTCGGCACGGGGCCGGCGCAAACTATTCTCGAGCGAAAAAGCGTAGAGCGTGAGCCACGGCAGGCCGATGCGGGCCGCCGTTTCTGTGACGAATTGCACGGTCTTGGCTCCCTGCTGGTGGCCCAGGAAGCGCTTGAGCGAGCGGCGGCCGGCCCAGCGGCCGTTGCCGTCCATGATGATGGCTACGTGCTGAGGAAGGCCTTCTGGCTTGAGCGTCGCATAGACGGCGCGTTCTTCCGCGCTCAGCTCGTCGATACGTGTCGTGAGGCTTGTCATGGGGGGCGTCTGGGGGGTGCGTGTCGCGGGAGATGGATGCAAGGACTCGCCTCTGGGTTCTAGACCGATTCCAGAATTCACGTGCCCTCTCGGGGGCGTGCAAGGTGGCATTTTCTTGAGAAAAATGCCACTCGGCCGCATCGGTTCCGGTGTATCGCAATTCTGGAACCGGTGTAACGCGGGCACCGAAGTGCGGCCCGAAGTGGCGCCGACGGAGTTCACGCCCGATGCGGAGATGAGGCCAGCCATCGCATGAACGAATCTCCAGCCTAAACTTCCCAATCGCGCGGCCGGACCCGAGGAGTCACAATCTTGACCGTAGCACAAGCGCCTACACGCTGCAATGAAGCGCGGCCATCACCAAGGGGACAGCGAGTCCCAACGGTGGAGGCATTCGTGTTCTCCCACCGTTTTCCGCAAAAGAGGCGGAAAAAGATGGGGCACGTGAGCGTCCAGACCGAAGCGTTCTGGATGGCGCGCCCCGGTGCTAGAGCCCTTGCGGCTACGCTGTGCGCCGCCGACCTGTGGCCGCGTCCCGGACTGCGCCCAGGAACAGTGTCCGGTGCAGCGAGTCCAGACTGGGCAGCAGCGGTGCAACCTCGGCCAGGAAAGGATCGCTCAGAATCGCCGCAACCTCTTCATCGCGGCGGCTGCGGGCATCCCGCACCAGCTGGCGCACCTCCACACCCAAGGCCGTGGCCAGCCGCTCCAGCGAGCCGAGTGTCGGGATCGCCTTCCCGTTTTCGATTTTCGAGATATAGGTGCGCGGCACCAACATCCGTCCCGCCAGTTGGCGCTGGCTCAGATGGCGAGCTCTGCGCATCTCCCGTACCTGGGTTGCCACCTGCAGATCGGCGTCGGGCCCGTCGGACGCAGGGTAACTGGTCACGAGCTGCGGCATCAATTGCGCGGGCTCCTCGAAATCGAGGGCCTTGCGACATCTTCTGCAAAGGGAGTTGCCAGTGCGATACTGCATCAATCTGCAGTACTCGCAACGCACCACTTCGCGTGTTTCCACGCAAGTCAAAGAAGTAGCCATTAGCTATATGCGGAGCGCCAGAGCAAGCGTTCCAGCAATGCTTATTGCACTGCGGATGGTGCTACTGTCAAGGAAGTGAACCATAATTGTCAAGTAGAAAGTTAGGGGCAAACCGAAGAAACCTGGGGTAGAACCAGCCAATGCAGGCGAACTTCGAACCATAAGAGTATAGAGGAGACGCACATGGCTAATTTGGGGTGTGGACGCGAACAGGCCTGGAGCCTGCTCACCGAGTGGACCCGGAGCGAGAGCCTGCGCAAGCACGCGTTGGCGGTGGAAGCTTGTGTGGTGGCCTGCGGCGAGCAGGAAGCAGATCGGCTGGGACTCGCGGGCGAGGAGCGTGCCGCCCTCATCGAGCTCTACTCCACCACCGCCCTGCTGCATGACTTCGACTACGAGCGCCATCCCACGGCCGAGGAGCATCCGTTTGTCGGAGTCCGCGAATTGGAACGCCTTGGCTGGCCCGGGGAGCTACGTACGGCCATTCTGGGGCACGCCCAGTATTCCGGCGTGCCGCGCACCTCGCATCTGGCGAAGGCGCTCTTTGCCTGCGACGAGCTGGCCGGCTTTCTCACCGCCTGCGCCCTGGTCAAGCCCTCGAAAGCCATCGCGGAAGTTGAGGTGCGCAGCGTGCGCAAGAAGATGAAGGACAAGGCCTTTGCGCGGGCCGTTCACCGCGAAGACATGGTGCAGGGAGCAGCCGAGCTGGGCGTCGATCTCGACGCGCACATCGGGTTTTGCATTGAGGCGATGAAGAAGCGGGCAGGGGAACTCGGGCTTTGAAAGAGCCTGCTACTTCGATGAGTCAAGCGTCCGCAGCCAACCGAAGAAAACCAACGCGGCGATCAGGAGCGCGGCCACACCAGCCGTCGACAGCACTTTTCGGACACGCGTCTGGAGCAACTCGCGAAAATAGTACTCTTCGGGGTCTGCAGGGTTATAGCGGACCCTGGTCGTTGAATCCTGAACCAATTGAAAGAGCGGGGAGTCCACGTGGACAGTGAATGGAGCCCTGTGCTTCTCGCCAGTGCTGTCAGTCCAAACGATGACGTCGTCGCTGTGACTGTAATCATGACCTTTGAATTTGTAGTATGTTGGCTCGCTCGACTCGATTTTGGCGTCGGTCTCGACCCACTTGTCGTAGCCGCGCAAATGCTCCCAGATTTCGATCAGCATGACGCGGCCATTCTCTCACGAAGCAGGACGGCGCCCATTTTTTCGCGAAAGTAACTCACGGCCTGCCTATGGAGGACGGCTGCCGACGGTATCAGGGAAGCTTCTAAAAACAAAATAGATAGTAATGATTCCTCGTCTATGTTTTTCGCTGTCCATTCCGAATTGCGGCCCAGTGTGCGGCCCAGTCACCCAAAAGAGCAATATCTCTTCGCCCGATTTCGGTGCACATTGAGGTCAATCCTCCGTTGATGAAAGAAGTAGGGACCTTCATTATGCTCGAAAGCGAAGAGGTAGTGGCAGAATGCGAGGAAATGCCTGCGAGCTCGCCCACAACTCTCGACAAGGCCGCCGAGTTGTCGAATCGGCTGCTGGCAGCGCACATGGCGGCGATGAAAACGCGGATGAAAGGCGAGCGCCGGAAGCGGTTTTTGCGGCATATGGCCGCCTTCTGGCCGGTCCCCCTGGGCCTGATGATGAGCTTTTATGCGCCGATGTTGCACGACCTCGCCGCCACATGGGGGCCTTGGGCCGCAACGCTTATCTTTTCCCTGTCGGCATTGACGGGCCAAGATTTGAGCCGGGGTACGGGGCAAGCGATTTTTCAGGCCCTGCTCTACGCCCAGTTTCCTCTGGATGGCCTATTGGCTTATATGCTCCTCAGGCGCCGCTTTAGTTTGTTGAGCGTGTGCGGTCAGGTTACTTGCCTCCATGTGCTTGCGATGCTCTGCCTCGGGCTGGCTTCGGGATCGCTCAGCCGGTTCCTGACGAACTGAAACCGATCCTGATTCTGACGCCGCTCAGAGACCATCTGTAAAGAGGTAGCAGGCTATTCCGAGACGATTGTTTGGCGGGAGTAGACTCCGGCTACGTTCTCGGTTCCCGGTTGTAACGGTACATCCAGCACTCCAGCGTGCCGCCGCCGCTCAACTCCACCGTTTGCCGCACGCGCACGAACTCGCTCGTCTGTGGAGCCTCGGGATCGTAGCCTTCGTACTCGTCGAGCTGGCGCAGGATACCGTCTTCGTCGGGCAACTCTAAGACCGTACCCGAAGTTCTATTCTTCGAGTTGGCATCGGGCACCACGCCGGGGTAGCCGTTGAGCTCATAGAACTCGCCATAGACAAAACCCCGGCCAACAGGACGCAACTTTGCCGCCGTCTCCGCGACTTCGGCGGGCGCCAGGCCAGGTTGCAAGGTTCCGTAGGCGAAGAGATAGTCACTCATCAGGCAATTCACAGCTCATAGTTCACAGTGCACAGTTTTCGCATCAAGCCCGCGCAGTGCGATAGGTCATATTTTTGTGTTGCAAAGTTGAGAGAGCTGACACTGGCTCCCGGCTCCTACGTCCCTGTTTTTCGCAGCTCCGCCACAATCTCCGCGGCTGCCACACGCGCCTTGGCCTCCTGGTCGGGAGGGAAGCTGATGGCGCCCACGCGAGCGTGGCCGCCCCCGCCGTAGCGCTCGCAGATCTCGGCCAGGTTCACCATCTTTGCGTGATCGGTTTTGGTCCAGGGGTTCGATCCCACGGCTACCTTGGTGCGGAAGCTCGACTTCGAGAGGCCGATCGAGTAGGTGGCATCGGGATAGAGATAGTACGGGATGAACTTGTTGAAGCCTTCCAGAGGATGGTCGGTGATGTCGAAGAAGATCGTCCCGTTGCGCTCCTCGGCGCGGCTGCGAATGAGTTCGAGGGCCTGTTGATGGCGATCGAGCAGCGGCGGCAGGAGCGGCGCGACGAACGGCTGCTTCAGAATCTCCGCGAGCGGCATCTCGGTGAGCAGCGGAATCAGCCGGGGAATGAACGCGGGGTCTTCCGTGGCCTCGATGATGAGGGTGAGCTTCATGGCCGGTGCGGGCATTTCGACCGCTGCCTGCGGACTCTCGTATTTTGCGCCGTCCACAATGTCGGCCCAGTGAATCAGGTCGGCCACGGGGGCGGTGTCAAAGCCGAAGCGCGTCGATGCGATATGCGCAATAAAACTTGTGCAGGAAACGTAGTTAGGATCGAAGAACTTGCGCGTTGCGCACACCGGATCGCGCTGGCAGGCCTGGAAATGTTCTTGGTCCTGCGCGGTGAGGAACGCCGACAGGTGGTGATCGAACCACCATGTGATGCGCGGCGAGGCCGAGTACTTGAAGTCGACAATCGCGTTCTCGTCGCCCGTGAATTCACTCTCCTCGAAGAGAGCCCCGGCGCGATGCACCAGCCCGTGATAGTCGTAGCCGGCGCCGCGCGCGACGCACTCGCGGTGAAAGCGAGTGAACAGCGATGCGCTGCAAGCTCCGTCGAAGCATTTGTCGTGGTAGAAGACGCGAACTTGCAAAGCCTGGGGCCCTCCTGGGCAGAAAGTTCAAAAAATGCGGAACTGTTAAGGATCAAGGGATTGGGTCGCTGTGTCAAGTAACCGAGAATACGGAACTACGGGGCGGCGGTTTTTCGGGACTTCGTTCGTGGGCGGTCTCAATTCGGAACTCCGTAGGTGGGGTGGCTTCACTCTGTCACTTGTGCCCGTTCCGTGGGTCCCTCACTCCCGCAGTTCCGCGGTCCCTACCTCTTGCAGTGGCCTTAATCACACGAGGCGAGGACGTCCATCGGTTACCCTCGTAGGGTCTTCGTCGCATGATCACGGCCGCCGCACATGCTCGCTACCCGCTGACCCAGGGTGTCAACCCATGGCTGGTCACGGTCTCGGTCATGCTGCCCACGTTCATGGAGGTGCTCGACACCGCCATCGCTTCGGTGGCGTTGCCCTACATCGCCGGCTCGCTCTCGGCCTCGAACTCCGAAGCTACATGGGTGCTCACCAGCTACCTGGTCGCGAACGCGGTCATCCTGCCGGCCTCGAACTGGTTCGCGCGCCGCTTTGGGCGCAAGCGCTTCCTGCTGACGTGCGTCGTCCTCTTCACCATTGCGTCGTTCTTCTGCGGGGCGGCGCCGTCGCTGGCCGTCATTCTTGTGGCGCGCATTCTGCAGGGCGCGGGCGGGGGCGCATTGCAGCCGCTGTCGCAATCGATCCTGCTCGAAAGTTTTCCCATCGAGAAGCGCTCCATGTCGATGGCTGCCTATGGACTCGGCATCGTGGTGGCACCGGTACTGGGCCCCACGCTGGGCGGCTGGCTCACCGATACCTGGAGCTGGCGCTACGCCTTTTACATCAACATCCCTGTCGGCATTCTTGCCGTCATCATGATCAGCCGCTTCGTGCACGATCCGCCTTACATCAAAAACGCCAAAGTGGGCCCCTTCGACAACATCGGCTTCGGCCTGCTCATGGTGTGGACCGGCTGCCTGCAGATCGTTCTCGACAAGGGCCAGGAGGACGACTGGTTCGGCGCCGTCTGGGTGCGCTGGGCCGTGGCGGCGCTGGTGACCGCATTTCTGCTGTGGATCTGGCACTCCTGGACCCATCCCAAGGGCCTGGTGGACCTGCATGTGCTCAAAGACCGTAACTTCCGCACCGGCTGCCTGCTGATCACCATGCTCGGCATGTGCGTCTACATTACCATCGCCATTCTGCCGCTTTACTATCAGGAGATCCTCGGCTACACGGCATTCACGGCCGGCCTGGTGGTGGGCCCGCGCGGCATCGGATCGTTCATCGGCTCGCCCGTCATAGGCTTTCTCGGCTCGCGCTTCGACAACCGCAAGCTGCTTTGCGCCGGCTTTCTGGGATTTGCCGTGTGCTCATTCATCTTCGGCACGGTCGATCTCTCCATCGGTCCCTACACGCTTCTGCTTCCGATCATGATTACCGGCTTTGCGCTCAGCTTCGTCTTCGTTCCGCTGGCCACCATGACGACGCGCACCATTCCCAGCCAGGAGATGGGCAACGCCACCGGGCTCTTCAACATGCTGCGCAATATCGGCGGATCAATTGGAATTGCCATGGCCACCACTGCCGTCATCCGCCGTGCCGATCTCCACCAGACCCATCTCAGCGCCAACCTGTCGCCCTCAAGCGCGGTACTGCAGCAGAAATCCGCCATGATCGCCACGTATCTGGGGCGCCACATAGGCCCGGCCGCCGCGCGCCCCGGTTCCTTCGGCTTTATCTACGGCCTAATGGAACAGCAAGCGGCGATGCTGGCTTATGTCGATGTGTTCCGCTGGACTTCGGTGCTGGCGCTGATCTGCGCTTGCGCTGCGTGGCTATTTAAAAAACCGGCGAAGCATGTTACGCCGCCGGCAGGCGTGCATTGAAGTAATCCGTCCTTCTCGCCACGGCCGGGCTGGTAATTCCGAATCAAGCGTCTGACTCTATCAAATCTGCATCCGTCTGCATCGGCGAGGCTTGTTGCGGCGGACAACGCGTCTCTCTTTGCATGCATCTACAAAGCAATGTCGAAGATAGATCTTAAATTCAGTTTATTTCTTGTATTTGTCGCTGCATCGGGATGGTTAGCCGCGCAGGAGGCTAACCCCACCCAGCAGCCCAATCCCGCCCCGGCGCAAGCCGAGCCGCAGAATCAATCCACGCCCCAGGGTGCAACGTCCCCGGGCGCCTTCGACGCAAGCGTGCCGCTTTATAAGGTTCAAGTTGTCGCCCGCGATATTCCTGCCATTAATTACTTTCACCGCAGCGGATCCACGAAAATCGGCTTCCAGGGCACGGCGCTGTTACCCCAAGCCAAAGGTGAAGCCAAAGTGGAAAGCAAGCTGGGGCGCACCGTTATCGAAGCCGACTTTCAGGGACTTACTCCGGCCAACGGCTTCGGCCCTGAGTATCTGACTTACGTGTTATGGGCAATTACACCGGAGGGCCGCCCTATCAATCTCGGCGAAGTGCTTCCCACCGGGTCCAAAGATAAAAATCAGATCACCGTCACCACCGATCTCCAGGCATTCGGCTTGCTTATCACCGCGGAGCCTTACTACGCCGTCACCATGCCCAGCGATTTGGTGGTGATGCAAAACTTCGTCCTCGAGGACAAGACCCAGGGCGTCATTGAGCCGGTGGTTGCGCATTATTCCCTGTTGCCTCGCGGAGCGTACGCTGAAACTGCGGGACGCCACACTGTGCTCCATCCGATCACCCGCGATGAGCGCTCGCCTCTCGAGCTCTATGAGGCCATGAATGCCATCCAGATCGCAGATGCCGCCGGTGCGCAGCAGTACGCAGTCGACAGCATTGCTGCAGCCACGACCGCTCTCAAAAATGCGCAGGATCTCGACGCGCACAAGGGCGAACGCAAACAGGTGATCACCTACGCGCGCGAGGCGGTGCAAGCTGCTGAAGACGCGCGCATCATCACTATTCGCAAGATCAAGGCGGAAGATGACGCCGAGGCGCAACAGGCGCGCACGCAGGCCGAGCAAGAGGCCCAGCGGCAGGCGGAGCAGCGCACGCAGGCCGACGCCGCTGCGGCACAAGCTAATGCCGAGGCTGAACGGGCACGCGAAGAGGCTGAACGGGCTCGTGAAGCTCAACAGCAGGCCGAGCTGAATAAGCAGCAAGCCGATCAGCAGGCCGCGCAAGCGCGCGAGCGCCTGAGACAGCAGTTGAATGAGGTTTTGCAGACCACGGAAACGGCGCGCGGCCTGATCGTTAATATGTCCGACGTGCTCTTCGACTTCAATAAGTACACGCTGAAACCGGAGGCTCGCGAAAAACTGGCCAAGGTTTCTGGGATTCTGCTGGCTTACCCGAACCTTAAGCTTCAGGTGGAAGGTTATACCGATAACATCGGTTCCGACGAGTATAACCAGAAGTTATCGGAAGAACGCGCCGGCAGCGTCCGCGATTATCTCGTATCGCAAAGTGTTCCCGACGCCAATGTAACCGCCGCCGGTTACGGTAAGGGTAATCCTATTGCCGATAACTCGACCAACTCGGGACGGGCCAAGAATCGGCGCGTTGAGTTGGTCGTATCGGGAGCCGCTATAGGCATTCAGGGTGGAGAGCCCGCGCCGTCTTCGCAGCCGGCCGGATCGGCTGATCCCAACGCCACACAACCCGCGGTATCTCCGAATCAAACGGGCGTCTCCAACCCTCCACAGTGACGCTCGTCAAAAACAGGATGTGCTGCCCCTCGGAGCAGTCCATCTTTCGCCCGCTCCGGCTTCCGCCGAATATATTTGCCCGAGTCACGAATCGCATCTCGGAATTGAATCGGCCAGCGCCACAAACTTTTCCAGTTTCTCGTCGTACTCTTCAATGCGGCCCGTGAGAATGTCGTAGTACCAGCCGTGCACCGTGAGCCTTCCCTCGGCCTCGGCTCGCGCTACCGGAGGCTGGGCGTGCAGGTTCATCAATTGTGCCACCACATTGCCACGGATCAGCGAAGCCAGCTCCGCGCTCTCGCCATCGGCTGCGTTCAAGGGCTGCCGGTGCGCAAACGCCGCCTCCACATGATCGAGCCAGCGCCGCGCCTTGGGGAGATTGGCGAGGCTTTTGCGGTCGAGGGCCGCCTTCATGGCTCCGCAGTCGGAGTGGCCACAGACTATCGCGTGGCGCACCTTCAGCACTTCCACGGAATATTCAATAGTCGCGGTCACACCGTCGGCGATTTCGAGGGCCGCGTCTAGACAGGCTCCATCTGGGCCAGCTAGATCTGAATTCGAGTTGGGCACCACGTTGCCGATGCTGCGCGCGATGAACAGATCGCCAGGCTCAGTGCCTAGGATCAAGTCTGGCACCACGCGCGAGTCGGCACAGGTGATGAAGAGCCAGGCTGGCGCCTGGCTCTCTGCCAGCAGATGAAAATGGCTCTTCTTTGCGGGGAAGACCTCGGCGAGAAACCGCTTGTGCCCTTCAATCAGTTTTTGCATGTTTGCTTCGGTGCTCCATTCAAATCTAGGGCAGACCACGCGCATCCGCGACCTGCCTGGTACAGCCTATCGCATCACCTTGACAGTCATCGCCCCGTGCCGCGCGGCTATCCTGTTTGAGAGGAGAATCGCTTTCATGCGTTGCCATCTTTCGTACCTGCGCCTTGTGCATCTTTCGTTGTTTTTGGCCGCCGCTGCCATCTGCTCTGCGGCGCAAACGGTCGACACCGTCGATCCCGCTCTGCGCGGCCAGGTGGACCGCATCGCCACGCAGGTGCTCGAATCAACCGGTGTGCCTTCGGCTTCGATTGCCGTCATCCAGCATGGCAAGCTCGTTTATACGCACGCATACGGCAGCGCGCGCGTGGCCACGGCTTCGTCACCGGCCATCCCCGCAACGCCCGAGATGCGCTACTCCATCGGATCGATCTCCAAGCAATTTACGGCCACGGCGATCCTGCTTTTAGAGGAGCAAGGCAAACTTTCGCTCGACGATCCTGTCGGCAAATACATTCCCGGTCTTACGCGCGGCAACGAAGTGACCATCCGCGAAATTCTTTCACACACCTCCGGCTATCAAGACTGCTGGCCCGAAGACTACGTGATGACCACGATGACCGGACCGGTAACAGCGCAACAGATCATCGACACCTGGGCGAAAAAGCCGCTGGATTTCGGTCCCGGAACCGAGTGGCAATACTCCAACACGAATTTCGTTATTGCCGCGCGCATCATCGAAGTTGTTTCCGGCGAGCCCTACTGGGACTTTTTGAGCGAGCACATCTTCCGGCCTTTGGGGATGAAGTCGGTGTGGAACTCTGACGCCATCAAGCTCACCGAGGTGGACGCGACGCCGTACTATCGGCACGGGCTCGGTCCGCTGCGCGTTGCGCCCAAGGAGGGGCTGGGCTGGATGTTTGGGGCCGGCGAGCTGGCCATGACGCCGCACGATCTGGCGCTGTGGGATGAGAGTTTGCTCGCCCGGTCGATCCTCTCATCCGAGAGTTATAAAAAAATGTTCACCGAAGTGAAGCTGAAAAACGGCGACGGCACGGGCTACGGTCTGGGGGTATTTGTGAAACAGCGCAACGGCCATCGCTCGATTGAGCACGACGGTGAAGTTTCCGGCTTCGTGTCGGCCAACGAAGTGCTGATTGACGATGGTGCGGCGGTGGCTGTGCTTACGAATCAGGACGCGGTGAACGCCGCAAACATCATTGCTCGCCTTGCCGCGCCGCTCGTCGCCGGCTATCCGCTCGCCGCTCCCGAGCAGCAGGCGCTCGACATTTATCACGGCCTCGAACAGGGCCGCATCGACCGCTCGCTTCTCGCGCCCAACTTGAGCGACTACTTCACCCCTGAGGCCATCGCCGATTTCCAGTTGAGTCTTGCGCCGCTTGGCGAACCGCTCAGCCTGCGCCAGACCAGCAGCGAGCTGCGCGGTGGCATGACGTTCCGGGAGTTCGAGATCGTTTACCCCGGCCGCAAGCTCGAGCTCACCACCTACACCTACCCCGATGGCAAGCTCGAACAGTACCTCATTGCTCCCACGCAGTGAGCAGAGAGTCGGAGAGATGTATGAGCGCGGTTGAATCGCAGGCGGCCCGGGAACTCGCGCCAAACCGCGCGCATCGCGCCGCGTTTTCGTTTTCGATTTCGTGCATCAGTCAGTTTCTGATCGTCCGCGACCGCGTTCTCCGCTGGACTAAGTGTGGCCGAGGGCCTGAAGGCATCCACGAACGCGCTTCCCGCCACGCCCTTCCGAGTGGAGTTCATCTTCTCGATGCGGTCTTTGCCGAGCCGGCACGCGTTCCCGCACGGGCTGGCGTTTTGCTCTGTCACGGCATCGGCGAAACCGTGGAGCAATGGTTCGGCGTGCAGCAATTGCTTGCGGCCCATGGCGTTGCGTCGCTGGTTTTCGACTACTCGGGCTACGGCAAGAGTTCCGGCCGGCCCGATTGGGACCAGTTCGAACTGGACGCGATCGCGGCTTTCGGCGCGCTCAAAGAGAGGGCGCCTGGGCTACCGCTGTCGGTGCTGGGTTTCTCGCTCGGCAGCGGCGTGGCCGCTGCGGCGATCCATCGGATTCCCGCCGGGCGCCTCATTCTTTGCGAGGCTTTTACTTCTTTTCGTAATGCCGCATGCGCCGGCGGAATTCCTCGTCCGCTTGCACGTCTGGTCCCGCCCATCTGGCATGCGCAGCAGAGGCTCGCCGCGTGTAAGCTCCCGGTCCTCATCGTTCACGGCGAGAAAGACCAACTGTTTCCCATCGCTATGGCGCACGAACTGGCGGACTGGTGCGAGCCGCGAGCGCAAGTGGTTCTCGTTCCCAACACGACGCACAATCAGCCTTTCCGCAAACCACACATCGCTTATTGGGGACCGATCATTAATTGGATCTGCGGATAGGATTGGATCTGCGGATAGCTTCCCGGCGCGAATCTTATACTCTCACCCGAATGAAATCGATCGGAACCGCAGCCCGGCTGGCGGATTATGACCCGCCCCGCTCCGGTTCCCCGTCGTCGCGGCGTTCTCTTTCCAGGCGATCCTCGCGGTCTTCGCGCTCTTCCAACTCTCGCCGCTTTTTCTCTTCTTCGCGCTCCTCGCGACCGTCAGCCATTGTGCGCGCCCCTCGCCTTTAGTTTAGCGACGCCGATCAGGCGGACGGGCTTGTCCAAATGGCTGCCGTCCGCAGGACCCGATAAACTAAGAACTGACTATGTTTGAGAATCTTTCCGACAAACTGCAGCGCGTCTTCAAAAGCCTTCGCGGGCAAGGCACGCTAACCGAAGAGAACATCGCCGAGGCACTGCGCGAGATCCGCGTGGCTCTGCTCGAGGCCGACGTCAACCTAAAGGTCGTTGGCGACCTCCTCGAACACATCCGCGAGAAGGCGGTGGGTACTGAAGTGCTTACCGCGCTTTCGCCCTCCGAGCAGGTGATCAAAATTGTTCGAGACGAGTTGATCGCTCTGCTTGGCAAAGACACGGCGCGTTTCAACTTTGCCTCGCGGCCGCCCACGGTCATTTTGATGGCTGGGTTGCAGGGCTCGGGCAAAACCACGACGTCTGGGAAATTGGCCGCGTGGCTCAAGAAGGGCGGTCACCGGCCCATGCTGGTTTCGGTAGACGTCTACCGACCGGCAGCGCGCGAGCAACTCAAGGTCGTCGCCAAGTCCGTTGAGGCCAGGTTGTACGAGGGAGACGAGAAGGGCGAAGCCGCCGGATCGGCGCTTGTGGAGCGGCTTGCAAAGGAAGCTCGCCGCGAGGCCGTCATCATGGGCTGCGACACGCTCATCGTCGACACCGCCGGCCGCCTGCACGTCGATCAGGAACTGATGGCCGAGATGGAGAGCCTGAAAAAACTCCTCGCGCCGCAGGAGATTCTCTTCGTTGCCGATGCCATGACCGGCCAGGACGCGGTCAACTCCGCGCAGGATTTTCATTCGCGGCTGGGGCTAACGGGAGTGGTGCTGACGAAAATGGACGGCGACGCTCGCGGCGGCGCGGCGCTGTCGATTCGGCACGTCACCGGGCAGCCCATCAAGTTCATTGGCGTGGGCGAAAAGCCGGATGCCTTCGAGCCGTTTCATCCCGATCGCATTGTGGGCCGCATTCTGGGCATGGGCGACATGCTCTCGCTGATCGAGAAGGCGGAGTCCACACTCGATCGCAAGAAATCCGAGGAGCTGGCCAAGAAAGCGCTGCTTGGCGACGGCTTCTCGCTCGAAGATTTCCGCGAGCAGTTGCGTCAGATCAAGAAGCTCGGGTCGATGGAATCGATTTTGAAAATGCTGCCCTCGGTCGGCCCCTTCTCCGGCATGAAAGAGGCCGCTGGCCAGGTGGACGAGAAGCAGTTTACGCGGCTCGAGGCCATCATCAACTCGATGACGCCGAAGGAGCGCCGCAATCACGAAATCATCTCCGGTACGCGCCGCAAGCGCATCGCCGCCGGCTCGGGGACAAGCGTGCAGGAGGTGAACCAGCTTTTGCGCCAGTACGCGCAGATGGCCAAGATGTTCAAGAGCATGGGTAAAGGCGGCTTGGCTCGGAGCATGATGCGCGGCGGGCTGGCGGGGATGGGCGGCAAACAGCGGTTTGGGCGGTAGAATTGTCGCAAGAGGGAGGACGCCATGCCTGACAACGGGAACAAGACCCGCCCGGTGCGCACCCTCACTGTCAAGAATTTCTCCGTTATCAAAGAAGCCAAGCTGGAGTTTGGCAAAATCACGGTCCTCATCGGGCCGCAATCCAGTGGCAAGAGCCTGCTGTGCAAGCTTGCTTACTTCCTAAGTAAGCAAGCGATTGAAGATGCTCGCGTTGCCATCCTGAGCCAGCCTTCTTCAGACCAAAGCCAGTTCGAAGACTTCAAGACATCGCTGGGTCGAGACTTTCTTGCATGGTTCCCACTCGAAACCTGGTACAACGAAGGCGCTATTGTAGCGTTCGAGTCACATGCCTATCGCCTGCAAATTTCGGCACCTAAGCAGTTCGATAACGTGGACCTCCGATTTTCTCCGAAGTTCGAGGCGCTCTTCGATAGTTTAGTGAATCAGGTTCAACGAATACCCGCGGCTAGCGCAGATTCCAGAAGATATGTCGCAGAACAAGTGAGCGCGCAGTTCTATTTATTACTTACTGAAACATTCGTCGACCGACCGCTTTATATTCCAGACGGACGGGCGTTTTTCGCGAACCAGTCGCTTGGATTCAGCGCGGTCAATAATCCAGATATAGATCCAACAATTAAGGAATTCTCCCTGGAGGTTTCGTGGGGGAGTGCGCGTGCACCAAACCCAATATTGGGTGAAGATGGAGTGAGTCTCCTGCATGAAATTAACCGTGAAATACTCAGGATTGCCGGCGGGCACGTCGAAGGACGCAACGGTGCCGCGAGATTTAGAAGGACCTTGGATGGCAAATCCATCCCACTGTCCCTTCTGTCTTCGGGTACCCAGGCGATGCTTCCGATGTTCAACGTGCTTTGGAGGATGATTACCGAACAAAGGGAAAGGATTCTCTTTCCCCGCCCCGACAACCTTCCTGGTATGCCTAGTCAGATCATTGAGAGCCATGGCTTGGTCTATGTCGAGGAACCTGAAGCCAATATCTTTCCGAGAACACAATATGATCTGATTCGCTTATTTGCATGGTTGAGCAGTGAATGGCGCTTAGATTTTTCCTGGGTCATCACCACCCACAGCCCTTACATCCTCACCGCATTCAACGACTTGATCAAAGCCGGAAATATCGCGGCGCAGCGACCCGACAAGGTCGCAGAGATTGAAAAGATTGTTCCAAGCAAGTACTGGATTAAACCGGGAGATTTTGCCGCATACGCTTTCGACGGCAAAGACGGGGTTCTCCATTCGATCATGGATGACGAAACCAAGATGATCAACGGAGACACGCTCGACGACATTTCGGAAAAGATCAGCGAAGAATTTGGCCAGTTGCTGGAGATTCAGTATGGCGACTAGCGCCGGACCCTGCTTTGAGTGGAAGACGGGTTCCAGGATTACAACCCCGACTGAAAGCGGAAAGGCAGTAACTTTCAACAATCCCGACGGAGAGAAAATACTTTTCGTTCACGCTGATAAACGCTGCCGCAAGGGGCGAGCCGGCTGTACTGACTGCTTCTTCGAGCCAGATCAAAAGGTTGCCGACTTCATCGTGTGCAAGCCCGGATTAGTCGATGTGATAGTTGAGCTGAAGGGTGGAAAGGTGATCACCGCCGTCGAACAGATTGAGCAGACAGTTTCCGTCTGGCGATTACATAGGCTTTGCTCTGGGAAGATTGGCGCGCTTATCGTCAGTAGCCAGGGTGCATCGCATCCGATCATGATGACAAAGCTGCAGAAAAGACAGGAACAATTCCAGAAGCGAGGCATACGGCTTATCCATGTGGCTGCAAAAGGGCAGGCTTTTGAATTTGCCTCTTTTTGTGTCGGGAATCAACCATGACCACCGCCACCCTCCAGGACCAACTCGACGAGATCACGGCGAACACGCGGCGGCTTGTGCAAGCCGAGCGCATGGCCATCAACGAGCGCGCGGTCCGCGAGCTCTTCGAGTCTGGGATCGAGGAAAAAATCCTGCCTGTCGGGGCTACGGTTCCCAAGTTCACGCTCAATGATTCGTCAGGCCGGCCGGTGCGCTCGGCCGACCTGCTGGCACTCGGGCCGATTGTCCTGAACTTCTTCCGCGGCCGCTGGTGCCCTTATTGCGTCACGGAGATCGAGGCTTGGCGCGACGTCTATCCGCGGCTGCGCGAGGCCGGCGTGCTCGTGGCCGCTATCAGCCCACAGACTGAGCGCCAGAGCGACTTCATGGTGGGCCAGCACTCGCTGCCGTTCGCTGTGCTCGCGGACCCCGGTTGCGCTGTCGCGGCGCAATTCGGATTGGCGTACACCATCCCCGACTACCACCGCGACTACTACCGCTCGATTCTTGTCAATATTCCCTTCGTCAACGGTGATGACTCCTGGCGGCTCATTCTTCCTGCGACTTACGTCATCAGCCAAGCCGGGCGCGTCGTCCACGCCGAGGCTTACGCCGACTTCCGCGTTCGTCCCGAGCCGGAAGAGGTTTTGGCCGCCGCGTTAGACGCCGTTGGAAAGTAGTGCCGGATTTTGGCGAGGGGCTTCAGCGGGCGGTTTTTGGGGCCGCAGGGGCGGCTGTCGCGAGAGTCTCCTGAGGCAAAGAATGAATAGGTAAACCGGCGGCGTGGACGCCGCCAGTACAGCCGGTCAGGAGACCGGCGCTACAAGAGCTGCCCAAAATCTGCATCTTCATTATATTTTGCGCATCATATAAGTTGACAGTAACAGACTCAATCTGGCATCCTGAATTCGCAGGATTTCTTCTAAAGGCAGGAAAACATGGCTAAAATCATCGGAATCGATCTCGGAACTACTAATTCTTGCGTCGCCGTGATGGAAGGCGGCGAGCCGAAAGTCATTGCAAATGAAGAGGGTGCGCGCACTACCCCCTCGATCGTTGCGTTCACAAAGAGCGGCGAGCGGCTGGTGGGCCAGGTGGCCAAGCGCCAAGCCATCACAAACCCGGAAAACACCGTTTTCTCCATCAAGCGCTTCATGGGCCGCCGCTACAACGAAGTGAATGACGAGATGAAGATGGTTCCGTACAAGGTCACCCAGCAGGGCGACCACGTGGCCATTGTGGCCCAGGGCAAGGAGTACACGCCGCCCGAAATTTCGGCCATGATCCTGCAGAAGCTCAAGAAATCGGCGGAAGCTTATTTGGGCGAGAGCGTCACTGAGGCTGTGATCACCGTTCCGGCCTACTTTAACGACGCGCAGCGCCAGGCGACCAAGGATGCAGGCAAGATCGCCGGCCTTGACGTGAAGCGTATTGTGAACGAGCCCACGGCGGCCGCGTTGGCCTACGGGCTCGACAAAAAGAAGGACGAGACCATCGCCGTTTACGACTTCGGCGGCGGCACGTTCGACATTTCCATTCTCGAAGTGGGCGAGGGCGTGATTGAGGTCAAGTCGACCAACGGCGACACACACCTGGGCGGCGACAATCTCGACCAAAAAATCGTGGACTGGCTCATCAGCGAGTTTAAGCAGGAGCACGGCCTTGACCTGACCTCGAAGGGCAACGAGATGGCCCTGCAGCGCCTGAAGGACGCCGCGGAAAAGGCCAAGATCGAGCTCTCGACCACCGTCGAAACTGAGATCAATTTGCCGTTTATTACCGCCGACGCGTCGGGCCCCAAGCACTTGGTGCGCAAGCTGACCCGCGCCAAGCTCGAGGAGTTGGTTGATGAACTGATTGAGCGCTCAGTCGAGCCTTGCAAGAAGGCGCTGGCCGATGCGGGCATTTCCACGAGCCAGATCAACGAAGTGGTGCTGGTGGGCGGGCAGACGCGCATGCCCAGGATTCAGGAATTGGTGAAGAAGCTCTTCGGGCGCGAGCCGCACCGCGGCGTCAATCCCGACGAGGTGGTTGCCGTGGGCGCGGCCATTCAGGGCGGCGTGCTGACCGGCGATGTGAAGGATCTGTTGCTGCTCGACGTGACGCCGTTGACGCTCTCGATCGAAACGCTGGGCGGCGTGGCGACGACCATGATCCCGCGCAACACGACCATCCCGACCAAGAAGACGGAGACCTTCTCGACGGCAGCCGACAGCCAGACCGAAGTCGAAGTGCACGTGCTGCAGGGCGAGCGGCCTATGGCGGGGCAGAACCGGACGCTGGGCAAGTTCAAGCTGGGCGGCATCATGCCGGCGCCGCGCGGCGTGCCGCAGATCGAAGTGACATTCGACATTGATGCCAACGGCATTTTGAACGTGACGGCGAAGGACAACGCCACCGGCAAGGACACGCGCATTACGATTACGTCGAGCTCGGGCCTCTCGAAGGAAGAGGTCGAGAAGATGGCCAAGGAAGCCGATGCCCACGCCGCCGAGGACAAGGAGGCGCGCGAGCAGATTGAAGCCCGCAACACTCTCGACTCGATGGTTTACAACATCGAGAAGATGCTGAAGGAGAGCGGCGAAAAAGTCCAGGCCGCCGATAAGACCGAGGTGGAGTCGGCGCTGGCCGATGCCAAGAAGACGCTTGAGGGGTCGCCGTCGACTGCGGATCTGAAGTCGGCGCACGAGCGGCTCACGCAAGCCAGCCACAAGCTGGCCGAGGCGATGTACAAGGCGACGGCGACTGCTGCGCAGGGGCCTGCGGCCGGCGGGCCTTCGGAGCCTGCGGCTGGCAGCCCTTCGGACGGAGCCGGTGCGGGAGCGGGCCAGAAGAAGGAAGGCGAAGTCATCGACGCCGAGTACGTGGACGTGGACGACAAGAAGTAGGACTGGCCGTCCAGGCTGACCCGCGCTACGCGCGGAGAAACATCGGGGTGGGCGACTGAAAGTCGCCCACCCCGAATCGTAGTTACTCAGAGCGGGATGGAACAGATGGGACAGTTTGATCTAGAAACTGATGCCGCACTGGCGCAACTCAACTTCGAGGAGATTTCGAAAACTCCCGGCGGAGAGTTTGCGGAGATTGCGAGCGACCTTCTCAAGCTTGTCGGTGGGAGGGGCCCTTGGTCCATCACTGGCGGAGCGGTAAGTCTGCTGCAGAAAATCCGCGCGCTCGCTGGAGCGGGCTACGCAAGCAATCTGATCTATGTAGTTACAGCGGTCCGCGATGATTTGGCTGATCTGTACTCAAAACATGTTGAACTGCGAGGGCGAATCGAGGCTCTTCCAGACGAACCGAAATTTGCCGAGGCAATTGCAGCGCTCGCGCTCCGCGCTATGCACACGTCCGTAAAAGCTCGATTGAAACGACTGGCTCGCATTGTCGTAAATGGCGTGAAGGAGAATGATCTTGAGCCGGAGAACCTCGACGACATGATGCGGGCGGCGGTGGAACTCACTGAGAGAGACATTCTTGAATTGAGAGTGTTCATATCGCGCCAATCCGAGATCCTCGGGCAGGCTGAGAAGTTGCCAATGCAGTGGTACGATAACGTTCGACGCCACTGGCAATCATGGGCCATCGAAGACGGTACCGAGTTTCGAAATGGAAAGTTGAGCTACTTCGATCTCAACTCTTCGCGCTCAAAGCTCGCCGCCTTTGGTTTCATCATTGCGATTCCCCCGGCTGGAACCACCAACTCCCCTGACGTGTTTCCATATGCGCTTCTTCCGGAAGGCAAGAAGTTCTACGAGTGCCTTCAAGAGATCGCTACGAACGCGGAATGATGTTGCACGAACCGCACCTATACTGAGTTAATACCGACAGGGGTGAGGATGGTATGGACTACACAAAGATCATAGCGATTGATCCCGGCAAGCGCAGCGGCAAGGCCTGTATCCGCGATACGCGCATTACCGTCTACGATGTGCTGGACTATCTGGCTGCCGGAATGACCGAGGAGCAGATCCTGGGCGACTTTCCAGACCTGACCGAGACCGATATCCGCGCCTGTCTGGCTTACGCTGCGGACGCCGAATGCAGAGTCGAGATCGTCCAGCTGTGAAGCTTCTGTTCGACGAGAACCTGTCGCATCGGTTGGCCGAAGCTCTGTCCGACGTTTATTCCGGCTCGGAACATTTGAGGAACTGCGGCCTGCGGGGCGCTTCGGACGAGCGGATTTGGCAGTACGCGCGCGAAAATGGCTTCGTGATTGTATTGAAGGATTCGGATTTCTCGGAAAGAAGCTCTTTGCGCGGTAGTCCGCCCAAGGTAATTTGGCTTCGCATTGGCAACTGCACTACCGTCCGCGCGGAATTTGTATTGCGGAATGCCGTTGGACGGCTCCGTGCCTTCGAGAGCGGGAGCGAAGGCTGTTTGGTGCTCAAGCATTCACGAATTGCGTGAGTCGGCCCGTTTCGTTTTCCGTGTTACGATAAACGTTAAGCATGATACGTTCGTTCGCCGACAAAGAAACCGAGCAGGTTTTCAACCACAGGCACAGTCGGCGGTATGCGGCAATTGAACGAGTCGCGTTGCGGAAATTGCGGCAGATTCACACGGTCTCTACGGTTGAAGAGCTATATGAGCCGCCGGGAAACCGGCTGGAGAAGCTGAAAGGCGACCGTGAAGGTCAGTGGAGTCTGCGGATCAACGAGCGGTACCGAGTTTGTTTCCGATGGAGCGATGGCGATGCCTACGAGGTCGAAATTGTCGATTACCACTAAGCCTGAGTTGAAAGAAGGTACGCCGATGCCGGCCTTGCATCCGGGCGAGATGCTGCGCGAGGAGTTCATGAAGCCGCTAGGCCTTTCGGCGAACGCGCTTTCCATCGCGTTGCGCGTGCCTGTGACGCGAATTTCTGAAATTGTGCGGGAGCGGCGCGGGATTACGGCGGACACGGCGCTGCGGCTAGCCCGCTATTTCAACATGACGCCGGAGTTTTGGATGCGGCTGCAAATGGACTACGATCTGGAGTCGGCCGCCGACATCGAACAGTCAGAAATTCTCAAAGAAATTCGTCCACGACCGGGTTACCAGCGGCAAGCCGGCAACGGCAAGCGCGCAATCGCATGAAGCGATCTTAAGACATTAGTAGTCTCTAGAATGAGTGCGCAGTCAATGACCGCCGGAATTGCAGGTGAACAAGGAACCCGCATTTGGGATTAGCCGGAGATTGAGTCCAGAAAAACATGCCTACCACGACCAACAAAGACTATTACGCCACGCTCGGCGTTAAGAAGACGGCCACGCAGGAGGAGATCCGCAAGGCCTTTCGCAAGGCTGCGCGCAGATACCACCCCGACGTGAACCCTGGCGACAAGAAGGCTGAGGAAAAGTTTAAAGAGATCTCCGAGGCCAACGACGTTTTGAGTGACGAGAAGAAGCGCAAGGTGTACGACCAGGTTGGCTTCTACTCCGACCAGATCGATCCCGCGACGGCTGAGGCCTACGCACGCCAGCAGACGGCGGGGAATCGGCCGCCCGTCGACTTTGGCGGCTTCGACTTTAATGGTTTCGCGGGTGGCGGGCCAGGTCAGCAGGGCGGCGCGGGCGAGGGCGCAGGTGCGCCCGGTTGGGGGAGCTTCAAAGACATCTTCTCCGGCATCTTCACGGGCGCACAGCACCCGCAGCAGCCGCGCGGCCCGCAGGCTGGCACCGATCTCGAATACCAGGCCACGGTCGACTTCTGGACGGCGATTCGCGGCGGCCAGGCGCGCATCCAGGTCAATCGCCAGGAGGTGTGCCCCACCTGCCACGGCCAGGCGCACACCGGTGGCGTGATGACCTGCCCGGAGTGCCACGGCGCCGGCCAGGTAACGCAGATGGGCGGGCGCATGAAGTTCAACATCACCTGCCCGCGCTGCAACGGAACGGGAAAAATCTCTAACGACTGCTCCACTTGCCACGGCGAGGGCACGGTCACGCATTCGGAGACGGTCGAGTTTCGCATCAAGGCGGGCACTCGCGACGGGCAGCGCATCCGGCTGCAGGGCAAGGGCAATGCCGGCGTGAACGGCGGCGCGCCGGGCGACCTCTTCCTCATTGTGCGCACTGGGCCGAACCTGGTGTTCACGCGCCAGGGCGACGACATTCTTGTCACCGTACCGGTCACGGTGGCCGAGGCGTCGCTGGGCGCGAAAGTTGAAGTGCCGACGATCGACGGCCGCGCGCAGTTGAAGATTCCACCGGGCACGCAAAGCGGACAGAAGCTGCGCATGAGGGAGCGCGGCGTAGAGAGCGCGCAGAATCCAGGCCAGCGCGGAGACCAGATCGTGACCGTCAACGTCGTAGTGCCGCATTTGAACGATGAGCGCAGCCGCGAGATCATGCGCGAGCTGGGACGGCTGAACCCCGACGACCCACGCAAGGAGCTGTTCGACAAAATCTAGGGAACAAGGGAGCAAGCGGCGACAAGGATGGGCCTGCATAGAGTTCGAGTAATCTGATTGGAAAGAACTGATGGCAACAAAACGCAAGTCCAAAGGCGCGTACATGATCTCGGCGGTGGCCGAGATGTATGAGATTCACCCGCAGACGTTGCGCCTCTACGAGCGCGAAGGTTTGCTTAAGCCCTCGCGTACCGAAGGCAACACGCGGCTCTATACGGACGAGGATCTGGAGCGGCTTGAGTTCATCCTCAACCTGGCGCGCGACCTGGGCGTGAACATTGCCGGCATCGGCATTATCCTGCAGATGCGCGAGCGCATGGAAGAGATGAACCGCCAGATGCAGAGCTTTGTGGAATACGTGCGCTCGGAGATGCTTTCGCGCTTTCAAGCTGCCGCGCCCGGCTCGGCCAGCGCTATTGTGCCCATTCGCAAACCGCAGGTGATCAAGCCGGTTGCCACGTCCCGGTCCACGCCGCCGCGTAAATCGTAGCGCGGGCGCGTCCGCGAATCTACTAACTTGCTGACTCGCTGACTATCTCCCTTTATGCTGTTACAAGCATGCCCTACGTCCTCCTCGGCCTTGCCGTCTTCGGCCTCATCACCTCCGCGGTCTTTGCCGGCATTGTGCTGTGGGCTGTTCCCGGCTACTTGCGCGAGCGCCGTCTGGCTCTTGCCCAACTCGCTGCCCGTCCGGGATTCACGCCTCCGCTCACCCTGCTCAAGCCATTGCATGGAGCGGACCCTGGGCTCGAGTCCTATCTCGAGACTTTTTTCACGCAGGACTATCCGGAGTATGAGATTCTTTTTTGCGCGCGCACCGCGAAAGACGAGGGTCTCGAAACTGCGCGTCGCGTGGCCGCGCGGCATCCGCACATCCCGGTGCAGTTTCTTGCGACCAGTGGCGAGCCCGATTACATCAACGCCAAAGTCGCTTCCATGGAGCTGATGGAAGCTCACGCGGCGCACGAAATCCTCGTCATCAGCGATAGCGACGTGCGGGTTTCGCCGGATTATCTGCGCTCCGTGGCGCTGCCCTTCGCCGTTCCCAGCGTAGGCGGAATGTGTTGCCTCTATCGCGGTGTGGCGGCTGAAGGCGGCATGTGGGCGGGTCTTGAAGCCATCGGCATGTCGGTCGAGATGTCTTCGGGCGTTCTCGCAGCTCGCGTGATGGAGGGCATGCAATTCACTCTCGGCCCCACGATGGCCTTCCGCCGCGAGACTATCCGCCGCATGGGCGGCTTCAAGGTGACCGCCGACTACTGCGCCGACGATTTCATTCTCGGCAATGAGACGCACAAGCTGGGCCAGACCGTCATCCTCAGCCATCTCGCCATCGACCACATGGTTCTGCATTCGGGGCTTGCGGGCTCGCTTAAGCACCAGGTGCGCTGGATGAAGTCCACGCGGTTTTCGCGGCCCAAGGGCCACTTCGGCACCGCGCTAACCTTCAGTATGCCCTTCGGATTGCTGGCGCTTGCCGCGTGCGCGTGGCTCGGCCGTCCTCTGTGGGGCCTGGCGCTTTTGGGATTTGCGGTCGCCACACGACTTGCGCTTTCGATCGCCGTCGGCCGTCTGGTGGTTCGCGATCCAAGCTGGTTTGGATTGCTGATTCTGTATCCGATTCGCGATCTCATGGGCTTTTGCTTTTGGGCTGCAAGCTATGCGGGCCGACGCATCCTGTGGCGCGGGCGCGTCTTCGAACTTTTGCCCGGCGGCAAGATGAAGGCCGCGAAATGAACCAGGCGAAATGCGCGCCGCAAATCGGCGCAGGAGACCCGCGAAGATGACTAAAGCCCGTCTCGACGGCCTCACCATGCTGATCCTGGGCAGCCTCTTCTTTGTTGCGATCGGCGCTGTGATGGAATGGACCAATCCACTCGGCATGACGGACTTTATGGAGCTCTACTACGGTTCGCGAACCGTTGCCCATCACGGCGATCCGTACCAGCCGGCCGAAGTGGCAGCGGTTTATCGCGCCGAGACCGGCAGTTTGCCGGAAGACACCGGCGTTTCGCACACCAAGCGCCTTATTATTTTTATCGGTTCCAATCTGCCCACTACGTTATGGCTCGTCTCTCCGCTTGCGGCATTGCCCTGGAAGGTCGCGGTCTCCATCTGGGCCCTGCTGATCGCCGCCGGTTTCATTCTTGCTTGTTACCTGGTCTGGAGCTTCGGCGCAGAAACCGCACCGCGTTTTTATGGCGGTCTCATCTTTCTTTTGCTCGTCAATAGTGGACTGCTGCTTTGTGCCGGCAACACTGCCGGTCTTGTCGTCAGTCTTTCGGTGATTGCTGTCGCGTGTTTTCTTCGGGGGCGATGCGTGCCCGTTGGCGTCTTGTGCCTGGCTATCGCTCTCGCCATGAAGCCGCACGACGCCGGTCCCATCTGGCTCTATTTCCTGCTCGCGGGGGGAGTGCAGCGCAGGCGCGCGCTTCAGTCCCTGGTATTGACCGCCGTCATCGCCATCGCCGCGGTTGTTTGGTTGTCGCATGCCGCGCCGCACTGGCTGCCGGAATACCAAGCAAACGTGCATGCCGCCATGTCGGCCGGCGGCCGCGACAATCCGGGCCCCACAACGCAGGGCGGCCGCGGCATCGGCCAGATCATCTCTCTACAGGCGATTCTCAGCCTTGTCTGGGACAACGCGGGGTTTTACAATTTCGTCGCGTGGCTTCTCGTGGGACCGCCTCTCGTCCTCTGGTGTATGAGAGCGCTTCGCTCCGGCTTCTCGACGAGGCTGGCTTGGTTCGCGCTTGCCGCCGTCTCCGCGCTCGCCATGCTGCCCTTTTATCACCGCACCTACGACGCGCGCCTGCTGTTGCTTGCTGTGCCGGCGTGTGCATTGCTATGGAATGAGCGCGGCGTGCGCGGACGCTGGGCGCTGGGGCTCTTGCTTGCCGCTCTCATTTTGACCGGCGATCTCTTCTGGATCGTGCTCTTTCAGATAACCCACTACTCCGGCTGGAGCGTCACATTCGGCATGATTCCCGCGCCGCTAACGCTGCTCGCGGTCGGCGTTTTCTATCTGTATGTGTATATCAGACCGCCGGGTCACGCACTGGATCGTGAGCCGTGAACAGCGAGCAGCAAACGGCAAACAGTTTGAGGGAAGTGTGCACCTCGAAGAAACATCGTTAAGGATAATTTGGACACCGCGACGGAAAAGTCCAGCGCCGTCCCTACGGGACTCCGGTGTGCATTTTATCGAATCCGCTTTCCCCACGTTGAAACGCGGGGCTAACAAACATTGCGCCTACGGCGCGGGGGAGAACCGAGAGGTGCCCGCTGTTCACTGACCACTATAGCGAAACCAGAGTGACTGTATCCCGAATCCGATGCGCTCTAGTCGACGCGACCCCAAGGGGCGGCGACCCTGCACAAGACTCAACAGGGCACATCAACTCTGGTTTCGCTCTAGTCACCGCCCGCTGTTTACTGACCCCTGAAACCTGATTCCTGCTTTTACTCGAGCGGCCGGTCCGTCCACAGCGTCTTGTCTGCGAGGGTTTGGACTGCGTAGAGGTGTCCGCTCGCCGCCAGCGCATGCTCCACTTTCTCGCGATCCGGATCCTCGGCGAAGATCCACTTGCGCGGGCCCACGCCCCAGATCGCCGCGAGTTTAGCGTCGCTCAGGTAGATGTCCGGTGCATCGGGGTAACAAGAACCCCACAGCAGCGTCGATCCCTCGCCGTGCTGCCCGCAACGGGGGATCACCAGCAATGCTGGCCGGCTGCTTAAGAAGTCGTTGGTGTAAAAAATCAGCGACGACCCAGACGATTGCTCGCCGTAAACAATGACCGTGTCGCTGGGCGAGCCTTTGGCCATGATAGTGTCGGCCATCTGCTTCGAGCTCAGCATGGGCTCGAAGCGCGCGAACGCGATGTGCGCCGCAATCAGGAAAACCGTCATGGTGAGCGCCACGCTCACTGTGGACGCAAGGTGCTTGCCTTTGAGCCGCAGCAGCCATCCCGCCATCGGCCCGATGAGAAGCGCGATTGCCGCGAGCGCGGCCGGCAGGCGCAGCGCCGCAAACGACTCGCCGGTCAAATCGAACAGGTGCGACATGGAGAGCGTGTAGTCGCCCACCGCGCGATGCGCCAGCAGCGTTCCGATGTCGGGAACGTAAGGCAGATTGCGCGAGGTCCACAATCCCCAGCCCAACGCCGCCGCCGAAATCACGCCGATCGCGGCAAACACGGCCTGCGCGCCCGTGAGCCATGAAGTTCGAAGCGCCTGCCCCCCGTTTGCGCCGCGCCGTTCCTCGATATCCGCTACGACGCCGGCAATCAGCATGACCAGCGGCGGCCACACCATAAATGTGTAGTACTCCTGGTTGGTTGAGATCGAGAAGAACACGAGCGTCCACACCGTAAACAAGCTCAGCAGCCAGATGGTGCGCGTACGGAACTTCACCCGCCGGACGTAGGTGGCTACGTCTTCGCGCATGGCGTTGTCCAGGTAAAAGCCCACCGTGTCGCCAGCATCGTGGCGTAGATGCTGGAGCCAACCGCGCCGCGTCTTCCATGCCACGGCCACCGCGGCCGGCAGGAATAGGCTCCACGGAAAGATCCACACCAGATGCCCGAGCCAGTACCAGAGGCCGGGCATTTTGTTGTAGTCGTGCGGATAGCGCTGGTTAAAGAAGCGCAGCACGTGCTCGTTGATGAAGTATTGGTAGAAGAAGCCGTGAACGTTGCCGATGGTGGGATGGTTGCCAACAGGATGTCCGTAATCGTGATTGATGATGCCGCACGCAATGTGCCACGGCGCCGCGATCAGAAGAAACACCAGCAGTCCCGACACCAGCTTGAGGGATTTCCAGCGCCGCCATTGCCCGGTGAGGAGCAGATAGGGAATGGCCGCGCCAAAGAAAAATACCGGGGCGATCAATCCCTTGGTCAGAGTTGCCAGAGCCACGGCCGCCCACACCCAATAAATGAGTAGTGGCCGGCTATCCTCCAGGCTCACGATGAGCGCATAGAGCGCGAGCAGCAGGAAGAAAGAAAGAATCGCCTCAGGGATGATGAAGCGTGTGAAGAGGAAGCATCCCACGGAGGTGAGCACGCCCAGCCCGGCATAGAAGCCCGCGCGATCGCCCCAGGCTCGGCGCGCCCACAGCCACGCGAGCCACGCGAGCGCCAGCATGGCCAGCGCATTGGGCAGGTGCGTGGCAAAGGTGTTCTGGCCGAAGATCCGGTACATTCCGGCCACCAGCCAATAGGGCAGCGGCGGCTTCTCAATGTAGCGGATGCCGTTAGTCTGGCCCGTGATCAGGTCGCCGCTTTCGGCCATGTGCTGGGCCACCTGGGCATGCGCCGCGTCCACGTCGTCCAGTAGCGGCGGCGAAAACAGCGAGGCAAAATAAACCGTGATAAAAATGGCCGCAAAAAGCAGCCATATCGTGCGCACAGATGGCGCTTGGCGAGGTCGTTCGAGGGTGTTGATCTCTTCGTTCATGGCGATTTTAGCTATCTAAACCAGAATAGCAGCCGCATTTCTGGCGCGTCCTAGTCTCGGGTTCTCACTGGGGCGTTAAGATTCACCCAGGAGGCCTCCCCTTGTCGTTCTGGAACGTCTTTCTTGTCGCGTTCAGCGTGCTCCTGCCGCTGATTAACCCTCTTGGGTCCGCCCTGGTCTTTCTTGGTCTGGTCGGCGATGTGCCTCCCAAGGTTCTTCGCTCGCTGGCGCGCCGCATCGCAATCAACAACATCATCTTCCTTGCGGTTTTCGAGGTACTGGGCGCGGCTATCCTCAATTTTTTCGGCATCTCTCTGCCCATCGTCGAGCTCTCCGGCGGAATGGTGGTCGCGGCCATGGGGTGGAACGTCCTGAACGAGAGAAGCGCGGGCGCCGATTCCCGCAACAAGAAGGAAGAGACCGGCCAAAGCTGCGAACCCGATACAAGCCATCTCGAAGAAGGCGTCTTCTATCCTCTCACCTTTCCCATTACCTCGGGGCCGGGGACGCTGGTCGCACTGCTGACGATCACCGCGCACATCTCGAGCAGAATTCTCACCCAAAACATTCTGGCGCACGTTGCGGTGTTTCTCGCCATCGTTGTTCTCAGTGTGCTTTGTTATTTCTGCTATGCCTATGCCCCCAAGATCACCAAGGCCATTCCGCCGTCCACAGCCCATGGGGTTCTGCGTGTGATCGCATTCATTCTGCTCTGTATCGGCATCCAGATCGCGTGGAACGGCTTGTCTGCACTGCTTGTCACGATCATTAAACGGTAACCCGCCCCAGCCCCGAGAACCTGTTCACAAACCTCTTCGAGTGCTTGTTCTGCGGCAAGTTTCGAAAGTGAGGAATCGTGAAACAGTGTTCTTTCGTCCGCTGAAGCGGGCTGCCGTCTTTCGTCCGCCTACGGCGGACTTTGCTCCGCTTCATTCTTCCATCTGGCGGTTTGTGGACAGGTCCTGAGGGATGTTTCACTTAAGCCGGGAACAGCACAGGCGATTAGAAGGGCTTGACCGGCGCGGGTTGCGCCGCGCCCACTTGACCGGCGGCGATGACGGCGACGTAGTAGTTCTCCCCGTGAATAGGCGCTCCGGCGAGGCGGCGAAGCATGGCGAGTTGGCCGGCGTGTGTGAGCGCGTCGGAGACGGGGCCCTGGAGGAGCCGCTCCATGGGCGCCTGCAACGGGACTGACGAGGCGAGGAAGGCGTCGAAGGCGCCAAGCGCGGCGAAGAACCGTTGCTGTTCCTCAGCCCAGGCTAGCGGCTCGGAGTTGTGCCAGGCGGGTTTGCCTTCCGCCATGGAGAGCGTCCAGTCGAAGAGATCGCCCATGTGGGCGAGGATCCGGATCGGAGTTCGGCCCGCGCCGTCGAACTCGGCGAAGGACGCGGGCGCATTTTCAAGAGCGCGAGTGGTGCGGTAGGCTAGCGTGGCCAAGATGTGGCGAAGCAGATCGCGTTGCGGGTCGATTTGTGCGTTCATGGGAGAAATATAGCGATGTTTCCCCAGGCTCTCAATCAAAAAATGCGAAGCTGTTCATCAGACGGCGCGAGCCTCCACGCGGCGCCTGCCCTTGGCAAGAACGCCGACCACGAGCGCGCAAAAACTTAGATCGAACCAGAGGTAGCCCGCAGGCTCAGGGACGAGCGAAGTCTCGGACCAGACGCCGGGGACCCCACTATAGGCCAGGCCGTTTCCTGAATTCACAATGTCGAAGTCTGCGTAGCTGATGACCAGATAGCCAGAGTTTCCAGACAATCCAATAAACCAATCGTCTATCGCCCCGGTCGCGTTGGTCACGATTGAGAAATCGACGATGGAGGCATCCGACCAGTTCCACGTGATCACGCCGTCGTTGAATTGCCAGGAAATCAGGCCGGGAGTTGCGCTGAAGTCGCCGCCCAATGGGCTGGCGACGGTGAATGAGCCGGTCATGGACATCGAGGAGTTGTAGGAGCCGGTTGTCAAAACTGTGTAGTCCTGCCCCGTGTAGTCGTAGGTTGTGTCGGCAAATGCAGGGACGGCCGCTAAGGCCAGGCCGAGGATGAGAAGCAGAGGCTGGAGAAGTCTTGCACTCGGTTGCATGATTCATCCTTTCGTTGCATACAATTCGTGGGAACGTTGGCCGCAACGGTGTGTAGAAGCCACGATCTCCGGTCAGGACGATCGTGACAGACGTTTGCCGACACACTTTATTCAAGCGGAACCAAAGCATTGCGTTCTGAGGAAGGCGCTTTTTGCGCAGCCCATTCACATCAAGGCAGGGAGAAGACGCTGTTCGCGTCGCCTTATGAAGAGCTAATCCATTCTGTTTCGTCCCTCACGGCCTGTCAAGCAGATTTCGACCACTATCGTAATTCGTCTCCGCCGGGAATCTTTGATAAACTGAATATTCTGTGCTTCTTCGCAGAATCAGACAAGACGAGTCCATCTTAGGAAGAGCCCATGTCCATCCATCCCGTAATGCAGCGCCTAGCTGACAAGCTGAAGCGCACCGATTTACCCACGTTTGTGCCCGGCGACCAAATTCGCGTGCAAGTGAAGATTAAAGAAGGCGATAAGGAAAGACTGCAGGCCTTTGAGGGCCTGGTGATCGCCATCAACAAAGGCCCCCAGGGCACGTTTACCGTGCGCAAGATGAGCTTCGGGCAGGGAGTGGAGCGCATCTTCCCCTTCAATTCCAAAGTCGTCGACAAGGTGGATCTGGTGCGCAGCTACAAGGTGCGCCGTGCCAAGCTCTTCTACCTTCGTGGTCTGCGCGGCAAGGCTGCCCGCCTGAAGGAAGTGGACCGCGAGACCGGCAAGGTCCGCGCGTAAGAGCAGTTGTCAGCGATCCGTTGCCAGTGGTCAGGGACCAGCAAAGATCATTGAGGGCAAAGACAAAAGCCCCGGCCCCCGGCCGGGGGTGCAGTTTGAGGTGGAAACCGCAACTCCGTAGTCCCTCAATCACTGTCTGCTCGGCCAATCCCAAAATGTGGCACCATTTCCACCCCGCAGCGGGCGCAGCGGAGCCGTTCGCTGCTTGCGGTCACGGCATACGAACGAAGCGCGTCAGGTTGAATTCGTGCACCATGTCGACGCCGATGGCAACTCCGAATTTGATCCCGTACCCCTTCATGTTATTGGTGAACGAAATGCTGTGTGTGGGCACATAAGCGTTGCTGAGCGCGGTCGAGGCTCCGTAGCCCAGCAGTTTGCCGTAGTTGGGCATAAGTTTTCCGCGGTCGCTGAAGGCAACCACCTGGCTGAGCAAGACCCAGCGAATGCGTTTGGCCGCCGAGCCCTCGCCGAGACGGAAATAGCGCGGGTCCTGGTGAAAGGCCACCGGAACAATCCCGATGGCAAACAGGGGCTTGGTGACGCAGTTGGCGGCGTTGTAAGCGACGCGCTTTCCAAACGCTCCCCACTCCTGGCCGTAGGCTGGTCCGTCGTTGGTGGCCTGGTCGAAACCTGAAACCGTGAGGGCATCGATGGGCAGCGCCGGCGAGACGGTTTTGCGGTATACGATCTCGAATTTTTGCCGCGTGGTGAGTGCCGGCACGGGCTCAGTGGAATTCTCGACGGCCTCGTATGCGGGAAAGAGCGTGAAGCGGGCGCTCTGCGGAAGCGGCGCAGCAGGAAGCGACGCATCGACCGATGCCTGCGCATGCGAATTCGAGGGGACGAACCCGATCAGCAGGAACAAGGAAGACGTGAAGGGTGAGAGTCGCAGGCGCCGCGTACGCATGACGGATTAGATGCTTTACCGGCCGGCTTAAGTGGTCGGCTGGTTTGGTGATAATCTGGCATTCCCCAGTGGAGCTTGGAGGCACGGATGACGATTGCAGCCACGCCCGCGCCGCCGTATTACGCCGTCATCTTTACTTCCCTGCGCAGCGATGGCGACAACGGATACGGGAAGATGGCCGAGGCGATGGAAGCGCTGGCCCGCACGCAGCCCGGGTTCCTCGGAATCGAATCGGCACGCGACGGGCTGGGGATTACAGTTTCGTATTGGGAGAGCCTGGAGGCGATTGCGGCGTGGAAACAGAATGCCGCGCACCTCGTGGCCCAGCAACGCGGCCGCGACACCTGGTATGAGGAGTTCAAGGTGCGCATTTGCCGCGTGGAGCGCGATTATGCGTTCGCAAGTGAGTGACGGATCGCAGACGGCTTTTCCACGTGGCGATTTTGCCGATGCTTTCTATACTGGGTGCATGGCCAAGGCTCCAGTCTGCGGATTCGCGCTCGAAAATGCCGCGCGGCGTCGTGGAGCGCTACGCATCGCCGGCCTCGACGAGGTGGGACGCGGGCCGATGTTCGGGCCGGTTGTGGCGGCCGCAGTCATTCTTCCCAAAGGCTGCTCCCTGCAAGGGCAGGGCTTGACGGATTCGAAACAGCTTACGGAAAAGCAGAGGAATGAATTCGACGCGGCGATTCGCGACTGCGCTTTGGCGTGGGCCATTGCGGCCGTGGATGTGGAGACCATCGACCGCATCAATATCCGGCGGGCGTCGCTGCTGGCGATGAAGTTGGCCGTAGAGCAATTAGCTGTTGCGCCGGACTACATGCTCCCCGACTACCTTCTTATTGACGGGTGCGACACCATCGACTTTCCCTGCCCGCAACAGGCGGTGGTGCAGGGGGACTCTCGAAGCATATCCATTGCGGCGGCGAGCGTGCTGGCCAAAGTGCATCGCGACCAATTGCTGGTGGAGTTCGATGCCGTGTATCCGGGTTATGGGCTGGCGCGGCACAAAGGTTACTGCGTCGCGGAACATCTTGAAGCGCTCAGGCGCCTCGGGCCCACGCCATTGCATCGCAAAAGCTTCAGTCCGGTGGCGCAGAGACTGCTGTTTGAATGAGGCAGCGGAGTTAGTTAGTCGAGCGCACGTGTCTCTGACAAAGTGAACTCGTTCCGTTGAGTTCGTGCTATCCCGGGTCCCAAAAGCGGGACCCGGGGCACCCACATCGGTCGAAAATTAAGTTATCAGAAACCTATTGGAATTCTCGCGACGGCGGCGGCGCGGGCTTTGCGGCGTTGGAGCCAGCTGGTAACAGGGCGCGCGAGAAAAATCACGGCGAGAACGAGGGTGATGGTGAGCGGTGTGATGACGCCGGTCTTGACCTGCCACCAGTAGTGAATCACTCCACAAATTGCTGCGGCGTAAATGAGCTTGTGCAGACGGTTCCAGTTTTTGCCGCCGAGCTTGCGAATGGCCCATGTAGTGGACGTGAGCGCCAGAGGCACGAGCAGCAGATAGGCGGCGACACCCATGGTGATGAAGCGGCGCTTGGTGATGTCGGATTCCATGGCGGCTAGGCTGAAGCCGGAGTAAAGCGCGACGTACGTGAGCATGTGCAGCGAGGCGTAAAAAAAAGCGAAGAGCCCGAAGAGCCGACGGAATTTAATCAGCCAACTGAGGCGCGGCGATAGGCGGCGCAGCGGCGTAATGGCGAGCGTGATGGCAAGCAGCCAGATCGTGGCTTTGCCCGTAGAGAAGGCGATGGCGGCTGCGGGATCAGGCCCGAGGTCGTTGGTAACCATACCCCACGCCAGACGAGCCGCAACCGCAAGGCACGCGATCCAAGTGAGCGTCTTGAGAAGGATCAAAGTCGAACGTTTCATAGTTGGTAAGGCAGCCGAGCGAACTTCGCTTAGAAGTACTTTCGCAGGTCCATTCCGTTATACAGCGAGGCCACCTGGTCGGCATAGCCGTTGAACATGAGCGTGGTGCGGCGTTGCGCGTAGAAGGGCAAGCCGATGCGGCGCTCGGTTTTCTGGCTCCAACGGGGATGATCGACGTTGGGATTCACGTTGGAGTAGAAGCCGTATTCGTTCGGCGCTTGATCGTTCCAGGTGGTGGGCGGCTGCTTATCGATGAAGCGCACGGTGACGATGGACTTGGCGGATTTGAAGCCGTACTTCCAGGGAAGAACCACGCGCACCGGCGCGCCGTCCTGGTTGGGCAGAGTTTCGCCATAGAGGCCGAAGGTGAGCAGGGTGAGCGGGTTCATGGCCTCGTCCATGCGCAGACCCTCGGAGTAGGGCCAGTAGATGCCCGGATCTTCGTAACCCCATTTCTCAATTTTGGAGTTGTAGTAGGAGAGGAATTGTACGTACTTAGCGCTGGGCAGCGGGCTGCACTGCTTGATGAATTCGGAAAGTGAGTAGCCGACCCATGGAATCACCATGCTCCAGGCCTCAACGCAACGATGACGGTAGACGCGGTCTTCGAGCGGGCGCAGCTTGAGGAGGTCGTCGATGTCGAATGTGAGGGGCTTGGCGACTTTGCCTTCGACTTTGACGGTCCAGGGACGGGTCGGCAGGCCGCCGGCGTTTTTGGCGGGGTCGCCCTTGTCGACGCCGAACTCGTAGAAGTTGTTGTAGTGCGTGATGTCGTCCAGGCTGGTGAGTTGCTCGCCGGTGGTGGTGAGCGGACTTGGCACAGTCTGCAGCTTTGTGCTGGCGTGAACGGCGCGGGGCGCGACGAATTGCGCAAGACGATTGGCGGCGAGGGCTGCGGCGCCGGTGGCGGTAGCGCCCTTCAAAAAGCGGCGTCGCGAGAGATAGCGGAAGTAGTCGTCGCGAGGGGTGATTTCGGACGAGGGAATATCGGGCGGCTTGCCGATGAGCATGAGGGACCTCGTTTTGGGGGAAGGCCTGTTCTATTTATTAGACACTCCAAAGGAGACAAACGTTACAGGAATTGTGGAGTTCAGGCGGCGAACGGCCATTGGCGCAGGTGATGGGCGCGGAAAAGATAGAGGAGGGTTCCGCTGACGGCGATCGCGGCTGCGACAGCAAGCTCTTTGAACGCGTGAGCGCGGTAGACAAGAAGAAATCCGAATCCCGCCATGGCAACAAGCGGTGGCAGCGGATAAAGCGGCATGCGAAAGGGGCGCGGGAGATCGGGTTGGCGCACGCGCAGAAGAATGACGCCGATCTGTTGCAGAAAAAACTGCAGCAGGATGCGCGTGATGACGAGCAAGGTGATTACCTGGGTGAGCGAGAAGAAACAGAAGAAGGCGCCCACGATGCCAAGAGCGACCAGCGAACGGTGGGGAATTCCGTGCTTGGGATGTACGGCGGCGAGGAACCGGAAGTAGTTGCCGTCACGGGCGGCGGCGTAAGGCACGCGCGAATAGCCGAGCTGCAGCGAAAACACGCTTGAGAAGGCGGTCCAGACGATAAGGGCGGCGATGGTGTAGCCGGCCCAGCGGCCGAATGCAGAACTTGCGATGTTAGCCACAAGCTGACCGTGGAGGGGGTGCGACGCGGCGTCGCCGAGCGATGGCAGCACGGCCAGGTTCATCAATAGATAAACCGCGGCGACGAAGAGAACGGAGAGCAGGATAGCGCGTGGAATGGTGCGCTCGGGGCGGCGCACTTCAGCCGCAAGAAAACAGATGTTGTAGTAGCCCCAATAGCAGTAGGTGGCAAGAAGCGTGGCCTGGGCGAGACCGCCGAGCGTTAAAGCCGCGGAGAGCGGAGGTGCCGCGGGCATATGCCAGCCGCCGGTTGCAGCGGCATGAGCGAATCCAGAGACTATGACGCCGGCGAGCGCGGCAATGACGCCCGCGAAAAGCACCCATGCCATGCGCGCAACAGAGCCAATGTTGCGATAGAGAAGTGCGGTGACAAGAAGACACGCCGCGGCGGCGGCAAAGTTGCCATAGTGGAGCGCGGGCAGCGCTGCGACGGGCGCGGTGTCGAGAGCGGGCCAAAAGACAACCAGAAAACCGGAGAGGCCGATGCAGCCGGAGGCGATGGAGAGCGGAGCCGTGAAGCCGACCTGCCAGACGTAGAGAAAACTGAGCCAGTTGCCGGGGCCCTTCGGGCCGTATATCTCTCGGAGAAAGGCGTAGGAACCGCCAGCACGCGGCAAGGCGGCGCCGAGCTCGGCCCACACCAGGCCGTCGGCAATCGCGATGGTTGCGCCCAGCACCCACGCCCAGATGGACAGCCGAAAACCCGCGGCGGCGATGACCAACGGGAGAGTAATGAAAGGACCGACGCCGATCATCTCCAGCATGTTGAAGAGAACAGCGGAGCGAAGCCCGATGCGGCGCTGGAGTACGCCGGGGTCGCCGCTATGTGGCGTCTGTCCCGTGGGGTGGTCGGCGGAGGTTGAGGTGAATGGGAGCATGGAACGGCTGCTATTCAGATTATTACGGCGAAGCCAAGGACATTGACGCACGCGCGTGGGTTCGAAGAGACTGGGTGCACTCTTATACGTGTGCATTGGGAGTTTTGGGGCATAGTGGAGAAGGACTGGGGCAAGGCGACGGGAGTTCCGCACGGGGCAGTGAGACGCGCGCTGGCGGTGGCCCAGCAGCCATCTTCGCGACAGCCCTCCATTAAAGACATTGCGCGCCTGGCGCGTGTTTCGCATCCCACAGTTTCGCGGGCGCTGCAGAATAGCCCGCTGGTGAATGCGGAGACGGCGGCGAAGATCCGCAAAATCGCCGAGGAGCAGGGATATCGCGCGAGCGCGGTAGCACGCGGCCTGGTGACGCGGCGGACGCGGACCATCGGACTCGTGGTTACCACGGCGGACGATCCGTTTTCGAGCGCAGTAGCGTGCGGTGTCGAAGAGACCGCGAACGATCACCGGTACGCGGTTATTCTCGCAAATTCGCACGCCGATCCGGAACGCGAGCGCCGCATGGTCGAGGAGCTTGCCGAGCGGCGGGTGGACGGAATCATTGTGGCGTCGTCGCGCGTCGGAGCCCTGTATCTGCCGCTGTTCAAGGAACTGGAGGTTCCTATCGTGCTGGTGAACGATCAGTATCGGGGCGAGTTTGTGCACTCGGTGACAATCGCGAACCAGGAAGGAACGCGGGCGGCGACGGAGCATCTGATCGCGCTGGGACACCGGCGCATCGCGTACCTGGGCGACCGGAACGGGTACCAATCGGATGCTGCGCGGCTGGCGGGGTATAAGGCGGCGCTGGCGAGAGAGGGGATCGGGTTTGCGCCAGAGTTGGTAGTTGCGGGCGACGGCCGGCCGGAGGAGGCGATTGAAGGCATGCACGAACTGCTGCGGTTGAACACGCCGCCGACGGCGGTGTGCTGCTACAACGACATGACCGCGCTGGGTGCGATGCGGGCCATTCGTGCGCGCAGATTGAGAGTGCCTGAGGACATTTCGGTAACGGGATTCGACGATCTGTTCTTCGCCGCGTATCTCGCGCCGGCACTGACGACGGTGCGGCAGCCAATGCGGCAGATGGGACAGATGGCGATGGAGAACCTGTTTAAACTGATGTCGGGCCAGGAGTCGGTGGCACAGGTCAAGTTGGAGGCGGAGCTGATTGTGAGAGGATCAACCGGAAAGCCTCCCACTTGGGAGGAGCGCGATGAGTAATGCAGGAGTGAAAAATGGGGCGCAAGCACCCCTGACGCCCCTGCGCGTCTATTGCGCGGAGACGCCGGTTATTCCGGCCATCCGCAAGCCGGAGCTTGTGGAGCAGGCCATCGCATCGCGGAGCCGGCTGATTTATCTGCTCACGGGCGATCCCGAAAATGTGGAGTCGATGATCCAGAAAATCACCGGGGCGGGCAAGGTGCCGATTGTGAATCTCGACTTGCTAAATGGATTTTCACGCGACAAGTACGCGGTGAATTACCTGAAACGCGTGGGCGCGGGAGGCATTATCTCTACGCACCTTGACCCGCTTCGTCATGCGCTGGCGATTGGGCTCTACGGGATCCAGCGCACATTCCTGCTTGACTCGGGCGCCATGGACACCATCACCAATCAGCTGCGCAACACGTCCGTGCACGCGCTGGAGATTTTGCCGGCGCTGGTAGCGCCGAAGATGCTGGAGCGGGTGCGGGCGATCTCGACAGACCTGCCGGTGGTGGGCGGCGGACTGATTTCGAACATGAAGGAAGTGGAGACGCTGCTTAAGCAGGGATTGAGCGCGGTGTCGGTCAGTCACCCGGAGATGTGGATTCGTTAACTAGGGCGTGTTCACACTACGCGGAGTGTGAACACGCCCTAGTTAAGGATTAACGACACTGCCGCTCTCCTTCGACGACCGGTTGCAAGAGGCCTTTCGCAGTGGCGTCAGAGCATCAGATTCCTTCGTCCTCCTCCGCAGCGGGTCCGCATTGTGCCGGAAGCCAAGTATGCGGGGCGTTTGGCGACTCCAGCATTTTGTAAATTGGCAGATGCTCGAACTGGTTTTGACTAACCGTATATCCATTGGGGCAGATAGTGTCCTCGCCCATCGTATTCAAATCCAGATCTGTTGTTGGGAAGAAGCCGACCTCAAGCCACTTGGGAGCCGGCGGATATGTAACTCCTTCCTGGTCGCAATAACGAACTGGAAGGTTACCCGGATTAAGCTCCACACCGGCGTTCGAGAGGTCGGCAAAGTTCAATTTCGAGTTTTTAAATTCGGCTCCCTGCAGAACTGCGCCCGCGAGCGACGCCGAAATGTTTCCCAAAACCGAAGGCTGGAGGTTGACCGCTCTCAGACACGCGTTGATCAGGCAAGCTCCGATAAATTTTGCGCCGCGCAGGTTGGCCCCAGTGAAATCGACGCCGGCGAGAAAGGCATTGCTGAAATCCGATTGCTCCATCGTGGATGTTTGCGTCGCCGATGCCTCCGGACCGAAGAAGGTCACATAACTAAAGTTCACTCCATAGGCGTTCACCCCGTCAAGCCGTGCATTCTCCATGTAGGCAAACGAAAAACTCGCGGCGGGTCCGAAATCCGGATTTCCAATCTGCGCCTGGGTGAGATCGGTTTCCTTCATGACCGCGGCAGTAAAGAGGGCTCCCCATAGGATCGCGGACCGAAGCGAAGCATTGGAGAGATCCGCGCCGCTGAACCGGGCGCCAATCAGATCCGTGCTGGCAGGATTCGGAGAAGATATGTCCGGATCAAACCGCGCCGATATGAGGATGGATTTCGAGAGACGGCAACCAGACAGAATGCTGGAATGAAACTGCGCCTCTTTCAAATCAGAACCTTGAAATTGTGCGCCAGTCAGGTCCGAGTTGCTGAAATCCGCTGCCATTAGCTTCTTCTTATTCAGAATCAAGCCCGACGCTAGCGTGTAACGCGCAACAAGGCCTTGAAGATCCGTGCCTTCCAGCCCCTGAATTTGGGCGTTGGTCAGGTCAAGGTATGACCAATTCAGCTTCAGCAAAGAAGCGGGGATGATGGCATTCCGCAGGATCGTGCGATTCGAGGGATTGGTGGCGAGCGGTGGATCTGGGAATTGAGCTCCGCCAGTGAGATCGCAACCGGAAAAGTCGGCTCCTGCCACGAACGCATTTCGAAAGTCCGTGAACGCAAGATTTGCACCCGAGAAAACCGCATGGTTCAATGTGCATCCCGCGAAGGAAGCGTCAGTGAGATTAGCTCCTGAGAAATTCGCGTTTTGGAAATTGACGCCGGTGAATACGGCATTGCTGAAGTTGACACAGGCGCTTCCCAGGCAACTGAAATTGGAACTAGCCCCTTCTTTGGATTCCTGCAATTGCTCGACGCCAGGAGCGAGCAGTCCCATACCGAAGTACAAGCCATAGTTCCATGATGTCCCAACGTCGAACTCGCATGAGCAGTAAGAATTGATTCCGTTGACAATCAACAGAGATACTTGCACCCCGGAGTCTTCATCCTGGAATGCGAACTTCGCCCTCCCGTTAGGGGCATCGAAGAATTGGCGCGCGAGCCGGGTGGGTGATGGACCGACTTTAGCCGAATATAGGACCGGATACCACGAGTTGTGCGACTGCCCCACGGACAATTGCACCCAGAAGCCTAAATAAGACTGAAGTGAAAACCACCCTCCACCCACATCGTAGGCAAGGAACTGGCCTGCCGGATCGTTTGCTTGCAGGGGAAGCATGGCAAGTTTGCCGTCGTCCTGCACACCTAGCCGCTTGCCGCCGCTCTCAAGGAATATCTTGCCAAGGAACAGCATCCGGCCTCCTTGCTAGGCTTCGTGCGAAAATTCGAGCGGCGAAGAGGGCCGCTGTGTGGGCGGAGAACAACGTCCTTGATGTCCTGCTCACTGCAACACAGGTTCGTTCAGGCAGACTGCGGAGAGAAGCACCGTCTCCATTCTCCTGTAACTGGCGCCAGTCCGCTATGCGTGGGAGGCGGCAGACTGGGCTGGAACACCTGTTCGCTTGCGAGAGAGTATTTGGGCCCTCTTTTCGGCAGAGACCGTTTCAAACTTCACTCGAGGGTCGGTGGCGGTGCTGTTCGATGACAGTTCTATCGGCAACTGCAACTGAAAGCCGTAAACTCCTAGCGAAAAATCTATACCGGTGGGCAGCGCTAGCGTGTAGGTGGTATCCTCCGTTCCAGGCAGGTCTACTGCCTCCATTGTTCCCGACCGCGTTCCGGACTGGCCTGAATTGTTCTTTGCCGTGATCATATATGTGATGCCGAGGGCGGCCACCGCGCCGATTGCGGTGACGTAGACGACGTTCTTGTTGACGCCCAAATTGAAATTCAAATTCAATGACAGGCTTGGATTCACAACCGCTGTGATGGTACCGCCGACGCCGAGAACCGACTGCGTCAGGAAGGTCCACAGTCCTTGCAACGGGCCGTCGCCTATTCCGGCTAGATCCGTTGGAACTTTGCCCACGGTCACGGTACCATACGTGTACTCCGCAATCCACTCTTCGGCATCGAAGGTCAAGGGAAAGTTGAGTTGAACGGAAAAGTTAAACAAGTCAACCGCATTGTCGCCTGGAGCAGAGGCGAAATTGATCATAATCGGCGCCCCGTCGAGATTGAAGTTCCCAAATTTGATCGCGCCTCCATCGCTGAACATCGTGGCGGGACCTATTTCCGTGGTTTCATCGGTGCCACCTTGCCCAAATGCCCCGAAGAATAGTGGGAGTGCTGTGTTGATTACAGACGCAACGCTGCCGAGAACACCATCCCAATCCATTGCTTTCCCCTCCTTGGTTCGCTACAAGAGTCAGGTTGAGCCTCGTTGCCAACATGGAGCATAATTGGCAACGAAGCCGGATATTAATCCGAATCGATCCATTCGACACACTGAAGATTCTTGCGCCATGATGTTACAGCATGTAAGCAAGCGGAGCGCTTGCGAGGCTATCACGTCCTATGGTTCGGATGAATTCGACTACAAATACCCTTTCGCTTTGATGACTTGAGACTTGGGAGCATCCGCATGAAAGCTTTTCTCAAAGCATCGAGCAAAGTCCATCCACCAAATGAGACCTGGATAATGGCATAGATGAATCGGCTAAGTCAATATGAAAAAGTATGGATTGTTTGCAAATATGCGGTTCAGTACTACTTGGGGTATTTGGGTGTTTTTGACTAGGGCGTGTTAACACTATCTGAGAGCATCGATGACCAGGACGAAGTTGATAAATGCGAGGAAGACGACATCGAGCTTTTCGAATCTGAAGAAGATGCGGCGGAAGCTTTTCAGTCTGCGAAACAGCCGCTCCACTTCGTTGCGTTTCTTGTAAAGTTCGCGGTCGTACTCCCAGGGGTCGAGTCGGTTGGATTTGGGCGGTACCACTGGAATCATGCCCAGATCGAGCACCAGTTGCCGCGTTTCATTGCGCTCGTAGGCCTTATCCATCAGCATCGGAAGCCCTTCTGGCATCGGGCCAAGATCTTCCAAGAGTGCACGACCTTCCGGCGCATCATGCGCGTTGCCGGGCGACAGCGCGAAAACTACAGCCGTTCGAGCATCTGCGGCAACCATATGAATCTTGGTGTTCCATCCACCGCGGGATTTGCCGATTGCCTGTGGTCGTTTTTTTAACGCGCCTGTTCCATCGGGATGGACCTTGATCGAGGTTGAGTCGAGGGAGAAGGCTTCAATCTTGATGCGCACGATCTGTTCGGTCTGTAACTTCTCAAAGACGCGATCCAGGACGCCGCTCTTGGCCCAGCGATTCATACGTGTATAAATGCTATGCCAGTTGCCAAATCGAGACGGAAGCCCGCGCCATTTGCAGCCTTGTTCGGCCACATACAGAATTGCGTTAAGCACTTGGATGTTCTGCAGTTTCACATTCCCGCGCTGAATCGGCAGGCTGTCTTTGATCCTTTTGTACTGCTCGGCCGTGATCTCCATTAACTTCACTTATAGCAGAGTTAGTGTTAACACGCCCTAGTTCCAATGGCCGCATTCAGAGAGGTGATCGCCACGGACCGACGGTGTTCGCGAGATTGCGGCTCAGCTAGGAGTGTGTCGCTCATAGATTGACCGAGGTCGCGTTTTTTTGGTTTGCGGGATTTACGATTTTGTGATGGGTCAGAACTTTTTACCGGACACGGTCAACCAGACGCTCTTGTTCCCCC
>JBEKPD010000003.1:0-155051 GCA_049521075.1 Occallatibacter sp.
TCACCCGTGCGCCACTTTACTCATGGTATTGCTACCACTTTCTCGTTCGACTTGCATGTGTTAGGCACGCCGCCAGCGTTGATTCTGAGCCAGGATCAAACTCTCGTTTGAAGCCTGATGTCTTCCCACCCCGACGGAGGTCGGTTGGGTCGACCGTGCCCGCGCAACTTTCTCTCGAAAGGAGCGGGGCACCTTACCTTGTGAGATGATCAAGCCAAACCTGATCGCATCTCACGACTGGCACGTTCAACCAATTTGTCAAAGATCCTTAAGGGTGATTCGCCTAAGCGAGGCCCCTGGGATCGAGGTCCGAACTTTTTGGTCCGGCTGTCCTCGAACTTGATGCGCAACACTGATTTCCGTGGTTACACAGCGGACTACAATGTTTTGGCGCGAACCTTTTAACGTTATCAAAATGTCGGATACAGGTCAAGTTAAAAACTCTGCCCGAATCAAATTAAATAACCCGTTCGCACTGCGCAAAATATCAAACATCGACCCAGCACAATAAGCTCGAGCCACTAGGGCTCGCGGGAGATGAACTCCCGGGTCATGCAATGGCTTGTTCTCTCTAGGGATTCCCTACAGGGGTTTAACGGTGCAGAAACAACACAACACGCCCAACCCTACGAACCAGCTTCCCACTTCCCTCGATTCATTCTCAGCATCGTCTAATCGGGGCAGGCCCAACGGCCACCAGGAGGCTCCACTGCTCACTTACAACTTTGTTAGAGTAGCACAGGCTACTCCGGGATGCAAATGGTGTGGCTGAACTGAATGCCATCCCTCTGCAACAAGACGAAGAATATCAATTTCAAGAGAATAGAAGCAAGGGCCACGCCTGTGGAAAGCCACCCTTTTCTGTGGGAAAGTGCTTCGCTATTCTGCTAATTCACTTTGGAACGGCTATACCACGCAGAGCGGCATATGGTGCTGGTTATACTCAATTCCGCCACTCGCTATGGTCGAATCCTGCCAGCGAATATAGCCTTTTGCTGCCACCCGGTACAAGAGAATCCTGCCATCGGAGGTCCGAGAGAAAAGGCAGCATTATCCGCGCCGGAGGCGTCGGGGTGCTAATCAACCAGTAATTGACGAGTGGGGGGATTCGACCGGAATTGAGGTTCGACCTGCTGGGACAGCAAACCGCGAAAGGTGCGCCCCGTCAACCGCCTCTCGAATCGTCGTATCCTATTTCGGTGAGTGACGATAGCTCCCTCTCCACAAGCAGCAAGGGCTACGAGCTCCTCGTACGCGAGATCTACCAGCAGATGCTTGCTCAAGACAAGGCGGGGAACGTCGTCGTCGAGCATGACGTTCAGAAGCAAGGGAGAGCCACGAGCCATCAACTGGACGTCTACTGGGAGCTGCGCCTCGGTGGGGTTCTGCACAAAGTAGCTGTTCAAGCGAAACGGTGGAAGAACCCAATCCGCAAAGGAGAGGTTCTTACATTTAAAGGCGTCTTGGATGACCTGCCGGGGACGATCGGGATCATGGTTTCGTCCTCACGTTTTCAGAAAGGCGCTGTTGAGGTAGCCGAAGCCGCGGGGATCATGCTCTGCAGCCTGCAAGAGATCACCAAGCAACCCGTCAGCTTTTACGCCGGGGAAACCGCCCAAATAATTATGAAGGGGATGCTGCAAGCGCCGGATGGTAGCTTTCTCGGCATGCTTGCCGACGTCTCGCAAAAAATTCCATCAGTGTCTGACGTATCACTAAAAGCAGACAGAGACTGGCACCAGGCGAACAACCCGCTGCCCGACTGGGTATCATCGATCAAACCGTCCTTACCCGATTATTTTTACGATGGAGACGGGGAGAAGCTGATCTCTCTGAGGGAAATCCTGGGAGGGTTCTATGCGGAGATGCATCGAGAGGGGCAGATGAGCGCGCTCAAGACGCACACGTTCGAGAATCCGACATTCTTCAAATTGCATGACCCGCCTCTCACAATCAAAGAGGAAAGCCTTTCGGCCCGCATCGTGTTCACGCCCAAGCTCACGCAAGTAGTGTTCAAAGCGCCCAACGTTGCCGAATTCATTTTGAAGAACCTACTCAGCGGGGCAGAACATCATATCGTCACCAAGACGCCACATCCGGGAAGTTGACGGCTTCTGTCAGAAACCAAGTTGAGCCTATTGTGGCCGGATAGTCGTCCACCCGGAAGTTATATATCGGTAAACATTCTGGATCGGGAGAGTCCATTCTACCGGCCGATCATTTATCTGAAGGACCTAAACGGAACTGGTGGCGGCAGCAAACCTGTATAACGAGTGGCGGCGAAGCACTATATCCAACAATATGGTTCCGCGCGGGCGCTGATCGGCTGCTCGCCGCCAAACCGGTAGACCGGATCTACAGGGCATCGGCGAGTCAACCGAGAAATCTTTATTGATAGAACATACCCCGCCAGCCTCATGCGGTACGTTTCAGAGGATTCCGGCATGACTCACCTCCACAATGGGATTGACCGCCGTCGGCAGTCACAAAAGACCTGGCCCTTTACGGCATTTTACGAAAGATGAATATCAATCATGCGCCGGCAGAGGCATTGTCTGGACAAAACTGCCAAATCAATGATCACGGAGTATGAAGCGCCGTCCCTACGGGACTCTGGCACTTGGGATTGGGCCGCATTCCCCACGTTAAAACGCGGGGCTAACAAACACTGCGCCTCCGGCGCGGGAGTTTGGGGAATCGCCGGAGCTAAATTGATATTCATCTTTCCAAAATACCGTAAACCGACATTAGTGGCTGCAAGTTGGCGCAACTCCGGGGTCCGCAACGACTGGTCCTCGTCGTTGGGGTGGATAGCCCAAGAAGCGCCGACCTTGCTCGAGATCCAAATTGCACTACATATTTTCGGGAAATGCCGTAGCGTGCGCAGATACCGGATACCGGCGAAAAGCGATTCCGGAATCGAGGCGCGAGATACAAAAGAGATTCATGCCGGGGACCAGATCGACCGATGAATTGAATTGGCCAGGGCGCCCGCTTCAGGGGCAGAGTGCTCCGCGCTCGGACAACGCTCACATGGAGGCTTTGTGAAACGGACTTCTGCTCTTCTTGTATGCACTGTTCTCGCCGTCTCGGCAAGTCTGGCGGCGCAATCGATCCAAACCGCAAGCAACAATGCGCATCCGTCCACGACAAGCAGCGATCTTGCCATCACCCAGGCGTCGCCTCACCTAGCGGTCCAGCCGAACTACGTTAGCGCGCCGTTTTCGCGCATGGCCTTTGGTGGCGGCGTGTCGACGATGGGCGTCAATATGCAAATAGCCGTCGTGGCCAACCGCTACATCAACCTGCGCGGCGTGGGCAATTTCTTCAACTACTCGCTCTCGAACATTTCAACCAACGGCTTCAACGTGAATGGCACGCTGAATCTGGCCACTGCAGGAGCCGCGGTGGACTTCTATCCGTTCTGGCGGCACGGATTTCGTCTGAGCCCAGGCGTGCTGTTCTATAACCACAATCGGGCGTCGGCCAGTATGACCGCGGCGGGTGGCACATCGTTTTCGCTCAACGACTATACCTACTATTCGTCGCAAACGAATCCCGTTGCCGGCACCGGGAGTGTTGGGCTGCACACGCAGAACCCGGCCGCCACCTTCACCACGGGATGGGGCAACATGATCCCACGCCGCGGAGGGCATTTTTCGTTCCCGTTTGAGATCGGAGCGGCGATGATCGGAGTGCCGGCGGTAAACCTGGCATTCACCGGCGGTCAGGTGTGCGCTGACCCGCAGGGCACCACGGGATGCATCAACATAGTGAGCAATGCGCAGTTCCAGTCGAACCTGCAGGCCCAGCTCACGAAATATCAAAACGATTTGAAACCGTTCCGGTTCTACCCGATCCTCTCGACGGGCATAGCATACAGCTTTCACCTGCGCAGCCAGCCTAACCGAGTAGCTCGGTAATCCAAGCCCCAAATCGACACCACCCAGACACCAGCATTCGTGCGGCCCTGAAGCCCAAAACAGGCTGTTCGCCAACAGTCAAGAAAGGTCCTGGACACAATTGGACACCGGGTGCTCTCGTCGGTGGGTGCATGAAATCAGACCAGCTTGGCTTGGAGGGTGATCTCGGTGTTGTTGGCGAAGAGCTTCGAGATCGGGCAACCTTCCTTGGCGTCGGCCGCCGCATGTTCGAAGACTTCTTTGCTGGCGCCAGGAACATTGGCCGTGGTGGTGAGAGCGATGCGCGTGATGGCGAAGCCTGTATCCAATTTAGCCATGGTGACAAGCGCCTGGGTTTCGATGCTGTAGGGCGTGAGCCCCGCTGCGCAGAGTAGCGCGGTCAGCGCCATCGAATAGCAGCTGGCATGGGCTGCGGCGATGAGTTCCTCAGGGGTCGTGCCGGTGGCGGCACCCTCGAAGCGCGAGGCAAACGAGTAATTGGCACCGTGGAGCACACCTGTCGCCGTCGTGATTGTGCCTTTGCCTTCCTTCAATGAACCTGTCCAAACCGCGCTTGCCCTGCTTGCCATAGTCCCTCCTTGGAAGATTCACGTATGCAGTGATGATTTTGTTGGACCGCCGGGAGCGCAGCGCAAAGCCAATATAGGCCCGGTGGCGGAGCCATCGTACGCCATCCAAATCCCAGGCGGAAGACGCCTTAACTCTATGCTAATCTGTCGAGCATGTTGCCGGAACGGCCGAGTGCTCTCGATTGCAATTTTCCCTCCGATTCCGCGGCCCCGTCCGATGCGGCTGAAGAAGCGCCATCCCGGGAAGAATCGCTGCCCGTCGACCATCACTGCCAAGTATGCCCCACCTGCGGCCATCGGCTCACCGGCCACCGTTGCAAGCTGGTCTGCACACACTGCGGCTACTACATGAGTTGTGCGGACTATTACTAGAGGTTGCCTCGTCAACAATCCTGGACCGCACTTGTCTCCGTGGCAGGGGCAATGGAATCGAGCGGCTGATCGGGCAGAAGGTGGGCGCGCTTCAGCACCTTTCTCGCCAGTCCGGTTAGCGCCATTTCCGCAGCCTCGCGCAGCGGCACCCAGCGGCGCTCGCCGCCCTCGACCGTCATGGACTCGACGTCGTCCTCGAATACGTTGCGGATGCGCACGTAATAGTTCACCTGCATGATGGCGTGGCGTAGCGTCATGCGCACGTCCTTTTGGGGCACATCGGACCGGGCAAGCGCCGGCAACTCCCACATGCCCGGCATCACCGTCTGGCGCGCCGGACGTTGCTCGAGGAGCACCTCGCGGGCGCCGGGTCCGAGGCGCTTTCTGCGTGCGGTTGCGGTGCGCACCGATAACGCGTACGCCGCGGTGCGGCTCATCATGGGAGCCCGCTGCGGCGTTTTGTGTTCGCCGCGGGTTTTGCAGTCCGCGGTCAGCGGGCACACTAGGCATTGCGGATTGCGCGGCGCACACACCGTGGCGCCCAGTTCCATGATCGCCTGATTAAAGTCGCCGGGGCGCGCGCGATCGAGCAGCGCATCTGCCAAGTTCTCGATCTTGCGGCGTAGCGCCGCCCCACCACCCTTGCGGCTGCCCGCGTCCCAGCCGGCGAGGCGGCACAACACGCGTTCCACATTGCCATCCACCACAGCCACCGGCTCGCCGTACGCGATGCTGGCCACCGCGGCCGCGGTGTACGGGCCAATGCCCGGCAGAAGCCGCAACTCGTGCGCCCGCCGAGGCAGGTTGCCGCCGCAGTGCTCCGCTACAAATTGTGCGGCCTTATGCAACATGCGCGCGCGGCGATAGTACCCCAGACCGCTCCATAATGCCAGCACATGCTGCTCCGCCGCCAGCGCCAGCGCGATCAGGGTAGGAAAGCGCTTCATAAACGTCTGATAGCGATCGACGACTACGGCCACGCGCGTCTGCTGCAGCATAATCTCGGAAACCCAGATGCCGTATGGGTCCGCGTTGCGCCGCCAGGGCAAGTCGCGGGCGTGCTGCCCATACCATGCAAGCAGACTGCCGCGCAGTGCGGCGATCTTTTCAGGATCGTCGGCGAATTTCGCCATGATGAAAGATTACGGCATTGCGCGCCGGCGACCGATGACAGGAACTTCTGGGACGCCACGTCGGGGATTGTCATGGAACGCCCAGAAAAGGCCCGCTAAGTAGTACAGCGGGCAGGCAAAAGCGATAAGTCGTCTATTTATTAGGTAGTTTGGTGCCGAAGAAGGGACTCGAACCCCCACACCCTTGCGAGTACATGGACCTGAACCATGCGCGTCTGCCAATTCCGCCACTTCGGCACGGGAGAGCACTCAAGCGGACTCGCTCAAGCAGGCAGCAACTTTGAGTCTCGCAAATGCGGATGATGGTGTCAAATTCCGCCGCGCTGCTTGGCTTTCCGCCGCAACGCTTGACCGTGACCACTGCGGCTTTCCCGCCAGAACACGGGCCCCAGAAATGGGACAAAATGTTATGAAAAAAGCCGGCGTCCTGATAGCGGTGCTGGACGAAGACGGTGCTGGACGTAATAGGCGCGCCGATACCGCATGCAGAGACACAAGCCCGTAGTGTGACCGATGGCACACGTCCTTTATGGCCGGCACGCGACAATAGTGCTGTGAATCCCGGCGTGCTTGCGTTCTGCCGGGGAGGAGAATCGATTCATGAGCGATCTTGCCACCCTGGCTGAAGCCGTTGCTGTTGACCCGCTTGTAGGACATCCCGCGGATTATCACGTCTTTCACAAGTTCATCACCCGTTGCAAGGCTTTGCCGGCCATCACGACGGCAGTGGTTTGGCCTTTGAGCGATGTGGCGCTGAAGGGCGCCGTGGAAGCGGCCTCCGCCGGCCTGATTGAGCCCACCCTGATTGGCCCCGGCGCCGCGATGAAAGCCCTTGCCGCTAAGATCGGCGTCGATATCAGCAAATATCCGATCGTGGAGGCAGAAACCGAGGCCCAGGCAGCCACGGCGGCTGTGGCCATGTGCCGGGCGGGCAACGCGCTGGCGCTGATGAAGGGCAGCCTGCACACCGACGAACTGCTGAAACCGGCCATGCAGCGCGACACCGGCCTGCGCACGGCGCGGCGGATCTCGCACGTCTTCATAATGGACACGCCTGCCTACGCGCGCACCCTGCTCATTACCGACGCGGCCATCAATATCACGCCCGAGCTCGAAGACAAGGTCCACATCGTGCAGAACGCCATCGACTTGGCGCATGCGCTGGGCATTCCCGAGCCCAAGGTGGCGCTGCTTTCAGCCGTTGAAACCGTGAACCCAAAGATTCAGTCGACGCTCGACGCGGCCGCACTGTGCAAGATGGCCGACCGCGGCCAGATCACGGGCGGCATTCTCGATGGGCCGCTGGCATTCGACACCGCCGTAAGCCAGAAGGCGGCCACGATCAAGAAGCTGGTTTCGCCGGTCACCGGCCAAGCCGACATTTTGGTGGTTCCCGATCTCGAGAGCGGCAACATGCTGGCCAAACAGCTCGAATACCTTGGCGGCGCGCAACTGGCCGGCATCGTGCTCGGCGCCCGCGTACCCACCATCCTGACTAGCCGTGCTGACTCGGCGGAGACGCGGCTCGTGAGCTGCGCGGTCGCTGTGCTGCTGCATTACGCGGAGCATCCAGCGGTGAAGGTGTAAGTCTTCCGCTCTAACTCTCCCATTTGCCGATGATGCCGATGACCGTTCGTAATGTGTGCGACTGACACATTACGAACGGTCATCAGTCTTTCGTGACAGCGAAGCAAGCATTTTTCATTTGATTTCGTCGCGATCGCAATCCATACTCTAGGCCAGATTTCCCCGAGGTCAGTTGCAGCGGATCATACTCAAGGTCCTTGCGCTGAGCAAGCCTCCCCCCGGCCCGGAGACCAACTCAGCGTTCCTTTCAATAGCAACATCACACGAAGGGAACCCCAATGAAGAAAAGTATCTCCACCTCCCAGTCGTTAGCTTCAATAACCACAAACCTCGCTAGCCTGGCCGCTCCCGCGCGCGCCAGCGTCTGCCGCAGATTCCTCTTTGTCCTGACGCTGGCATGTCTCCTGTTCGCGGCGCGAACTGCCCGCGCAACTCACGGCGGCCCCGGATGGGTCCAAACTGAAACCGGAATCTCTTCTACTGCATCGCCCTCCATCTACTTCACTCCCGTGACGTTTACCGTCTCGGTAGGTCCCCCCACATGCGGCGCAAACGGCGCCTGGATCAGCGTCTCCGACAACGGAGCGCCGATTGCGCAAGTAACTTTGAACTCGAACGGGCAGGGGTGGTTTACAACAAACACCCTCTCGGTGGGCACGCACACTATTACAGCCACCTTCTCGGGAAATATTATTGGAAGCACGCAGTGTCTCACATCAACGACGACCATTACGCAGGTTGTGAACTCAAGACCCGGCACTGAAGGACTGCTCCTTCCCAAATTCGTCGTTCTGGACGTTCTCTATGCACCGCCGGGGTGCGGCAATCTGCCGACGTGCACCAGCGGCAGCAGCGCCACGTATTCCAACATAACTGCAGTTGGCAGTACGACCTCGAACTCAAGCTCATTTTCGAACGAAGTTTCTTATAGCGAGTCGATGGGGTTGACCATGAACGCCATCCAAGGGAAAACGACCAGCCCTGGTGGCGATATCACAATCTCAACCGTTCCCGGAAATTCAATAGGGAATTCAAGCGGCGAGACACAGGACATCACAGAGACATCAACTTCATCTAACACCATTACGTTGAACTGGACGACAGCAGCTTCGGAGACCATAATGGGATTTCCGACGAGCTACTCGCCGAACGGTATCGCACCGGGCGACCAGATGGGTGATTGGGATCAGATCGATCTCTGGCTGAACCCAGTGCTGGACTTTATGGCATACCCCGCATACGATGGGGCGCCCGCGGCCATCCAGTGGCTCGGATACGCATGGGACCCCGCGACCATCGCCGGGAATCCTGTTTTTGGGGGTATTTTTCACGCTTACATACACGTAGGATGCCTGAATGGCGACTGGGAAGCGGATGGCATCCACGGGAATACATGCCAGAACGAACAGGATAACCTCAACCGCAACTGGGCCCCACTCGAGGACCAGGGACTGCAATCACCGAGCAGCCAAACTCCGTTGGGCACCGCAGGCTGCAGTCCACAATCCGGGAATTCGCCCTCGATCTGTCCCAATTCTCAGGATGCGTACCAAATTCTGCAGGCCGATTCCCTAGCGTATAACCCGGGTATCCCCGGAATCACAATCAACCCCATGAATCCGCCTCAGACCACTTCCAACGGTCAATACACCCAGCTTTGCTGGTCCCCTGCGGATCAGCCAAACAGTAGCCCACTGAATGTTTGCCCAAACAATATCGCCTATACCGCCTACAACTACCCGGCCTTTAGCCTGACCTACATGAATACCCAAGCTCAAGCAGGAGGCTGGACGGATACGATGAAATCGTCAGTCACAACCTCCTCTAGCAGCAACTTCAGTTTCTTGGAGATATTCGGTCTATCATCAACCTACACCGAGACGGACACGGTGACCCAGACAGCCAGCTATAACGTTACGCTTAACCAAGCACAGACTCTAGTGGATGCCTATACGATCAAGCCAGATACGCCAAACTATGGCACTCCTGATTACCTCGTCTATCAAGATAACTTTTTTGGCACCTTTGTTTTCGTGCCCTATAACCCGTAGCACGTAGAGAAGAAAACCGCGGCAATCAGGGCATCCCAAAAAGAGCGCGGGCGCCGGCGACCTCGCCGGCGCCCGCGCTCTTTTTGTAGGGATTTCAACAGTTTTTAATGGGCAAAGGAGGCATCCGGCAAAACCTCGGCCGTCGGCGGAGCATCTTATAGATACGCGACAAACGCGGGGCGTCTTTTCCCGGGGATTCTCAAGAATCCACCATTCCGCGCCCCCGCATGGAGGTTTTATGTCGACCCACACGACTCCCCAAACCACGCATCGATCTGAAGCGGCCAAAACCGATAACCGCGACGGCTTTAGCCCGGAGCAGGTGAAGAACCTGTCGGGTGTGCTGAATGCGCTGCTGGCCGATTTCTTCGCCCTCTATCTGAAAACGAAAAATTTTCATTGGCACATGAGCGGCCCGCACTTCCGCGATTACCATCTGCTGCTCGACGATCAGGGTGACCAGATCTTCAAGGCCACCGACGATATTGCGGAGCGGGTGCGGAAGATCGGCGGAGAGACGATTCGCTCCATCGGCCATATTGCGCGGCTGCAGCGCATTGCAGACAACGATTACGACTTTGTGCCGGCGCACGGCATGCTCGAGGAGCTCGCAGCCGACAACAAAGCGTTGGTGCAGAGCTTGCGCGAGACGCACGAAATCGCTTCCGAAGCCAACGACTACGCGACCACCAGCATGATCGAAGTCTGGATCGACGAGGCCGAGCGGCGCGCGTGGTTCCTGTTTGAGTCCACGCGATAGGGAACGGGGCCGGATCCCGGGCCGAGGACGCGCATAAAGACACCGGCGCGAAACCGGCAATGTGCTTACTCGTCTTCTGCCGCAATCGGCAGTCAGAGGATGTTGTGTGCCTTCAAGTGCGGTGCAAACTTCTGGTCTAAGCCGAGGATGTGGTTGTAAAGCCAGTCGGTGAGATAATTCATCACTTCGAGCGAAGGCGCGATGGCCGAGCTGTTGTGATAGCGGTGCGAGGCGGTGTTCATCCACGCCGCCATTTCGTCGTGGGCGCGTTTGTGGGCGGCGGCGTCCGGGTAGCCTGTGCGGACCAACAACTCTTCTTCGCGGGCGAAATGGTATCGGGTGTAATCGACCAGGTGATCGAGCAGGCCATCGAGTTTCTTGCGCGCGCACCCGGCAACGATAGCGTCATAGAGGTCGTTGATCATGCCCACCAGCTTCTTATGATCGGCGTCGATAGTCTCCACGCCAACGCTGATACGATCGTTCCAGACCGTGAACGGCATGTGCGAGATCTCCTTCCTCTCTGACTTACGGGCGTCGAGGCAATCGGTACGGAGCCGTCGCCGGACAGGAGCCTGCCGGGTTTATCGGCAAATTCCGAGCAAGGATGAGGCGGGCGCGATCCGAAGCAAGTTGCCGATCAAAAGAATAGGGCTTGAACCGGTCTCATAAATCGGCAGCATCCACTCGCCGAATGCCAGTGACCCGCTTTGTTCCACCCCAACGTCGAAGACCTGTCGTTAGCACCCCGGGTCGGGTCACATAGTTACCCAGCGCGCCGTAGAGACATTTATGAGACCGGTTGTTGTTGCGAGAGCGCGCGCGACTGTCGTAAGGTGGGCCTCAGCGTGGTTATTGTCAGGAGGGGCGCAAGCCGATGTCCACGATCACCGCATCCCCCATCGCCGCCACGGGCGGCAGCTTTCTGCTGGAATCGCGCACGCCCGCCGAAATCTTCACTCCCGAAGACCTGAACGAGGAGCAGTTGCAGATCGCGGCTACGGCAGATCGCTTTGCGCGCGAAGAGATTTCGCCGCGCGTGGCGGCGATCGAGCGAAAAGAGCCCGGCGCGATGGAGGCGCTGCTGCGCAAGGCCGCCGAACTCGGCTTCGCCGCGGTTGACATCCCGGAAGAATATGGCGGGATGGGCCTGGATAAGGTGAGTTCTATGCTCATCACCGACCACATCTCGGTGCTAGCCAGCTTTTCCACCGCATTCGGGGCGCACGTCGGCATCGCCACGCTGCCGCTAGTTTGGTATGGAACTGAAGCCCAAAAGCAACGCTGCCTGCCCAAACTCGCGACCTGCGAGTGGATCGGTGCGTATGGGCTTTCCGAAGCCAGCTCCGGCTCCGACGCCATGAATATTCGCACCCGCGCCGCGCTTTCCCCCGACGGCATGCACTACATCCTGAACGGCGAGAAGCAATGGCTCACCAACGGCGGCACTGCGAGCCTGTACACGGTCTTCGCGAAGATCGTCGATCCGGAGACAGGGGGCGAAAAATTCTCCGCGTTTCTCATTGAGCGCGGGACGCCGGGACTTAGCGTCGGCGCCGAAGAGCACAAGCTGGGGATTCGCGGTTCGTCGACCTGCCCACTGGTTCTCGAGGACTGCAAGATCCCCAAAGAAAATCTGCTCGGCGAGGCGGGCAAAGGCCACCACATCGCATTCAACGTGCTCAATGTGGGCCGCTTCAAGCTGGGCGTGGCCTGCGTCGGCGGCGCGCGCCATGCGCTAACAGAGATGATCCGCTACGCTAAGGAGCGCCGAGCTTTTGGCAAGGCAATTGGGGAGTTCGGGTTGATCCAGCGCAAGATTTCGACTTCGGCGACCCAACTCTACGCGGCTGAAAGCATGGCCTACCGCACGGCCGGCCTGATTGATGCGCGCGCGTCAAAGCTCGCGGCCGAGAATCCCGAGAAGCCCGGCGACGCCGCGCACTATGGGGCCGCGCGCAACATTGAGGAGTACGCGGTCGAGTGCTCGATTCTGAAGGTCTATGGCTCGGAGATGCTCACGCTTGTGGCCGATGAATTGATCGCTACCATGGGCGGGTACGGTTACACCGAGGAGTATCCGGCGGAGCGGACCTATCGCGATGCGCGCATCAACCGGATTTTTGAAGGCACCAACGAGATCAACCGTCTCATCATCACCGGCTGGATGATGAAGCGCGCCATGAGCGGCAAGCTGCCACTACTCGCCGCCATCAAGCGCGTGATGGACGAGGTGACGGAGCCGCCTTCGCTCGACGGCGCGCAGAGTTCCGGCGAGGTGTTGGAGCGCGAGGCCAGTGTGCTGGCGTCGGTGAAGAAGATGGCGCTCTTTGCCGCGGGCGTGGCCAGCCAGCGTTACATGACCGCACTCGAAGGACAGCAGGAGATTGTGGCCGACCTAGCCAATATGATCAGCCAGGTTTATGCATTCGAGTCGGCGCTCTTGCGCGCGCGCAAGTTGGCCGCAGCGGGACGCAACACGGCCGAGGCCGCCGCGGCCATGACCGGCCTGCTGGCCGATGAAACCATGGCGCTGGCCGAGGGAGCTTCGCGCCGCGTGCTCGCGGCATGTGGTGAGGGCGACGCCCTGATGACGCAACTCGCTATTCTGCGGCGCGTGGCGCGCTTCACGCCGGCCGATGCCGTAGCCCTGAGCCGCATCGTAGCCAAACATGCCATCGCGCTCGAACGCTACCCGATTTAAGATTTCTGTTTGGCACGTATGCCCACGCCCATCGATCGTCCGACTCTTCGCCTGGCTCTCGACGCAGCCAGGAAAATCCTCGCCGAGGGTCCGCATCCCGGGCGCGCTTGGCGCGACACCGAAACTCTGCTTGTGCACGCGCTCCGACAACATGGGCCAGAAACAAATCTCGCGTGGCTGATCGCGCACGAGAGCGACCCGCTTGCGCCCGATGCCGCCGCCGCGTTCTGCGAATTAATCGAACGCCGCCTTGCCAGCGAGCCGATCCAGTACATCACCGGCGAAACGGAGTTCTACGGCTTGCCCTTCCACGTGAACTGCGATGTATTGATTCCGCGCCCGGAGACGGAACACCTGGTGGAAAAGGCAATTGAGCTGGCGCAAGAGATGAAGCGTACCGGCGCAATTCGCGAGACGCGCATTGTTGACGTGGGCACGGGCTCGGGCGCAATTGCCGTGGCGTTGGCGCGCGCGCTGCAGTTTGCGCAAATCACGGCGACCGACATCTCCGCGGCGGCGCTCGACGTGGCTCGAAGCAATGCCGAGCGCAACGGCGTCGCCGGCCGCATTCGCTTTCTTGAGGGCGATCTGCTCGATCCCGTTGGCCAAGACCCCTTCGAATTCGTGATCAGCAATCCGCCTTACGTGCCGCACATCGACCGCAACACTCTCGACGTTGAAGTGCGCAACTTTGAACCGCCGCAGGCGCTTTTTGCCGGCGACGACGGTCTTGCCATCTACCGTCGGCTGATTCCTGCAGCGTGGGACGCGCTCGTTGCGGGTGGATTCGTGATGCTGGAGATCGGCTTCGGACAGGAACTCGCGATTGGCGCGCTGCTGGGGGCATCCCGCTTTACTCAGATCGAATTTGCTCTTGATCTGCAGGGCATTCCCCGCGTGGCCGTGGCGCAACGGGGCTGAATTCCCCCAGCCCGGCCGGGGGTACTATCTTATGATTTTCTCGAAAGGAATCCTCAAAATGTCCGCATCCAAAGGCTACGGAACTCCCAACGCCCAGTCTCCGCTTGCACCTTTCTCCTTCAACCGCCGCGAGCCGGGGCCGAGCGAGATCGCCATCGAAACCCTCTACTGTGGCGTTTGCCACTCCGATCTGCACATGGCGCGCAACGAGTGGGGTAACGCCATCTATCCCATGGTTCCGGGGCACGAGATTGTCGGCCGGGTAATTGCAGTGGGAACCTCATCCAAAAAGTTCAAGGTTGGAGACATCGCGGCCGTGGGCGTGATCGTCGATTCCTGCCGCCATTGCGCACCGTGCACGCGTGGCGAAGAGCACTTTTGCGACGAGGGAGCTACACTGACCTACGCAGCGAAGGACCGCGTGGACGGCACGATCACCATGGGCGGCTATTCCAACAATTACGTCGTTGACGAGCGCTTTGCCCACACCGTGCCCGCAAATCTCGACCTGGCCGCGGTGGCGCCGCTACTGTGCGCCGGCATCACCACCTATTCGCCACTGCGCCATTGGAAGGTCGGTCCGGGCATGAAGGTGGGCATCGTGGGCCTGGGGGGCCTCGGCCACATGGCGCTCAAGTTCGCCCACTCCTTCGGCGCGCACGTGGTGCAGTTCACCACCACGCTCAAGAAGAAAGAGGACGCGCTGCGCCTGGGCGCCAATGAAGTGGTACTCTCCACCGATGCAAACGCCATGAAGGCCCAAGCCAAGTCCTTCGACTTCATCCTCGACACAGCATCCGCTCCGCACTCCTACGATCTTTATCTGGAGTTGCTGAAGCAGGACGCAACCATGGCTTTAGTGGGGCTGCCGGGAAAGCCCGCGGCGATCGAGGTCGGCAATCTCATCTTCCGGCGCGCCGCGCTCTCCGGCTCGATGATCGGCGGCATGCCCGAGACGCAACAGATGCTCGACTACTGCGGCCAGCACAACATCACTTCGGATGTTGAGGTGATTCCCATCCAGAAGATCAACGAAGCCTTCGAGCGTCTGCTCAAGCAGGACGTGAAGTACCGCTTCGTGATCGACATGAATTCGCTCAAGTAGGGACGGCGACGCTTTACGCCATTTCTCCTTCAAACGTTAGCCATCTCAATCGGCGTGCGAGGTTGCGATTTCTTGAGGAAATCGCAACCTGAGAGTCGAGGTTTCAAGACGCATCTGAAGGAGAAATGCTTTAATCGGCCCGGCCGGTCTGGTTCAGCTCCTTGTAGAAGCCGAGATCTTTTCCCGAGACCAGCTTGGTGATGTAAACAATTTGGCCGTAGTGCATGCCGAAGTGCTCGACAACATGGTAGACGACGTCGAGACCTCGCGTGTGGTAGCCCTGCACCTCGTAGGGCGCGAGCAATTCATCGATTGTGAGCCGATCGAGCACCTTGGCGGCTTCGTCGAGCGTGGCGCCCAGCCGGTCCAGAAGCTCCGCGGCCGTGCCGCCTTCCTGGGCCGCGAATTCGGCCGGGCGATTGCGCTTGTCTTCCTCGCGGTTAAACGAGACCACCAGCCATTGGCGAACGTTTCCGTTCAGATGCAGCAGCAGGTTGCCGATCGAGTTCGACGCTTCGTTGGGGCGCCACCAGATTTGCTCCGGAGTGAGCGTCGCCACGCACGCCTTTATGCGCGGCCAGAATTCGCCGAAGAGCCTCTTACGCGAACAATCGAGAAACAGTGCAGTAAGTTCTGCTTCAGGTGTCATGAGGATTTGCCTTTTCAGAGTTTGTGCTTTCTGGGATTCCAAGCCGCGTGATTGTCGGTCGTGCTTTCCCGAATCCCAAAAACGGGACCCGGGGCACCCATTTCGCGGTGAGTTTGCATTCCTAAATCAGTTCGTAGCCCGCGAACCAGTAGCCGATCTCGAAGGCTGCCGTGTCTTCGGCGTCGGAGCCGTGGATGGCATTCTCCTGGATTGAAGCCGCGAACTTTTTGCGGATGGTTCCTTCCTCGGCGTTGGCGGGGTTGGTGGCGCCCATCAGCTTGCGCAGGTCCACGATGGCGTTGTCCTTTTCCAGCACCATGAGAAAAAGCGGACCCGACGACATAAAATCCGTCAAGCTGTTGAAGAATGGTTTGCCGCGGTGCACGGCGTAGAAACCTTCCGCCTCCCGCTTGGTGATCGATTCCTTTTTGATGGCGACGATACTGAAGCCGGCCTTGTCAATTTCGGTCAAAATAGCAGCGGTCGCGTTGTTGCGGACCGCATCCGGTTTGATGATGCTAAAAGTGCGTTGTGGCACGCGAAATCTGCTCCTCGGAATGGGATCGTTTCAGTCCTTTTCATTGTAGGGGCTGGGTAACGAGCGCCCGAACTCGAAGCGTCAGGCCAGAATTTCACAGCCTCCCCACGGTACTTTCGTAACAGGAAAGGGGCTTCAAGGTCAAGATTCCAGGCATATTACGAAGGTCCTTTAAGGAATTCAAACGGCATCTCGTGCACAAAAGTTACTTTCGTACAGTGTTCTCCGGATACGGGCCAAATATGACCAAAGGCGTATGTTAACCCTGATTTCGTACTTGCAAATGCCCTGTTTTCTGGTACAAGTGATATGTATTCAAAGTGGCTCTGGATTGGTTACCGGAAAGTTGGTTACCAAAAGTCCGATTTGAGGATCACTTGATGATACTGGCTGAGCTTCAAATTGCAGTCGTCTTGGCAATTGCGCTGTATCTGGTCCAATGGCGCAAGGGCGTGCGGCGTCGCAATGCACAAACGTGGGAAACGTTGCTGGCTCGACTGCGTTCTGAATGGAGCGCTCGAGAGTTGAGCGATCAGTTCCTTTGGAAAGAGGGCTTGAGCGCCACGCCGGATGATGCCTGGCAGCGCATGGAAGGTCCCCGTGGCCTGTGGGTGATGTATAAGAATGCGCGTGTCATGCAGGAAATGGCGGATTACGCGGCCAAGAACTGCGATGGCGTAGATCGTCTGCTCATCGAGACGCTACACAGCGACGCCATGCAGATTCGCGTATGCGTGCTGATAGCTCTGGCGCAATATGGGTTCACCCAAGCTGGCGAAGGAGTTCGCGTAAATGCCTACCGCGCCGCCGCGATGTACACCGGCATGGCTGCCCGCATGACGCAACTTCTGCAGGACCACGCCGCCACCATGATTCCGGATTTTGTCGCCGCGATGTAACCCCGGCTTCGTCTCTTCCCAGGGCTTCCCCTCTTCTCAGGGCCCTCGAAAGAAGAACCCCGGCTCAGGCCGGGGTTCTTCTTTTGGCGTGTATTTTCTGAGGAGCGCTCACGCTGGATTGGCAGCCAGGAAGCGGCCGATCGATTCGTATTCCTCCTGCGCGAGTCTGAAGCTGAGCGCGGCCGCTGTCTCTTCCACCTGGCGCGGGCTGCGGCCGCCTACGATCGCGGCGGTAATGGCGGGGTTGTGCAGCGTCCAGGCTACGGCCACCCCTCCGGGAGTGACTCCGTGTACGCTGCCGATTTCGCGCAGCAGCTCGACCAGACGCAGGTTGCGGCTGAGACGCGGCTCGCTGAACTCCACATTCTTGCGGCGCCAATCGTCAGGAGGCAGCGAGGCAATGCGCTCGGGCGTCATCTTGCCGGCCAGCAGTCCTGAAAGCATGGGCGAGTAGTTGATGACGCCGATGCCGTGGGCCTGCGCAAAGGGAAGAATCTCTGCTCCCACCGCGGGGCGCAGCATGGAATACGGCGGCTGCAGGCTGGTGATGGGCGCAATAGCCTGGGCGCGCTTCATCTGCTCCACGCTGAAATTAGACACGCCGATCCAGCGCAGCTTGCCCTGCTCGCGCAGCCGCGCCAGCGCCTCCCAGCCCTCCTCGATCTCGCTATCGGGATTGGGCCAGTGAATCTGGTAGAGATCGATGGCGTCCACCTGCAACCGGCGCAGCGAGGCTTCCACTTCCTCGGCAAGCGACGCGGCCTTGAGCGAGTTGTAGATGGAGCGGTCCGCATGCCAGCGCAGGGAGCACTTGGTAAAGATGTATGGCTTGTGCGGCGAGGATTTCACGGCGCGGCCGACGATCTCTTCCGAGTGGCCGAGGCCGTAGACAGCCGCAGTGTCGATCCAATTTATTCCAAGGTCAAGCGCGCGATGGATGGCAGCGATAGAGTCGTTGTCGTCCTGGGGACCCCAGGTGTATTGCCAGTCGGCCCCGCCAATGGCCCACGCGCCAAAGCCAATCGCGGTCAATTGCATGTCGGAGTTGCCGAGGGAACGAAGTGCGCCGGAGGCGTGAGTTGTCATGAGATGAGCATAGACAACCGGCCGCCCGGTCCGCTAGGTAGTGTCTGACGAATCGAAAAGCAAATGTTTGTGGGCAGACAAATATCGCTCAGGGGTTAAAACCCCTCCAATTTGAGGCGCCTTCTCGGCGCGGCTTAAGCCGCGCCCTGATACAAACCCAGACAGCAAGGATTCGTCAGACACTGTCTAGAGCTCCGCTAACCTGGCGAGGTCTTACACGCTACGCAGCGCATCTTCAGCCCACAACAACGCTTCTTCGTAGCTCAGCAGCAAATCGCCGGTGTTCAGCCCATACGTTTCCACGATCTTGTCGCAGGTATCCCAGTCGCCTTGTTCGTGGCCTTCGAGCCAGCCGAGCAAGGAGCGCTCCCGCCCATTCTCGCCCTCCAATGCGCGGCGGATCTCGTCGCGCAGCGGCAGCAACGGGGATACGTCGTGCATGGGAACGCGCAGCATCGCAGACAAAAGGCTCATCAGCCCGAGCAGATACTGCTCCGCGTGGTTCAGGCCGCAAAACACCGAGGCCAGTTCGCAAAAGCGCGCGCGCACAAACGCCATGCGCAGCAATTCCACGGTTTGGCCCGCGTTGAGTTCGCTGGTAATGGCCAGCGTCGCCATACGGCGGAAGGCCTCTTCGCCTACGGCAATCAGTGCCGCCTGCACCGATTGCACCTCCTGTCGCATGGCGCATATCGGCGAGTTGATCAGCCGCAGTAAACGATAGGTGAGGGAGGGATCGCGCCTCACCAGCCCTGCCAGTTCGCCCATATCCATGATTTCTTTCTGCAGCAGGCGCAGGATCTCCACGTGCAGCAGCCGGTTGGCGGGAACTTTGTGGTTTGTTAGCAGCACGGGCCGGCAGAAGTAGTAGCCCTGCATGAGCGTGAAGCCCTCGTCGCACGCCTTCTTGAATTCTTCCTGGGTTTCCACCTTCTCGGCAACCAGAGCCACCGTAACGCCGCTCAGCCGCTTGATCAGCTCCCGTCGATCGGACTCGCCGGAGATGGCAAAATCCACTTTGATGTAGTCGGCAATCTCCACCAGCGGCTCAATGCCCGGCTTCCACGTGAAGTCGTCCAGCGCGATCCGGAACCCTGCGGCTTTCAAATGCTGGCATGCTTCCACCAAGACCGGCGAAGGATCGAGGGTCTCCAGGATTTCCAGAATCGCCATCCCGGCGGGCAGTGCGTGCACCAATCGGCCGGTCAGCGCCTCCTCAGTGCAGTTGATAAATGCAGGTAGGTTGCCGGTCAACCTGCCCAGCCCGAACAGCACCGCGTTGTCGATCATGGTGCGGGTAGCCAGGTTGCCGTCGCCGCTGAACATAGTCTTAGGGCCGTTGCGGAACAGTAACTCGTACCCGTGTACCTTGCCGCGCAGATCCAGAATGGGCTGCCGTGCCACGTAGCGCAATCCCATCGCCATGTCCGGCTCCGGCATCGGCACGGCACATACAGGCTCCTGCACAGCACATTCAGACGTTTTGACTTCGGTTGCCATGGGATCCCCTCCAAGCATCTATCGGCAAACCGCAAGACCACTTGAAGGGCTGTCCGGAAACGCTCCGCTACCCGCCCATAAACATGCCGCCGTTCACATCCAGCACGTGGCCGGTAATGTACGACGCCGCATCCGAGGCCAGGAACTTCACGGCCTGGGCCACATCTTTGGGAGTGCCGCGCCGTCCCAGTGGAACCGTGGCCAACATAGCCTTGCTTACCTCTTCGCTCAGCACCGCGGTCATGGGGGTTTCAATGTATCCCGGCGCCACCGCGTTCACGGTAATGTTCCGCGAAGCCACCTCGCGCGCCAGCGACCGCGTGAGCCCGATCAGCCCCGCCTTCGACGCGGCGTAATTCACCTGGCCCGCCTGGCCCGCCCGGCCCACCACACTGGCTATGTTCACTATGCGTCCCCAGCGGTTCTTGAGCATGGGGCTTAGCAGCGACTGGGTCAGCAGAAAAGCTCCTGTGAGATTGATGCTCAGCACCAGGTCCCAGTCCGCGGGCTTCATGCGCAGCATCAGGTTGTCGCGCGTGATGCCGGCGTTGTTGACCAGGATCTCGATCTTGCCAAACTTCTCAATGATTGCCTTGGCCCCGACTTCAATCGATTCCTGGCTCGACACGTTTACCGTGAAAGCCGTCGCGTCCGTGCCCTGGCCCTTCATCTCGGCCACGGTCTCGGCCAGTTTGGCCTCATTCACGTCGGCCAGCACGATGGTCGCGCCCGCCGCGGCCAGTTCCTCGGCAATCGCCCGCCCAATGCCCTGCGCCCCGCCGGTTACCAGCGCAATTCTTCCCTGCAAATCACCCATGTCTTCAGTTGACCTCAGTGCGCGCCCTTGAAGCTCAGTGAGCGAGTCGCGCCTTTCCACGGCTGATTATAAACGGGCAGCCGGCAGGGAGTAGGAGGACGACGGCGAGTCAGCAGGTCAGCCGGACGTCGAGAACACAGCAGAATTCGTAGACATAACGCTCGACTTGCTGCAGGGTATGCGCCCAAGGAGGATATATGCCAATTCCACTTGAAAGTCCACATGAGAATCCCCAGCAGCTTGCCCGAAGTCGAGCCACCGCGTTTCAGGATGTTCTTTGCAAAGTTGTCGATTCAAGCGCCACGGTCCACTGGGATTGGTCTAGCCGATCGGAGCAACAGGAGTTTTATAGCTATCAGGTGCAGCTCTCTTCGCAGGCCGCAACACACGTCGAATTCACCGCGGAGGATGTTGCTTATCTGGGCTCGGATGAGTTGCTGTGGGTAAGTAAGTTCCTCCACAAGCTCTCAAAGTTGATTAGGCCACTTAAGACGATTAAGTGAGGCACCGAGCGTTCACTGGGGCTTGTCTTCTTGTTCCCTCGTTCTCTCGTTCTCTCGTTCCCTGCTTTTCACGTCGGCGTAGCCACCACTGTCACCGGCCTTCCGGCGAGCGCAGGGCGCAACAACTCCGCGGGCCACACGTACACGGCCAGCCGTCGCGAGTAGTGCAGCACCGGCTCCATCTTCGGCAGCTCGATGCCCACCGCGGTTGCCAGATCGTTGCGCTCGATCTCCGCTTCGGCATCTTCGAGTGGCCAAGGCACGTGGTGCAGATTGGCGCGGATCGGCTGTCCCGTACGGTTGGTGCTGAACACGCAGTTGCGTTCGGAAAAAAAGTATTCGAACGATCCCGGCGGCATCTCGGCCGTCTTATACGTCGGTCCCAGTCCCCGGTAGCGCGCCTTAAAGATCACATTGGGCCGTACGAACCGCCGCCGGCTGTAAAAGGCGAATTCCCGGTCGGATCGCGGTTCCATGTGCATTTCTGCCAGCCGGTAGGGCAGGTGATAGGCGATGTGCGCCACGGCCACAGCGAACAGATTGCTGGAATCGACGGAAAAGCAGTAGATGCCCGGCGTTCCTGTGAACCGGTCGCGCACGTAGGTCCGCAAATTCAGGTCGGGAAAGTTGCGTAGCCCTGGAATGGCTGGCACGCCACGGATTTTGATGCGATCGAGCCAGAAGGGCACCGCCCCCAGCCACGCCGATCCCTGGAACGAATCGACTTCCAACCACTCCGGCAGCAACGCCTCCATTAAGACGGCGGGGATCGGCCAGTGGGCAAAAAGTAGATCGTTCCAGCGCTGGGTCATGGCCCAGCGTCCCGTCGGTAAAGGCCGCGGTTTGTGCGACGTGCGCACCAGAAACTCCCGCACTACAAACTCCTCGATTGACGCTCCCGCGCTTCTCTGGGGGATTGCGCTCTATCGGCGCTTCGCCTTCCGGTGATGGGATGCAGCACCCGCGAAGCGCGAGTGCTCCCTCATGCCGTATTCTGTCCGCGAGACGATCCTCATGTCCAGTAAATCTTTTCTCCCTGCCGGCGCCCGCACCCAAACCGAAGTTTTTGCCGTCCATGGCGCCGATCCCGAGATTCTTGCCTTCGCCATGGCCAAGTACTCGCGCTCCCGACTCTCCATGCGCGAGTCCCTGGCGGAAATCAGTTCCCAACGCGCCGAGCAGTTCCTGAATACATTTTATTTCCAATACGGCCATCGCTCCATCGCCGATCTGGCCCATATCGCTTTTGCCGTCGAGCGGCTGAGCCTGTTGGCCGCGGTGGTCCTGGTCGACGAGTCGCGTTGGGACGGCCAGGAACGGTCGACCCGTTATCAGAATTTTCTCGAATCCGGCTGGTTTTTCCCTGGTTTTGGAGAGGATTCTGCTTCGGCCGAGCTTTATTCGAATACCATCGAAAGCCTGTTCGCCACCTACCAGCGCGTCTCCGCCGCCGTCTTCGAGCTTCTGCGTTCACGCATCGCGCGCCCCGAGGCCCTTAAGCCCGAGGCCTACGAGCGCACCCTCCGCGCCCGCGCCTTCGACGTGGCTCGCTACCTGTTGCCGCTGGCCACCAACACTTCGCTTGGGCAAATCGTGAGCGCCCGCACCCTAGAAACCCAGGTCTCCCGCCTGCTTTCGCACCCCACCGCCGAGGTACGCCTGCTGGGCGAAAAGCTGCGCGACGCCGCCACGGGCCCCGCCTGGAACCTGAACGGCAAGGCGGCCCAGGCGTTTGTCGATAGACTCGCCGCCACCGGCGACGACTGCGCCCCACTCGCCGCTGAAGCCGCCGCGCTCTTCACGCGCGAGATTCGCACCGCGCCCACGCTGGTTAAATACGCCCAACGGAATCCTTATTTGATCGAATCGCAAGCTGAATTGGCGGAGGCTGCAGCAGAGCTACTCAAAAACCACCCCATCGCGCCGGCTCCTCTTGTGGACTTGGTCGAGCGCACCGAATCCCTCGAGGTCGAGCTCGCCGCCACGCTGCTCTACTCCGCCAGCCACTACCCGTACCGCCAGATCCGCGACCTTGTCTCGGGGCTTCCAGCTACTCAGGTTTCGGAGATCATCGAGCTAGGGCTGAAACACCGCGGCCGCCACGACGAAGCGCTTCGTGCGTTTCGCTCCGGAGCAGCGCTGCGGTTCGATCTGTTCATGGACATCGGCGGCTTCCGCGACATGCACCGCCATCGCCGCTGCACGCAAATCATCCAGGGATTCACCTGGCAGCATGGCTACGAAACTCCCGGCGCGGGAGACCTGCCGGCAGGGCCCCAAAACGATTTCGACATTCTGGCTGCGGCCGGCGTCCTGGCCGATTACCGCTCCGCCATTGAAGCCGCGCACGCCGCTGCCGCGGAAATTGCCGCCGGCTCCGCACCGGAGGCCGAGGCCTCGGCGCAGTATCTGCTCCCGCTCGCCACCCGCATTCGCGCGCTTTTCAAAATGGATTTCGCTGAGGCCCAGTACATTACCGAGTTGCGTTCGGGCCCCGCCGGCCACTTCAGCTACCGCCGCGTGGCCTGGGAGATGTTTTTAGCCCTCGAGCGCCAGCACCCCGCGCTGGCCAAGCACATCCGGGTGACGGACTTCACGCAGCCGATCGATCTCTTTCAGCGGTGAACGAGAAGATAGGGAATAGCCAATAGGGAGTAGAGAAGCGGCGGCAAGTCGGCGAGTAAGCAAGTCAGCGAGAGATTCGTGCTTCCCAATTCGGTTCAACGAACAACGTGGAACGTGCGTTTCCAGCGCGTGTCTGGAAAGAAATGCACCAGAACGTGGCCGATCCACGCGAGCTTGTGACCGAATCCTGTTTGTTCAAGTTGTCCCTCTGCGGCCTCGAAGGACCAATAGTTGAACAGCGGACGGCCAAGTATGTTGGCGCGCGGTACGAAGCCCCAGTAGCGCGAGTCCAGGCTGTTGTGCCGGTTGTCGCCCATCATGAAATACATGCCGGGCGGAACCACCAGGTCGCCGTCCTGGATATAACTCGAGAAGTTCACGGCCCACGACTCTGTTGACCCAGGCACCTCGGCTGGAGGCACTGCGGGGAAATCGTCGAGGAACTCGTTGAAGTTATCCGTCGTTGTCGGCTGCGCAAATCCCACGGGCTGTGCAACACCATTAACAATCACAATGCCGTTGCGTAGATGAATATGATCTCCCGGTACGCCAATCAACCTCTTCACCAGGGGAGTGTATTGTGGTGTTCCGTCGGCGTCAGTGGCATCAATACCAGGCTGATTGACGGGCTTGTGGAAGACCACGATATCGCCGCGCCTCGGCTCGCGATACCTGATGAGCGGCATCCACGAAGCGGGCGGCATTAGCGTGATCTGGTCGACGACTAGGTGATCGCCTACAAGCAACGTGTTCTCCATCGAACCCGACGGAATGACGTAGTTCTGAGCTAAGAAGGTCAGAATGAACAGGCCGACCACCAGAACTGAGCAGATGCTGGCCAGCGCCTCGAAAGGAGTCTCTTCCTGATTGATGTTGGCGGAAGCTGCGGGCTTCGTTGAAAAAGGAGAAATCTTCGTCGCTGGACTCATCCAAAAGCTCCTCACGAAGGCTGGCGAGCCCCAGGGCGTTCGCCAGCGGTCACTTCAAAAGGGATGATTTCATGTACGTTCGACTGTCGTCGAGTTTACGTCTCATTGGAATCTATCAAATTCTTTCCGCTTTTTTTGCGAAAAGGGTGGGAAAGGCGTCTTGCTACTCCCTATTGGCTACTCCCTACTCCCTGCCTTTACCACCCCATCTCCCGCATATGATCGAGAATGATCTCGCTGTAGTGATCCATCCGGTCAGGACGGCGCTTTAAGGGCAACGGGAGCACTGCGGCCAGGCGCGCGGCCTGGTCGCGGCCGATCTTCCGCGCCGGGGTTCCGTAATACGCGTGGCTCGCCGCCTCCACGCCGTAAATTCCCGGACCCCACTCCACGACATTCAGATAGAGTTCCAGAATGCGCTGCTTACCGAGCACGAACTCTGCCACCGGTACCAGCGTGAACTCCGCGCCTTTGCGCAGATACGAGCGGCTGGTTCCGAAGAACAGATTCTTCACCAATTGCTGCGTGATGGTGGAACCGCCGCGGATGCGGCGCCCGCCTTCCATATTGTCTTCGGCGGCAATCTCCATGGCATGCCAGTCGAAGCCGTGGTGCTGGTAGAAGCGCCCGTCCTCGGCCGCGACCACGGCGTGCTGCAACTGCGGCGAGATCTGACTCATGGGAATGAACTGGTAGCGCTTGCGATACGGCTTGTGTTGGATCCAGGCCTCGAAGTGGCGCTCCATCTGCACCGCGGTGGTCGGCGGGTCGATCCATTTTGCGGCGACCAACGTGAACGCGGCCAGCAGCCACAAGCCCGCCACGCCGATGGCAACCCATCGCAGCACGGATCGCAGAGATACGGTGCGCGACAGGGGTTTGGGGCTCGGACCTAGTTCTTCCGTCACATTTCAGAATAAGGGCCGCACCAACGCTCCGTCCCAGCTTCGCCAGGCTGCGCCTGCTGACTTGCTGGCTCGTTTGCCGCGCTACTTTGGCTGACTCTCGCTCGCCGGCTTCGGTTTTGGCGCAGGGCTCGGCTCGGATGCAGGCGTCGCCTTCACGTAAACGATGCTCTTCGTTCCCCCGCCGCAACTGCCTACGATCTTGCCTTCGGTTTCCTTTCCCTTGTCCACGATGGTCAGGGTGTAACCGGTCACGCCCTTGGCGTCGAGTTTCTTGGCGATCTCCGTTTTCACGTCGTCGCACGACTTGACTACCGCTTGCGCCGATGCACAAAGAGGTGCACAAAGAACAACTGCAGCTGCTAACCAAAGTTTCATGCTGGAACCCTTCGCTTTCTTGAAGTCCAGAACTTCGTAGGCAGGACTTCCCTGCTGGTTTCCTGGCCCACCGGAATCATACACACCTGAATTGCCGTCGTCGTGAAATCTTTGCAATTTCGTGCGCTTGTTTTCCCCTCTCATCCCTGTGCGAAAATTGAACCTTGCACACCCAGTCCAGCTTTCGCTTGCTTGTAGTCAGGCTCGGCGCCATGGGCGATATTCTTCACGCGCTGCCCGCGGTGACGGCCCTGCGCCGGGCGCACCCCTCCTGGCACATCGGCTGGGTGGTCGATCCGCGCTGGCAAGCACTGCTAAAAGCAGGGAGCGAGGGAGCAAGGAAGCAAGAGAGCGTTCAAGTGCGTAGCAGCGCTATGCCGCTCGTCGACCGCCTGCACTTTGCCGCCAGCCGCGACTGGAAACGCCATCCGCTCAGCGGCAAGACTCTGAGTCAGATCCGGGAATTGCGCCGCGAGCTCCGCGAAGCAAACTATAGCGCGGTACTTGACCTGCAGGGCGCCATCCGCTCGGCCGTCATCGGCCGAATGACGGGCTGCATCCGACGCATCGGCGAAGCCAAACCGCGCGAGTGGCCTGCGCACTGGTTTTTCACTGAGCGCGTCATGACCCAAGGCGCGCACGTGATCGAGCAGGATGTAGAGCTGGCGCGGGCCGTCGCCGGCGACCCTCTCGAATGCGTCGAGCCTCTGCTGCCCGTCGACGCCGAGGCCGAAGGCTGGTGCACCGCGTGGCTTGCCGAGCACGTTGTTGCGTCCGGCGCACGGCCACTCGCTTTCGTCGCGCCCGGAGCAGGCTGGGGCGCCAAGCGCTGGCCGCCCGAGCGCTACGCGGCCGTCACAAAAGGCCTCAAAGACCGCGGCATGCAGGTCGTTGTCAACGCCGGCCCGGGAGAAGAATCGCTGGCCGCGCCCATCGCCGCCGGCGGCGCGGCGATTCCCGTTACAGCCACGCTTCCGCAGTTAATTGCACTCACGCGCCGCGTCGCCCTGTGCATCGGCGGAGACACCGGACCCCTACATCTCGCTTCCGCGCTTGGCCGGCCCGTTGTCGGCATCTACGGCCCCACCGATCCCAGCCGCAACGGCCCTTTCGGCACCCGCGCCCGCGTGCTGCGCAGCCCCAAGAGCCGCCGCGATCACACGCGCCGCGACGCTCCCGATCCCGGCCTGCTCACCATCGCGCCCGAAGACGTATTGCATGCGGCAGACGAACTTTTGCAGGAGGAAAAAATCGGATGACCCAGCACTCCGCTCCTCCAAAGGCCGGCCCCACGCAGTGCCAATCGTGGCAGAAGATGGCGCGACGGATTCGCGTGCCGCTGGGGTTTGTTACCGCGGCCCTCTATATTTTTGAGGTCACCCGCCGCCCCGCGCACCCCGCGGCCGTTGCGTGGAGCCTGGCGCTGGTTCTGCCGGGACTCGCGTTGCGCGCCGCCGCCTCGGGGACCGTGAAAAAGAATCGCGAGCTCACCGTCACCGGCCCCTACGCGTACACGCGCAATCCGCTCTATCTGGGATCGATGCTCATTGCCGCCGGTTTTGCAGTGGCCCTGCTCAGTTGGCCGCTGGCGCTGGTTCTTGCTGCGGGCTTCGCCATCATCTACATTCCCGTCATCGCCGGGGAAGAGCAATTTCTCCGCGCCACATTTGCCGGCTTCGACGACTATTGCCGCATGGTTCCCCGCCTCGTTCCCAGGCTTGTTCCGCGCCTCACTTCGGCTGAGACGCATAACGGCCAGGGAGTTACACATGAGGCACCAATCGGGCCCGGCAATGCGTCTTCCGGCTTCTCCCTGGCTCTTTACCTCAAGCACCGCGAGTACAATGCTGCATTAGGGGCCGCACTGCTGTACTTAAGTTTGCTGTATCTGAGACCGGCGCTGGACTTGCTCTTAGACCGGTTGCGATAATCGTTTTTCGCATCCACACAGTCCAACAAACCAGGATCGGTCTAACCGACAAGGAGCCGCGCAGAACATTGAAGACCCGCGCGAACGCAGTCAGCCTCTTTTGCGCTTTTGCCATGGCGACAGCGGCCTACGGCCAGCAGGCCCCGATGCCTGTCTCGCCGCTTGCTCCTCCGCGGCCCGGCTTTAGCTTCCCCCAAAAGCAAACCCTCACCTACAGCGTCGATTGGCGCGTCTTTCCCGCGGGCACCGCGGTCATCCACTTTGAGGCGGCGGGCGACCGCGAGCGTATCGCTGCTTCGGCCGACACCATCGGCGCGATCAATATGCTGTTCCACGTCGCGGACCGCTTCCAATCCGACTTTGACCGCCAGCGCGGCTGCACCTACGACTTCGACAAGCAGACGGTGGAAGGGCGACGGCAGATCAACTCCACACTGCGCATCGACTACGGCGCGTCGAAGTCCATCCTCGACGAGAAGAACCAGGTGACAGGACAGACCAAGCACCTTGAAGCGCAGGTCTCGGGCTGCCTCACCGATCTGCTCACCGGCGTTTTCTACGCTTCCTCGCAGCCGATTGCGTTGGGCCACAACTTCGTCCTTCCCGTTGTCGACGCCATGCGCACCGTGCTTGTCACTATGAAGGTGGAAGGGCGCGAAGAGATCAAGACTACTCTTGGCACGTTCAAGACATTGCGGGTGCAGCCGACAGCCGATGCAGGAGTTGTGAAGAATCGCGGGAACATCTGGATCTGGTACACGGACGACGAGCGACATTTGCCGGTGCAGATGCGTGCGCGGCTCTTCTGGGGAACGATTACGTTCCGGCTGATTGGGAACGACAACAAGTGAAGAAAGAACAGTTCGCAGTTCACAGTCTCCGGCAAGACCGATAACGGAAAGCTGGTGCGATTGCGCTTCACAGTTTCACAGTTTCTGTGGGGTCGAGCGGTTTTGTCTATAAATTACTGATTCTTTTCTGGTTCCGGTCTTCACAGTTTCACAGCTCGTTTTTTTGACGACGTGACAGCCTGCCTCTAGCCTCTGCTTGTACCAGGGGTAGTGGTGGTAGGGGGCTGGCGGCAGAGGCGAGGTAGGGGGTGGGGTACAGTACGGACCGGTCACATGGCTGACAGACTGAACCGGGACCGACACTCGCCCTGATCTCTGGTTTTATTGTGCGCCTGGAGGGCAAAATTATCTGCAAATTAGAGCAGATTTCTTTGCGGGGTGGTGTACGGTGCGAAGGTGTTGGCAGGTGTACACTTTCTCTTCGCGAAGTTGCGAATTTTCCTCCACGCGATGAGGTTCTCGATGCGTAGGTCGCCGTTTTTACTTGTTGTTGCCGCTCTTTTTGTATTTCCGACCGTCAATTCTGCTCAAACCGCTCCTGCCCAAACCGGGGTCCGCACGGACAGGTCTTCGACCGTGGGGTCGGAAACGGCGCCGCAGAAGCGTCCCATGACATTCGAGGACATGATGCGGATGAAGCGGCTGGGGGATACTGCCGTTTCGCCGGATGGGAAGTGGCTGGCGTATTCCGTTACTACCGTCGATCTCGAAAAAAATACCAAAACGGCGGAGTTGTGGCTGCAGGCGATTGCTGGCCCGACATCCGAGAGTTCAGTCCCCTTCAAGCTCGGCGTGGCCCAACCCGGCGACTCCGGCGTGCAGTTCTCCGCGGATGGCAAGCAGATTCTTTTCATCAGCGGGCGGACGGGGGCGAATCAGATCTGGCTGGCAGATTTCGAAACTGCGACGGGCGCGGCGACGCACCTGCACAAGCTCACGAATCTCGACCTCGGCATCGATAATGCCAAGTGGTCGCCGGATGGGCACTCGATTGTGTTCACGGCGCCGGTTTATCCCGACTGCCCGGCGATTGTGCCGGCCGACAACGGTGCGGGGGCGGAGTGCAATTACGATCGCGACGCCAAGGCAACCGACAGCAAAGTCAAGGCGCAAATCTTCACGCAGCTTCTTTACCGGCACTGGAACCACTACACGGGCGACAAGAGGTCGCATCTGTTTCTGGTTTCGGTGGACGGTGGTGGAATGCGCGATTTGAATCCAGGCGATGTGCACGATGTGCCGCCGTTTTCGCTTGAGGGTGACGGCTGCGGGTGCGATTTTTCGCCGGACGGGAAGGAGCTGGCGTTTACGGAGAATCCTGATCCTGTTCCCGCCATCTCCACCAGCCCGCAAATCTACACGCTCGATCTGACCGATCCCGCGGCGAAGCCAGTGAAGGTGAGTACATCGGCGGGCGGGAATTTTGATCCGGCGTATTCGCCGGATGGGAAGTGGTTGGCTTGGCGGAGCCAGGCGCGGGCGGGGTATGAGAGCGATAAGTTTCGGCTGATGCTCTATGATCGCGCGGCGAAGGCTATTTCGGATTTGCTGCCCAAGTTTGATCGGTGGATAGATGAGTTTGCATGGGCATCAGATTCGCGGAGGATCTACTTTACAAGCGGTGTGTCAGGTAGTGAGCCAATCTTCTCCGTCGATATAGATGGCAAGAATCTGAATTGGAGAACATTTCTTGGTGTGATTCATGACAATTTCGAGTGGGGAAGTTATAGCAATCTGCACGTTAGCGCAGAGGGGCGATTACTTGTTTCTACGCGAATGACCGTTTCGAGACCTCCCGACGTGTGCGTTACACGCCTTGGCGTGACCAGCGGGATCAACGTCGATCAGGTTGAGACCAAGCCCCCTTTTAGGCTGATCCCGGGGTCTTTTGAGTCTGCTGGGTACGATATCTACAAGACGGAGCAGATCACACATCTCAATCAAATCGTTCTCGACCGCATTCAAATCTGGGGTGGGGGGCCTCGTGAAGCTGAGCCGATGGAATCGTTCTGGTTTGCGGCTGCGGACAAGACGAAGCTCGAGGGATTCATCATTCGTCCGCCGGGATTCGATGCGACGAAGAAGTATCCGGTGAAGTTTTTGATCCACGGCGGGCCCGAGTGGGCTTGGGGCGACGATTGGAGCTATCGCTGGAACGCGGAGCTGTTTGCGGCGAATGGGTACGTCGTGATCATGATCAACATGCGCGGGTCGACGGGATATGGGCAGGCGATTGTCGACGGCGTGAATGGGGACTGGGGCGGAAAGCCGTTTACAGACCTGATGGAGGGACTGGATTACGCGGAGCAGCATTACCCGTTTATCGACAAGGACCGCGAGTGCGCGCTGGGCGCGAGTTACGGCGGGTACATGGCGAACTGGGTGCTGGGACACACCGACCGCTTCAAGTGCATCGTGAGTCACGACGGGATGTTCGATGCGGAGTCGGCGTTTGGGACGACGGAAGAGGATTGGTTCAACATTTGGGAGTTTAAGGGGCATCCGTGGGACTACTACGGCAAGCCGGATGCGGAGAATCCCTTTAGGAAATGGTCGCCATCGCTTTATGCCAAAAACTTTAAGACGCCGACGCTGGTGGTGCACGGACAACTCGACTACCGGCTGGATGTGAGCGAGGGATTCCAGCTGTTTGACACGCTGCAACTGCTTGGCGTGCCGTCGAAGATGCTGTATTTTCCCGACGAGGGGCACTGGGTGCTGAAACCGCAGAACGCGCAGCTCTGGTGGAAGACGGTGAACGATTGGGTGGATGAGTGGACGGGTGGGGCAGCTTCTAGCCACTAGCTTCTAGACCGGTTCCAGAATTCACGTACCCTATTGAGAGTTGTGAAAGGTGGCATTTTTTCGGAGAAAATGCCACGCAGCAGCAGCGGTTCCTGTGTATAGCAATTCTGGAACCGGTATAGCTGCTAGCTTGTTGGTGTTGGACTTTAAGTTGCGGGTTGCCGTGGACTTGAGCTCTGGGGTTCGTGCTTTCCCAGGTCTCAGAGGCGAGACCTGGGGCACCCCAAGGTAGTTGGGCCGCATGAGTCGAGGCCGCGAAATGCAGGTCCTTCGACTCCGCTTGGCCCGGATTCGGGCCAAGCGTCGCTCAGGATGACCGCGGCGTTTTTGTTGCGAACTTTAGGAACGGGACATTAGAAGCCAGGAGCTAGAAGCTGCCTTTCGGATCCAAATCCGCGAAGAAGAAGGCGCCGCTCGGAGAGGCCGGTCTGTACGAGTATGCCGTGAGGGCGCTGGGCCGGCAGATGCGGACCGAGGCTGAGTTGCGGCGGCTGATGGAGGCGCGCGTCGAGCCGGGGGCTAGCGGCGAGGCGGCGGTGCGAACGGTACTGGCGCGGCTCAAAGAACACGGCTATGTCAACGATCAATCCTTTGCAGAAACCTACGCGCGGCTGCGGCAGGAGAACGAGAAGTTTGGCGCGCGGCGGGTGCGCCAGGACCTGCAACGCAAAGGTGTCCGCTCCGATCTGATCGAACAAACCATTGAAGCGCGCTACTCGAAATTGAGTGAAGAAGCGCTGGCTCGCCAGCATCTCGAACGCAAACGCATCGCGAAGCCTGCTAACGAAAAAGAAACCGCGCGCATCGTTCGCCGCCTCGTCGGTGCGGGGTTCTCCACTGGGATCATCTTCAAAATCCTCCGTCAGTGGGACGTGCCCGACGAATCGCTCGCGGCGCTCGACAATCTGGACGACGACTCACACGAAGTGTAGCGAGAAGCTCGGGCTCTAGAACTGGCTGCATAATCGCCGGAGCCCATCTAAGAGCGTCCCGCAGGGGCTAAAGCCCGGGTTTTATGCGTCCTTCATGGCACGGCTAAAGCCGGGCCCTTTCAAAACCGGATTTATGCAGCCAGTGCTAAACTCCGGGAGCCTTCACGGCCAGAATCTCCAGCTTTTCAACTTGCGGGGGCGTGGCAAACAGAGCCTCGGCTTGGGCAAACAGAGCCTTGGCAATTTCGCCCGTCAAATGGGCATTTCGCCCCGCTTCGTCGCGGAAAGTGTCGAAGATGCCGAACTTCGACGGCCCCAGCTTTACTGCATACCAGGTCGTTGTCGCAGTCTCCTTGACGGCCAAGGGCTGAGCCGACTTGAGAAACGCCTCTACCTCGTGCTCTTTGCCCGGCTTGGCCTCGAGCAGCGCCAGCAACGCGTACTTATCCATTTTGTCCTCCGGATTTTCATCTGTCCTTCAGTTTTTTCGCTTTCTACGATTGGATGCAGAATCGGGCCGGCGGTTTCAGCCACGGACGCGGCGTGGCCCGTTAGACTAAAGAAGCTATGCAATTGCGCTCGGGAAATGAGATACGCGAGCTGTTTCTGCGCTTCTTTGAGTCGAAGGAGCACCGTAGGGTGCACTCTTCCTCGCTGGTGCCTGCCAATGACCCCACCCTGCTGTTTACCAACGCGGGAATGAATCAGTTCAAAGATCTTTTTCTGGGCGCGGAAAAGCGCGAGTACTCGCGGGCCACGACGAGCCAGAAATGCGTGCGCGCGGGCGGCAAGCACAACGATTTGGAGAACGTGGGCTTTACGCGGCGGCATCACACGTTTTTTGAGATGCTGGGCAACTTTTCGTTTGGCGACTACTTTAAGCGCGATGCGATCCGCTTTGCGTGGGAGCTGGTGACGGACGAGAAGTGGATGGGCATACCGAAGGACCGGCTGTACGTGACAATTTTTGAAGGCGCGCCCGACTACGGCGTCCCGCGCGACGACGAGGCCGAGCAGTTCTGGATCGAGACCGGCGTCCAAAAGGAGCGCATCTTCCAGTACGGGCTTAAGGATAATTTTTGGCAGATGGGCGAGACGGGGCCTTGTGGGCCGTGTTCGGAGATTTTTTACGACATGGGGATTGAGGCTGCGGAGACTCCCGGAGTCGATCTGCCGTTTGGAAAAGACGAGGCGCGCTACGTCGAGATCTGGAATTTGGTCTTCATGCAATTCGATCGCTCCGCGGTGGCGGATGCGACGGGGAAGACGACGTATAAGTTGACTCCTTTGCCGAAGCCTTCGATTGATACAGGGATGGGACTGGAGCGCGTGGCGGCGGTACTGCAAGGCAAAGTTTCGAACTTCGAAACGGATTTGTTCTCGCCGCTCATCGTCAAGGCTGCGATATTGACCGGAACCGCCGGCGAAGGTGAACCGTTGGAGAATGCGGTAGCCAACGCCAGCCTGCGGATTATTGCTGACCATGCCCGCGCCGCGACGTTCTTGATCAATGATGGCGTTGTGCCGTCGAACGAGGGCCGCGGCTATGTGCTGCGTAAGATTCTTCGCAGAGGGATTCGCCACGGCCGCCTGCTAGGCCAAGAAAATCCGTTTCTCTTCGAGATGGTCTACGCCGTGCGCGATCTGATGAAGGGCGCGTATCCCGAGTTGGTCGATTCTGCTGCGCGTGTGGCGAAGGTCGTCGAAACAGAAGAGAAGCAGTTTGATCGCGTACTGAAAATTGGATTCGGACGACTGATGCAAGATTTCGATTCGCTAAAAGAAAAGCCGAGTGAGGCTGCGAAGGAATTTCTGGGTGAGGCGGAAATCCGCCGCCAGGGAACCCGGGCCCTTGATTGGTCGAGTCCCATGCCCGTGGAAGAGAGGCGCAAATCGATCAACGAGTTTGATCGCGAGATCGGAATATACATCGACACCCACCCAGCCACATGGTCCGAAGAAGCAAGGAAGTATCCAGGCGAAAAGGCCTTCCACTTGTATGAAACCTTCGGTCTTCCACTCGATTTCATGGTAGACGCCGCGCGCGATGCTGGAATTGCCTTCGACATGGAGGAATTCGAGAAAGCCCGCGCAGAAGAGCAGGCCCGCGCGCGCGCATCTTGGAAGGGCGGATCGCAGAAGACGGCTAGTCCGGCGTTTCGCGATTTGCCTAAGACGGTGTTTGAGGGATACCGGCAACTGAGTTCGTCGAACTGCGAAGTGCTGGCGATTGTTAAGGGCGGCGTAGGAGTTCCGGCGGCTAAGGCTGGCGATGAGGTTGAGGTGGTGCTGGACCACACTAGTTTTTATGGCGACTCGGGCGGGCAGGTGGGCGACCTCGGGTCTTTCCTGAGCATGGATGGGAATTCGGTTGTGGCGGAGATTGTTGGCTGCGTGCTGCCGGTGCAGGGCGTGAGGGCGCACAAGGCGATTCTGAAACAGGACCTTGCGGTCGGCGACCTTGTAAACACCCGAGTTGATGGGGAGAGGCGCGACGCGATCCGGCGCAATCACACGGGCACGCATCTGCTGCATGCGGCGCTGCGGCAGGTGCTGGGCACGCATGTGAAGCAGGCGGGTTCGGCGGTACATCCCGACCGGCTGCGGTTCGATTTTTCGCACTTTGCGCAGGTGGCCGACGAAGAGTTGCAGGAGATTGAGGAAATCGTTAATCGCGAGGTGCTCAAAAACGCCAAAGTCGAAACGCTTGAAGACGTGCCTATCGACGTGGCCGTGAACGAGTACCACGCTATGGCGCTGTTCGGCGAAAAGTATGGCGACAAGGTGCGCGTGGTGAAGCTCTCCGACGGTTTTTCGACGGAGCTGTGCGGGGGCACGCATACCGCGGCTACGGGCGAGATTGGGCTGTTCAAGCTGACGGGCGAGGAGTCGGTTTCTTCGGGCGTGCGGCGCATTGAGGCGATTAGCGGCATGGGTTCGCTCGATACTTTCCGGCGCGACTTTGAGCTGGCGCAGGTGGCCGGCCAATACGTCCCTTCGGTCGAGAATCTTTCGGAAGGGTTGAAGGCGAAGTTTGCGGCGCAGGATGAAGAGCTGAAAAAACTGCGGCGCGAGATTGAAGAGATGCGCATGAAGTCGGCGGCGGGGGGCCTGGATGAGGCCGTTTCTCGCGCTGCGGACGTGAAGGGCGTGAAGGTGTTGACGCATCGCGCCGATCAACTGGAGCGCGGGCAGTTGCGGACGCTGGTCGATAACCTGAAACAAAAACTGGGCGAGGGCGTGGTGGTGCTGGCATCGGCGCAACCGGAGGGCAAAGTTGCGATCATTGCGGGCGTGACGCCGGGGCTGGTGAAGCGCATCCAGGCGGGCAGGCTGGTGGGCGCGGTAGCCAAGCTGGTGGGCGGCTCGGGCGGTGGCAAAGCAGAGATTGCCGAGGCCGGCGGCAAGGACCAGGCGCAGATCGATGCGGCGCTCGCAGCGGCGGCGAAGATTGTGGGCGAGCTGCTGGCGTAGTGAGTCTGAAGTTTGTTGAAGAACAAATGCAGGTCCTTCGACTGCGTTTGCCGCGAAAAACGCGGCAAACTTCGCTCAGGATGACAACTCCATTATTTATTTAGCATTTGGAGGGCGCGGCCGGCTCGGGGCAATCGCATGAAAAGGAATGGAGCGTCTTGCGCGCCCTTTTGCCACGCCCCTACGGGGCTGATGAATTTCTTTGCTACTCTTCCCCGCGCTGAAGCGCGGGGCTAATAACCATTGCGCCTCCGGCGCGACACTAATCGGAACACAAATCCACAGCAAATTTAATTCATGCAATTGCCGTGGTGGGTGCTCTTCGAGTGACTTAAGTCGCTGTAAGAGCTAGAATCCGATTGCGAAGATGGGACCGCCATCCGCCTTGTCTACTGCCCTTAACCGCTGCACTTAACCTCCGGACGCTCCCTGCATCGATTTACAGGCCGTGTCCTTTATCAGGAGGCTTTCCGATGACCGCCGAAATTATTCACCGGCTGCATTTTGCTTTTACCGTCACATTTCACTACTTGTTTCCGCAGCTCACCATGGGGCTGGCGTTGCTGATCGTGGTGATGAAAACTCTGGCGCTGCGCAGGGGCAGCGAGGCGACGGTCAGCGCGACGTGGGATCGCGGAGCGCGTTTTTGGGGCCGCATCTTCGCGATCAATTTTGTGATGGGCGTGGTCACCGGCATTCCCATGGAGTTCCAGTTCGGCACCAACTGGGCGCGCTTCTCGCAGCTTTCGGGCGGTGTGATCGGGCAACCGCTGGCGATGGAAGGCGTCTTCAGCTTCTTTCTCGAGTCGGCGTTTCTCGGTCTCTTTCTCTACGGCGAAAAGCGCATTTCGCCGCGCATGCATTGGTTCTCCGCATTTATGGTGTGGCTGGGCTCGTGGATCTCCGGGTTCTTCATCATCGTGACCGACGCGTGGATGCAGCACCCGGTGGCTTATACACGCCTGCCCGATGGGCGCTTTGAAGTGCAGAGCTTCTGGCAACTGCTGATGAATCCCTGGGCGCTACTACAATATGCGCACAATATGACCGGCGCAGTGGTGACGTCGGCATTCGTGATGAGCGCTGTGGGCGCGTTCTACTTGCTCGAGGGACGCGACGGCGAGTATGGCCGCAACTTTCTGAAGGTGGGCGTAATTGCGGGTGTGATTTCGTCGATTCTCATCATCTTTCCCACGGGCGACCTGGCCGGCAAATACGTGGCGCGCAACCAGCCCGCGGCCATCGCCGCCATGGAGGGGCTTTTCAAGAGCGGGCCTGGTGCGCCCATCGTCCTGATAGGCCAGCCCAACTATGAGACGGGCGAGATCGACAATCCCATCGTGGTGAACGATGTGCTGAGCTTCCTGATTTACGGCACCACCAGGGCCGAGGTGCAGGGGCTCGATCAGATTCCGCGCGATCAGTGGCCCAGTGCGCTGCCGCTGCTCTACTACTCCTACCACATCATGGCGGGGCTGGGGACATGGTTTGTGCTGCTGATGATGGTGGCCGCATTTTTGCTTTGGCGCGGGCGGTTACACAGATCGCGTTGGGTGCTGTGGGCGCTGCTGTTGAGTTTCCCGCTGCCTTACATTGCCAATACCGCGGGCTGGATGACGGCCGAGCTGGGCCGCCAGCCCTGGCTCATCTACGGATTGATGCGTACCAGCGAGGGCTTCTCCAACACGGTGTCCGCGAGCAACGGGCTGTTTACGCTGCTCGGTTTCATGGGACTTTACGCGCTGCTGGGGCTGCTGTTTACGGTGCTGGTTTATCGAGAGATTAGCTGCGGGCCGGAGGCTGAAGGGGCTAAAGCCCCGAATTGATTTTTGGAGCGGTTACGGCACGACTGAAGTCGTGCCCTTTCACGCTTCGTTGTTTCGCAAGATTTCAGTCAGATCTGAAGTCGTGCGCGGAAGCTTCTCGCTCTGCTAATTGAAGGGAGTTCGATCATGATGGGTTTTGTGTGGTTCTGGCTGGTTGCCGTGATGATTGTCGGGTACGTGGTGCTCGACGGCTTCGACCTGGGCGTGGGAGTGCTGCACTTGTTTTTGGTACGCACCGAGGACGAGCGCAAAGTCACGCTAGCTTCGATCGGGCCTGTCTGGGACGGCAACGAGGTTTGGCTCTTGGCGGGCGGCGGCACGCTCTACTTCGCCTTTCCGCTGCTCTACGCCTCGGCCTTCTCGGGCTTCTATCTGCCGCTGATGATCGTGCTCTGGCTGCTGATACTGCGCGGCGTGAGCGTGGAACTGCGCAACCATATCGACGTGGGCGTGTGGCGCTCTCTTCTTGACGGCACGTTCGGCGTGGCGAGCACTTTGCTTACCATCTTTTACGGCTCGGCCTTGGCCAATGTGTTGCGCGGCGTGCCGATTAACGCTGACGGATATTTCTTTCTGCCCTTGTGGACCAACTGGCGGCCGGGCCTCGCACCCGGCATTCTCGACTGGTACACGGTGATCGGCGGCCTGGTGGCGCTGACCGCTCTCACGCTGCACGGCGCCTTGTGGCTCGCGCTCAAGACCTCAGGCGACCTGGAACAACGGGCACGCAACGTGGTAACGCCGCTGTGGCTGATTCTTGTTGCGCTCACGGTCGTTAGCCTTTTCGCTACCATCGCGGTGCGTCCCGCGAGCCTCGACAATTACTTCAATTACCCCTTCACGTTCATCATTCCTGCGGGCGTGGCGGCTTCGCTTGCCGCCCTTTGGCTGTGGAACCGCAAAGGCCAGCCGCTGAAAGCCTTTCTTGCCTCGTGCCTGTATCTCTTTTTCATGCTGGCAGGCGCCTGCTGGGGCTTGTATCCGGTACTGCTGCCGGCGACGACCGGAGCGGCCAACGACATCACGCTCACCCGTGCGATCTCCGGGGAACACACGCTGGCCGTGGGGCTGGCATGGTGGCTGATCGGCATGACGTTGGCGGTCGGGTATGTGGTGTTTGTCTATTCGCGATTCAAGGGCAAGGTGGATGCGGCGGCGGGCGGGCATTGAGGAAGTGCGCCGATTGCGCAGCCTTGAGGTCACAAGGAATTCCGGCAGGTTAAGAACCAGCGATTGACGGGGCCGCGGCGGCGCGATACGATTCCCGCAACATGGCAACGTCCAACGGCGGCGACTCCAACCCTGACAGCTGGCCGGGATTCCTGTCGGAACTGACGAAGAGTTTCCTGATTCTCAGGGACATCTTCGGGTACGCGATCCCGGGCGCTGTGTTTCTTTCGATCGGCATACTGTGCCGCCGATTCTCCCTCAGCGACGTCGAGTCCTTCCTGCGTACCAATCAGGACAAGATTCCGGCGTGGCTTGTGGCGATCTTCGCAGTGGGCGCATGCTACACCATCGGCCATCTGATGGCCCAGATCGCGTATCTGCTGAAGAACGGATGGGGACTTCCGTGGGGCCGTAAAACCTACGGCTTGACGAAACCGGAGGCTGATCCCGAGAACGACGGGCCCGATCTGTTCAATGTGAGGGAAGACCATCCGGTCCTGCTGACTGAATACGATCGCCAGACGGTGATGACGCAGTTGCGTGGGTCGACGGGTGCAGCAATGCTGGTAGGCTTTCTGGTTTTCTATGTCTTCCCAACGCCATCCATCGGAGTGATGGCGGGATTTAGCGGCGTGTTTCTGCTAGTGGTCTTCTTGTTCAGCGCACTTCCCCACATGGAGGAACTGGCGAAACGCACCTCGAAGGCGGGCAAAACGGCAATGGCAGCGGATCGCGAGCAGCCGACCGCCATCTCGCCCCAGCTTAAGCAGGTCCTCGAAGCGTTGATTGCGGCCGCGCAGCAGGCCCTCGAAAAGCTTTGAATTCGAGCCGCGCTACAGCGTGACCATCGGCTCGACTGGACTCCACTGCTTGAACGTTTCCGCGGTTTGCTCCCGCTCCGGGTCCCAGTTCTTCGGCTGGTAAATACAGCAGGGTTCTGCGGCGAGCGGATCGCCGGTGAGGGCATAGGCGCGGGCACGGGAGCCTCCGCAGATCTCCTTGTACTCGCAGGCGCCGCACTTGCCTTCAAGGCGCTTGGTGTCGCGCAGGGCCTTGAAGATGGGAGCGTTGCGGTAGATATCGGCGAGCGGCGTTTCGCGGATGTTGCCGGCATGGATGGGCAGGAATCCGCTGGGATAGACGTTGCCCATGTGCGAGATGAAGACGAACCCTTTGCCGTCGTTGACGCGGCGCGTGGCCCAGCTCATGTTGCGAGTTTTGGCTTCGGCCGTGGGTGTGCCGGGTTCGTAGGCAGGGGCTAAAGCCCCCTCATTTTTATTTGCGGTCTGTTCGGCACGACTGAAGTCGTGCCCTGACACTTTGTGCTCTGGAGAAGGATGATTGCCGATGTCGAGCACCGCTGTTCCGGGATGGCCGTGGCCCGACGAGTTTGCATGGGCTGCGCGCTTCTCTTCCAGGTTGTGCTGGAGCAGGTAGCGGCGGTAGTGCATGGCCTCGGTGGTCTTGATCTGGAAGTTGGCGCGGCGGGAGAGCTCGTAGATCTTGCCGAAGACCTGCTCGAACTCCTCGCCGCTCAATAGATCGTCCAGTTGACCACGTCCGACCGGCACCAGGAAGAAGACGTTCCACATCACGATGGCGAGCTTTTCGAAGAGGTTGCAGAGATTGTCGAGGTCGTTGGCGTTGTGGCGGCTGATGGTGGTGTGCACCTGGATGGGAATACCGGCCTCGCCTGCCCATTCGATGGCCTGGATGGTGCGCGCCCATGCACCGGGCAGGCCGCGGAAGGCGTCGTGAATTTCCGGCGACGAACCGTCGAGCGAGATGCCGAGCCGGACGACGCCGGCTTCCTTCATTTTAAAGATCTGTTCGCGCGTCAAGAGCGGCGTGGCGCTGGGAGTGACCGCGACATGGACGCCCTTGCCGGCGGCGTAGCGGATTAACTCAAATACATCCTTGCGCTTGAGCGGGTCGCCGCCGGTAAAGACGAAGATGGGAATATGCATCTCGGCAATCTGGTCGATCAGCGCCTTGCCTTCCTCGTGCGTCAGCTCGTCAGGGTGCGGTATGGGCTGCGCGGCGGCTCGGCAGTGCTTGCAGGCCAAGTCGCAGGACTGGGTAACTTCCCAGATGGCGAGGAATGGGGATTCGTCAAAGTCGATCCCGCCGCGGGCGGGAATGTTGTGCATCGGCTGCATCGTCATGGGGCCTCCAGGGGGATAGGGCGTCGCGCGCCGCTTTTTTGGCGCCTGGGGTGAGACGGCCTCGGGCCCAAAATTTTCCTGGGCGTCAACACCTACCTTCAGCGCGCCAAGACCGATCCAGGGCGGAAAAAACCGTTTCCGACGACCTCGATTCCATTCCAGAAGAGCAGTTTTGGTTGGACGGGGCTGTGATTCAGATCACTTTTATGCGAACGTTATCGGTACCGTAATCGTCTAACTGGACAAATTTGGGAATCGGGACCACAATCATTTCACTTGTGGCCTGATTCGCCTGTTTTTGCGTCATATAGTAACGAAGCAGGAAGAATTGATGGGGCCGCAGGCGTCCGGATTGGTCCGGGTGAGCTGAATCACCCGGCGATGTGCGGTGAGATACCGCTCGACCTCAAATTTATCTGCAACCATTTGAACGTACTGAGAGGAGATTCCCCATGGCCGCCGTATTGAAGCCGGGTTGGAGCAAGCCCTCTACCATCCTGTTTGCCTCGGAAATACCCGCCAACGAGAAAGCTTTCACCTTCGCTCTCGAGCAAGCCAAGGAATTTGGCTCGGATCTGATCCTCTTTCATGCCTACGACACGCTGATAGTTTCGGGATCTGAGGCCACGGGCATCCGCTACTACGACTACGCGGCGGCGGCGCACGACGAAACGTATCATCTCGAGCCTCTCGCGCAACGCGTGCGCGAGGCGGGTCTGCGTTGCGAGATCGTGGTGCGGCCGGGATTGCCGGCCGACGAAATTCTTGCTTATGCGCGTGAGCGCGAGATCGACCGCATCGTGATGGGCACGCACTCTCCTGGTCCGATCGGCAAGCTGCTAGTGGGCTCAGTGGCCGAGGCTGTTTTGCGCACCGCCGGTTCGCCGGTCTATATCATCGGCCCGGAGGTGGTGGACGGCAGTTATCGCAACTTTGCTACACGCACAATCTTGTGCGCCGTGAGTCTGCACGACGCCAGCACCGTTGTGGCCGCCTTTGCGGCCGAGCTGGCCGCGCAACATGGCGCGCGCCTCATCCTGCAACACATCATTCGCCCGCAGGAACGCGCGGAGTTCCTCGCCGGCCGTTCGCTCGATGAAGTGGAAGCGGAAATGCTCGCGCTGATTCCCACACGGCTGCAGAGCCAGGTCTCAATCCAGACCATTGTCGTACCCGGCGATCCTACCGAGGAGCTGCTCTACCAGAGCCGCGCACAACTGGCCGATCTCATCGTCCTCGGCGCGCAGGGTGCATCGGCTTTTGCCGCTATCACCCGGCATGGTGTGGTTTATAAGACTCTGGCCCACACGCACTGTCCGATGATCACACTCTCGCCTGTGGTGCTGGCAGAGAGCGGGTCGAAGCATGAGAATCTGCGCCCCGCTGAAGCATACTTGGCCGGAGTCTTCTAAGACACGGCGAACCGCGCTGCCGAAGCACCCAAGGGACGAGCTCCCTGCTTTTTTGGGTTAGCCGGATCGAATGACGTGCGAGAACCTGAATGGAGTCGAAGGGTCCACGCGCGTATTGTCTCACGCGGTTCCATCTGTGCCCGCCCCGCTCAAATAACTCTGAGCAACAGCAGGATGAGAACGATAGTGAGAATGAGGCTGATGCCTCCGCCTCCGTAATAGCCCCAACCCGGGCCCACGCGGTAGCCCCCATAGCCGAATCCGAGAATTAACAGGATGATAAGGATGAGTAGCACGCTGTCCTCCTGCGCGTGCACTAGCGGCATGCGCTTTGCATTCGGATGCGTGGCTTATTCCGCGGGCTGCTTGGGATGCGAGAAGAGGTTTTGGAGAATCGAAGTTCTGTGCGATTCGGGTAAGTCCCCAATCTGAATGCAAGACCCGATACGCCTTAGGGCGCACCGGATTGTTTCCTGGCGCATATGCCCGGAACAACCCGCAGGATCCCCCCGGCGTCCAAGCGTCAATGTGAGCGGGAAAGAATTCCCGCGGAGGTGAGCGATGCTTTGGACGATTTTTATCATCCTTCTAGTTTTGTGGCTTTTGGGGGTCGTTTCGTCGTACACCCTGGGAGGGTTTATTCACATTTTGCTGGTGATCGCTCTCGTGGTGTTGCTCATCCAACTGATCACGGGACGAAGGCCGGTTTAATTGAATCGGCCAGTAAATCAGAAGTAACATTTTCTGCCGTACTGAGAAGGTGCAGGCGGCACAACCTAGTTCGCAAGGTAACCCCTAGGGCCTGTTAACGCTATTAGGACAAACATACCCTAGATATGAGGTGAACTTATGGATAAAGATAGGGTGAAAGGTGCAGTCAACGATGCGGCGGGGCGTGTGAAGCGCCAGGTAGGGGAGTGGACAAACGATCCAAACGCCGAGGCGGAAGGGGCTGCACAACAGCTGAAGGGCAAAGCGCAAAAGGCGTGGGGAAATGTGAAGGACGCCGCGCGCAACGCGAACGAGAACGTGAATCGCGAGACCGTCATCGAACATGAAAGCAAACTGGAACGCGAACGCGAAGCCGCCCGCGAGGACGAGCTGAAGCGGACGCACACCACCCACAGTCGATAATTGCCCGAATGCAGACGCCGGTATTAAAACGGCGAAGGGCATTAAATTAAACCTACAATCGATGAGCAGCGGAAGGTCCGGCGCCCTTTCGCTGCTTTTTTTGCAAAGAGTCCTTACCCTGATCCCGCGCTGGAGCGCGAATTGCGATTGCGCTATACTGGCAGCATCGGGCGGCTGCGACTGGGTGCTGCCTGAGCGAGGTGCGTCTTCCATAAGGACTCCCTCATGACCGCGACTGGGGTTCCGCCATCGGAAACAACGCGCTGGCGCGCCGTGGTTCGCGTGCTGCGAAGTCCCTTTGATAGTTTAGGTTGCACTCTTCTCCCCGCCTCCTGTTGCTTATGCGGCTCTCCCCTGCCGCGACTTTCTTCCGTGCCAATTTGCGATATCTGCTGGACGGAATTTCCGCTTCAAACTCAGCCAGTCTGTGAACGTTGCGGCGACGCGTTGCCCGTTTCGGGCGCGGTAATGGGATTCTCAAGCCTATGCCGCGCCTGCCGCATGGCGCCGCCGGCGTTTGTCCGCGCCGTCTCCTACGGCGTTTACCAGGGCCGGATGCGCGAGGCCATTCACACGCTCAAATACGACCGCCTCTACGGGGCGTCGACGGGTTTGGGCCGCATGCTCGCCAAAGCCATCGCGCAACTCGCCGGCCAAGCGCCGCAGGAAATGCTGGTGATTCCCGTGCCGCTGCATCGCTCGAAGTACGCGCAACGCGGATTCAACCAGTCGCGTGCACTGGCTGCGGAAGCGCTGCGCTTCCTTCAAAAGAGTCATCCCGAGTGGCGGCTCACGCTGGCTTCGAGCACGCTCCTGCGCCAGCGTGCTACAGAAACCCAGGCCGGACTTACCCCGCGCCAGCGCCGACTGAATGTGCGCGGCGCATTCTTAGTCTCCGATCCCGCGCGCGTGACGGCACAGCACGTTTTAGTTGTCGATGACATTTTGACTACGGGAGCCACGGCGCGCGCCGCGGCCCAGGCTCTGGTCGAAGCCGGAGCGGCATCTGTTTGGGTGGCCACACTGGCAAGAGCGCAACGCGGCAGCGAAGGATTTGCAGGATTTGGCACACCGTTCTACGAAAGCATGGAGGAAGAAACTCCACTCACCGGCGCATCGCCGGAGGCGGACTCACACGCAGCACGTTCCAGCACGAATGGGGCGATAATGCCGACTTTTTAGCAAGCATCTTTTTGACCGAGGGGGGAAGAGATGTCGTTGGGAAAAGCTATGATTCACGCGCGCAAGCAGAAGGCGATTGCCAAAGCTGTGGTGCTGGCCAGCGGCCATGAGAACACACAGCATACGCACGCCCACATCTTGCAGATGCCGGTGCTGGTGCTCAATGCGTCCTATGAGCCCATCAACATTTGCGGCGCCCGGCGCGCCCTGGTGCTGGTGCTCAAGGGTGTTGCCCGCACTGAAGACAAAAATATCCTGCTGCGCGATCGCAACACCTGCCAGTATTGTGGCGAGGCCCTGCCACCCGGCGAACTCACGCTCGATCACGTGGTGCCACGCTCCCGCGGCGGCAACTCCACGTGGGAAAATCTGGTGGCGTGCTGCCACGAATGCAACCGCAAAAAGGGCAACCGCCTGCTGAGCGAGATCGACGACATGATCCTGATGCGCGAGCCTCGCCCCTTCTCGCTGCACACCAGCCGCCAGATCATGCGCATGCTGGGCCGCAGCGACGACCGCTGGCGCAAATACTTGTTCTATTAACCCGCATTTTTCACGCGCGGAACCTGTAGAGTATCCTCGCGTGGCGCCCAATTTATAGCTGCGGCGGCGCTGCTTTCATGCCGGGGCGGAAATGCTATTGCGGTCCGGAACTCGATACATTCCACTCTAGTTCGATCACACATGGCAAGCTTTCAAGCTCTACGATTACCGGAGGAACGGCCGCATTTGTCCAGATAACTGGACAGCGCAGCTCACAATCAAGCACGCGGCGATGCTCCGTCTTGCAATTAGAGATGGAAAAGGATTTGATGTGGAAGTCGGAAGCCCTGAGCATATCTCGTAGTTGCTCAGGCGTAACTTGATCTCCCTGAACGATAACTTTCAATTCGGCTTGTTGATACCGTTCAAAGCGCCTTTCCAGAGGGCGAAAACCTGATAAAACCGCGAAACCAATCACAGTCGATGCCGATCCCAGAACCAATTGTCCCCCGCCCATGCAGAGGCCGACGACAGTGGCAAACCATAAAGTTGCGGCCGTCGTAAGTCCAAGGACAAGTTCATTCTTTCGGACGATTACCCCGGCGCCGATAAACCCCACTCCGGTGAGGATTCCGAGCGGTAAACGCATCAGGTCCATTACGGCGTAGGAGTCATTGGGCTTCCCGTTGGTCGGAATCAGCAGGTTCACCTGAATCATGGCGACCGATGCCGCCAACGTAACCAGCAGCGTGGTGCGCAGGCCGGCAGGATGCCCGGTCTTGCTGCGCTCGAAGCCCAATAGGCCTCCCGCAGCCAATGTCAGCACGAGGCGAAAAGCGATGGCAGGCCAGTGAATCTCGGTTGGCATGTTTAACTTGGATTCCGTGATCTGGAAACGAGATGCCGCTCGAAGCGGCTTTTCAATTAGGGGCCTACGCCGATTCGACGGATATTTTGCAACTCACCGCGTGCGTTTGCCTTCCAAAGGAATGGAGTCGGAACCCAAAAGGATTAACTGTGCGCGGACTGAAGGGTAAGGTGGCAATCGTCACCGGAGCCAGCTCGGGGATCGGTCAAGGGATTGCCAAGCGGCTTGGGTGCGAAGGCGCGAGGATCATTGTGGATTACGTGGGCACTCCGGAAGGAGCAGAGGAGACCGAGCGCGCGATCAAGGAAGCCGGCAGCGACGGAGAAATTGTCAAAGCTGACATCACAAAGATGGAGGACGTGCAAAAGCTGGTCGATACCGCATGGGAGCGGTTTGGAGCTGCCGACATTCTGGTGAATAACGCGGGGATGGAGCGCAAGTCGGCCTTTGTGGATACTCCGGAGAGCGACTACGACCAGGTGATGGCTGTAAATCTGCGGGGACCGTTTTTTCTTACGCAGGCGTTTGTTCGCCGATTGCGCGATACCAAGAGGCCCGGCCGTATCGTCAATATCAGCTCTGTACACGAAGATATGGTATTTCCCGGATTCGCGACTTACTGTTGCAGTAAAGGCGCAATGCGCATGCTGATGCGCGATCTCGCAATGGAATTGGGCCCGCTGGGAATTACCGTTAATAACGTCGCCCCCGGAGCCATTGCTACGCCGATCAACAAAACTCTGCTCGAAAACAAGCCGGAGCTCAATGCGCTGCTCGCGAACATTCCTCTGGGACGCTTGGGGACCACGGAAGATGTCGCCGGGCTGGTTGCCTTCCTTTGCTCCGACGATGCTTCTTACATTACTGGCTCGACCTTCGTCGTCGATGGCGGGTTGATGCGCAACTACCGCGAGCAATAACAATGACGGCGAGGATTGAAGATTACGCGCTCCTGGGCGATTGCGAGACAGCCGCGCTGGTGAACAGAAATGGTTCCATCGACTGGCTCTGCTGGCCCTCCTTCTCCTCCGAGGCTTGCTTCTGTGCTTTGCTTGGAACAGAGGAAAACGGCTATTGGCGCATCTCGCCGGCTGGCGGCGCTTGCACTTCCACGCGTAAATATCGCGACCACACGCTCATTTTGGAGACGACTTTCGAGAGCGATGAAGGCGCAGTGAAACTGATCGACTTTATGCCGATTCGCGAGCACCACTCCGATGTGGTGCGCATTGTGGAAGGCCTGCGGGGGAAAGTCTCCCTTCGGATGGAGCTGGCTCTGCGGTTCGACTATGGCCGCACCGTGCCATGGGTGACGGCATTGACCGATGGCGTTCGAGCAGTTGCGGGCCCCAACCTGGTCATGCTTCATGCGTCGGTTCCTGTGCACGGCGAAGAGCTGAAGACCGTGGCCGACTTCACGGTTGAAGCCAGCGAGCGGGTCTGGTTCACGCTGACCTACGGAACTTCGTATGCACCCGAGCCTGCACCCATCGACGCGGGTCAGGCCGAGAAAGACACGGAGAACTTTTGGCTCACCTGGACCGGTCAGTTGAAGTACGAGGGGCGATACCGAGATATCGTCGAGCGATCGCTCATCACACTGAAGGCCATGACTTACCGTCCGACGGGTGGTCTGGTGGCCGCCATAACTACGTCTCTACCGGAGCGGATCGGAGGCGTGCGCAATTGGGACTATCGCTATTGCTGGCTTCGCGACACGACCTTCAGTCTTCTGGCGCTGGCCAACGCCGGTTATTACGACGAAGCCAGCGCGTGGCAGGATTGGCTTTTGCGCGCCCTTGCCGGCAGCCCCGACCAGGTGCAGATTATGTACGGCCTGAAAGGCGAACGGCAACTTATCGAATGGGAGGCCGATTGGCTTCCGGGATACGAAAACTCAAGGCCAGTGCGCGTCGGAAATGCGGCATCGAAACAGGTGCAGCTCGATATCTATGGAGAGATGCTGGACTGTTTCTATCATGCACAACAGAGCCTTGCAGCTCACGGAGAAGAAGAGTTCCGCGTGCTGGCGTTGCTTCTGGAACATCTTGAGAAGATATGGCGCGAACCCGATGACGGGATATGGGAGACACGTGGCGGCCCGCAGCAGTTTACTTATTCCAAAATGATGGCGTGGGTGGCCTTCGATCGCGCCGTCAAGCTTGCGGAAGAACTGAACTACGAAGCTCCCGTAGTCCGATGGAAATCGGTTCGCGACAAGATCCACCAGGAAATCTGCAACAGCGCTTATAACAACGAGAAACAGAGTTTCGTGCAGTCTTATGGATCCGATCAGCTCGACGCGGCTCTGCTGCTGATGCCACTCGCGGGATTTCTTCCGGGCGACGACCCGCGCATTCGGGGTACTGTTGAAGGCATCGAGCGGGAATTGACGATCGATGGCTTAGTGCGGCGGTATGACACTGCGAAGGTCAATGATGGATTGCCGGCCGGAGAAGGCGTCTTTCTGGCGTGCAGTTTCTGGATGGTGAGCAGCCTGAAGGCCATCGGCCGCGTTGAAGACGCCAGGAAACTCTTTGAGCGACTGCTGCCGCTTGCGAACGATCTTGGACTTCTCTCAGAGGAGTACGCCCCTGACGCAAAACGGTTGCTGGGAAATTTTCCCCAGGCCTTCTCGCACATTGCATTGGTCAATGCCGCCTTCCATCTGGAATAAGACGCAGGCAGGTCCGCTCGACGTTGAAGGTACAGCCTGGCATTCAGTTGTGAGAGGCCAGGCTGTGTTAGTTGTGACACCGACTTAAGCCGACTGGATTGCGTTCATGATCGCGGTGTCGGGTTCCTCGGTGGTCTCCCAAGCGCCCTCGGTATAGGTGCAGAAGGGCGAATAGCACTCCGGCTCCCAATAGAAGACGCCCAGGCCACCACCGTTACGCAAGGTCTGGATATACTCGGTCGCCGCAGTCGCGGTGCCCGAAGAGCTGACGGGGCCGCCGAACTCGACCTGCATGACCGGCTTGCCATATGTTTTCCCAAATCCCAACATGTCGTTGGCAAGACTCACGGCAAGACTTGAGGAGCCGTACGATGAGAATCCCAAGATGTCCAACTTGCCGCCGTTCCCATCGTAGGCGCTCATGAAGGTTTCTATTGGACCAGAATCTTGCGGCTGAGCAAGGTGAATGATGCACTGGGCACTTGGGAAGACAGCCTTGACGTTGTTGTAACCAGCCATGAGGAGGGCGGTCATCTGCGAGGGGTAGTTCACCCCTCCGAGCGGATGGCAGATGCCGCTGTTGATCTCGTTGCCGAGTTGCACCCATGTCGGGGTAACTCCGGACGCCTTCAGGGCTTCCATGAAGTTATAGACGTAAGTGCCCAGGGCACTCTCCATCTGACTTAAAGTCATGTTAGCCCATGCCGCCGGCGGGTTCTGTGTGCCCACACTGTTCCATGTGTCGCCGAAGTGAAAGTCGATGTCTACGGGTAAGCCCATTTCCTTCATCAGGTACGCCATGGCGACGGTATCTGCCTGGTTACAGCAGCCGTTGACCGGATCTGTCGAAGGATTGACCCAGGTGCGTAGGCGGATGGCATTGATGTTATAGCTCTTCAGGATGCTGCACAAATAGTTAATCTGGGTGTCAGCGCTCCCGGTCGTGCCCTGATCGCTGGCGTTCTTCCAAAAGTAGCCGTAGTTAGCCATCTGTTGTGCCCAGCTGATGTCGCAGCCCTTGTAAAAGGTGGCAGCCTTAACGGGTGCGGGGTTGAGCAGTTCTTCGGCGGATTTTAAAGAACCGCCGATGAGCGAGCCAGCTGCAAATGCTCCTGCGGTCGCGCCAGCGCCCTTGAGCACCTGGCGACGTGAAAGGTGAAAGCTAAGAGGGGAATACTTTGTTGGCATTGCGTTCGTCTCCTTTTGCGCGGTTAGGTAAAGCGGCCCGCACAACGCGCGGTGAAACGGCAACCATTCACCGTGCGGGCGGACCGCCATGCGCGCTTTCGCTTGCTGAGTGGATGTTTCGGCCGGTGGAGGCGCGGCCAGCCGTTCTGGGAGCGTCCGTTCCGATCGAGCAAGATGCCAGAGAAATCGATGACGGCGTCTTCGATTGCATGTTTGATCACAAAGTGAAAGCCGTGTGCTTCTGTCGTTGCGCAGTCTGGGAAACCGCAATCCGCGGGGAGCGGGAGAAGGCACTCGCGGACAAGCAGCATACAGTTCACTAAAATCCGCGACTATTCAGATGAATGCGAGACGGAAGTCTATTTTTCGGCCTCAGTCTTCGTCCTATTCCCGAGTAATAATCGGGAATAGCCCATTGTATGCTCCTGGACGAACATCGGAGTCCATTGGCTGAATAATCTGTGATCGGCACGATCTGCCGCTTCGAGCGCAATGCGCTCGTGCGCTCCGAGCATCGGCCTTTCGGAGGGCCGGAGGCAATACCACTTCGCTGCGCTCAATGGGACGAGCACGGTTTTACCACATGCCGAATTCACAGAATGGTGGCCGGGGACGCTACTGATAAGTCGTCTCAGGGGCGAAATTTTGCAGAAATCTGCAGAAATCTGCTGCCGAAGACCTTTTTATAGAAGCGAGCCGATCGGTTAAAGATTCACAGATGCCAATTTTCTCGTCCCTCATTGTCTCATTACACAAACGATTGTCTAAAGTAGATTTTCTAAAGGCGCGGAAAGGAGTACTGTGCGCCCTCCCGTTTGTTCCATTTGATACCCGCTTGTGAGCGATTGCTGAGACGGGAGATGGACCTGCGACGCGCTGGCCGGAGTTCGGCTGCGCCTGGTTTATTTTTGATCAATTGGGCTTCGTGAATTGCCTTCGGAATTTGCGTTGGCAGAATATCTGCTAGTCCGGATTGAAGGGAATAACACGTAAGCCCGGACATGTCGTCTGCAATATGCCGCTTGACAATCCAGATAATCCTCTGCTTTCATCCTTGACAGTCCAAAAATTCCGTTCTAAAGTATCGCGTTAACAATCGGTTGTCTTGACCATATTCGAGAAGCATCGACAGTACGAAGCGGCGTAACCATTCGCCGAAGCAAGAGGAAATTATGACCTTGAAGCGCATTTTTCTTATCCTTTTTTCCGCTCTAATTCTCTTTGCGACAGCCTCTCGAGCGCAAAACACACAAGATGCGCAGGTCTGGCTGACGACGGGCGACCGAAACGCGTTGCTCACTCACGAACCGGACGCTCTGCATTTTTCCGATGTGAAGAGCGACGCGCCGACAATTGAAGTGAACGACATGCAACAGTACCAACCGATCGAAGGGTTTGGGTTTGCGCTGACGGGCGGAAGCGCGCAGCTGCTGATGCAGATGACGCCGACGCGGCGAAGCGAGTTGCTGGGGCAGCTCTTCACGGCCAAGGGAGACGGGATCGGAGTGAGTTATCTGAGGGTGAGCATCGGCTCCTCAGATATGAACGATCACGTGTACTCGTACGACGATATGCCGGCCGGCCAGACTGATGCGAAGCTCGAGAAATTCAGCCTTGCCCCGGATGGGGCGACGGTGATTCCGGTCTTGAAGGAGATCCTGGCCATCAATCCGCAGATTAGGATTCTGGGGTCGCCCTGGTCGGCGCCAGCGTGGATGAAAACCAACGGCGCGGTAAAGGGCGGGGAACTGAAACCGGAGTTCTACGAGGCGTACGCGCAGTACCTGACGAAGTATGTCGAGGGCATGAAGGCGGAGGGGATCAACGTCACTGCCATTACCGTAGAGAACGAGCCGCTAAACCCGAAGAATACGCCGAGCATGGTTGTGTTTGCGTCGGAAGAGGATGAACTGATTGCAAAGCACCTGGGGCCGGCGTTTGAGAAAGCCGGAATCAAGACAGAGATCCAGCTGTACGATCACAATCCGGATGTGATTTCTTACCCGCTATCGATCCTGGCAGACGCCGCGGCGAGCAAGTATGTGGCGGGAACGGCATTTCATCTGTATGGCGGCGACAGTTCTGCGCTGACGTGCGTGCACAACCAGTATCCGAACAAGAATCTTTATTTGACGGAGCAATCAGTGGGCGGCCGGCCGAGCGCGACATCGATTGATATCACCGAGCCGGTGAGCCGCGTCCTGATTGGCGCCACGCGGAACTGGGCGCGCAATGTGTTGCTGTGGAATCTGGCGGCAGATCCGCATGCCGGGCCGCACACGAACGATGGCGGATGTCCGGTCTGCTACGGTGCGATCACCCTTGATGGCGATCAGGCGCGGTTCAACGTGGCCTACTATGCGCTGGCCCATTTCTCAAAGTTTGTGCCGCCGGGTTCGGTGCGGATCGGTTCGAATGAACTCGAGCAGCTTTCGACAGTGGCGTTTTTGACGCCGGACGGAAAGGTTGTTCTGGTCGCAGTGAACACGGGAAATTTTCCGAAGACTTTCCAGATTGAATACCATGGGCAGAGCGTGACGGCGACGCTGCGCCCGGAGTCGGCTGCGACCTATGTGTGGTGAGATTGGGAGGCTGCGGCGATGAATCGAAGGGAAGGAAGAGCCGGAATGCGCGCTGCGAAAATCAAGTTGGGTGTGGCCTTGCTGGCAGGAGTGTTTGCCGGCGAATTCGCGCGGGCTGGGGCGCAGGTGTCGAAGAAGCCGGACCTCGGGCCGAATGTGATGATCTTCGATCCCTCGATGCCGGCCGCGGAGATTCAGGCGCGGATTGACAAGGTCTACGCCGTCGAAGAGAAGAGCGAGTTCGGCACAGCGCGGTATGCGCTGCTGTTTTTGCCGGGCAAGTATCACGTGGATGTGCCGGTGGGATTCTACACACAGGTACTGGGGCTGGGTGCAACGCCGGATGCGGTGGAGATTGACGGTAATGTGCACTCGGACGCGAGCCTGCCACACAACAATGCGACGTGCGCTTTCTGGCGCGCGGCAGAAGGGTTTTCAGTGACGCCCGCAGGTGGAACGATGCAGTGGGCGGTGTCGCAGGCAGTTCCGTTCCGGCGGATGCACGTGCGCGGCAACCTGGTGCTGCATCAGAATCACGGATGGGCAAGCGGTGGGTGGATGTCGGACTCGCTCGTGGACGGCAACGTGGATTCGGGATCGCAACAGCAGTGGATCTCGCGCAACAGCGAGTGGGGAAGCTGGACGGGATCGAACTGGAACATGGTGTTTGTGGGAGTGATTTCTCCGCCGGCGGGGGAGTGGCCGGCTCCGCCGTATACCAAGGTGGATCGCGCGCCGCTGGTGCGAGAGAAGCCCTTTCTTCAGGTAGACGGGAATGGGAGCTGGAGCGTGCGTGTCCCCGAGCTGCGAAGAGACAGCAGAGGAATCACGTGGCATGGCGGCGAGACGCCCGGCCGATCGGTTCCCTTGAGTCATTTTTATGTAGCGCGGCCGGGTGTGGACACGGCAGCAAGCATGAACGCGCAATTGGCCAAAGGTAAAGATCTGTTGTTGACGCCGGGGAACTATGAACTCGACGATACGATTCGTGTGACGCGGCCGAATACGGTCGTGATGGGCCTGGGATACGCAACGCTGAAGCCGACGCATGGAACACCGGCAATGACGACGGCCGATGCGGACGGGATCGACATTGCGGGCGTGCTATTCGATGCGGGCGCGGAGAAGTCGCCCGTGCTGCTGCGGGTGGGGCCGAAGGGAAGCAAGGCGAGGCATCGATTGAATCCGATTTGCCTGCACGATGTGTTTTTCCGCGTGGGTGGAGCAGGCGTAGGGAGTGTGGAGGTTGATCTCGAGATTAACAGCTCCGACACAATTGTGGACCACACATGGATCTGGCGTGCAGACCACGGGGCCGGCGTGGGATGGGACAAGAACCTGAGCGCGAATGGGATGGTTGTGAACGGCGCGGACGTGACAGCGTATGGATTATTTGTCGAGCATCACCAGCAGTACCAGGTACTGTGGAATGGGAACGGCGGCCGGACGTATTTCTATCAATCGGAGATTCCCTACGATCCGCCGGACCAGGCAAGCTATACGAGCGCGGCAGGCGTGGATGGATGGGCATCTTATAAAGTGGCTTACGGCGTGACTCGGCACGAGGCGTGGGGGCTGGGAATCTATAGCGTGTTCCGTCACCCGAATGTGGTGCTGACCAGGGCGATTGAGGTGCCGGTGACGCCGGGTGTGCGATTCCACCACATGATTACGGTGGCGCTGGACGACAAGGGCGCGATCGAGAACGTGATCGACGATGCGGGGGGACCCACGTCGATCGCGCCTCGGGTAACGCCGAAGGTTTCGGAATTTCCACAACAGTGAGCACTTCTGTACCGAGACGGATCAGGCCCACTGCAGCGTGAGGACGGAATCGGCAGGCAGGTTCGCGCGAATAACTTTTCCCTGGAACACACACAGCATATCGCTTTCTTTGCCCTGATTGGTTAGAACCAGAACGAACGTGCCGTCGGGATTGGCGAAGGCGACGTGTTCGACACCGGGAAGCGATGAGTTGCTTGCGATGACGCGCGCTCCGCGTTGCACCGTCTTCGAGTAGTGCGCAAGTGCCCAGTACTGACCGCTGCGGGTAAGCTGTTGGGCTTTCGAGTCGATGGTGACGACGCCGCCGCAGGTGAACGGACCGAGGTTCGGGCCGCCTTTCTCGTTGAGCAATAGATTCCAGGCGACAGCACAGCAGGCCCAATTCCTGAAGATCTGTGCATAGGAAGCGGACCACTTTGCCCAGCCGGTGAGGTAATCGGAGTCTGTGATAAGGGGACCGTATTCGGTGAAGTAGGCGCTTTTCGACGGGAAGGCATCGTGGACGCGCGTCATCGCGTCGGGTTCGCCGGCGTAAGCGTGCCATGCGACGCCATCGACAAAGCGGCCGACGTCGGGATCGCTGAGCAAGTCCAGGACGCGGCCCCACAGATTGAAGTTGTGATCGAGGAGCCAGATTTTCGTGTCGAGTGATGCGTTGGCGAGTGCGGGACCGAGGAAGCTTTTGATGAACTCGCCTTCGTATTCCTGGCCCCAGAGAGTAGCCGGCATTCTGCCGTCCTGGTCGGTGTCGACTTCGTTTTGAATGGTGACAGCGCGAATGTGGATGCCGGCGGCCTTATAAGCATCGATGAACTTAACGAAGTATTGCGCGTAAGAATCGAAAAAATGCTTCCGCATGGAGCCACCGAGAAGCGAGTCGCCGGTTTTCATCCACGCAGGCGGGCTCCAGGGCGTGGAGAAATAGAAAAGGTCGGGCCGGATGGAGACAGCTTCACGAAGAGTAGGCAGAATGTATGCGCGGTCGTGCTCGATGCCGAAATGGGTGAGATCGGGATCGGGGGTTTGCGTGTCGTCAAATGTGTAAGTGGCGAGCGAATAGTCGCTGGAGCCGATGCAGGTGCGTCCAACAGAAAGGTTTAAGCCAGCCGTGGAGAAGAGTTCTTGGAGCAAGCAATGACGTGCGTCGGAGTTCATCTGATTGAAAAGAAAGCAGGATGAATCGGTAAACGCGCCACCGAACCCGAGGATGCTCTGAAAGGTTCGCGATGGGTCGACCTCGATCATGTGAGCCCCCGCAGAAGGGTGCAATCCGGTTGGCGCCTGCCAACCGGGGAGGGAAATCTCCTGGTATCGCTGGCTGCCGGCCGTCAGCCAGGCTCGGAGTGGGCCACCGGCAGACGCCAGCTGGGCGCGCGACTGTAACCCCTTGGCACAAACCATTGCTCCAAAGCAAGATGCCGCATTCCCAAGAAAAGCACGACGTGAAGCGGGACACATAAAGTTTCTCCGTACCCCTATGATCGCAGAAAATCGATTTAGACAAGCGATTGCCTCTAATGAGGCATACCGAACGGCGCTTGTATGGCATGACGCACGACCCCATAGCCACACCCACTAGGATAAATCGTTTAATGGAAATCATACTGACTCAAACGATTGTCTACAACACACAAATGACTTGACAGTCCATCTTTTGGTGTGCTCTAATCGCTCCCGCGCTCGGAAATGCTGGCATAAGCGCTTAAAACAACCGATTGTCTTGTCAGTGATGCAATCTAAGCCAATGAATTCAGACGCGCCCGGTCCGGCACCGGAAAAGATTCGGAGCCGCCTATGCCGAGACGGCGGAATGTGAGAAGTTCAGGAGGCAATTCATGAAGACTTTGTCGAGATGGATTTTACCCCTTCTTCTGTTGACCAGCTGGTTGCTGGTTGGTGGAAGCAGGGCGAGTTTCGGACAGGCCGTAAGCTCAGGCGACATCCGAGGGACTGTGACAGACACCACCGGAGCGTTGGTGGCTGGAGTTACGGTTACGGTTTTAGACGTGGACACCGGAGTTTCAAGGGATTTCGCTACCAACCAGGACGGGTTGTATGACACCTCCGCGATTGTGGCGGGACACTACAAACTTACGTTCAAAAAAACGGGGTTTGAGACCTTTGTACGCGGCCCTCTCACTATCGATGTGGGCCTTACAGCCGTGGACGCACAATTGAAAATTGGCGATGTCTCAGTCGCTGTAACAGTCACCACCGATGTTCCACTGTTGAACACCGTAAGCGGCGACCAGACCTCGACTCTGGAAGCACAAACGATGGATCAGCTTCCTCAGGTGGGTACGGCTAACAACAGCGGCAACAGCTGGGAAAATTTCATCACTCTGCTACCGGGCATCGCCGGCACCGCAGGCGGACAGCAAGGCGCTGCCAGCCCTGGTCAAGAGCCTTCTTCTAACGGCAATATGCCGTTTTCGAACGTGCTCAGCGACGGATCGTCCACCACGCTCGATCACAGCCAGAATGCCAACCCCGCGACCTTCGACGACTTGGCGGAAGTCCAGATCTCCCTTTCCTCGTTCTCCGCGCAGTACGGCGTGGGCGGATTGATCATCAATCAGGTGACTAAGGGTGGGACCGACAAGTTTCATGGCACCGCGTACGAGTACTTCATGAACAATGACTTGAATGCGGCGCCCTTTGAATTTGGGAACACACTAACCCGTGCGCAGGCGGTTCCGTTCCTCCGCTACAACGACTATGGCTTCACCGTTGGTGGACCCATTGCCGTCGGCCCGTTCAAGAAGAAAGCCTTCTTCTTCTTCGGCTACGACCGAATCGACAACAACACCAATACCAGCGGTTTCCAGACACTTCCCACCGCGGGCGTCATGGCCGGCAACTTCAACAGCACCAACGGCGACAACATCGCTTACTACAACCTGTACGATCCGACTACCCAGACCATCGCTCACGATTCTTTGGGCAATCCGTATCCGGTTAGGAAGACGTTCGCTAGCGAAAATCCCTCGCTGGGCAACGCGATTCCTGCCGCGCTGCAGGACTCCGTCTCCCAGAAATTCCAAGCGTTGTTTCCGACCGGCTCGAATGATGTCGGTGAGTATGTGAGCGGTACAGCGAAGGCAAACTTCCTCCAGAATAACTGGCACGATAGTTATGCGCAGCCCCGCCCGTGGCGGCGATATTTCGGGCGCATGGACTACGACATTAACCGTAATAACCGGCTGACGCTGGTCGATAACCAGGGCGACGAACTAGAGAACGGCGATAACTCGGTTACCGCGTGCCCGATCGCCTGCCAGCTGGGCGATGTAGATAACAACACTGCCTCAATCACCGACGTGTGGAACATCGGCCAGCGCACCATCAACGAAGCCCGAATGGGATACACCGACCAATTGAACTTCTTCACGGACTCCACCACGGGTCAGGACTATCCGACGAAGCTCGGCTGGCAATTTGCCGAGTACAATATTCTTCCCAACGTCACCATCAACAATTATTACAACCTCGGGCCGGCGACCAACGCCATCTATAAGGAGATGACGTTCGATCCTTCCGATGTGGTGACCATGATCCGTGGCAATCACGTCCTTCACTTCGGCGGCGAACTGGCATTTTATCGCGACGACTCTACGGCGTGGGGCAACCTCCACTCCGGGGAATTCACCTATAGTGGCCAATACACCCAGCAATGGGCCCTTTCGAACGCCAATTGCCCGACGGGCACACCGGCTGCGGACACGTGCGCAGCTCCAAACACTGCCACGGGTTCATCGTATGCCGACTTCCTGCTTGGCTATGCGCAAAAGTGGGACGCGCAGAACACTCCGGAGTTCGGCGCTCGTCTGAAGAAGCCGCAGATGTTCGTCCAGGACGATTGGAAGGCGCGCAGGAACCTCACAGTCAATCTTGGGCTGCGCTATGAAATCAGTCACGGCTACAGCGAAGTCAAGGGGAATGAAGCCAGCTTCGACCCGACGGTGACGAACACGGACGGCACGCTGGGAGCCATGTGGTATGGGGAGACACATGCCAACGGGCGCACAGCAATGGAGGCCAACGTCTTTTCCACCTTCATGCCGCGCCTGGGGTTCTCTTGGCAGGCAATACCCAAGACTACGGTTCGTGGTGGGTACGGGCTCTACTCCTATAACTTCAGCCTGGATAACTATGCCTCCGGAATGGGCTCATCCGTCTCATCCTTTGGTAGCTACACCGATGTATCGAATGGCATCTATCCGGTGACCAAGTTTAACGGAACCGGCACAATCTTCCCATTGGGTGGTGGACCCGCAGGGCCTTTGCCTTATACGGCGGCTTCTACCTCTCCGGGAAGGTTCAACGGCTCGAGCACGCCCGCCTACAGCGAATTTCACACTCCGGTTCCCAAGGCAGAGCAATGGAACTTTGGCGTGGAGCGGGAATTGAGCACGGACTATGTGGTTACCCTCTTCTATGTGGGAAGCCACGGGTTCAACCTCACCATGCCAACCGACCTGAACGCAGTTCCTGAAAGTAAGTTATCGTCCAACGATGCGGCAGCTCGTCCATACTCGAATTTCACAAACATCACGGGCAATCTTTACAACGCGGTCTCGAACTACCACTCATTGCAGGTTGCGGTCACCAAGCGCATGAGCCATGGCTTTAGTACGAGCTTCAATTACACCTGGTCGCACATGCTGGACGACATGGACTCCTCCGGTTGGGGAAGCCACGCCGGGTTCCAGGGTTGGCAGCATGCCACCAGTCTCACGCAGAATCTGACATCGCTCAACTACGGACCTTCCAACTTCGATCAACGCCAGGCTCTGAAAGGGTACGTGGTCTATCAACTGCCCTTCGGCAAGGGCAAGGCGTTCATGAACAACAACGCCATTACGGACGCGGTGTTGGGCGGCTGGCAATTTGCAGGCACGATGCTCGAACTGGCTGGCAATCCCTTCCAGCCGACCGTCCCAAACGGCGGCCAACTCCTCTACAACCTGGCGGGCAATTCAACGCAATATCCCAACCGGGTATCTGGCGTCAGCCTTACACCTCAGGGAGGCAAGAGCTGGCAGCACTGGTTCAATGAAGGGGCCTTCTCGCAAGCCGCTGTCGGAGCTTTCGGCGACGCTCAGAGAAATCCGGTGGTCGGGCCTGGAATCAACAACTTCACTCTTTCTGGAGGGAAGGAACTCTCGATTTGGGAGCAGGTCAAATTCTCGCTTCGCTGCGACGCGACCAACGTGTTCAATCATCCCAGCTTCAGCGCCGTCCCTGGCGGAAGTGGCAACGGCAATTTCGGTCTCACCGGGGGCTCCGCAGGCGCGCCGTTTACGGGTACTAGCCAACTAAGCAATACTTCGGTGGGCGGGCGCGCGGTGGAACTGAGCGGGCGCATCAGCTTCTAACTTCAACCAACACTCACCTAATCGAGAGACGGCGATTCGTCGCCGTCTCTCGGTGTTTAACAAGAAGCATCGCGTTGTTGCAACTCCTATAATGAGGGTTATGAATCTGCAGATCAGAGGAGTTATTGGATATCTCATGCTATTGATCGCCGGGATATGCAAGGCGCAGACGGGAACCTACCCTCAGGCAGAGTTTTCCAGACATATCCAGCAAGCGCAGAGATACCTGGCGGAAAAGCGGCCTGATCTCGCGATTCCTGAACTGCAGACGGCGGTAACCATCGATCCAGACAGCGTTGAAACGCAAAGCAATCTCGGTGTGCTGTTGTTTTTTCAAGGCAAGGCGGCCGAGGCGATCCCGCATTTGCGCATCGCAGTTGAGAAACAGCCGGCCCTCAGCAAAATCCAGGGGATTTTAGGGATTGCGGAACTACACGCGCAGGATTTCGCAGAGGGGCGGAAGGATCTGGAGACAGCCTTCCCCACGATTGACGATCAGAAATTCAAATTGCAGGTGGGCCTGGAACTCGTGGGAGTCTATACGGACAGCGGCGATCTTGAGCAGGCGGCCGGCATCCTCGCGCAGTTGAAAAAGGTCGCACCCGACAATCCGGAAGTGCTTTATGCTTCTTACCGGACCTTCACGGATCTCTCGAGCGAGGCCATGATTGCGCTCTCGCTTGCGGCTCCCGATTCAGCGCAGATGCATCAATTACTCGCGCACCAGGAAATCAAAGAGGGGAATACGAATGTCGCGATCGCCCAGTACCGGAAGGCGATTGCAATCGATCCGCGTTTGCCGGGTGTGCACTTCGAACTGGCGGAGTTGTTGCGCACATCGCACGATCCCGCAGTGAAAGAGCAGGCGGAGCAGGAGTATCGCGCCGCGCTTCAGGAAAACCCGCAGGACGAAAAAGCGATTTTCGCAATGGCGGAGATTGCCGAGACCAAGGGTGACACGCAGCAAGCATACAACGACTATTCGCAGGCAGTGGCGCTCGATCCCGGCGATGCGAATGCGAAGTTGGGTTTGGCCAAGGTGCTTATTGGGATGGATAAGCAGGACAAGGCACTGCCGCTGCTTGAGGCCTCGGCGCAACTCGAGCCGACGAACGCGACCGTACACTACAGGTTGGCCATGCTCTATAGAAAGATGGGTCGCGTGGACGACGCCAAGCGCGAAGTTGAGCTTTACCAGAAGTTCAAGGACATGAAGGAAAAGCTTCGCGCCGTATATAGCGGACTTCTCATCCAGCCGGATGAAATCCGCGCGGACGAGAATCCGGAAGAGGAACCATCTGAAAAGAAATGAAGCAGACCGATCGATGAGATTGCGGATCGTGATTCTGAAACTCTCTGCTGCGCTTTCATTTCTCGCGTTTGAACAGATGATTGGCGCGCAAATGGGAACGCCAACACCCCTGTCCCCCGCAGAGCGCCAAAGGGCTGAGGCGGAAAAAGCCGCTACCGGGCCTGTCCCGAATTACCCGCAGCTCGTCGATATTACAAAATTAACCGGAATCACCTTCGACCATAAGTCGAGCCCGGAAGCCAGGTTCATTGCGGAATCTATGAGCGGAGGAGTCGCGCTGATCGATTACGATGGCGACGGATGGCCAGATATCTATTTCACCAATGCGCAAAGCGTCAATATGGCGCTGCACGGTGTTAAGTCGCGCGGCGTTCTCTTACGCAACAATCACGATGGCACATTTACCGACGTGACCGACAAGGCGGGTGTCGGTTATCCTTGCTGGGCGATGGGGGCCGTCGCCGGTGACTACAATAACGACGGCCTGCCCGATCTTTTGGTTACTTGTCTCAACGGCGTGGTGCTCTATCGTAACAATGGCGACGGCACGTTTACCGATGTGACTAAAGCAAGCGGGCTCGATGCCGACACCGGTTGGGCTACAGGTGCGGCGTTCGGAGACTATGACAATGACGGCCGCGCCGACTTGTTTGTGTCGCATTACGTAGATTTTCGTTTGGACAACCTGCCGGTCTTCGGGTCGGGCAAAGGGTGTAAGTACCTCGGACTGGACGTTCAGTGCGGTCCGCGCGGATTAAAAGGGCTGCCGGACAATCTCTATCACAACAACGGCGATGGGACCTTCATAGACATTTCAAAGCAGGCTGGCGTGGATGATGCCGAGCGCCGCTTCGGACTGACTTCAATTTGGTCGTACTTCGGTGACGACGGGAAACTCGATCTCTTCGTAACTAACGACGGTGAGGCGAATTATCTGTACCAGAGTGACGACTCCCGTAAGTTTGAAGACGTTGCGCTGTTGGCAGGTGTCGCGGCCAATGAGGACGGAGTGGAGCAGGCGAACATGGGCGTGGCGTACGGCGATTACCTGCACTCCGGTCGCATATCGCTGGCTATCTCGCATTTCGATGTGGAGTACACAGCGCTCTACAGTAATGAAGGCGGCATGAATTTTACCGATAACTCCATCGCCTCAGGCATCGCGCGCGGGACGCAAGGTTATGTTGGCTGGGGCGATGCCTTTGTGGATTTCGCCAACAGCGGCTGGCAGGATTTCTTTCAGGTCAACGGTCACGTGTATCCGCAAGTCGATACGGCGCACACGGCGACGCGCTATCTGGAGCCGAAACTTCTGTTTCTAAATCGCGGCGACGGCACGTTCCAGGACATCAGCCGACGCGTAGGGCCGGCGCTCCAGATTCCCCAGGTGAGCCGCGGCCTCGCCGTGGGCGACTTATTCAATGACGGCCGCGTGGAAGCGGTGGTGGAGAATCTTGTAGGCGAGCCGATGATCCTCCGACCTGAGGGGGGCCCGAAGAATCATTGGGTCAGCTTTCAGCTCCAGGGAGTCACCTGCAATCGACTTGCGCTGAACGCTCGAGTTCGCGTGGCTGCGGGAGATCTGGTGCAACTTGGCGAGGTCATAAGCGGAGGAAGCTATCTTTCGCAGAGCGATTTGCGTCTCCATTTTGGGTTGGGCAGTCATGAGCTTCTCGATCAGGTCAAGGTGTTATGGCCGGATGGAAAGAAAGAAATTCTGACTCACTTGGCTGCCGACCGGTTTTATGTGCTGCGCGAGGGCCAGGGAGTGATTTCAAGCAAGCCGGCCGAGCATTCCACGAATCTTCCATAGAACTCGAGCGGCCCTGTCGATTCGCGACGAAGGATTGCATTGAAGTGGCGAACGAACGAGTTGAAAAATCATGATCGACGAAACCACAACGGCAACCGTCGTTCCCACGCAGAGAACGTCATCGACGATCGCCTTGAGCGCCGGATTCGCATTGACGGGCGCAGGCACTGTAATGATGGGCGTGCTGTTGCCGGTGCTTTCATTACGCTGGGGATTGCGCGACGATCAGGCTGGGCTGCTCCTTTTTCTGCAATTCGTGGCATGCGCACTGGGCGCCATTGTCACTGGGCGAAATCGCGTTTACACAATGACGATCGGCTACGGGCTGCTGGCGGCCACACTCGGCCTGCTCGCGATTGATGGCAGCCGGGCAGCATACGCCGCATTTTTCCTTTATGGATTGGGATTGGGTATGGCCATGACCTCGACCAGCCTGCTCTTCGCGAATCGCTGGGGCGATGCCAGCGCTGCTAAATTGGAGTGGCTGAACTTTGTCTGGTCGGCCGGGGCCACCGCGGGTCCGGTATGCTTTTTGCCGCTGCTGAGGCGCGGCGATCTTCGATCGCTGTTCGTGACCATGGCCGCGTTGTCGTTCGCGATGCTGGTGTGGGTGGTGTCGCAGGAGGGCAATGAAAGGGAGCGCCACGACCCGCATTTCGACGCCGCGGGGCAACCCGGCGCAATTCGCGGATCCCTCAGAGGTCTGATCGCAATACTCCTTTTGCTGACCATGATCACGGTTGGCATGGAGGCTGCTTTGAGCGGCTGGCTTACGACCTATTCGCAGCGCGTAGGGATGCACAGTCTGGCCGGGGCAGCCTTGGCGACATCCATGTTCTGGTTGGGAGAGATGGCAAGCCGGCTAGTTTTTTCCACGCGCCTTTTGGCAAAAGTCGGCCGCGGGGCAGCATTGCAGGCGTGCTCCTGGGGCGTAGCGGCCATGGCAATTCTGATCGTAGCGGCTCCAAGACCGTCACTGATCCTCGTTGCTGCCGCCGCCGCAGGTGCGTTCGTCGGTCCGCTTTACCCGTTGCAGCTTTCCTTCCTGCTTGAGCTTTCTCCTTGGGGCTGGTTTTTCGCGGTTGGAGGCATTGGAGCTGCCTTCGTCCCCTGGGTCACGGGGCTAATCTCAGCAAACTTTCATTCGCTCCGGCTTGGAATGACGGTTCCATGTCTCGCGGGATTTGCGATGATTGCACTCAACGTGCTGGTTATCCGACGCATCACTCCGGAAAACAGTTCCGCCATCCAATAAACATTGTCGCGATGAGACAATCGTATGTCTATATAGATACTATGACTTCTAGCCGTAACAGTCCGGCCCCGCAGCACCATGAGCTCCGTCTTCTTCGGTACTACGCGCTTAGTAAATGCCAAATATTCAACAATAAATCCCCAAATTGGCTTGACATTGACAATGCCTCAAGCGTCTAATGAAGCACAAAAAGAAAATGCCTGATTCCTGCTTTACATTGAGTTAATCGATTGTCTTATGAGCATGGACGGGCGCGTCGAACTAGTCTGGATGCTAACTTGGACCGGTCAGTCGTCGAAAAGGGTCGCGCCTGGGCCGCTTGGCAGGCGCTGCCGAGGTTTGATTTCGCTCCGCTACGTCATTTTGATCTGCGTGATCTGCGGTCGATCAGCTTTACGCGCAGGGCGATCGACTTCCCGCTGTAGAATCAACCGTGAACCCCGCTGCTAAAAGGTTTGAGCAGACAGGATGAAGGATTCCACGAGCGACAAGAAGGCCAAAACATACGTGAAGCCGCGGATCCACCAGCCCGCGAGCCTGAAGCAGCTTGCCGAACATCTCGGGCTGAATCCGGCAACGGTTTCAGTGGTTTTGAACGACGTGCCGGGACGATCCATTCCGCAGGCCACCCGCGACCGCATCAAGGCTGCCGCCAAAGCCATGAACTACCAGCCGAATCTGCTGGCGCGCTCCCTGCGCAACCGCCGGACATTGACCATCGGCATCCTGGTGCCGGAACTCGGCGATGGCTATCACACGCAGGTGATGAGCGGTATCGGCGATCAGTTGATTCAGGCGGGATATTTTTACTTTACAGCGCATCACCGACACAAGCCGAATCTGGTGGAAGAGTACACGCGGATGCTGATTGGGCGCGGTGCTCAAGGGCTGATTGCAATCGACACGCAGCTCGAGCACCCGGTTTCGATTCCGATGGTCGCGGTGGCGGGCCACCGCCATATCGAGGGCGTAACTAATGTGTTGCTCGATCATGCGCGTGCTGCCGTGCTTGCCCTCGAGCATCTCTACGCACTGGGACACCGTAAAATCGCATTCATGCGCGGGCAACCTTTTAGTTCAGACTCAGATGAGCGATGGAAGAGCCTCATGGCAGTCGCCGAGCGGCTCGGCATTGAAATCAAACCAGAACTCGTGGTGAGCCTCGATCGCGATATGAGTTCACCGGAACTGGGTTACCCGGTAGCACAGCAGTTGCTCGCGACAAAGCTGCCGTTTACCGCGATTGTAGCCTTCAACGATATTTCGGCAATCGGTACAATTCGCGCGTTGAAGGATTCCAATTTGCGCGTTCCGGAAGACATATCGGTAATAGGCTTCGACGATATCAAGGCGGCGGCATTCACTCTGCCTCGTTTGACGACGATCAATCAGCCGCTCGAGGAGATGGGCAGAGTAGCGACACAAAGCCTTCTGAATCGCATCCATAATACAGTGCCGCCGCGCGACGAAATCATGGTTGAGCCGGAGCTGATCATTCGCGAATCGACAGGCCCAGTAAAGGGATGAAGCATCTACATTCTGCAGGGACGATTAACCTGCGGAAAGTGCGGGGACCGTTTTGCCTAGGCTTGGCTAGTCTGACACCGGAGTATTTTGCTCCGTCCTCGACAGGCAGCTCATTTGAGGAATCTTGAGTTGCCCCCAGAACCAGTAGGCCGTCAAGGAATGAGAGGGAACTTGGCGGGAACGGTAGCTAAGAAAAAAATAGGGATTTAGCTCATTTCTGAGCTTGGATGAGACGCGCTGAATCGCAAATAGTGCGGCAAGGGACGGGCCCCTGTCGGTATTACCCCGCCGACTAATCGGCCTTTCGGAGGGCCGCGGGCAATACTACTTCGCTGCGCTCAATGGCGAGCGCTACCTACGGACACGCAGAATTTACAGAATGGTGGCCAGGCACGGGATTGAACCGCCGACGCCGGCCTTTCGGAGGACCGCGGGCAATACTACTTCGCTGCGCTCAATGGCGAGCGCGACCTACGGACACGCAGAATTTACAGAATGGTGGCCAGGGACGGGATTGAACCGCCGACGCCGGCCTTTTCAGGGCCGCGCTCTACCACTGAGCTACCTGGCCTCAATTAAGTGAGACGATTGAATCTGCGCGGATTCCGGTCGTGCCAGGTGGCATTGCCGGGAGAGGCGGGTGTTTCCACTTGCCGTGCGCTCAAAACAACCAGAGTTAGTATAGCAATCCTTATGTGCTCAGCCAAACAGAGCCAAGCGCAGCAGGACGTGTGGTCAGGCGCGGCGGACTTGTGGCCAGGTACGGCGGGCCTTGGGCTCTGGGCTACACTGAAGAACATTATGCGATACACGGTGCGGTTCTTTGCTTGTTTTGGACTGGCTTTAGGCGTCTCGATCTTCGGCCAGGCGGCCGCGGAGGGACAGGGCAGTTCCCCGTCGGTGCAAGGGGCCGAGGCGCGCGCCGTGCGTGCCTACGAGGCTGCCGTGCGGCAGGGCGCCCCGGCGCTCACGGCCTTTCTCGCGCAGTTTCCCAAGGGCGCCGATCTGCACGTACATCTTTCGGGCGCTGTGTATGCAGAGACTTTCATCCGCGAGGCCGGCAAAGATGAGGTGTGCGTGGACACGGTGGCGCTGACCTTCGCCAAACCGCCCTGCACCGGCAATCTGATTCCGGCAACAAATTTGTCGGGGAACTTGAGCGCGGCCAATCAGACGATCTACGACAGGCTCATCGACTCGTTCTCGCTGCGAAGCTTTGTGCCTTCGGCGGGATGGAGCGGGCACGACCAGTTCTTTGCCACCTTTGACCGCTTCGGTGGCCTCAAAGATCATTATGGCGAATGGGTGGATGAGGTGGCCAGCCGTGCCACGGCGCAGAATGAGCAATACCTTGAACTGATGGTGACGCCGGCCTTCAGTGGCGCCGCCGGGATTGCGCACCAGATCGGCTGGAGTCCGCAGTTGGCAGCAGCTGATACAAGTGCATTCGCGCAGTTTCGCCAGCAACTGCTGGATAAAGGATTGCGCGACGAAGTTGCCGCGGATCGCGAAAAAGTGCGGGCGTCCGAGACGCAACGCAAACAATTGGAACACTGCGGAACAGCGCTGGCCGCGGAGGCTTGCCAAGTAGAAGTGCGGTACCTTTACCAGGTGCTGCGCGGCAATGCGCCGGAGCAGGTGTTTGCGCAGACTCTGCTTGGCTTCGAGACCGTCGAGGCGAGCATGGCGGCAAAAGACGACTTGTGGGTAGGCATCAATTTCGTGCAGCCCGAGGACGGATTTATTTCCATGCGCGACTACACGCTGCAGATGAAGATGGTGGGCTATCTGCACACGGTGTATCCCAATGTCGCCATTTCGCTGCACGCGGGCGAGTTGACGCTGGGCCTGGTACCGCCGGAGGGATTGCGCTTCCATATTCGCCAGGCGGTGGAGCTGGCCCACGCGGAGCGGATCGGGCACGGCGTGGACGCGATGTACGAGGACGACGCCGCGGGGTTGTTGAAGGAGATGGCCGCCAAGCACATAATGGTCGAGATCAATCTGAGCTCGAACGAGGGAATTCTGGGCGTGAAGGGCGCGGAGCATCCGTTCCCGATTTATCGCGCAGCAAAAGTACCCGTGGCGCTTTCGACAGACGATGAGGGTGTAAGCCGCATCGACCTGACGCATGAATATGTGCGCGCCGCGCTCGACTACCACCTGAGCTACGCAGACCTGAAGAAGCTGGCGCGGACGGGGATGGAGCACGATTTTCTGCCGGGCGCGAGCCTCTGGGTCCGGCCGGACGACTTTGCCGCACCGGTGAAGGCCTGCGAGAACGATGTGCTCGGCGCGGCGAATCCGTCGGCGGCGTGCAAGGCGTTTTTGAACGGAAGCGAGAAAGCCGCGGCCCAGTGGGAGCTCGAACGGCGATTCCGGGCGTTTGAGGCGAAGTTCTGATGGACAACGAACGCATTCGCGAGATTTGCCTCAGGCTGCCTCACGTCAGTGAGACGCTGAACTGGGGTCACCACCTCGTCTACTGGGCCGGCGACCGCGACCTGGGCGGAAAGATGTTCGCGATGACGGATCTCGATGGAACGGGCACTGGCGTGTTGTGGTTCCATTGCGGGGCGGAGCGGTTTCACGAACTGCTGGAGCGCGAAGGAATTATTCCCGCGCCGCACCTGGCGCGCGCGTACTGGGTGGCCGTGGAGCGCTGGGATGTGTTGCGGCCGCGCGAGATTGAGGACGAGTTGCGCCGGGCACACGAGCTGATCTACGAAAAGCTGCCCAAGCGGACCAAAGCCGTGCTGGCACAGCCCGAGAAGAAACGCACGAAAGCGATCCGCGAACACAAGAAGACGTTGGCAACACGCACGAAGGCGAAACGGAAATAACGGACCGAACTTTTGCGCGCGTTGTTGCGTACAACAGAATTATTGCGATCAAAGATGCACTTGGTCGCGGGGCGGTGAGACGATGGTTAAATTTCTTCTCTGGTGCATTCTGCTTATCTTGTGCTGGCCGGTGGCGTTGGTGGCCCTGGTGCTCTATCCGCTTGTCTGGTTGGTGCTGCTGCCGTTCCGTGTGGTCGGCATCGCGGTGGGCGGAGTGCTGGAGCTGGTGAAGGCGATCATCCTGCTACCGGCACGCGTGCTGCGGGCAGTGTGAGGCTGCGAGACGTCTCGACATTTCCTCTGACAATGCTTTAGCGTGGGCCTATGGCGTTCGCTCTGAATCTCAACGGCAAAGTTGCGCTCGTCAGCGGCGGGTCGCGCGGCATTGGCGCGGAGACCGTGCGCCTGCTGCGCCAGGCAGGTGCGCGTGTGGCCTTCAGCTACCGCAAGGCGCAGGCGCAGGCTGATGCGTTAGTAGCAGAGTGCGGCGGGACCGGCGCTGCGGGCGAGCCATCGTGCGTGGCTATTGAGCAGGAACTGAGTTCGCCGGTAGACGGGCAGCGGCTGGTGGAGCGCGCTGTGGCGGCGATGGGGCGGCTGGATATTCTGGTGGCCAATCACGGCGTGTGGGAGGCCAAGGATGTGCCCATTGCGCGGATGGACGAAACGCAGTGGCGGCGCACGCTTGCGGTGAATCTGGATGCGGTGTTCGGATTGGTGCAGGCAGCGGTAGGGCAAATGCAATTGCAGAGCACCGCAGGAGCACGAGGATCTGGCGACGCGGACGCCGCCAGTACAGCCGGTCAGGAGACCGGCGCCACAGGGCCTGGCGGGGTACGAGGACACATCGTTCTGATCAGCTCGACCGCGGGCCAGCGCGGCGAGGCGTTCCATGCCGACTACGCCGTTACGAAAGGTGCTTTGATCAGTCTTACCAAGAGTCTGTCGACGGAACTCGCGCCCAAGGGAATCATGGTGAACTGCGTTGCACCGGGGTGGGTGGCGACCGATATGTCGGCGTCCACGCTGGCTGACCCGGCGAAGGGTGAGAAGATCGCCGCGGCGATTCCGCTGGGCCGCGCAGCAACCCCGCGGGAGATCGCGGGCCCGGTCGTTTTTCTTTGCACGCCGCTGGCCGGGTTCATCAGCGGCGAAGTGCTGAATGTTAACGGTGGAGCAGTGCTGGTGGGGTGAAGGCAGGGACTGAGGGACCAGGGACCAGGAAATTGGGAGCCGTAAACGTCCAACAGCCGCAAGGTCCAAGCCTGAGAGCTGACGACTGATGGCTTTTACGAGGAGGACGATGAAGATCGGGAAGTTGGCAACGATTTTGCTCGCGACTGCGGCGCTGATGGCCCCGCATGCGATGCGCGCGCAGAATACCGACGACGAGGCACAGAAGAACGCGCGGCAGGCTCGGGCTGCGTTGGACGCGATGGTGAAGGCGCTGGGCGGGCAGGCGTGGCTCGACATGAAGAACCAGATGCGACAGGGCCACATTGCCGCGTTCTTCCAGGGCAATCCGGACCTCGGCACCGAGGACACCTTCGAGTTCCACCAGTGGCCCGATCACGACCGCATTGAAGTGACCAAGCACCGCGACGTGGTGGAATTTTTTGTGGGGCGTGAGGGCTGGGAGGTGACCTACCGCGGCAAGAAACCGCTCGACAAGGATATCGTGGACGACTTTTTGCGGCGGCGCGACCACTCCGTTGAGGTGGCGATGAAAGTTTGGATGAAGGATCCGAACACGATTCTGCTTTACGAAGGCCAGCACATGGCCGAGCGACACCTGGCGGAACAGGTGACGCTGATTTCGCCGCAGAACGAGGCCATCACCATCCTGATGGACGTGCAAACGCATCTGCCGCTGGCGCGCAGCTTTGAGTGGCGCGACCCCACCTACCACGACAAGAACACCGACACCGAGGAGTACGACGACTACCACACGATCGACGGATTCCCTACGCCGTTCACCATCACGCGGCTCAAGAATGGCGACACCGTCCGCCAGTATTACGTGACGCACGTGACCTTCAATCAGAATCTGCCTGCCGATTTCTGGGACCCGGATGCCGAGGCGCACAAGGTGAAGAAGTAGCGGCGCGAAGGGCCATTCGGGGGCGGCGGCTCAATATTTATAATCCCAACGAGCACTTAGCTGCCAAAAGAACCGTTCCCTAGGAGCCGCAGAATGACGTTGACCATTCAGGAAATCATGGATTTCCTGCCCCACCGCTACCCGTTTCTCCTGATTGACCGCGTGCTCGAGTTCGAGCCCCGAAAGCGCATCGTCGCCATCAAAAACGTGACCATGAATGAGCCGTTCTTCCAGGGCCACTTCCCCGGCGCGCCGCTTATGCCCGGCGTACTGATCGTTGAGGCGATGGCGCAGGCAGGGGCGGTGCTGCTGCTCTCGGAGATGGAGGACCGGCACTCGAAGCTGGCGGTCTTCACCGGCATTGACGGAGCCAAGTTCCGCCGTTCGGTGACGCCGGGCGATCAACTTCGTATCGAAGTGGATGTGGTAAGCTTCCGCCCACGCGCCGGCAAGATGGCAGGCAAAGCATATGTCGAAGGCAAACTTGCCTGCGAGGCTGAACTAACCTGCATGATTGTGCCCCGGGTTCGGGAATCGAAGAGTGAATCGGGTTCTTCCGAGGCAGCCCAGTGAGCATCCATCCGAGCGCGATCGTCGCGGAAGGCGCGCGGGTTCCGGACTCGTGCACCGTTGGACCGTATTGCACTATTGCGGCGGAGGTCGAGCTGGGCAAGGAGTGCATGCTCATCTCGCATGTGGTGATCGACGGCCGCACGCGCATCGGGGCGCGCAACACGTTCTACCCGTTTTGCTCCGTCGGCGTGGCGCCGCAGGATCTCAAATACAAAGGCGAGCCGACCGAGACCGAGATCGGCGACGACAACACCATTCGCGAGTGCGTCACCATCAGCCGCGGCACAGTGGGCGGCGGCGGCATAACGCGGCTGGGCTCCGGCAACCTGCTGATGGCGTACGCGCACGTGGGCCACGACAGCCAGGTGGGCAGCCGCTGCATTCTGGCCAACTCCGCCACGCTCGCCGGTCACGTGACCATTGAGGACGATGTGACGCTGGGTGCGTTTTGCCCAGTGCACCAGCACTGTGTGTTGGGCGCGCACGCGTTTATTGGCGGCGGCACCATTGTCACGCAGGACGTGCTGCCGTTTTCGCTCACCTCGGCAAAGCGCGAGAACCGGGCCTTCGGGATTAACAAAGTCGGCCTCGAGCGCAAGGGCTTTTCACCGGAGCGCCTGCAGCGATTGCAAAAGGCCTACCGGTATTTGCTGGCCGCGAAGCTCAACACCACACAGGCTCTCGAAAAGATACGCGCGATGGAAGGCGAAGATGTGGCGCTGCTGGTGCGATTCATTGAGCGCAGCGAGCGCGGGGTGATCAAGTAGGCGCTCACGCGCTTTTGCTCTTTGGAATTGGCTTTTATGAAGGCAGAGGAAGCGATTCCGTTGACAGAGTCTATTGCGATGAAACTCGGTTTGATCGCCGGTAACGGCCGCTTCCCTTTCCTGCTGCTCGATGCGGCGCGAGCTGAGGGGCTGGCGGTTGTAGTTGCGGCTATCAAGGAAGAGACCGATCCGGAGATTGACAGGCGCGCCGCAGCAGATGCCGGCGTGACTGTGCACTGGCTCTCGCTGGGCGAGCTTTCTCGGCTGATTGAGACCTTCAAAAAAGAGGGGGTCGAGCAGGCTGTGATGGCGGGCCAGGTGAAGCATAAACAGATTTTCTCGAGCATCCGGCCTGATTGGCGGCTGGCCAAGCTGCTCTTGAATTTGCGCACGCGCTCGACGGACGCGCTGCTGGGTGCAGTGGCCAAGGTGCTCGGCGATGAAGGCATCGAACTGATCAGCTCGACTGCGTTTCTGGAGCCGCTTTTGGCCACCGAGGGCGTGCTGACCGAACGCGCACCCGACGAAGAGGAATGCAAAAATATCGAGTACGGGTTGGGAGTGGCTGGGGCACTGGCCGGATTCGACATCGGGCAAACGGTGGTGGTGGCGGCGCAGGCGTGCGTGGCCGTGGAGGCCATGGAGGGTACCGACGCCACCATCGAGCGGGCCGGGCGGTTGATGGCGACCCTTGTGGCTGAGGCCTCGACTCTAGAACGGAGGCTCACGGTCGTCAAAGTGGCTAAACCCAATCAGGACATGCGCTTCGACGTGCCGGTGGTCGGGCAATCGACAATTGAGACGATGATTAGCGCCGGGGCAAGCTGCCTTTCGATTGAAGCTGGAAGGACCCTTTTATTCGACCGGGAGGCGCTGCTCCAGACCGCCAGCCTGGCGGGGATTGCCATTGTCGCCGCGCAGCGGTAGAACAATTGTCAGGGGTTGATCGTCTATAAGTAACGGGCTTGCACCGACGTTAGTTTCTGTGTTCGCTGTTGCTCGTCCCCTGTTCCCTAAGTTCCTAATCCCCACTTCTCCAGGAGGTATTTCGTGAATAAGCCCCTTCTCTTCTCGCTCGTCGTGGCGGCCGTGGCTGTTGTGACCGCAGTGCCGCTTTTCACGGTCCGCGCGGCCGATGACGCTATGCCCACCGTGGGCCAGGAAGCGCCCACCTTTACCCTACCCTCGCAGGATGGCACGCCGATTTCGCTTGAGCAATACCGCGGCAAGTGGGTAGTGCTCTACTTCTATCCCAAGGACATGACCACCGGCTGCACCATTGAGGCGCACAAGTTTCAGGACGCGCTGCCGCAGTTCGACGCCAAGAATGCGGTGATTCTGGGCGTGAGCGTGGATACCAGCGACAGCCACAAGCAGTTCTGCACCAAGGATGGCCTGACCTTCCATCTGCTTGCGGACCCCGATCACAAGGTGGTGAGCGCGTATGGATCGCTGGGTTCGTTTGCTACTTTTACGATTGCCAACCGCAACACGTTCCTTATCGATCCCCAGGGCAAGATTGCCAAGGTGTGGGTGAAAGTGTCTCCGGCCAACGCGGCATCGGACGTGCTGGCTGCATTACCGTAGTACCCCCTTTACAGGTAACCCTCTTGGTGGGAATGTGCATCTAATCAGTCGACAACCCAAATCCAGATAGCAGCCGGGGTCAAATGGTGACACAATCTCTCCCTATGGAAATAGGGCCAGCACAAGGGCCCACCGTGCTGGCTCGCGATTTCCGCGCGGAACTGAATAACTATTACGCTGCCTTGCTGACGATCTCGGCTGCCCAAGCGGACACTCCGTGGCGCGAGGGCGGGTGGACGCGCAAGCAGATTGTTGGGCATTTGCTGGATTCTGCGGCCAACAATCGCCAACGATTTGTGAGGGCTGCGATTGACGGCGAGTACGTGGGCCCCAGTTACGGGCAGGACGCGTGGCTGGCCGCACACGGTTATGAATATGAGACCTGGGAAACCCTGCTGCGCTGGTGGCGCACAGAGCACGATATTTTGGCGGCCGTAGTCGACCGCATCCCGGATAGTCGGCTCAATGCCAAATGCAAAGTGGGCGATGGTTCTGCGGTGACGCTGCGTTCCCTGATCGAGGATTACCTCGGCCACCATCGGCGACACTTCCAGCAGCTTATTGCGTCATAACGCCTGCTTGGCGCAGTGGTTCACAAAAAGCATGGGCCCGGCGGCGAACCGGGCCCTTTGTTTTTCATGGTGCGCAAGGCGTACAGCAGCAGACAGCCCAGCACACGTGACACATGGAGCCATGCGCCACGCGGTCGGAGCGCCTGCACGAAGACGCCATGTTTACTTCTTCGACTTCTTCTTCGCGGCCTTTTTGGCCGCCTTTTTCGCAGCCTTCTTGCCAGCCTTCTTCGGCGCTACCTTTTTGGCGGGCGCTTTCTTAGCCGCCTTCTTAGCGGCTTTCTTGACTGGAGCACTCTTCTTTGCAGCCTTCTTGGGCTGCGCCTTCTTCGCCACTTTTGGGGACGCCTTCTTCGCAGGAGCCTTTGCGGCCGCCTTCTGGACAGGCGCTTTTTGGGCAGGCGCCTTCTTGGCCGCTGCCTTCTTCGCTGGTGCCTTCTTGGCAGGCGCCTTCTTGGCCGGCGGTGCGGATACTATGACCACGGTCTCTTCGGCGATCACCTCATCGTCGTCTGAAGAAGTAAGGATGCCGGCAGTCTCAAATTCATCTTCTTCGTCAGCAAAGGCATCGACCTGACCGGCGTCCAGATCGCCCGGCTTCCCAAAGGGATCGCCGTCACTCATCGCGTACATCTTGAACACTTCATCCATCCCATTTGCCTCCAGCGGATAGCCGCTGCTCATGATTTTATTCGCATTTCGCAAAGCAGATGGAGTCATCTAGCTCGCGCAAGCGATTGTAGCTTTAGCTTGCACACAAAGACAAGAAAAACTCAAGCACGGAATGGAGTTTGGGGCAGATTTTTCTTACTTTTGCGAGATCCCCGGGGCGCTGACGGACTTGTGCATCGCGCTGCCGTTAGGGAGGGCGGCAGGTTTCGCACCCTACGGGTGGGCCGGTTTTCGCGCGCTGCTGCCCAGTTTGCCTCGGGACGAGGATGCACTGGACCGCTTGCCGGATTTCGATGTGACAGTAGTCCTGCGTCGGTGGGTTGAGGAGCTGCGAGCCGGCACAGGCTCGGCCACGTGCAAGCGGCGGCCCGGATCCACCCGGACGCCGGAGGGGATGCCGTTCCAGCGCCGCAATTGGCTCAGGGAGACACCGAAGCGGTCGGCAATGGTGACCAGGGTATCGCCGCGCCGCACCGTGTAAAGCCGGGTACGCGCCAGGGCCTCGGCGGCAAGGGGGAGGGGCACCACGAGCGCATCTATGCCCGCGAGACTCTGGCTGGTAAGACTTTCGCCTGCCGTCAGCTGGTTCACTGAGGCCAGCTCAGCCACGGGAACGCGATACGCCTGCGCCACGGAGTCTAGCGTATCTCCGGCCACGACGAGGTGGTAGCGCCAGGAGTTGCGTCTCGCCTCGGGAATGAGGGCGGCGCGTTGCTCAAAGAGTGTGGCTGTGCCGGCGGGCAGGTGCAGGTCAAAGGAGGTATCGGGCGGCGTGAGCATGCGCAACAGGCTGGGGTTGAGTGCCTCGATCTCGTCGACGGGAGCGCCCACCAGGTCGGAGACAAGGCGCAGGTCGATCGAATAGTCGATGGTGACCGTATCGGTGAGCACCGGAGGGTCGAGGGTCACATCGTCAAAGCCGTACTGGTGCGGATGGTTGGCGATGATGATGGCCGCCAGGATTTCCGGCACGTAGTTTTCCGTCTCGCGTGGCAGCTCGTTGCGCCTGTAGAGCTCCCAGAAATCCGCATAACCCGTCCTCTGGACGGCGTGCTGCATATTGCCCGCACCATGGTCGTAGGCGGCCATGGCCAGGTACCAGTCGCCGAGCTGATCGTAGAGGAACTTCATGTAGCGGCCATAGGCGCGCGTGGATTTCTCGGGATCGAAGCGCTCGTCGACGTAGACGTTGCGGGTCAGACCGTAGTAGGGGCCGGGCATGAACTGCCACATGCCGCCGGCGCGGGATTTGCGATCGATCGCCTTGGGCTGGAAGCCCGATTCGGCAACGGCGAGATAAATCAGATCCTGCGGCACGCCTTCATCGGCAAGAACCCGCTGGATCATAGCCTTGTAGCGGCCCGAGCGCTCAAAGGAATGCTCCAGGGTGTTGTGACCCTTTTGCGTGTACGCGAAAAAGTTGATGAAAGCGGCTACGTATTCGTTCATCACCAGCGGCAAGTCAGATTTGGTGGTGGCCAAATCGGCCTGGGCTTTGGCCACCAGGTTGGGGTCGACGGCAAAGGTCACGTCGCTGGCGGCTTCGGCCGGCGTGATCTCCTCTTTGGGCACAAAGCCATTGCCCTGCTTGAGGGCTTCCATCTCCAGACCGTTCACCTGGTCGACGATCTTGTTGAACTCGTCCTCGACCTCGGGGTCGGCTTTGATGTCGAGGCCGCTCGAAAGCATCAGATCGACGGCGCGATCAAATTGTACTTTTGCTTCGGCGAGCATTCCCTTGTGGTAATCGGCGTCGCCTGCGGCATACGCGGCTTCAACCTGTGCAACGAGCTGGTGTACGCGTTGTTCCTGCGCGGTGGGTTTGGGCGGCGCCTGCGGAGGGGGATCGGGCGCGGCCGACGCGTGAACCGGCGGCGCTGTGGCCTGCACAGGCTGGCTCGCGGGCCCAACGGAAGCTTTCGTTGGCGTGCAGCCGTTGAGAGAAAACAAGGGCAGGAGGCAGGCTGGCACAACGAGTGCGCGACGCATGGAAAAACCGGTCAGGCACCGCCTTGATGGGATCACTTTGGGCACTATGCCTGATGATAAGCTATGACCTGGACGACGCCGCGCGGCGAACCCGCCCGATCGCGCTAACCTCTTTATTTTGAAAGAAATCATGGACGCCCGCTTTCTGCGTAATTTCGCGATCATTGCCCACATCGACCACGGCAAGTCGACGTTGAGCGACCGGCTGCTGGAGCTGACCGGCTCGGTGACGGGTCGCGAGATGCAGGCCCAGATTCTGGACGACATGGATCTGGAGCGGGAACGGGGCATCACCATCAAGGCGCACGCGGTGCGCATGATGTACAAGGCGCGCGACGGCAACACCTATCAATTAAATCTCATTGACACTCCGGGACACGTGGACTTCAGCTACGAAGTGTCGCGCTCACTGGCCTCGTGCGAGGGCGCACTGCTGGTGGTGGACGCCACTCAGGGCGTGGAGGCGCAGACCCTAGCTAACGCCTACCTGGCCATCAATCACGGCCTTGAAATCATCCCCGTGATCAACAAGATCGATCTGCCGTCGGCCGATATCTTGACCACGCAAGAGGCGATTGAGAAGGCTGTGGGGCTGGATGCGACCGACGCCATCCCAGTGAGCGCCAAGACTGGCCAGGGCGTGGACGAGGTGCTGGAGGCGATCGTGCATCGGCTTCCCCCACCAACCGGCAATCCGGAAGCTCCGCTCCAAGCATTGGTTTTCGATTCGTGGTTCGACGCGTACCGCGGCGTCATCGTGCTGGTGCGCGTGATGCAGGGAGCGATGCGCAAGGGGCAGCGTATCCGGTTCATGTCGAATGGAAGATCGTTCGATGTCGAGTCGATGGGCGTGCTGATGCCGAAGCCAGTGGAGATCGGCCAGCTTTCGGCGGGCGAAGTGGGATTCTTTGCGGCCACGATTAAAAATGTAGCCGACACCAAAATTGGCGACACGGTGACCGACGACGCGCAACCGGCCGCGTCGCAGCTACCCGGTTTTGAAGAACTCAAGCCCATGGTCTTCTCGGGGCTCTACACCGTGGACTCGCACGAGCATACGCTTCTGCGCGACGCGCTCGAAAAGCTGCGTCTCAACGATTCGTCGTTCTTCTTCGAGCCTGAGAGTTCGGTAGCCCTGGGCTTCGGTTTCCGCTGCGGTTTCCTGGGCCTGCTGCACATGGAGATCATTCAGGAGCGGCTGGAGCGCGAGTACGAACTGGATCTGATCACCACCGCGCCCAGCGTGCGTTACCACATCAAGCTCACCGACGGCAGCGAGATCGAAGTCGACAACCCTTCGCGCTGGCCCGAACCGCAGAGCATCGCAAGCATTCGCGAACCGGTGATCGCCGCCAAGATCCTCACCAACGAGGAGTACGTGGGCGGGATTTTCAAACTGGTCGAAGAAAAACGCGGCAAGCAAGTCAACTTCGAATATGTGACGCCGACCCGCGTCCTGCTCAGCTACGAGCTGCCGCTCAACGAGATCGTGCTCGACTTCTACGATCGGCTCAAGTCGATCTCGCGCGGCTATGCGTCGCTCGATTACCAGCTGGCTGGCGAGTGGGAGTCGCCGATGGTGAAGCTCGACATTCTGATTGCCGGCGAACCCGTCGACGCGCTCTCCATCATCGTGCACAAGGACCACGCCTATGAGCGCGGCCGCGCCCTGGTCTCGAAGATGCGCGAGCTGATCCCGCGACAGCAATTCGAAGTGGCGATCCAGGCGGCGATCGGCGCCAAGGTTGTGGCTCGCGAAACCGTGAGCCCCCTGCGCAAAAATGTGCTGGCCAAGTGCTACGGCGGCGACATTAGCCGCAAGCGCAAACTGCTCGAAAAGCAGAAGGAAGGCAAGAAGCGCATGAAGCGGATCGGCAAGGTCGACATTCCCCAGGAGGCGTTTCTGGCGGTTTTGCGGGTGGGCGAAGAGCAGCAGAAATAGAGGAAGCCCAGTCGGACTCTGTGAATAAATCTTTACACCAGATTGTGGAAAGGTGCCTCGGCGTGCAAAAGCGCCCAAAACGGGCGGCCTTTGCGACGCTCACTGCAGCTTGACAGGTTTACTGTTGAAAAACAATGAGTTAATGTGATTATCAGAAGGGGACAATCGCTGGCAAGGGGAAAAAACCAGGCTTTCCCCATGGCTTTCCGGAAGAAATCCACAATTTTTTCCACAGAAAACCGCCGCCGAGGGGAATCACGGCAAAGCAAAGGCCCCGGCAAGCGGGGCCTTTGCAACGATTCGGTTGCAACTCAGTGCGCTGCCGTCGGCCTGGGCGTGGTCGGCTTGGGCGCGGTCTGGGCTCCGGGTGCCGCAGCAGGAGCGGCTGGCGGGGCAGGGACGCCCGACTTCACGTTGTAGGCATCGATCACCGCCTTGGTAATGTCGCTGCCATTTCCGGAATACAGCACCGGCGTCTGCTGCTGCGAGATGTCGAGGACAAGCGTGAATCCCTGCTGCTCGGCGTAGGACTGCATCACGTCATACACCTTCGAGGCCAGGGAGTTGTACATATCCTGCACGTCCTGCTGGAAGTCATTGCGCGCGTCTTCCGAGTCGCGATCCAACTTCTTTTTCTTTTCGTCGAGATCCTTGGCCTTGCTGTTGCGCTCGGCATCCGAAAGGCTGGTACCCTGCTGCAGCTGCTTGGTCAGGCTGTCGATCGCGTCACTGAGCGTCTTGAGGGCGTTCCGTTTGGGATCGTACCTCTTTTCGAGATCGGCGAAATCGCGCTGGCCTTCGTTGGTCTGGCCTACGGCCAATTGAAAACGGATGACCGCGATTCTGGCGGCAACGGCAGCGGGCGCCGCAGCGGCCGGCGCAGCCTGGGTTTGGGCGGCAGCGCTCAGGGCCATCCCTGAGGCCAACATGACAACGAGTGCATAAGTGCGCTTCATTTGGATCGAAAACTCCTTCAGAATCCCTGTCTGGCTCCCGTGATTAGACGCAGGAACGAGCCTTGAGCCCCTCACGCATTCTCACGGCTCATCTTTACCCCGGCTTTTCTGCGGGAAGTCCGCGCCGGACAGGCGAGGATCTAAAAGACGTTTACGGAGACGTCAGCAGGAACTACGAGGATTATAGGTCAGGGACTAGGGGATGGGGAATAGGCGGTAGAGCAAGTTCACAGTCCGCACTTCATAGTTCACGGTTTTTTCATCGTGATGCCGCTGCTGCGGATGGGGAACTACGAACTGTGGACTTCTAGCTCAGTGCGCAGCCGGCTGCGGCTGGGGCGCGTCAGGCTGGCCTGCGGCCTGCGGAGCCGGCGCGGGGATTCCCGATTTCACGTTGTAGGCCTCGATGATTTCCTTCGTGATGTCGGTTGAGGGCATAGCATAAAGCACCGTCTGCGCCTGCTGATCTCCGGCATCGAGCACCAGCGTGTAACCGTGCTTCTCGGCGTAGTCGGTCATGAGCACGCCCACCTTCTGCGCCACATCGCTGATGGACTGCTGCATCTCGTTCTGGAAATCACCTTGCGCGTCCTGGGTTTCGCGGTCCAGCTGCTTCTTCTTTTCATCGATGGTGCGCGCGCGGCTGACCTTGTCGGCGTCGCTCAATTGGGCGTCCTGCGCCTGCAGTTGCTTGGTCAGGTTGTCGATCTCGTCGTTCAGGCTCTTGAGATGCACCCGCCGGGGATCGAATTTCTTCTGCAAGTCGGCGGCATCGCGCTGGAACTCGTTGGTCTGCATGACGGCGGCTTGAAACATGATGACTGCAACCTTAGCTGGAGAAGCGGGTGCAGCGGCAGGCGGCTTGGGGGCAGCAGCGGTTTGGCCGGCGGCCACCATGGCCGATGCAGAAACCAGGAAAAGGGCGAAGAAGGACACGTGCTTCATGCGGATCAATAACTCCTTGGAGTTCCCCTGGCGGACGCCATCAACACGGCCATCCTTTCCGAATGCCCTTTGGGGCCCTTCACGGGGCTCCATCGCGCGCGGCATATTCTCGAACCACCTGCGCCAAGGCATCGCCGGGAACTAGAGGGGATTATAGGTTCCGAGGCAGAGAGCGTCAAACCCGAGCAGCAGGAGACAAGCCACTGCAGCGGTCACGAATCGCCCGCTGGGGATCCCGGCCCGGAGCGAGGGAACAAGAGTCCAAGCCGCTCGACCCAAATTCCACAAAAAATCTAAGCTCGCATATTCCTTTGTCGATTCCTCCCTGATTTTGCAAACAGATTCTTAAAAATCTCTGATTTCTGCCGATCTGCCGATCTGTTGTATATGACGATCGCGCGAATTCTTTCATTGGCGCTCGGTGTGGCGACGTTGGTTCTGCTTGCTCGCGTGGGCAAGAGCGAAAACAGCTTGCCCGTAAAACACCTCGAACCGATTACGATCCAGATTCTTGACGGCAAACGCGGGGCGCCCCTGGCGCATGTGCATTTGCAGTTTGTAGCGGGATATGACGAGGCCGATTTGCGCCTTGGGCTATGGGGTGCGGAGGCCGTCACCGATGGGTACGGCCGGGCGAGTTTGCCGAACTCTCTCAAAAACTTTTCTTTCGTTGAAGTGTGGGTGGCAAAGCGCAAACTGTGTACACCGCACGGCCATTCCTCGGGTGTCATTTTGGATCGCGTTCGCAGCGAAGGCTTAAGTGCTCCCAACCACTGCGGAACGACCGTGGTGGAGGATACGCCGGGTGTACTCAACGTCTTTGCCAAGGCGCAATCGCGAGATCTGTTAGCACCGCCTGCCCCGCGGACGCCGAAAACCGCTTGCACACTGAGGCGGCATAAAAAGCCAGGCCCTGGTCACATTATTGGGATGGCGGCGATAGGAGCCGGTTTTTCCGAGCCCCGGGCCGTATCGAAATAGCAGTGGAGCAATGCGTGAGGTCGTGGGCGGAACTGCTAAGGATGCAACGGACCGGGAAGCGCGCCTAGACGATGGTAAAGCGCAGCTCCAACGCCTGCCAGGCTCAGCACGAGCAGCAGCGCCGCAAGTGAGAAGAACGGAACCTGCAGAACCGGCCAGGCCTTCGCAGGCCATTGATCGACGAATCTGTCCCAGAAGGTTTCGTTGAAACGCGTAGGCCTGTCCTCATCTTCCCGGACAGGTCTCCACTCCGAAGCCAGGAAGGCCGCGCGCACGTTCGACAGCAGAATGCCGGCAAAGAAGATGGAGATCACTCCCGGAAGGCGGCCAACAGCCATGGTGTAGAGGATGTCGCTGAAGAAGATGGCGAACATCATCGCGGCCGCCGGCCAGCTGGCCTCGCGAACGCCCATGCCGCCAAGCAGGAAGACCAGCGCCATGACCAGGTAAACGACAAGCAAAAGAGGATTGCCGGAAAACACGCCGACCAGCGCCCGCAGCAGACCGATCACGAGACAAATCCAGAAGCCCTGCTGGCCCAGGTAATTCACGTCCCAGGCATTCTCGACGGTGGGCCAGAAGATGCTCTTCAGCCAACCGTCGGAGCGTTTGCTCTCACCAGAAAGTCCAAGGGTTTGCATGCACGCCAGTTTGCCGCCGGCAGGTTTGGGCGTCAAGCGGTTTGCGGTCCTCTTTGCAAAGAAATGTTGCGCTGGTAATAAGAAGGGCTGCTCCCGAAAGCGCCCTGCAGGGGCTAAAGCTCCGAACGGATTTTGGGCTTCATCGGCACGCGCCCCACACATTGTGTGGGTTCCCGGTCGTGCCCTGACACTTCGTGCTAAATGACACATTCTTTCAGCGAACTCTGAGACCTTGTGCCGGGAACGAAACGGGCCGCTCACGAAGAGCAGCCCGTTGGCTGAAACCTGGTCCCTGCAATCTGATTTTTAGAACGTCGTCGAGACTGTCAGGCGGAAGGTTTTGCGCGGCTCGCGGAAGATGTATTGCTGCCCGTAAGATTCGATAGCTTCGCAGTAGGTGTAGGTTCCCGCGTTGTTGGCGGAGCCGTTGCAACTCGAACTGGCGTTGGGGAACATGTCGGGGGTAATCAGCTTGGTGTTGCAGCTGAACTGGCCGGTGGTCCCACCGGTAAGCTCGGTAGGGCAGAACGGCCGCTCGTAGAGGCGAAGCGGGTTATAGGCGTAGAAGAGCCTGAATGGCGCGTTGATGATGGGCATCACCACCGAGAGCTCCGCCCCGGTGGACATGCGGGGCACGAAGTTAGTGCCGGGCACCGGGTGAATGTCTTGCTTGAAGCCGACCTGCGAGCCTGGAATGCCGCCCTCGCAGGCGCCGTTGTTGAAGACCGGGCAGCCGTAAAGTGGCGCGGTGAGGGAAGCAAAGCCTTCGGGGCTTTGCCTCAACTGTCCATGGTTGACCGCCGCATCGATGCCGAAGTCGTCGAAGAACGCAAACGTGAAGGGCCCGACGACGGGAATGCGGTACTCGAGGTTGGTGGTCATCATGGAGTCGCCGCCGACGGAGGCGATGCCGTAGACAGGTAGCGGCACCTGAATGCACTGGTTGTCTTGCGGGTTGTTCACGTCGCGCGGCACGCAGCTGCCGTCAGGATTTGTGAGCTGGAAATTGACGCGGGTGGGCACGTAGCCGTAGGGCGTGGTGCTACGCACGTCGAAGCCCCGCAGATCCATCTCGCCGCCGTTGAAGAAGCGGTTGTTGGGCGGCGCCACGTCGCCCGAGATGCCCTGGATGTAACCCAACTGCATGCGAATGCCCAGAGTGTTGCGTCCCGAGTTCGTCGCGATCAGGTAGTGCATGGGGATGAAGCGCTTGTAAGCAACGGCCGTATTGACATAGCGCACGTCGCCCCACAGGCCCGCAAGCTGCAGGTAAGCGGTGTACTCCTTGCCGTCGTGCGGCTTCAGCGGGTTCGAAACCGTGTTGTAGGAGTAACTGAGGCCGACGGAGCTGTTGATAATGCCGGCCAGAGGGTTCGAGCCCTGCACTCCAGAGCGAAAAGCGATGGTCTGGAAGAAGGTTTGCGAAGCCGTGCTAAAAGCCGTGATGGACGATTTCGTCCACGAATACGTGACGCCCACGCGCTGGAAGGCGTGCCGCTTGAGCGGGTAACTGACGGAGAAATTGAAGCCGTCGGACCCGACGTTGTAGTTCTGCGTGAGCGACTTCTCGGCGGTGGACAGATTCAACGACGCGCCAGTGGTGGTCTGGTAGTTCTTCTGCGCGTTGTAATCCTGCTTGTTGTTGAAGACCTGGAAGCCCAAATTGATTGGGCGGTTGCGGACATACGGCTGGGTGAAGCCGAAGAGGAAGGTACGGCTGATCGAGCCCAGATTGGCCTGCAGGCTCAGGGTTTCGCCCAATCCCAAGAAGTTGTTGGTCTGGTAGTTCACGCCGAGGAATGCGCCGGAATAGCCGCTGACGCCGCCATTCATGCCGATCGAGTTCTTGCCCTTCTCCTTTACCTTGAGGAGCAGGTCGACGGTGCCGGCATCGGGATCCTGATGCGCTTCGGAGTCCTGATCGACCTTGAGCGGATCGAAGTATTCCAACTGGTTGAGGCGCAGCAGGCTGTACTCCCAGAGCTGCGAGTTGTAGACCGAACCCTCGTCGAGCATCAACTCGCGGCGGATGACGCGATCGCGGGTGATGGTGTTGCCCTGAAACTCGATGCGCGAGACAAAGAATTGCTTGCCCTCGTCGATGTCGATATTCATGGACACGGTCTTCTTTTCTTCGTCAGTGGTCAGCTTGGGCACCGCGCCAAAGTTAATGTAACCCAGGCTTCCGTAAGCCTTCTTCAGGTTGTCGAGTCCCTTGGCGACGGCCGTGGCGTTGAACCAGTCGCCGTCCTTGATGGCGAAGGTGGAGCGCAGGGCCTTGATATTCGTGATCTGCTTATTGCCGGTGAAGGTGATGGAGCCCAGCCGGTAGCGGCCGCCTTCTTCAATGGTCATCTGAATGTCGATGCGCTTGCCCTTGCTCGGCCGGAAGGTGAACCAGTTCAGGCCGCCTTCGTCGCGGATCTGCGTCTTCGGCTCCTCGACGGCAGCGTTGGCGTAACCCTTGTCGCGGTAGGCCTGGCGCACGCGCTCGGTGTCTTCCTCGAGCTTCGTGGAGTCGTAGGTCTGGGAGAAGAGATCCTCAAAGATGATGGAGTAGGGAATGCCGATGGGCTTCAGGTTCTTCATGGACCGGCGCAGTTCAAGCCCGCTGAGGTGTCGATTGCCCGCGAACTCGATCTTGCCTACCTTCACCACAGGGCCTTCCTTGATATTGAAGTTCACCTGCACCGAGGCTGGAGGAATGGTTTTGACGTCAGTCTTGATAGTGGCGAACTGGTGGCCATGCTCGGCGAGCAGCCGCTTGATGGAAGCTTCGGCCAGCTTGATCTTGGTGGGATCGTACTGGCTTTCGACCGAGAGGCCGACCTTCTCTTTTTTGAAGCGGTCGAGCACATCTGACTGCGAGACGCTGTTCAAGCCCTTGTAATTGATCTCGCGGATGCTTGGCTTCTCAGTGACAAAGACGTTAAGAATGACGCCTTTTTCGGAGTCCTCGCGTTCGATGCGCAGATTCTCGAAATAGCCCGTGTTCCAAAGCGAATGGAAGTCGCGCTCGATAGAGATGGGATCGTAGGGATCGCCGGGATGGGTGAACATCCGGGCCAGGATGGTTTCCTTGGGGATGCGCCGATTGCCGATTACCCTGACCTGGTCGATGGTGTCCGCTGTCGGGGTCTGGGCCAGGGCCGCGCCGGCGGTAGACGCCAGAATCAGAATGACGGCAAAGCGCGCAACGCGTCGCGCAAACCAGCCGACGCGAGAGATGGAAGTGTGCTTGATCTTCACCGGGTTTGAGCCCTGCGGCGAGCACAAATACTCTTTCGTACCATTGTTCTGCTTCACAGGAAGAATTTGCACACCCTCATTGCTGAAAATCTGGTCTTACCTTTAGGAAAGATCGATTCTACAAGACCGCAGCCACTCGGCCCAAACTTCGCGCCCCGCCGACAGGTCCTTCGACAGGTCCTGGTCGCGGAGGCAAAAGCACCGGGGGCCGGCAAGCAGCTTTTGAACCGTATCCTTCCCACAAAATCCCTACCGCGCCAGGCGCCGAAAGCAGGGCCGAATCCCTCGTTGGAATCCATTTCCCAGTCTACCGGACTCAGACGGGTTGCGGCTGCTGTGCATCCCTCCTGGCAATATGTCCCCTTAGACGCGCCGCAGCGGCTCATGGCACTCTGGCAACGCGAATCAGGCCTTGTGCCGGATCGATGGCTGAGCCAAGCCCAGCGGGCAGCGGCACGGCCCGGGAAAGCCGAATCTTTTAGCTTACCCGGCCATCTTTAATAGGGAAGCAAGGCGCGGTAAGCGTGCTTGTGCCCACCGTCATTGTCATTTGTTTCAGCTACCATATTCTTATTCAAGTGACACTGTGGCTGGGCTGCGCACAAGCACGGTCCGGCCGGAAGCGCGAGAAGTCGGCGCGAACCGGACAGCGGCTGCGCTTGACCCTGCATCCGGCAGGAGCGAGCGCGGTTCGGTTGCGGATCTAAAGAGAACGCCGGCCGAGGAGCAGAAACCAGCCCTATGATGTGGATTGTCCGGCTTGCGCTGAGGCGGCCTTACACCTTTGCCGTCTTTGCCCTGCTGATCTTGATCCTTGGCGTCTTCAGCATCGAATCGATGCCCACGGACATCTTTCCCAACATCGACATCCCGGTGGTGACGGTGGTGTGGAACTACACCGGATTGTCGGCCGATCAGATCGCTGACCGCATCGTAACCAATGCCGAGCGGGGCATGACTACGACGGTCAACGACATCGACCACATCGAGTCGCAATCGCTGGTGGGCGTCGGGCTCATCAAGGTCTTTTTTCATCCCGGCGTGAATATTGGCGAGGCAGTAGCTGAAATTACGGCCATCAGCCAGGTGCAACTGCGCTCACTGCCTCCGGGCACTACCCCGCCCTTCATCATTCAATACAACGCGTCAAGCGTGCCTGTGCTGCAACTGGGACTCTCCGGCCCTGGCTTGAACGAGCAGCAGTTGAACGATCTGGCTACGAATACCATCCGCGTTCAATTGGCGACCGTCGAGGGCGCGCAGTCGCCCTTTCCCTATGGCGGCAAGATGCGCCAGATTCAGGTGGACCTGGATCTGGACGCATTGCAGGCGCGCGGCCTTTCGCCCTCCGACGTGGTCACTGCCATTGCAGCGCAAAACCTCATCGCGCCGTCGGGGACGATGAAGCTCGACCGCTTCGAATACGAGGTGGAAACCAACTCCGCGCCCTCGCTGTTAGGCGCGCTGAACGACCTGCCCGTGAAAACCGTGAACGGCGCCGTGGTTTATATCCGCGACGTGGCGCACGTGCGCGACGGCAATCCCCCGCAGACCAACATCGTCCGCGTGGATGGTAAGCGGGCGATCATGATGAACATCATGAAGATCGGCTCGTCTTCCACGCTGGACATTATTAAGGGAGTGCGCCAGATCGTCAACAGCCCCAGCCTGCGGGGCCAGTTGCCGCCGCAGCTGAAGATCGTCCCCGTCTCCGATCAGTCGATCTTCGTGCGTAATTCCATTGAGGGCGTGATTCACGAGGCGCTCATCGCGGCCTGCCTCACGGCGATCATGATCCTGGTCTTCCTGGGCAGCTGGCGGTCCACGCTCATCATCGCGGTATCGATTCCGCTCTCCATTCTGTGTTCACTGTGCGTGCTCTACGCGCTGCACCAGACCATCAACATCATGACCCTGGGCGGACTGGCACTGGCCGTGGGCATTCTAGTGGACGACGCCACGGTCGAAATCGAAAACATCAATCGCAACCTGGAATCCGGCAAGGAGATCGAGCAGGCCATTCTCGACGGCGCGGCGCAGATCGCCACCCCGGCCCTGGTTTCCACGCTCGCCATCTGCATCGTGTTCGTGCCCATGTTCCTGTTGAGCGGCGTGGCGCGCTACCTTTTTGTGCCTCTGGCAGAAGCAGTGGTCTTCGCCATGCTGGCCAGCTACCTGCTTTCGCGCACCGTGGTGCCCACCATGGCGCGCTACCTGCTGAAGGAACACGACGACGCCGAAGTCCAGCGCAAACACTCCAGCCGCAATCCGCTGGTGCGGTTTCAGCTCGCCTTCGAGGAGCGCTTTGAAAGGATGCGCCACGGCTACATGAATCTGCTCGTGGTGTGCGTCGACCATCCCGGATGGCTCATCGGAGGTTTTCTGGTTTTCACGCTGGCTTCAGTCGGACTAATCGGGCCATGGCTTGGTCAGGACTTTTTCCCATCCGTCGACTCCGGCCAGTTCACGATTCACGTCCGCGCCCACACCGGTACGCGCATTGAAGAGACGGCCGCGCTTTGCGATCACGTGGAGCAGACCATACGGCAGGAGATTCCGCCCGGAGAATTGAACACGATCCTCGACAACATCGGCCTGCCTTACTCGTCGCTGAATCTTTCCTACTCCGTTTCTGCGCCCGTAGGCCCCTCCGACGCAGACATCCAGGTGCAGCTGACGCCGCACCATCATTCCACCGAGGCATACGTGGAGCGCCTGCGCGGCGAGTTGGCCCGCGATTATCCCGGCGTGACGTTCTACACTGTGCCCGTCGACATCGTGACGCAAATCCTCAACTTTGGCCTGGCCGCGCCCATCGATATTCAGATCGTGGGGCCCAATCTCTACGCCAATCGCGCACTCGCCGAGCACATGCTGAACGAGGTGCGTTACGTACCGGGCGCCGTCGACTCGCGCATCCAGCAGCCGTTCAACTATCCGAACTTCACGGTGAACGTGGACCGCACGCGCGCCGCTTCAACCGGATTGACGCAGCAAAACGTGGCGCAGAGCCTGCTTGTGGCGTTGAGCGGCAGCTTCCAGACTAGCCCGAGCTTCTATCTCGATCCGCATAACGGCGTTTCGTATAGCATCGCGATTCAGTCGCCGCAATATCGCATGGACACAATGGCGCAACTCGAGAGCCTGCCCATCACGGGGAGCGGCTCGATCCGCACAACTGGCATAGCGCCCTCTACAGTAGCTCCGGGATCGGATGCTTCGGCGGCGCCGGGAGCAGCACCCACGGCCGCGCCCGGGGCTCCCGTGCCCACGCAGGTGCTTGGCAATCTGGCCGCAGTTGTCCCCGGGGCCGAGCAAGGTCTGGTGAGCCATTACAACATTCAGCCGGTCATCGACATTTACACCAACGTGGAAGGCACAGACCTGGGCAGCGTAACCCGCGCCATGGAAAAGATCGTCGCCAACCACCAGAAGGAGCTGCCCAAAGGCTCGCGGTTCAACCTGCGCGGGCAAAGCGAAACCATGTACCGGTCCTATATCGGCCTGTTGACCGGCCTCGCGTTCTCGATCCTGCTGGTTTATCTGCTCGTCGTGGTCAACTTTCAATCCTGGCTCGATCCGTTTCTTATCATCGCGGCGCTGCCTGCGGCGCTGGCCGGAATCACATGGTTTCTGTTCCTGACGAATACGCACCTCAGTGTGCCGGCTCTCACCGGCGCCATCATGTGCATGGGCGTGGCCACAGCCAACTCCATCCTGGTGGTGAGCTTTGCGCGCGAACAACTGGAAATCCTGGTGGGCGATGCGCGCCAGGCGGCCCTGAACGCGGGTTTTGTCCGCTTGCGTCCGGTGATCATGACCGCGCTCGCCATGATCATCGGCATGGTTCCTATGTCCCTCGGTCTTGGCGAAGGCGGCGAGCAGAATGCGCCACTCGGCCGAGCGGTGATTGGCGGCCTGCTGCTGGCTACGGGCGCCACATTATTTTTTGTGCCCGTATTCTTCTCCTTCATCCACGGCCATCTTGAGCACAGGCGTAAAACGCGCGCCGCTTCCGCCGGCCGCTCTTCCATTGAATTCGATGAATTCGACGAGACCCTGGAGTAGTTGCCTATGAACCAACAATACAATCCGAATCCTCAACAGGGACCCCAACACGGTATGGACGGCTACAAGGCCGCCGCCGGACAAAAGCCCACCTCGCCGCGCAAAGTCCTCACGGGTGCAGGCGTGGTTCTGCTGATCCTGGTTGTGCTCGCGGCCATTGGCATTCTCGACCGCCTGCACGCCCACTCGGTTCTCGCCCAGCGCACTTACGAGCTGGCCGCACCGACGGTAAACGTGGCTCCGGCACAGCCCGGCGCCCCCGTGGACACTTTCGTGCTGCCGGGCAATGTGACTGCCTATACCGACTCGCCGATCTACGCGCGCACCGACGGTTACCTGGTTCACTGGTACTACGACATCGGCGCACACGTGAAGAAAGGCGCCTTGCTGGCAACCATCGACACGCCCGAGCTCGACCGGCAAGTGATGCAGGCCGAAGCCGACCTGGCCACCGCCGAAACCAACGCCGGCAACGCAAAAGTGCAGGCCGAGCGCTACTCGGGGCTGGTCAAATCCGATGCCGTATCGCAGATCGACACCGACACTTTCAACACGCAGGCTGCCGCCACTGCCTCCACAGTCAAGTCCGCTCAAGCCAACGTGCAGCGGCTGAAAGAAATGCAGGCGTTTGAGAAGGTCTATGCGCCGTTTGAGGGCGTGGTGACCGCGCGCACGGTGGACACCGGCCAGTTGATCAACCAGGGCGCCGGCACTGAGCTCTTTCACATGCAGGCGATAGACACACTGCGCGTGTATGCGAATGTGCCGCAACTTTACGCGCAGACGCTCGCGCGCGGCAGGAAGATCGACCTCACCTTTCCCGAACATCCGGGAAAGACTTACGTTGGTACGCTGGTGCGCACGGCCGACGCCATCGATCCCTCGAGCCGCACCCTGTTAACCGAAATCGACGTGAACAACCGCTCCGGCGAGCTGATGCCCGGGGCACTGGCGCAAGTTCACTTCAAAACGCCGAACGTCAACCGCACCTTTATTGTGCCCACCCCAGCCCTGATCTTTCGGCGCGACGGCATGCAGGTAGGTACGGTAGTGAATGGCGAGACGGCGCGGCTGGTGCAGGTGGTGATCGGCGAAGACGATGGAGCCACAGTGCAGATCGTCAACGGCTTGAACCAGGGTGACCAGATTATCCAGGATCCGCCTGACTCGCTGATCGATGGCGAGAAGGTGACCGTGGTGCAGCCCGGACGCACACCCACTTCCGCGGGGAGCAAGTAGCAATGGCGCGTCGGCTCACAAAATCGCCGGCAAAGTGGACGGGAGAACTGCGCAGGCTAACTCGCGCCTTCGCGCTCTTGCTCCCTGCCGAGGTCCCCCGGGAGCGGTCTTTGCTCGCTGGGGTGACTTGCTCCCTGCTTCTCTTCACCGGTTGCAAACCCGTTGGTCCCGACTATCATCGCCCCGGCTACGATGCGCCGGCGGTGTACAAGGAAGCGGGCGCATCGACGGTGACGCCTCCTGCGAATCCCTCCGGCGGTGCATGGCAACCGGCCAATCCCTCCGACGGCATGTTGAAGGGCAAGTGGTGGGAGATCTACCAGGATCCGCAACTCAACCAGCTCGAAGAGCGCATTGCGACCAACAACGTGCAGCTCAAGCAGGCGCTCGAAACCTATCTCGCCGCGCGGGACCAGGTGATCGCAGCGCGCGCCAACCTCTATCCCACGCTCTCAGTGGACGTGACATCCCAGGGCCAAAAGTATTCAGCTAATCAACCGCTATGGAATAAGGCCAATGCAACCACCTACGCAGACCTGACCATTGCGGGGCAAGCCAGTTGGGAGCCGGATTTCTGGGGCCGCGTCCGGCGCACGGTGGAGCAGGTCAGAGCCAACGCGCAGGCCAGCGCAGCCGAAGCCGCAAGCGTCGACCTGACCTTGCACGCGGAGCTCGCGGCCGACTACTTTGCCCTGCGCGGGATCGACGCCGAGATCAAGCTGCTGACGACAACGGTCGCGGACCTCGAACGCCAGCTTGACCTGACCCAGCGGCGTTTTTCGGGCGGCGTGGCGACAGCAGTCGATGTAGCGCAGGCGCAGACCCAGCTCGAGACGGTCCGCGCGCAGCTTGTCGATCTGGGCGTGGCGCGCGCACAGTTCGAACACGCCATCGGGACCATCGCCAACTACGATCTTTCCGGCTTCAGCATCCCTTCATCACCACTCGATCTCACGCTGCCGAAGGTTCCGCTCGGACTGCCGTCGCAATTGCTCGAGCGCCGGCCCGACATTGCCGCGCAGGAACGGCTGGCCGCCGCGGCCAACGCGCAGATCGGCATCCAGGTCAGCGCCTTCTATCCCACCATCACGCTCAATGCCACCGGCGGCTTTCAAAGTACGAATCCGGGCACGTGGATTCAGGGACCGAGCACGATGTGGACGCTCGGCGGGCAGGCCGCGGAGCTCCTGTTCGATGCCGGGCAGCGCCACGCTCTCACGGATGCCGCGCGCCACAACTACGAAGCCCAGGCGGACGGTTATCGCAACACGATCTTTGGGGCTTTCGAAGACGTGGAAGACCAGCTCGCCGGCCTGCGCATTCTCGAGCAGGAAACCCTGGTGGAGCAGCGCGCGGTGGATTCGGCGCGGCACTCTTTTGACTTAGCGAACGGCCGTTACAAAGGCGGCGTCACCAGCTATCTCGAGGTCCTGACCGCCGAGCAGACGCTTTTGCAGGACCAGGTGACGGCTATCAACATCGAAAGCCGTCAGTTCGCAGCCAGCGTGAGCCTGGTGCGCGCCCTTGGCGGTGGGTGGGACGTCAGCCAACTACCAAAGTAATGACTGGCGCATTGGCGACGTGTGCTATCCGGACGCGGCCTGTTCCCTGCGAAGCAAATACATGGGGTGCATGAGGCCAGTGGGGATGTAGAGTTTGTCGCCCTGGTACGCGAAACCAAGCTTGATCAGCAGGCGGCCCGACGCGACGTTTTGCGGGTGATGCCCGGCAACGATTGCCGTGGCGCCTAGCGGACCGAATGCCCTGGGGATGATGGCTTCGGCCGCTTCACGCGCGATTCCCCGCCCCCAGAACTCCGGGAGCAAGTGGACTCCCATTTCATAGCTGGCTTTACCGGCCTCGTAAGGGCGTATACCTGCGCAGCCCGCGTGACGGCCATCGGCGACGAGAAAGACCGACCAGTATTGCATTCCGTATTGATTTTGTTGTTCGATCTCCTGGGCGAGCCGTTTGAGTGCTACATCGCGCGTCCATGGGCCGCCGATCAGCGCCGTCACCTGCGGATTGCACCAGAGATCGATTGCGAGATCCTCGTCGCGGGCAGTCCAGCAGCGGAAGCCCAGGCGCTTTGTGGTGAGGAAGTAGCCCGGCGGGTCCGCGGGCTCTGAAACAGATGGGTTGGCGGAAGGTTGGCGAACACTCGCGGGCGCACCTTCGACGCCTTCCCAGTACTGGCTCATATGCCTTCGCCCATCGAAACATAGACGCGCAGGCGTTCCAGCTCCGCACTATAGGCGGCGCGCTCGGCCTCTTCATCGGCGAAGGGCTTGGCCCAGCGATCGCGGGCGCCGAGACGCTCTTCCAGTTCGTCCACGCGGACCGAGAGTGCAATAAGGGCATCAGAGAGCGGATCCTTAATCTCATGCGGATCGGTGATGAGCACGCGCTGGCCGTTGTGATAAACGATATGCGCGGGAACGCCGACCACAGTGGAATTCGGCGGCACGTCGGAGAGAACCACGGAGCCTGCGCCGACGCGCGAATTCTCGCCTACGGTCACGTTGCCGAGGATGTTGGCGTTGTTGCCTATAAAAACGTTGTCGCAAATAGTAGGGTGGCGCTTGCCATGCTGCTTGCCGGTGCCGCCGAGAGTGACGCCTTGATATATGGTCACGTCGCTGCCCACGATGGCGGTTTCGCCGATGACGACTCCCGTGGCGTGATCGATGAAGAGCCTCGCACCGATGAGCGCGCCGGGGTGAATGTCGACGCCGGTATAGAAACGCGCCACCTGCGAGAGAACGCGCGCGAGTAGACGCAAGTTGCCACGCCATAGCCAGTGCGAGAGACGGTGGATCCACACCGCCCATAGGCCGGGATAGCAGAGCAGCACTTCAAGACGCGTGCGCGCAGCCGGATCGCGCTCCATGATGGAGCGAATGTCGTCGTGCATGCGATAAAGCAGGGACATAGGGAAACAGGGAATAGGGAGTAGCCAATAGGGAGTAGCAAGCGAACCGGATTTTTACTCCGTTTTCTACTCCCTATTCCCTACTGCCTGCTCCCTGCTTTTTACGCCGGCACCGCAATCGGCTCGGGCTGCAGGGCCAGCGCTTGCTGGCGCAGCGGCTCGAAGAGAATGCTCGACAGATAGCGCTCGCCGAAATCGGGTAGGACAACCACGATCAGCTTACCCTTATTCTCAGGCCGCGCTGCCACTTTGAGAGCCGCGGCGGCCGCAGCGCCGGAGCTGATGCCCACAAAAAGGCCTTCTTCCTTGGCCAGCCGCCGCGCCGTCTCAACCGCTTCATCGTTAGAGATCTGAACGATCTCGTCGATGAGCTTGGTGTCGAGAATGCTCGGCACAAAGCCCGCGCCGATGCCCTGGATCTTGTGCGGGCCGGGCTTGCCGCCGGAGAGCACAGGACTGTCCGTGGGTTCGACGGCGATGGCCTTGAACGACGCTTTCTTGGGCTTGATGAAGTTCGATACGCCGGTGAGGGTTCCGCCGGTGCCTATGCCGGAGATGAGGATGTCGACTGCACCATCCGTGTCGTCCCAGATCTCTGGGCCGGTGGTGGCCAGATGGATGGCTGGGTTGGCGGGGTTGTCGAACTGTTGGAGGATGTAGCCGTTGGGCGTCTTTTCCAGGACTTCGTTGGCTTTGGCGATAGCGCCCTTCATGCCATTGGGACCGGGGGTAAGCACAATTTCCGCGCCGTAAGCGAGCAGGGTCACGCGGCGCTCCAGGCTCATGGTCTCGGGCATGGTGAGGATGAGCCGGTAGCCCTTGACCGCGGCCACAAACGCCAGCGCGATGCCGGTGTTGCCGCTGGTGGGCTCGATGAGCACGGTTTTGCCGGGGGTGATCTTGCCGGCCTTCTCGGCGGCCTCGATCATGGCAAGTCCGATGCGGTCCTTGACGCTCGACGCGGGGTTCTGGCTTTCCAGCTTGACGGCGACGGTAGCCGGAAGTCCGGCTGCCACACGGTTCAACCGCACCAACGGAGTGCGGCCGATCAATTCAGTAACATTCGCGGCAATGCGCGCCATGATGATCTCCTTTTTCCCGGGCCACGCGCCCGGACCTGTCAAAATTTTGGGGATTGGTGCAGCTTATCGGAGGAAAAAATCGAGCGCGCTTCAGGCGCACTTGAGCATCGGAGCTGGCACCAGGACGGTGTTAGCGACATCGATGCATACAAATAGCGTAGACCCAACGGCCCGGCGATGGCAAGGGGCGTGATCGGTCCTATGTTTCGGCAACGAATTCTGCTGGTTCATCCGGTGTTGCGCAAGCCTGCGGCGATGCCGTTGATGGTGGCGGCGATGACGCGGTTCACTTCGGGCGTGTCTTCACCCTGGCGCTTGCGGCGCAGCATGTCGACTTGGATCAAATGCATGGGATCGACGTAAGGGTTGCGCAGCTTGATGGATTGAGCGAGAACCTGGTTGGTTTCAAGCAGCTCCTTCTGGCGCAGCACGGCGAGCAGGCCGCGCACGGTGCGATGGAACTCGGCCTCGAACAGGTCGTAGATGCGCTCGCGGAGCTGCTCGTCCTTGACCAGCGAGGAGTAGAGGCGCGCGGTGCCGAGGTCGGCTTTGCCCAGCGCCATTTCCACGTTACGCAGCAGGTCGATGAAGAGCGGAAACTCTCTGGCCATGGTTTGCAGCAGATCGATTTTGGATTGGGCGGGTTTGGTTTGGGTGGGATTCGTTTCGGAGGGCGCGCCGGACTCCGAAAGATAGCGATCGATGGCATAGCCCACGCCGAACCACGCGGGCACCAGTAGCCGCGACTGCGTCCAGCCGAAGACCCACGGGATGGCGCGGAGATCCGAGAGCTTTGGCGAATTGTTGCGGCGCGCGGGGCGCGAGCCGATCTTGGCGTTTTCAAGCTCGCCCACGGGCGTCGACTGCTCGAAGTAGGTGATAACGCCCGGATCTTCGAGGATGTGCTCGCGATAAAAGCCGTAGGCCAGGCTCGAAAGCGTGTCGAACGCTGCCTCCCATTCCGGCTTGAGCACGCCGGTGAAGTGGCCCTCGGGGTCGCGCGCGTTGGGCCGGGCCAAAGCGTCTAATGAAGCGGCGATCATGAGTTCGAGGTTGCGCTCGGCCAGCACCTCGTCGGCGTATTTGAAGTTGAGCACTTCGCCCTGCTCGGTGATGCGCAACTGGCCGTCGAAGGAGTCGAAGGGCTGCGCAAAGATGGCGCGATGCGTGGGTCCACCACCGCGGCCCACTGTGCCGCCACGGCCATGGAAGAGGCGCAACCGGATGCCCGCCTCGCGCGCGGCCACATGTAGATCGCGATGCGCGCGGAAGATCTCCCACGTGGAGGTGAGCATGCCGCCGTCCTTGTTCGAGTCGGAGTAGCCGAGCATGATCTCCTGCCAATCGCCCCAGCTGGCGAGAAGTTTGCGGTAATCAGGACGACTCCAGAGTTCGCGGCAGATGGCAGGCGCGTTGCGCAGATCTTCGATGGACTCGAAGAGAGGCACAGGCATGAGGCCCGGATCGGGGCCTTCTTCTGCGCCTTCGACGGCAACGCCGCCCAGCCGCGCCAGGCGGATCACGGCCAACACATCTTCAACCGACGATGCGCCGCTGATGACATACTGGCGAATGGCTTCAGGCGAACATCCCCGCTTGATTTCGGCGACGACGCGGAAGGTTTCAAGCACGCTCGCGGTTTGTGCGGAGAGCCCGCTGGCCAGCGTCGGCGCAATGGTATCGCTGATCGCCTCCTGCAAAGCGGCAGCATGAACGCGGGCATGCTGGCGGATATCGAGCGTATGCAGATGCAGACCGAAGGTACGCACCTGCAGGACGAGCGGATCGATGAGCGTACGGGCGATGCGGATGCCGCCATTCGCGGCCAGAGACGCGCGCAGCGTTTCGAGATCTTCAACAAAATCCTGGACCGAGCAGTAGGCAGGCAGCGCCTGTGTGAGCTTATCGTTACGGCTCGCCAGCGTGTAAGGCGTGACGGGCAGCATGCTGCCGGCAGCCGCGTGCGCTTCGCCCGTCTCCTCCAGCGTGCGCTGGATGCGCGCCTTGAGGCAGATCACAAAGCGGCGGTAGTACTCGAATTCATATTGCGAACCGAAGACCTGCGCTTCAGGCGTGTGCACCAGGGACACATACACGCGGAGCCGCTTCATTAGCGCATCGCTCGCGGGCCGCTGCTGGGCGCTCGAGGTGAGTAGGTCGATGATGCGGTCGAGCCGGCGCTGGTAGTAGAGCAGCAGATGGCCGCGGGCCAGTTGCAGCGCGGCGCGCGTGACCTCAGGCGTCACAAAGGGATTGCCGTCGCGGTCGCCGCCGATCCAAGAGCCGAAGTGCAGAACCAGGGGCAGCTCGTGGGGCTCGATTTCGAGGCCATAGGCTGCGCCGAGGGCCGCGGAGATCTCGCGATAGAGCCCGGGCAGAGTCTCGAAGATCGAAACGTCATAGTAGTCGAGGCCCATCTTGATCTCGTCGTAGACGGTGGGCCGGCGCGAGCGCACTTCGTCGGTCTGCCACAGGCCAGTGATTTCAGCCAAAACCAGTTCTTCGAGCCGGGCAAGATCCAGCCCGGGGATGGGGATGCGGTCGAGCGCCTCGAGAAACTCGCCGATGCGGCGGCGCTTGAACATGACGGTGCGGCGCGCGGCTTCAGTAGGATGAGCCGTGAAGACCGGCACGATGAGCACACGGCGCAGCCAGTTCAGAGCCTCTTCCGCGCCAATGCCCACGCGGCGCATCTCCGAGAGCGTGCCTGCAAGCGAACCGCGCTGGCGGCCGGCCTGTCCGCTCAGGCGCAGGGCAACGCGGCGGCGCTTGCGATGATTCGTTTCCGCCAAATTGATGAGCTCGAAGTAGAAGGCGAAGGCACGCGTGAGCAAGATGGCGCGCTCTACGGGAAGTGAGTGCACCAGATCGAGAGCGGCGACGGCGTGACGCGCGGCCTCTCCGGCCTGGCCGCGGAGCTCCGCGTCACGGCGGCGGATGGTGCCCTGGCGCAAAGCCTCGACCTGCTCGAAGGCCTCGCTGCCGGCCTGCTCGCGCAGCACCGTGCCAAGGAGTGTGCCCAGCGAGCGCACGTCGCGGCGCAGAGGCGCCTCTTTCAGGTCGCCGGACTGCGCTTCAATCTCTGCCAGCCGCTGGGACCAGCTCTCGGGGTTCCAAAGGGAAGCCATGCTGATTTGATTATGCACGAGGCACTTCAGGCAGCGTATGCTCGCCAATCTCGGAGGTGCTGTATCGTGAAGGTGCAACCAATCGCCCGTCATGTCTAAACGCGAAAAGCGGTACGAATCCGAACGCGAGAGCCTGCGCGCACAGATGATTGAAAACGCGGCCGAGATCAACCGCCTTCACCGGCGGGTACACGAGACTTTCTCCGGGACATCAACCGCCGAGAACTCTCGCGAAGAATGGTCCGGCGCTTGCCGGGAGTTCCACGACCGCTATGCACAACTCTGCATCCCTGGCGGTTGGGACAGCAGCTTTATGGACCGGTTGAAGGTAGGTGAATTTCACACGGTAGAAGCGGCGCTCTGCTTTCTTGAGGTACGCCCATATTTCTTTCGCTCCGGTTATATGTGGAAGGACCTGCTAAGGAAATGCAAGCGGGTCCGCATGAACGAGGAGCAAGCTTCGCGCTTCATTGCCCTTCTTGAGCGCCACTCGGAGTGGAAGACGAATCGCGATGCTAAGGCGAGACGGGGAACGAAGGTCCGGAACAATTTGTCGACCCTTTTTGTGCGATTCGAGAGGCTTTTCCCGATCCATTTCCTAGATTCGGATCTCGATGGAATAAATACAGTCGGCGATCTTTATGGCACCCTGTGCCGCAAATTGAAGCTGGAGCCACTTAAAAAACCTGAGGTCAACGACGGTAAGGCGAGGAAACCATATTCACCGGGCAAACTCGTAAGATTTCCAAGCATTGGTCTTTACTTGAGCGAGACTCACATGCTGAGCAGTTGGAACGCGGCAGATGGCTGGGCGACTCTTGTGGCGACGATCCGTGACGTTTATGGAGCCGGCGACGAACTCAGTATCGGCGCTCAGACGATGCTACCAATCACTCGAAGCGACTAAAAGAGCATCGGTCTTTCGCTGGGTTGAGCCGTTCGCGCATAATGGCTGGATGAAAATTTCCGGCTGGATTTTCCCCCTTGTTTTCGCATGCTTTGTTGTCGTGACTCCGTTGGTGCCGAGCGAGACTAGCTTCGGACAAGCAGCGGCGCGGCCTGCGCGGCCGCTTCCACCAGCGCGCGATCCGCGTACGCCGGGCTACGTGGCGGCGACGGAGCTACCCGACGGAGCGGTTCCCGACCCGAATCAGAACGGCAACTTCATCCTGGGGCCAACGCACACTCCGGCGCCAGAGCTGGCTGATCCCAATCGCCCACTGGACGGGACGGTTGTCGAATTCACAATGAATTCCGAAGACAGCGAATATTATCCGGGGATCGCGCGGAACCCGGACTCGCATCCCATGCCGGACGCGGCGAACCCGGCGCGCCTCGTGGGCGTGGAGACACATCCCGCGCCGTATGTGCGCAAGGTGGCCGTGTATGTGCCGAAGGGCTACGTGCCGGGGAAGGAGATGCCGTTTATTGTGGGCGCGGATGGACCCGATCGCCTGCTGTTCGCCGCGCTGGACGCATTGATTGCCGAGCACAAACTGCCGCCGACGGTGGCCGTCTCGATCGGCAATGGCGGCGGCGATGCGCAGGGCAGCGAGCGGGGCCTGGAGTACGACACGACGTCGGATAAGTACGCCGAGTTTGTGGAGTATGAGGTGCTGCCCGCGGTGGAGAACCACGCGCATGTGAAACTGACGCACGATCCGAATGGGCGGGCGACGACGGGCAACAGTTCCGGCGGCTCCTGCGCGCTGGCGATGGCGTGGTACCACCCGGACTGGTATCACCGCGTGCTGACGTACTCCGGCACGTACGTGAACCAACAGTGGCCGTGGAACCCCGCGACGCCGCATGGCGCGTGGGGATTTCACGAGCAGCTGATTCCGCACAGCGCACGCAAGCCACTGCGCATCTGGATGGAAGTGGGCGACCGCGACAATCTGAACCCCAACACAATGCGCGACGAGATGCACGACTGGGTGTTGGCCAACGAACGCATGGCGCAAGTGCTGGCGGAGAAGCACTATCCGTATCAGTTTGTGTTTGCGCGCAACGCGGTGCACGTGGACCGGGCCGTGCGGCAGCAGACGCTGCCGGAAGCATTGGAGTGGGTGTGGCGGGGGTACAAGGCGAAGTAGAGAACGATTTATTTGCGCCCGGTGGCATTGCGGCGGAAGCAAGTGGGGCTGTGATCGTTCACCATGCCGGCAGCCTGCATAAATGCGTACACGATGACGGGGCCAACAAATTTGAAACCGCGTTTCTTGAGCTGCTTCGACATTTCGACGGCGAGCGGCGTTTGCGCTGGGATGGGACCTTCGTTCCTGATGGGCTTGCCGCCCACAATGTCCCAGAGAAACGTGGCGAAGTGTTCGCCGGCCTTTTGCATCTCGACGTAAATGCGAGCAGCCTTGATGGTGGCTTCAATTTTGGCGCGCGAGCGAATGATGCCGGGATTCTCGAGCAGGCGCTCGACGTCGGCTTCGCGGAAGCGGGCGACTTTGAACGGGTCGAAATCTTTGAAGGCTTTACGGAATTCGTCGCGTTTGCGCAGCACAATGATCCAGGCCAGGCCAGCCTGAAATCCTTCGAGCATGAGCAGCTCCCAGAGGGCGCGGCTGTCGCATACGGGCACGCCCCACTCCGTGTCGTGGTAGTCGCGAAGGAGCGGATCGCTCTCTGCCCATGTGCAGCGGGATTTAGGTGCTTTGCTGTTCATCATTCCGATCGTACGCAAAGATTTCGTTCGACGCCAGACTTCAAGCTCAGAGCTGTGCCATAAGTTCCTCCCACTCGGCAGTGAGCGCGGCCAACTGCGAGCGGAGTTCCTCGGCGAGCGTGGTCAGCCGCTGCGTTTCGGCGGCGGAGACGTAGACACCGAGTTGCTCCTCGGTGTGCACAATGGAGGCCTCGACGCGCGGGACCTCTTCTTCGAGAAAGACGCAGCGGTCTTCCATCTGCTTCTGCTTGATGGGATTCAGGCGGCGGGCGCGAGACGTTGGCGATGCTGCGGCATCGTTGGTTTCTTCGTAGCCGCCTTCGATGAGGATGGTCACCCCGGCATGTGCTGGCTGTTTCATGGTCTGAAAAACTGCAGGTCCTTCGACTCGCTCCGCTCGCTCAGGATGACCATCCAATTTTGGTGTGGGCGCAACGGCGAACGCTTCCTTGCGCCGCAGGTAGTCTTCGTAATTGCCTTCGTAGGCCGTGATGGCGCCGTTCTCGATCTCAATGACGCGCGTGGCCAGGCGATCGATGAAATAGCGGTCATGAGAGACGAAGACCACGGTGCCGCTATAGCCGGAGATAGCCTCGAGCAGCACGTCCTTGGCGCGCATGTCGAGGTGGTTGGTGGGCTCGTCGAGGAGCAGTAAATTCGAGGGCGAAACGAGGATGCGCGCCAGAGCGTAACGGTTACGCTCGCCGCCCGAGAGCACTCCCAAGGGCTTGAATACGTCGTCGCCGGAGAAGAGAAAGCAGCCGAGCAGGGAGCGCAGCGTGACTTCGGGAATGCGCAGCGCAGAGCGGCTGATGTCGTCCAACATGCGCGCCTCGGGATCGAGGACCTTGTACTGATCCTGCGCAAAATACTCGGCGACGACGTTGTGGCCGAGCTTGATCGTGCCGGCGGTGGGCAGCTCGTCGCCGATAAGCAATTTAATGAGCGTCGATTTGCCCGCGCCGTTCACGCCGACCAGTGCCACGCGGTCGCCGCGCTCGATAGTGAAGCGTGCATCAGCAAAGACGGACTTCGTGCCGTAGTCCTTCCTCAGGTTCTCTGCTTCAACAACAGTCCGGCCCGAGGGCGGCGGCTGGGGAAACTTGAAGTGAATGACGGGCTCTTCCTCGGGAATTTCGATGCGCTCGATCTTTTCGAGTTCCTTGATGCGCGACTGCACCTGCTTGGCCTTGGTCGCCTGGGCCCTAAACCGATTGATGAAGGCCTCAAGATGTTCGATGCGCTCGCGCTGGTTGCGCCACGCGGCTACAAGCTGCTCTCGGCGTTCGTCTTTTTCTTTCAAATATTTCGTGTAGTTGCCGTGGTAGATGGTGAGGCGTTTGTTCCAGATCTCTACGGTGCGGTCGATGGTGACATCGAGAAAATAGCGGTCGTGTGAGATGAGAATGTAACCGAAGGGATAGCTCTTGAGATAGCCCTCGAGCCAGTTGCGGGTTTCGAGATCGAGGTGGTTGGTAGGCTCGTCGAGAAGCAGGAGGTTGGGCTTGGCGAGCAGCAGCTTGGCGAGCGCGATGCGCATCTGCCAGCCGCCGGAGAATTCATCGGTCTGCCGCGTCCAGTCCTGCTTGCCGAAGCCGAGACCGGTGAGCACGCTGCCCACCTGCGCATCGAGCGCGTAGCCGTCGAGCGAGTGAAAGCGATCCTGCAGCATGGAATAACGCTCGGCGACAGCCTGATATTCGAGGCCTTCGTGATCCAGCTCGGCCATTTGGCCGCCCAGCTGCTCGACTTCGCGCTGCATTTCGTGCAGCTCGTCGAAAACGGTGAGGCACTCGTCGAAGACGGTCCGGCCGGTGAGTTGCAGCCCCTCCTGCGGCAGATAGCCGATGCTGATGCCGCGCGTCTGGTCGAGGGAACCGTAGTCCAGCGCTTCCAGTCCGGTGAGGACCTTCATCAGCGTGGATTTGCCGGTGCCGTTCGCGCCCACCAGCGCGGTTTTTTCGTCGTTGCGGATGAGCCAATTCGCCTCGAGAAAAAGGACCCTCGGCCCGAAGCGTTTGCCGGCATTTTGCAGTGAAAGCATGAAAGTCCATTTTCGCAGAGCGCGCGGGAGCTTGTAATCGCTATGGCCTGATCTCGACCGGCGTGCCAGTCGGCACCATATCCCAGATTTCGTCGATCTCCTGATCGGTGACCGCAATGCAGCCGAGCGTCCAATCGTAGAGGCGATGCGCAGCGCCGATCGCGCCCATGCCGTTGGGCAAACCATGAATCATGATGGCGCCGCCGGGCGCGACCCCCAGCTTGGCTGCGTGTTTGCGATCTTCGTCATTCGGATAAGAAACGTGCAGGGCTTTGTGGTAGTGGCTCGCCGCATTGCGGCTGTCGATGATGTAGTGGCCCTCTGGCGTGCGTCCATCGCCCTCGCGCTCTTTCAGCGCGAGACCACCGCTGCCCAGCGCCACCTTGTAGGTGCGGATCACCCTGCCGCCTCGCAGCAATTCGAGCACGTGATCCTTTTTGAGAATCAGAATCGAATCGGCCTTTTGTGGTGGAGGCATCGGTTGAGCCATCAGCGGAACGGCGAAGATCAGGATCGCGCACCAGACCGCGGCGCGCGTCCATCGATGATTGCTGCCTGAGTTGGATTGCATGCGCTCACTCTACTACAGGAGAGCGCGGGATCGGCTAGTCGAGGTGAAAGACCTCTTCCATCGCAGCCCACCACTCGCCTTCGCTGCGGTCGGACAGAGGGTTTTGCATGGGCATCACGAGGGCCCACCACTCCTGCGTGGTCTTATCGGCGGCCATGCGCGCCATGTCGGCGGCGAAATCTGTGCCGTGATACTCGAAGTAACTAAAGAGGGTGTGATTGCGCAGATAGATGGAGTAGTTGCGGATGTTCGAGGCGTGGATCGTCTCAAGCACCGCAGGCCAGACTGCGGCATGATGTTCCTTATATTTCTGTTCGGCCTCGGGCTTGAGGCCGATCACCATTCCATAACGCTTCATGGGACCTCGCTGGGAAGATCAATTCAGGTCGGGCAGATCAAATTCGTCAAGCTGGAGCGGGTAGACGCCGTGTTCGCGCACCAGCCGCACCACGTAATCGTAACTTTCGCCCGAGACGTTTGTGGGGACCGAGTGATCGGACTGAAAGATGAAGCCTCCTCCTTTGGCTGCATTCAGCTTGGTGAGCACGGCGGCGCGCAGTTCCTCTTTGCTGCCCGCGGCCCACAACTGCACGTCCATGTTGCCGCAGAATCCGAGCCGGTGGCCGAGCTTGCGGCGCAACTCGACCGCATCGAGGCCAGCTTTGTATTCAAGCGGGTTATAACCATCGACGCCGATCTCGATGAAATCGTCGAAGATGCGCGTAACATTGCCGCAGCCGTGATAAATGACGGGAAGTCCGTGGCTATGGCACTCGTCGATCATGGCCTTGACGCCTGGCTTGAAGTGCCGCCGCCAGAAAGTGGGCGAAAAGAGCATACCCTTTTTGTAGGCCACGTCGCCCCAGATGATCATGCCGGCCAGGCGGCCTTCGGCGGCCTTGATTTGCGCACGGACGATGCCGAGATTGAATTCGTGCAGCCGTTCGACGAAGCGGGCGATGGCGTCGGGGTCTTCGGCCATCCACATCATCACGTTTTCCGTGCCGACGATGCGCCAGATCATCTCATGTGCCTCGCATGCGCCGCCGTAGACGGGAAAATCGGCGTACTCGGCAGCGACGCGATCGACATATGGCGCCAGGTTGCGCTCGAAGCCATCGCCTACGCCGTTGATCTGGTCGTCGCCGGCACGGAAGAAGCGGCGCTCGTCGAAGGGATCTTCGAACTCGAAGGCTGCCATTTTTTCGATGGTGTCGGTATCGAAGGCGACAAAGGCCGGCATGGGCAGATCGAACCTCTTGCGAATGGTTGCGCCGAAACCGGTATGGACCGTGACCTCAGTCTCGTCGTTGCGAAGGATCTCGAACGGCCGGATATGCGGATCCATATTCGGCGCTACCACGCGCCAGTCGAGATCGTAGTAGCGATAGATGTCGGTGTCGGCGGCGAGGCCTAGTTCACTGCGCCAACGATTGAGAAAGCCGCCCCAGAAAAAATCGCTGATGGGCACGCGGTCGGGCTCTTCGTGGCGCAGCGCCTTGTTCATTCTTTCCAGTTTGGCGAGACAGTTTGCAGTTCTTTCCATGTTGTCGTCGTCCTTACTCCGGTCGCGCCCTGCGGTGTCGCGCTTCCGGTCTTGCACAATTGCGCCTGGAGCGCACGCTGCTGGATGGAAGTCACCATCTTACTTCCGGCAGAGTGGCAATTCCCATGACAAATTCACGTCTGTACGCAAAGGCAGCTATGATCTATGTGCATTGGCGCAGCGGATACTGGATCGAATCCAAATTGCGGAACGCGCCGTTTCGTGTTTCGACGCGTTTTTGGGGGCGCAAATCGGATTCTGGAATCGCCAAACTGTTCATTCATGGCATCGGATGTGGAGGAGAGATGAGCACGAGTTTCACGCATCGACGTGAGTTTTTGAAGCAGGCGGGGCTGGTAGGGTCGCTGGGGTCAGCCGCGATCATGGCTGGGCTGCCGGAGAGCGTCTTGGCGCAAGGCGGCGGAGCGGCGCGCATCGCGGAGGATGCGGTTGCGCCGGTGCAGACTGAAGACGCGCCGAAGTATCACATCAAGTTTGCGGTGTGCGGCATGAGCCACGACCACATCTTCGGGATGATCGGCGCGGTCCAGCGCGGGGGCGGCGAGCTGGTGGCCGCGTGGGGCGGCGAAGAGGACAAGCTCGCCGGTTTCCGCAAGCGCTTTCCCGATGTGAAGATCGTGAAGACGCAGGATGAGATTCTCGACGATCCACCGGTGCAACTGGTGCTGACCTCACAGATTGCCAGCGAGCGCGCCGGCATCGCGGTGCGCGCCATGAAGCGCGGTAAGGATTTTCTCAGCGACAAGCCCGGGATGACGACGCTCGATCAGCTGGCTGACGTGCGCAAGACCATCGCGGAGACCAAGCGGATCTACGCAATTCTTTACAGCGAACTTCTGGAGGTGAAGGCCGCGGTGCACGCGGGAGTGCTCGTGAAGCAGGGCGCGATCGGCAAGGTGCTTCAAACGATCAATATTGCGCCGCACCAGATTTTCCAGCACGCGGGAAACGCGGGCGGCAGCGGCGGCCGGCCTGATTGGTTCTGGAATCCCGAGCAGTACGGCGGAATTCTTTGCGACATCGGCTCGCACCAGGTGGATCAGTTCCTGTTCTTCACGGGATCGACCGAGGCGGAGGTGGTGGAGTCGCAGATCGCCAACGTGCGCCATCCCGATCATCCGCGCTTCCAGGATTTTGGCGACATGGGGCTGCGCGGCAATCGCGGGCTGGGCTACGTGCGGCTGGATTGGTTCACGCCCGACGGCCTGGGCACGTGGGGTGACGGGCGGCTGTTCATTCTGGGCACCGACGGATATATGGAGGTGCGCAAGTACACCAATGTCGGCGTAAGCCACCGAGGCAACAATCTGTTCGTGGTGGATGGCAAGCAGGCGCGGTTTATCGATTGCAATGCCATGCCGCTTCCCTTCGGGCCGCAGTTTGTGGCTGACATTGTGAATCGCACCCACCTTGCGCAGAACCTGGACGAGGCGCTGCTGGCGGCGGAATTGGTGCTCAAGGCGCAGAAGAATGCGAAGTGGGTGACGCTCGAGGAATAAAGAAATCTGCAACAGAGATTGAAGCCAGATGTCGGTCAAGATACCCACACTACAGCCGGCCGGGAGGCCAGCGCTACATTTAAGGTCCGAAGGCGGCCAGCCCCGGCGCATCGGGAATTCTGCACACCGCGTAGCCCTGTTGCTGATAGGGGCAAGCCATTCCTGCAGGCGCAGAGCCGTGGATGACCGCCCACATGACGGGATAAATCTGGGCCAGCCGGGTAAAATCAGCCGCTGTGAAGTGGTTCAGGCCATAAGTGGCATCGCTCATCTGCTTCCATTCGAGGGCCAGCTTGGGAAAGATCGCCACTGCGCCGCCATCCTTAAAGTAATCCGCAAGCTCAGAGCGCTCGCTGATGGCGCGAAAGCCGTGAGCGTTAACGCCCGTGTCCATGAAGTAACGGGAATCGACGGCAAAAACGGCGTCGTGCGGCGTGTTCGAGCGCACCCACAGGAGCGTGTTGACCCAGGCGTTGGAACTGGTTTTCATCCAAGGCCATTCGATGTGCGGGCTGTCCGGATAGATGTTGCGCTCCACCGCGAACATGAGCACGGCCAGGCAAAGGCAGAGGGCCGGCATGAGGAACATGCGGAGCTTCCTGCGGATTCCGACGGCGTATTCACCAACCACGCCGCCAAGAAAGATAAGAAAGACCAGCGTGATCAGGTGAAAGCAGCGCAACGGCTGCACACGCGCAAACATATCGAATACGTGCGAGCTCGAAATGACGGCGGCAGTGAGAATCGAGAGCAGGCCGAAGGGGATGAGCGCAAGACAGAGCCGCCTGAAGGCCGGCGTTGTGCCGCGCGGACCAGCCTTCCAGAACCAGACGAGAAAAGCCAACGGCGCAATCAAGCCGAGCCAATCGTACCAGGTCCAGGTGAAGAGAAAGTAGAAGTCGCGTGCGTAGAGGGCTTCGCGATAGGGATCCTGCGCGGCAGCGAATCGAAAATCGATGGGCAGGAAGAGCGCGAAGCACGCGGCCGGAGCGGGGTACGTCGTTGCAGGTTTCGCTTTCCCCGTAAACCATAGCATGAGGCCGAGAAGGGCGAGATACACCGCCATCTGGGGATGGATAAGGACGGTGAGCACGGCGGCCACGGACGCCCAGAGATAGCGGCGAGCAAGAAATGCCGCGAGCACGAAGACAGTCAGCGGAGTGGAAAAGGAGCGGGCCGTCACGTAGGGGTCCATCAGCAGCAGGCCGGTGTTGGCGGCCGGCATCATAAGAGCTGCGGTGACGGAAAGGATCGCGGCCCAGCGTGCGCGCGAAGAACTGAAGCAGACCGCAGCCAGCATCCAGCACGCAACCAGTGTGGCAAAGAGCGTGGTGATGTACCAGAGAAATACCGTCCAGTCCATGGAGAGATGAGTGAGCCGCGCGGTCCATGCCAAGATGGGCGCGAATAGCGACAGGTGCTCGTGCGAAAGAAAGAACTCCGGAGCGTAAGGATAAAGATCGGAATGGAGCAGCTTGCTGGCGGCGGGGATGTAGATTTCGGCGTCGTCAACGCCGAAATGATAGCCGTGGATGGCAAGGGCAGCAGCCGTGAGGAGCCCCAAACGAATCAAGGGCAAACGCTGCACCGGGGTGAATTTCATGCAGTCCCTTTTATAGCATTCGTAGCGTTCGAACAGTTCGCGGCCCCATCGTGACGAGAAAAGTTCCGGCCACGAGAGCAGCTGAATCAGTCGGCCTGTCGGCGCCCGGATTTTAGGCCTTGCGCAGAGGCAAGTGGTCTGTCGAATGCCAACCTTTTCTGCAGGATTCCTCCCATCTCCCGAAATTCAAGCCGGCGGAGGCGTGATATGATTTTTCAAAATTTCATCAATTTATTCCACGCAGAGAAAACGCAAGGAGTCGTGTCTTATGAGGGGCCGTCTATTCGCTATCCTGTTTATTTTCTTGGGGTTTATTCTTTCCGGCGCCGTTGTTGCCCAGACCTTCCGCGGAAATATCCAAGGCACAGTAACCGATACTTCAGGCGCGCTGATTCCTGGCGCACAGGTAAAAATTTTCAGTCCGGGCACTGGATTGTCGCGGACGGTGTCGACCAACGACCAGGGTGCATATGTAGCCTCCGAACTGCCGCTCGGCTCCTACAACGTCACGGTCACAAGGGAAGGATTCCGCACCATCACGCTCACCCAGATTTCGCTGAGCGTGGGCTCGCCGACGCGCGCTGACGTCAAACTGCAGCCGGGCATGGTCAGCGAAGCTGTCGAGGTGACGGCAAACGTTCCGCTTGTCGAGACCGCCGCCGACACCACCGGCGCAACTCTTGAGGCCTCAGAGGTTGCCGAGTTGCCAGTGAACGGGCGCGACTATACCAAACTGCTCGACCTGGTCCCGGGCGCTACCAGCGACCCTGTGGGATCGACCGAATCGGCTGGCTCGTACGGGCTGTTCAGCCTCAACGGGAATCGCGGCCGCTCAAATAATTATTTGCTGGACGGCACCGACATGAACGACGGCTACCGCAATCTGCCTGCGATCAACCAGGCCGGCGTGTGGGGCTGCCCCGGCACCATTCTTCCCGTCGATGCGCTCGCCGAGATTCCAGTCACTGGCAATCCAGAAGCAGAGTTTGGGCGGAGCTCCGGCGCCACCGTGAACATCGTGACCAAGAGCGGCACCAACCAAATTCACGGCAGTGTGTACGAGTACTTTCGCAACGGAGCGTTGAGCGCGCGGAATTTCTTCAATGGCACGAACAGTGACGGCACCGTTCAGCCGAAAGACTCCTTCTCCAACAATCAGTTTGGAACTTCGGTCGGCGGCCCGTTCATCAAAGACGATATGTTCTGGTTCCTGGCTTACGAAGGCCAGCGCGAAAACGGTGGACTGCCGCAGCTCGGCACGGTCCCCGTCCAATCCGACATTGGCGCTTGGAAGAAGGCCAACGGAGCAGTCAATCCCGTCATCCAGAAGCTGCTCAACAGCAATCCGTGGGGCGCGTTGCCGAGCTCCGGCAGCGGCGACGAGACCTTCACCACGCCATTCGTCAACAATAGCGACAACATGATCGCCAAGGTCGACAAACACATACGCATCTTCAGCGCAGGCGACCTGTTTACCGGGCGATATTTCTACAGTCAAGGCACGCAGAGCTTTCCGCTGGGGATGCTCTACACGGGGTCGAGTGCTCCCGGCTACAACACCACCACGCCGACGCACGTTAATATAGCCTCGCTTTCGTACACATCGATACCCAGACCAAATCTGATCTTTGAAACGCGCGCAGGCTACAACCGGTTTCTGCAGCAATTCCTGCCCCAGGACGTCGGCCTCAATCCCAATACCGCGTTTGGCCTGAACACCCTGCCCGCGAATTATTCGACACGCGACTTGGGCTTGCCCACCATCGACGTAGCCGCCTATAGCCCCATCGGCGTCACGGCCAGCGACTCCCGCGGCCGCGTCGATACCAACTACCAGGCCTTTGAAAATGTTTCGCTGATTAAAGGCCGCCACAGCTTCAAGGCTGGATTCGAGTGGCGCCGTACGTTCATCAATAGCTTTATCGACTCCGGACATCGCGGCAAGCTGGTCTTCAACTCGCTCGACGATTTCCTCTCCGGCACTCCCGACGGCGGCAGCTCTACCGAGGGCAATGGCACTCGCTATTCCTTCCAAAACGCCAGCGGCGCGTATCTCCTCGATTCCTGGCGCTTCAATACCAAACTGACGATCAACTATGGCCTGCGCTGGGACTACTACGGCGTGATCGGCGCAAAAAACAACGCCTTCAGCCTCTTCGACGCCAAAACCGCGTCCCTTGAAACCGTCGGCGCCGCGGGCGATCCCTCTTCGCTGTATCACAGGGACCTTAGCAACTTCGCGCCTCGCTTCAGCATGGCCGACGATCTTCTGGGCAACGGAAAATTCGTGCTCCGCTTCGGCGGCGGTATCTTCTACGACGGACCATCACAGGACTACTTCGTCGGCAACCAGGCCTACAACACCAATGCGGGTCAGGCCGGGCCGATCTTCAACAGCATCACGTTTGCATCACCCGTCACCTCGACCAGCACCACATCCGGCTACGCCCCCATCGCGTCAGGCACGCCAGTCTTCGGGGTCTACGCGCCCACGAGTGTCTTCACCGTCGACCAGAATCTGAAGACGCCGCGCTACGGGGCCTACAACCTTAACCTCGAGTCCCAGCTGACCAAGACCGTCGCGCTCCAACTCGGCTATGTCGGCTCACAGGGCCGCCACCTCTTCCGCTTCCGCGACCTGAACCAGTTCAACATTGTGGCCGGCAGCGTCGATACCTGCGGCAACGGAACCAAGATCACCTACGGCCAGCAGTGCTACTCGTCGTATACGGTCGGTTCTACTGTCATCAACCCGTTCTACTACCTCAACCAGATCGAAACCTCGGCGCTTTCGAACTACAACTCGTTGCAGGCGACACTGAAGATACAGGCTTGGAAGGGTCTCACTTCCACCCTCAACTACACCTGGGCCCATTCGATCGACACCGCCAGCGATGGTCAGGACTTCGTGCCCAACGCCGCCATGCCCGACGACAGTTGGAATCCCCACGGGGAACGGGCGAGCTCAAACTTCGACGCGCGCAACCGTGTGCAGTGGTACTGGACATACACGGTGCCCAAGACTAAGCAGGTTGGTTGGCTGCTCAATGGCTGGGCCCTGGACGGTATGTTCAACTTGTCCTCCGGTCAGCCCTACACGGTCAGTTACATCGATAACTTCCAGAATAACTTCAACGGCAGCGGCGAATACTTTGGCCGGCTCGATATTATCGGCAACCCGCACCAGGGCGCGGGAGGCGTCAATTTGCTGAACGCTTCAGCCTTTGCTGCGCCCTGCACGATGGACACTAATACCAAAAGTCAAACGTACGGCGCCTGCATCAATGGTCACCCGGGTAGCGAAGGCCGCAATGCCTTCAACTCTCCGAACTACACGAACATGGACTTTTCGCTCAACAAGACCTCCCACATCACAGAAAAGCTGACCATGGAACTGCGCGCCGACTTCTTCAACATCTTGAATCACCCCAATCTTTCGAATCCGTTATTGCCGGGCTTCGGTCTCGACATATACAGCTTCAACAATAACAATCCCATCCAGCAAGGAAATCGCCTTGTCATGGGCACCAGCTCGCAGTTCCTCCAGACCACAGCCACTCCCGATGTGGGCAGCGGCAATCCTTATCTCGGCGGCGGTGGACCGCGCAGCGCGCAACTTGCGGTGCACTTCACGTTTTGAGTTCGAAGCTATGAGAGAATGACTTTCATGCCGATTAGCGGAAATCAGATTTTTCGAGCGATTTGATTCCCGCTTAAAATCGGGCTTCGATATAACGAGAGTTCGCCGGAAACGGAAAACATGATGACTCAACGTCCGACGCTTTGGTGCGGCTTATTCCTTGTGTCGGTGCTAACGGTGAATGGGAGCGCGTCAGCACAAAATGCGGGCCCGCGAATGCCGCTCCTCGATCCCGCTGTTGCCAAGCTCGCCGACGGCGTGGAGCGATTCAACTCGAATCTGCAGGCTGCCAAAACGTATTTGCCCATTCTTTATCCAAGCTCCCACGCGGCCAATTTGTATGAGCTCGAGAACGGCGATGTTCTCTGCGTTTGGTTTTCCGGCACGTGGGAGGGCAGATCTGGCGTGGGGATCGTTCTCGCGCGCAGGCCCCACGGATTGCGAAACTGGGGACCTACGGTGCTGGTCGACCGGCAGGCGGGTGCATCCTATCAAAATCCCGTGCTGCTTCAGGAGCAGGACGGAACGCTCGATCTCTACCACAGCACGCAGAAGGCCGATGCCGGCGAGGCCAATGCGCATGTCCTGCATCTGGTGTCGAAAGACAACGGCGTCACCTGGAGCAAGCCGGCTCTTCTCTTCGCGAAGCCCGGCGCTTTTACGCGAGATCCCGTGGTGGTTCTCAAGGATGGGTCGTGGCTACTGCCGATGACGTACATTGCCGGCGCGAGCGCGGGCAAAGGCCCAGAACAAGACTTTTCTGCCGCTGAGATTAGCAACGACCGCGGTGTGAGCTGGAAGGAATGCCTCATGGCTGGTACTCAAGGAAAGATCCAGCCAAGCGTGGTCTTGCTCGCGCCGGACCGGCTGCTTGCCTTCTTTCGCAGCCGCGCAAATGATTTTATTTACAGCAGCACCTCATCGGACGGATGCATCTGGAGCCCGGCAACTGCTACGCTCCTGCCCAACAACGATGGCTCGATTGAGGCTATTCGACTGCGCGACGGCCATCTCGTGATGGCATTCAATAATTCCAGCAAGAGGCCGGGAGGCGGTGGCGGCTTGCGCAAACCGCTTTCGGTCGCACTGTCAGAAGACGGCGGAAGAACCTGGCCGTATGTGAGAGACGTCGAGGAGGGCCGACCCGGCTACGGTCGCACCGAGCAGACTGCGAAGCAACCCGGCCGCGAGGAATATTCCTATCCGAGCATCATCGAAACACGCCGTGGAGAAATCCTCGTGGCGTTCACCTATCGACGCCAAACCATCAAGGTGGTTTCGATCAGCGAGGACTGGATTCGGCAAAACGGAACCGATGGCCAATTCAAAGGCCAACACTAGGTTTTTGCCGCGGCGGCGCTCGGCTGGGCCGTAATTGCCAGAGATGTCACCTCCCACTCGCGGTACCAGGAAATGAACTCCTGGCTCTGGCGCCTGCGCAGTTCGGAGATCGGCTGCGCGAACGTCGCCGTGCAGATTCCGCGGGCTTCCGCAATCCACTTGAGGCCCCAGGGAACCGGAAAGCGGCCTAGCCTGTTCCTAAAATCAGTAAGAAGCGCGTCCAATTGGGCAAACCGTTCGCTCTCGGTGGGCTCGGCAAAAAGGGCGCCCGTCAATTCGGGCAGAACGCACGCAACGCCGGAAACCACGCCGTCACAGACACGCTCGCGCAGCGCATCCGTCAAAATGCCATCGTTTCCTACGATCCGGCATGAAGGAATCTGCTCCTCGGTGAGCCGTCTGAGAGTGGCAAGGGACGCTCCCGAATCCTTGATGCCGATGACGTTCGGCAGTTCCCGAATGAGCCGGCAGGAGGTTTCCGGAAGCAACTCCGTTGTGAAGTCGGGAAGGTTATAAAGCATGATGGGAAGCTTGGCGCGACACGCGACGGCTTCCACAAAACTTTCTAAATCCTGCTGCTCGTAGGGAAAGAAGTATGACATGGGAAGCAAGAATGCGTCGGCGCCCTCGCCCGTGGCGATGCTTGCGAGTTCGAGGGTCCTAGCAATCCGCGCTGCCCCAATCCCGCAAAGAATTTTGGCATCGGGAACGACTTTGTGCACCACACCCAGAATCGCTCTCAGCTCTTGCGGAGCCGTCAAACAGAACTCCCCCGTCGCCCCATTAATCGCGTATGCCCTAACGCCTCTTTCGCGAAGAAACTCAAGTAAACGCGTAAGGGCTGGCTCGTCGACCGAGTCGTCTGGCCGGCGGGGCGTTAGCAAAGCTGCATAGAGTCCCTGTACAAGTTTGTCCTGCATCGAGCGGCAAAGCTCCTTTCCGGTGACGCCGGCGCCCTGGCGGTAACGCCGCAGGTACCCCTTTGCCAGAAACTCGGCGGCATACCTGCCCAGCCATAGGTGCAAGCGATGAATATAACAAATCGTCGTTCGTATGTCGACAGCATGAGGACATGTGCCAAATTGGGACACAAAGCGCCGGCCGTTCGAGCGCGATTGCTGACCAAAGATGTCGACAGCCCAAAGGCTCGCGGAGGTGATATATTTTCTCTGCTATGGGAAGACGGAAAGGCAAACAGCGGAATGCAGCGGGAACATCGGTGCGGGAACGGGCCTACCACCATATAAAGAGGCAGGTGGCGGATGGAGTTTTGGGCCCGGGATCCTCCGTAAGCGAACTGGTGCTGGCCAAAGAGCTTGGCAGCAGCCGGACCCCTATCCGCGAAGCCATGAAACAATTGGACGCGGAGGGCCTGCTGGCGCAAAATCGCAACGGTGGAATGGTCGTCGCACAATTGGAACGCGATGACATTATTGAGCTTTACGAGCTTCGCGAAGCGCTCGAAGTGTATTCCGTAGGGCGGGTTGCAAGTTTCCCGCTCCGGCCTGCAGACCGGGACCGTCTGCAGTTCATGCTGGACCAGATTCTGACCCTGAAAGACGATCTGGATAACCGGAAACTGCCAGAGTTGGATGAAGAGCAGAACCAGCGCTTCGTCGAAAGCGACCTCGGTTTCCATGCGCTTCTCATGAGCATGACCGGTAACTCAAGAATCCAGAAGATTTTGCACGATACACGGCTTCTGATCCGCGTTTTTGCCATCCGCCGGCACAGGCATAGCGTCACGGAACTGCAAAGCATCTACGACTACCATCAGCAAATTCTGAATGCCGTGGCGGCGCAGGATAGCGAAGCTGCGATGAAGGCGATGGCCGTACATATCCAAACCAGCCAGCGCGAAAGACTGAATGAATACGATCATTGGCGGCGCGAAACCACGCTGCGCCGGCACTTGCCGGAGATCTTTGAAGCGCGCACTCCAGCCGCAGATTCATGAGCGCGGCGGGTACGTACAGGCGGCCCTCCGTTGCCGCGTATGCGTATGCGTATGCGTCTGCGTTCCGCGCTGTGGATGTCCTGCTTGGAAGACCCGATCCCGCTTCCAGTCGAGCGCCCGCTCCTTTCCCTCGCACTGCGGTGGCCGGACAGCGCTGATTGCGTCCGCGCTTGCGCCCCATTATCGACGACCAGTGGGTTAATTGGCTCAGAACTTCGCCGATCAACAACTTCTTGACTGGCAGTACATGTCATTGAAACTAAATACGTTACCTTAGAAAAAATGGGAGCTCGCGACAAAAAGCGAAGATGACTGTTACCTTTCAGGCCATTGATCAGGTGTTCCTTAGGCATCTGCTGCATCTGTTGGCCCGCAACTCAGCCTGCCGCTGATGTGACGGGAAATTTGCGGGTCCTCAAGGTTTCATCCGACACCGGGTGGTGCATGCGCACGGTGAAATATACGCTATGTCGACATATTGCACTTGACAAGCGCACATTCGCCTTTTTAAAGTTCTCCCGTTTCGTATTTGGCTTCTTGCGTTACCACTCTGTTTGCATTCCATGCAAACCACGATTACGGGAATCCACCAAATTTGGAGGCAATGTATGTACTGCGTGAAAAGAACCCTCGAGGCAGTCGCTGTCCTGCTATTTCTGGCGTGCACTGTGCTGGCCGTTCGAGCGCAGGTGACAACAGCAACTGTCACCGGCACGGTAATGGACACTACGGGCGCCGTAGTTCCCGGTGCAACCGTGGCGCTGAAGAATACCGACAACAACGTAGTCCGCCAAGGAACAAGCGGCCCCGATGGCAGTTTTCATTTTGAGTTCGTTGTCGTTGGACGTTATCAACTGACGGTGACGCACGGTGGATTCAAGACGGAGACGATGACGGGGCTGACTTTGAACACCGAGCAGACCCTCGACGTGCCCATTCACCTGACGGTCGCCCAGCAAAGCGAGACTGTGCAGGTAAACGGCAGCGACGTTGAGATGTTGCAGACCACGACTTCCGACCAGGAACAGGTGCTGCCCGCCGCCGATCTGAACATTCTGCCGGTGCAGCATCAGGACTGGACCACCACACTGCCGCTGGATACAGGCACGATCAAGCCTCTCTCGGCAACAACCGCTGCATCCACAAGCCCGCAGGGAAGCGGCCTGAACGTGAACGGGCTGGCATCGGTGGGCTACAACCTCACGGTAGACGGAACCAATGCAACATCGAACCCCGAGTTCACGGCCTTCAATTTCTACCAGGGCCCGAACATTGTGAACACGGTGAACAACGATGCCATTGCCGAGGTTTCGTTAACTAAGGGCATCGCACCTGCGACCATCGGGAATACACTTTCCAGCAATATCAATCTCATTACCAAGAGCGGCACCAACAATTACCACGGCTCGCTTTATGAGATCAACGAAACCGCTGCCTATGACGCGCGCACTCAATTCGCGACGATCAAGCCCGGCAGGGTCTTCAACGAGTACGGCGGCTCCGTCGGCGGGCCAATTCTCAAAGACAAGCTCTTCGGCTTTGGCAGCTACACCGGCGGCCGGCTCTCGCAGCGCGAGACAGTTTCGGGAACAGTCCTGACGCCGTACTTTTTCTCGAGTGCATGCTCGGTAACGAACCCCAACAACAGCGCTCAAACCGCGACATGCTATAACCCCGTGTATGCGCCGCTGTTTGCTTTGGTTCCAACCATCACGCAACCTTCTTCCAACCCTACCGCGCTGGTAGGCACCTACCAGGGCTTAGGCGCGAATGTGGAAAGGGACGGCAACGGCGTGGCTCGCTTCGATTATTACTTCAATCCCAAAAACCAGATGTATGCGCGTTATATTCGCGCCCGCCCCTACGAATTGATCCCCAACTACATTCCCACCGCCGGGGAGACATACTCGGGTCACATGGATGCATTCAACGCGAATTACACGCACATCGGCACGCAGTGGACAGCGAACACGCGCTTTGGCTTCAACAGACTAAAACTTAGCCGCATTCAGGACGGCATCTACGAGAACCTGCCCGTTCTGACCTACGACGGCTTCAGTTCCCAGGGCGGCACAACATTTCCGCAACACGGCAACATCATGTCGTTTGAAGAGGGCGTGGTTTACATTCAAGGCAAACATACCCTGCAGATCGGCGGCATTGCGCAGAGAACCTTCGCCTCACGCTTCAAATTCGCAACCGCGACGCTCACCTATACGAACGGGTGGGACTTCTCTCAGAATCAGCCTGACTCTGTGCTCGACTCAGTCGTCTCTATGCCAGCGGGCTACGTTGAATTCGGCTGGACCACCTGGGAGATGGGCGGCTATCTGCAGGACGATTACCGCGTGTCGAAAGACCTGACTTTGAACCTCGGCTTCCGCTATGACTACTACACGGTGCCGCAGGAAGTTCAGGGACGCGTCTACAATCGCGGCATCGATCCGAACAACCCACAGTACGGATATGGCTTCGGGGCGTTCCGCCCGTCCAACTCAATGTATGACGCGACGTACACGAATTTCCAACCGCGTTTGGGCTTCGCATGGGTCACGCCATTCGACCAGAAATTCGTGATTCGCGGCGGAGGCGGCCGCTACGCCGTCAACCACACAATTTATGGAGGCCCCGTCGACGTCTATGGTCTGCCGGCATCGAACGGCATCGTTGAGCCGCTGAACTTTACTGTCAACCAGACGCAGGCGGAATCGGTGGGACTGGCTTATCCCGTCAACGGAAATCTATACACGCAGAATCTGCAGGCGCTACAGGCGGCGGGCGCGCTGGGCACCAATATCGCGTTCGAAAATGTGGCTGGATATTTTCCCGATCCCACGAGTCTCCAGTATTTCCTGGGCGCGGAACACCAACTGCCGTTCGGGCTGGTGGCCAAGGTCGATCTGATCGAAACCCGCGGCACGCACCTCAACTTCTTTGAGACGCAGAACCTGCAGAGCCGCCTCACAAACGTTGCACCTGAACCCACATTCGGCACTTTCTTTCAGTTCCAGGCTGGCGATCGCAGCAACTATAACGCCCTTCAGACGCAGTTGACCAAGACCTTGCAGCATGGGCTTGAAGTGGGCGGCACTTACACCTGGAGCAAAGTCATGTCCCGCGGCGATGCCGATCTGCTGCAACCTACAGAAGTGCAGGACAACGCCAATCCGCAGAATGATTACGGTCCGGCGCCCTTCGATATCCGGAATCGGCTCACCATCAACGGCACATGGCGGATGCCGCTCACCGAGTGGACGCACACCCAGGGATATGTTGCCCGCGAAGTTCTAGGTGGCTGGGAACTGGGTGGAATCTTCTCCGCACAAACCGGCCTGCCGGTTAACATAACCAACGGAGCTTCAAACTATCCCGCCGACCGTCCAGACTGGGGATCGGGGCCAAGGTACGTGCCTAATTACAGGAGCTTCACCACGACAGTCCCTCACCAATACCTCAATCCGTGCGTCATAAACATCGGAAACGTGACCGGCGCCTTTTCCAGCAATTGCACGAAGAACTTTTCTCAATACGAGAGCAACCCGGCCTTCGTCAATGTGCTGAATGGTGCTGGCTCGACTTCTTCGGGCGAGCCCGGCTATCTCAATACCAAGGCACAATACAGGCCCGGCACCCTGCAACGCTACGGCATATACGCTCCCGGTTACCAGGATCTCGATATGAGCGTGAAGAAGGTCTTCACTCTCGGCGAGCAGCGCAGCTTCCAGTTGCGCATGGATGCATTCGATTTATTCAACCACACCAACCTGACTGGCGTTGTGGCCACGGTCAATTCCGCAAACTTCGGGCAATTAACTACTTCGACCCCTGGTGGACTCGCTTCGGGAGCACGCCAAATCCAAATCGGCGGGCGCATCGAATTCTAGGTGGAAAGCAACTCCTACGCTGCCCGGTGAGCTTCCAAACAGGCTCACCGGTCGGCTTTTGTTTGTGATAGACATTCGCCGCTTCAGGCGATTGCCTTCCTATATGATCGGTATGAATCCGGCCAGTCGCTCTTACACGAAACTGGCGAGCATTCGTGGACTCCGCAATGAATTGGACCCGACGTGAATTCTGTCAGGCGGGAGCCGCAACCGCTGCGGCTCTTGGGCTTCCCCCCACGCTTGGTAGTCTGTCGGCCGAACATCGGCTGCTCGATCCGGTCACGCAACTTGAGCGCTGGTCGTTCTGGCACAATCGCGACTGGGATTGGTACACGGCCAACATTCCTTTTTGGGAGAGCCCGGACGCGGAGATCGACGAGATCTACTATTACCGCGCCGAGATCCTGACCAAGCATCTGCGCTACGCTTCACCTCAGACCGGCTACATCTTCACTGAATTTTCGAATGCCGATCGCCTGGAATGGGCGGGACGTTACAACGCTATCGCATCGGCCGCGGACCTGCAGCTCCAGGAGATTCGCTGGCTGAAGACGCGCCAGTATGCCGAGGACTACGCGCGTTACTGGATGCTCACGCCGGGCGCCGAGCCGCGCAATTACGGATTTCCCGTGGCGTGGGCGACATGGCAAATCTCCATGGTGCACGGCGATCCGTCTTTCGCGCTCAAATTGCTCGACCAATATATTGCGAACTACGAAGCCCGGGAGCGGGGCGTGGTGGACTATCCCCACGACGATGGATACGATGCGGATCGGCAGCTTTTCTGGAACACGGGCCGCGACATGGGAGGTGAGTTCAACCTGGCCTCCTGCCAGCTCTCCGAAGAATTGCGCGGCATCCCCGGCTACAAGATTCGCGGCGGCGCGGGCTACCGGCCCGACATCAACGCCGTACTTTTCGCCGAGGCCGAGACCATCGGCAAGCTCGCGCATCTCGCCGGCCGCGGCGATGTGGCCGGGCGCTACGCTCAGAAGGCAGCCACGCTCAGGAAGAATGTGCAGCAGTACCTCTGGGACCCGGTGCGCGAGTTCTTCCTGCATCGCTGGAGGTATGACGAATATTCGGAAGGTGACACGCCGGGAAATAAATCCATTCGCAACTGGAGCCTGATCTGGGACACGAACTCCGACCGGAACGGCGGTGTCGGTTACAGGCCCGAATCGAGCGGTGCGGGGCATGGACGAGAGCTGACCGGATACATTCCCTGGCGTTATGCTCTTCCTGCTGACGACGAAAGGCTTGCCGCGGCGTGGAAGTTTCTCACTTCATCGGAGCATTTCTATGCGCCGTACGGTCCTACGACGGCCGAGCGAAACGACCCATGGTTTCACGTCGTGTATCACGCGTGCCGGCACAACGGGCAGTCCTGGCCTTTCCACACGGCGCGCGTTCTTTCTGCAGGCGCGCGGCTGCTCAACGATTATCAGCATCACGGCGGCTTCGACCGCGAGAAATACTTTGAGCTTTTCAAAACTTACACGAAGATCCAGCACAAGGACGGCAGGCCGCACTTGGCTGAGGCGCATCACGCGTTCAAGCCGGAATGGGTGCAGGACGAGTGGCCGGGCCTGGACTATTTTCACTCCTCCTATATGGATCACATCATCACGGGCATCGCGGGCCTGCGGCCCTCCGATGCGGATGAAGTTGTGGTCAATCCGCTGGCTCCCGCGCACTGGGATTACTTCGCTCTCGACGGTGTCTCCTATCGCAATCATCTGCTCTCCATCGTCTGGGATCGGGACGGACAACGCTACGGGCTCGGCAAAGGCCTCCACGTTTTGGTTGACGGCCGCGTGGCAGCATCGTCACCGGTTCTTGGCCGGCTGAGTTTGCCATTGCCGCGAGTCGAAGCGCAAGCTGCGCCGACTGAAGTGATCGTTTCGGCGAATACAGAAGACCTGCCGTTTCCCAAGGCGAGCGCGTCTTTCACCGCTAAGTACAACAGTGCCGGAGCGGCGCTTGACGGACTGTGCTGGTTCGATCCGGAGTTCGGCGACAAATGGACGTGCCGTGGAAGCTGGAGGCGCGAAGACTGGTTCGAGATCGATTTCGGCGAGCCGAAGACCATCGGCGCAGTGCGGCTCTTTTTCTGTGAAGACGAAAAGGAAGTGAAAGCTCCGAGCAGCTACTCCTTGCTTTATGACAAGGACGGCCAATGGGCGCCTGTGCTGCCCAGTTCCGTGCATCCCTTGAAGCCCGAGGCGAACCGGGCAAACACGGTCCAGTTTGAGCCGCTGACAACGCGGAAGATTCGCGCAGTGTTCAAGCACCGCCCTGGAATCGGCGTCGGGCTGGCGCAGATTCAGGCTTTGGCGGCGTCTGCCGATTTCCCATCCTGAGTCAAGAGCCGCAACATGTACGTTTGTCCGGGAATTGCGTGCCGCCAGGAAATTCCCGAGACTACCTGACATTCCTCCAGTCCAGAATCACCTTGCCTGCATTGCCGGAGCGCGCCGCCGCAAATGCCGCTTCGTATTCATTCCACGGAAAGAGGTGAGTAATCACGCCGGAGATATCGACTCCCGACTCCAGCATCACCGTCATCTTGTACCAGGTTTCGTACATCTCGCGGCCATAGATGCCCTTGATCGTCAGCATGTTGAAGATCACCTGGCCCCAGTCCATCGTCATCTCTTTGGCCGGGATACCGAGAATGGCAATCTTGCCGCCGTGGCTCATGTTGGCGATCATGTCGCGAAGTGCTTGCGCATTGCCCGACATCTCAAGGCCCACGTCGAAGCCTTCCACCATTCCCAGTTGCTTCTGCACATTGGCAAGCGACGTCTCCGCCGGATTTACAGCCAGGGTCGCGCCCATCTTGCGCGCAAGTTCTAGGCGGTAGGAGTTCAGATCGGTGACGACAACGTGCCGCGCGCCTGCGTGCTTCACCACGGGAATCGCCATGATGCCAATGGGGCCAGCGCCCGTAATCAGTACGTCCTCACCCAACACCGGAAAAGACAACGCGGTATGCACGGCATTGCCGAAGGGATCGAAGATCGCGGCGATCTCCTCGGGAACACTGGCGCTATGCTTCCAGATGTTCGACATCGGCAGCGCAATGTATTCGGCGAATGCGCCGGGCCGGTTGACGCCGACTCCCTGTGTTGAAGCGCAAAGATGCCGGCGTCCGGCGAGACAATTCCGGCAGCGGCCACAAACCACGTGGCCCTCCCCGCTCACGATGTTGCCGGCGAAGAAGTCGCTCACGTTCGATCCGACGGCAACCACTTCGCCGACGAACTCGTGCCCGATGGCCATGGGAACATGGATGGTCTTTTGCGCCCACTCGTCCCACTCGTAGATGTGCACGTCGGTACCGCAGATGCCCGTGTAGTGCACACGCACCAGGACATCGTTGATGCCGATCTCGGGCTCGTCGATGTCTTCGAGCCACAGTCCGCGCTCGGCTTTGCTTTTGACCAATGCCTTCATCGATCAAGCTCTCCTTTTTCTCGCGTAGCGCCTACCACGCCACCGCGAGCACAGCCTGCAACTCGTCACCGGTGAGCGGCAATGGATTGGCTTTCATGCTGCTGGCGTGAGCTGCCTTCTCGACCACGCCCGGCAAATCGGATTGCGCAATTCCCCAGGCGCGAAGCGGAGGAACCTTCAGCTCGGCACAAAGCGCTTGCACCCATGCGATACCGTCCTCAGCACTGGCATCGGCTCGGCCGGTGAGCAGGCGCGCAATTGCGGTGTAGCGATCGAAAGCTGGATTTTGTGGTGCGCGCGCACGCAACGCGGCGACATTGGCCGCCATGCCGTGCGGTAACAGCGCAGCACAGAGAGCTCCATGCGGCGCCTTCCATCTGCCTCCGAGCGGCGCGGCAAAGCCATGCACCACCCCCAAGCCCGCATTGGCCAGCGCCAAACCGCCGAAGAGACTTGCCATGGCCATATCGCAGCGCGCGTCCCGGTCCGCGCCGTCCAAACACGCATTGCGCAGCGCACACGCAACGCGCCTGATGCCTGCAACGCAAAGTGCGTCCGTCAGCGGATTGGCGCGTGCGCTCACATAGGGCTCGATGAGTTGTGTCAGAGCGTCAAGGCCGGTGTAAGCCGTGACCGCTGGCGGCAAGCCGTAGGTCAGCTCGGGGTCGACCAGCGCTACTCGCGGCAGCATGAGCGGACTGCGCAAGCTCGCTTTCACGCCGTGCTCTGCCGACCCGAGCACCCCGTTGCGCGTGACTTCGCTGCCAGTTCCAGCCGTCGTGGGAACGGCAATGAACGGCAGCGGCAGAGATGTGATGGCGCGACCTTTTCCTACCACCTCGAGAAACTCGAGCGGCTCGCCGCCGTTGGTGGCAATGGCGGCAATCGCTTTGCCGGCGTCAATGGCGCTGCCGCCGCCGATCGAAATCACAACGTCACAGCCGGCATCCTTTGCGTGCCGCGTGCCCTCGCGAACCAGCTCGACCGTCGGCTCGTCGGAAACAGTAAAAGTTTCCGCCGAAAGCGCCGAGACAATCGCCGCCGCGCGCTCTTGTGACGCGCCGGTAACCACCAGCGCACGGGCTCCGAAGCTGCGAGCCAGTTCAGGAAGCGTGGAAGCCTTGCCCTCGCCAAAGATAATGCGCGTCGCCGTGGCAAACTCGAAGTGCATCGGTCGACTATCGCCAGCCATTGGCATCGGGAAAGACCGCGTTGTACTTCGCGCTTTGCCGCGGCTCGGCCATCATGGACGTGACCGTGTCGCGCCATTTCGCGTAGTGCGCGGTCTCTCGGTGCGCCGCCTGCGCTTCCGGCGTGCGGTAGACCTCAATGAGCACGAATCGCGTCGCGTCGTCCTGCTGCTCGACGAAGTCGAAGCGCGCGATGCCCGGCTCCTGCACGCTCGATCGCGCGTTCTCGATGGTCGCCTTTCTGAATTCCTCGACCGATTCGGGCTTGACGTGCACATGCACGTGAACAATGAGCATCGGATTTCCCCTCCGCTCCTTATCCTACCGCCGATCGTCCGTGCGATTTGCTCGGCTCGCTTTTCCAATCGAATCGATTATCGGCGTCCGCCGCCCTCATGACCGCCGCCAGGGTGACCGCCTCCCGCAAATCCGGGAGTATGTTCCCGGCCCCCATCGTGGCCGGCGTTTCCCGTATGGCCCCGCCCGTCGTGGGCCTCGTTGGCCTGGAAACCATTGAAGGGCCGCTCTCCACGTCCAGGCAGTGGGCCGCGATAACCGTGATGCGGGTCAAAGCGGTTGTCAACGTGACCGTAGAATCCATGGGGACCGTGAAACCAGGGTCCTGCGCCGATAAAGATACCGCCGGCAAACCAGTCCGGGCCGTAATAGCCATAAGGAGCGCAATCATATGGCGGATATTCGAAGTACCCGTAGGGGCATACGGGCTCGGGGCCAATGTTGACGCCGATGCCGATCTGGGCTGGCGCGTGAGAGCTACTTACGCCGAAGACGCACAGCAAATTAACCAGAACAAGGGATTTGAACAGACGCATATTTACCTCCGCAGGGTTCGCGTACGTTAAATAGATGCTGGTTGTGCCGGAAAAGTGGACTGAAGGCAGTGATTTTTTTGCAGCAGCGCAGTGGAGTTCGTGCTATCTCATGCTTTCACCCAAAACGGGCCAAAGGATGGGGGCACGGGGAGGCTCCTCTTCAGGCGGTCAGAGACCTTGGGGCAATTGTGCCCCGTAGACTGAGGAGAGAGGTTTCACGCAATGCAATGGGCGGCTCAATTTTTGCTTTCCGCGCTTTCAGCTGCGCAGTTTCCGAAGGCCGAAGCGCCGGAGATTGCGTTTCTGGGCCGGTCGAACGTGGGCAAATCGAGTTTGCTCAACGCCCTCGTGGGCGAGAAGGCCGCGAAAGTTTCCTCCACACCGGGCCGCACACGCGCCATCAATTTTTTCCTGATTTCGGACGCGCGAGGTGCACAGAAACAGAAGATGATCTTCGCCGACCTGCCTGGCTACGGATACGCAAAAGTTTCGAAATCGATATCTGCGGAATGGCCGGCTTTCATCGAGCCGTATCTTGCCGGGCGCGCCACGTTAGAGTTGTGCATCTGCCTCGTGGACCCCAACGTTCCGCCGCGCCCCAATGACCGCCAGTTGCTGGAGTGGCTGCGCGCCGCCGGCCGAGACTTTGTGGTGGTCGCAACGAAGATCGACCGTATGAGCGGCAACGAGCGCACGCGTAACCTGACGGCGCTGAAGCGGGGACTTGAAATCGAGGAGATTCTTCCAGTTTCGGCGAAGACGGGCTATGGGATCAGGGAGCTTTGGGCGCGGATTGAAGAAGCAGGGAGTGGGGAGTAGGGAGAAGGTGTTCGCTGGTCAGGGTTGCTCAGGGTCGAAGCAATGCTTCTCTTCCACTCCACGGATGTAGGAGCGAATCTCATAGGGAAACGTAATTTCACCGCGGTCCACGCGCGCGCACAACTGCTCGACAAAGCGAGCGGCGAATTCGCGATGGGATGAAAACACGCGCAGGCCCTGTGCGAGGCGGCCTAAATAGCGTGGAGCGAGACGCAGCCAGCGGCGAGCGGCCCATTCGTCCACGTTGAGACATTCAAGCGCGATTTCATCGAGCACCGCCAGATCTTTGTGACGAGCCGAGCCGGCACGCCAGACGATGAGCGCCGGAATGCAGCGGAGATCGGTTTCGTCGTATTCGTCATCCTGGTAAAGGAGCGCTTGATGGCGAGGCGTCACCGACACGTCGCCGCGCAGCAGATCGGGCGCGACGCCACGCTCGTTCATCTCACTCTCCATGACGGCCGGCTCTATCGCCACGCAAACTGCAACCGTCTCGCGTTTGCGAAGCTGGTTCTTGAGGATGCGCAGAGCTTCGTCGAGCGAATTCACCAGGAAATCGGCGATGCCGTCGCGAATGGCCTGCTTTTGCACGGCTTGGTCCGCCGATGCAACAAGCGTCACTGCGCCGGCGATGTTTGCAGCCACCACGAGCGCGCGGCACTCCTCGTTCATTTTACTGGCATAGAAGAGCCTGCCGCCGAGGCCCGATTCTGGATCGGCATCCCCGGGCGCGGTCAACTTTGCGTAGGCTTGCGCAACGCGCGTGCCAAAATTGAGAACATCCTGAGATGGAGCAGGGAGGGGCACGAACTTATCTTAACGATCGATTGGCATGCGGAGCGAATCTCATGGGGGTTGAGGTGCTGAATGCTGGTTGGCTGAAGAGCAACCGCAGATCCTTCGACTCGCTTTGGCGCATCTTATGCACCAAAACTCGCTCAGGATGACAACTAGATAAGGGGATAGGCAAGCCGGGAGCCGCTCTAATCCTCATGCTCACGCCAGGTGCGTTTCCTGACGAAGAAGATGAACTCGCCTGGCTTGGCGGTGTACTGCGTCGTGCTGCACTCGTTGGGTGCGACCACACCCGACTGCGTAATTTTGGAGATGGGATACCAGACGTCTCTTTCCTTATCGCTTTCCTTTGCGATATCGCAGTTGATGTAGGTCGCCATCGACATGTCGTAGGTGCCCTTGACCGCGATTTCCTTGGCGTCGGCAGGCAGCTTCACAACCACACTCCCGTCGTCATTGATGTGCACCCATTCGTTGTGTGCGGTCTCATTGTGATCGATGCGCACCATATAGTTATCGGCTTTTACGGGCAAACCGGTTTTTCCGTCGAGCAGGCGGATATGAATCGTGTTTCCCGATTGCGCGTGAAGCGAGGCGCAGAGCGCAACCGCCCACACATATCGAGCCAGCGTACGTATCGAGGCCATTTTGCTCCTATGATTATTTACCACGAAGAATACGGTTGTCCATCAGTGCCCGTGTCCGTCGAGCCGGAGTGCACGTCGGTAATTCCGGGTTCGGTCTCATCCAGCGAGTACATAGCTTCACTATTATCGGTGACCCAGGTGTCTTTGCTACGGGTGATCGGATCTTCGGGGATGGCTTTGAGGTAACCATCCTGAATCAGATCGTCGAGCGACTGCGGGCCCTTCTGCTTGTCCATGGTGTAGGTATCGATGGCCGTGCGCATGGTCTGCAGATCTTCCTTGAGCGCAGCCTCGCGCGCGTGCCTGATCGCACCAACAAATCGGGGAATCGCCATCGTGATGAGAACCAACATGATCGCCATCACGATAATCAGCTCGATCATCGTAAAACCCGCGGAATGTTTGCGACCTTTGCGCAAATGCGTATCCTCAGCTCTTTTCACCACGTCGTGTACTTGGTTCCGTCGAGCGCCGTTCCCTGCGCCTTGGAATGCACATCGAATACACTCTGTCCACCCCAAGAATCGGAGTCGGGATCGTCCTGCATGGAACGCAGTCCCCATTCGGTTTGGCGTGTCATGGGGTCGATGGGAATCTTGCGCAGAAATCTTAGTTTCTTGCCTTGCACGTCCACGCCGTCCACTAGCGTCTGCAGGTCCGGCGGATAGTTCTGACTGTCGACCTTGGTCTGGAATGCGCCCCGATCGGCCGCGTCCTTGTACTTGTCGATGGCGTCGCGCATCATCCAAAGGTCGTAACGCAGCTCGCGTTCTTTTTGCCGCTTGACCTGGAAACGCACTAGCGGCAACGCAGCCGACATGAGAATCGTGAGGATGGTTATGGTCACGATGAGCTCAGCCAGCGTCAAACCGCGTTCGCATGCCGGTATCAAACTTGCCCGCATCGTGATGGAGCGTCCAGATTTCATCGCTGCGGCTCCCTATTTCACCACAACCGTGGCCTGTCCCGTCTGCGCCGGCGCCTGTTGCTGCGCGCCATTCAGCGAGAAGCGCGTGATGCCCACACCGGCTTGGCCCGAAGCCTTGGCCTGGAAGGTAAGTACGCACGCCACACCTGTGCCGGTGACGCCGTGTGTGCCCGGCGGGCGCGAGAGGCTGACAATCACGGTTCCCGGCGGATCCTCAACCCGCGTCATTCCCGTCGGCTGGCCGTCCCGGATCAAGAATTCTCCCGCCGTTTCGTTGATCAGTTGCAGTTTCGCGGGATCGAATTGCAACTGCAATCCGACGGAACTCACATCGGTTCCCCCGTTGAGCACCACCGGAACCTGGAAACTGGCGCCGGTGGATATGGGCGTTGCGGGAACGTTTAGAGCAAGGCTGGCGTTCACCACAGGCGGCGCAGGCACAGCGGCTGCCGGCGAAGGCTTGATTTGAGGAGCGGGAGGCGCCGTTGTTGCAGGTGGTTGGCCGGGAGCCGACGTGGTCGGCAAATTGGGTACTGCCGCCTGCGCTGTCGTTCCCGGGCCTCCAGTGGACCCCAAATCGGCGCGCAACTGGGCCAGCATCTCCGGCGCCGCCTCAACAGCGCCTTGCGCAGGGATCGATCCCACAGCCACGCGCTCGGTCGCGATGGGGCGCACCGCGGGAGCTGCGGCGGAATTCTCGTTGTCTCCGTGCCGCAGCTGGATGGACATCTCTCCCGAACCTGTGTCGATGGGGCGGAGGTTGGCCTGATCCAGTTCCTGCGAGCGAACGATATGCGGCACGACCACGAAGACGATATCGTCGTCCTGGATGGTGTGGTCCTTCGAGCCGAAGATGTACTTGATGATCGGAATTGCGCTCAGTCCAGGAAGTCCGTTCCAGTTCAGGGATTCCTGCCTGTTCTGAATGCCGCCCAGGATGCTGGCCTCGCCCTCGCGCAGGCGGATGACCTGGTCCACCACGCGCTGGCTGATGATGGGCTCCGTAACACCGCTGATGGTTTCGGTGCCGCTCTCCGCGGAGACCTCGATCTTGATCTTCAGCGTCACGTCGTGATCATAGTGAACGCTGGGCGTCATTTCGATGTTCACGCCCACGTCCTGGTACTGGAACTGCGTGTTCACGAGCGAACTCACCAGCGCCGTTGCCGCGCCCGTTTGATAGGAGCCCGTGGCGATGGGAATCCGCGAGCCGATCTTCATCGTGGCCTTCTGCGCGTCGGTGGCGCGGATGCGCGGACTCTGCAGGACCTTGGTGTTGTTATCCGTGAGCAGCAGATTCAGCGTGGCGGACCCGACGTTCACCGCAAAATCGGTGGAGTTCAGGTGTGCCAGATTGTAGAGTGTCGGGCTCGTGGTGGAGGTAGAGCCGGTGGTGCTGGTGGTTGATGTGCTGCAGGAGTTGCTCGCCGCGCAGTTGGGCTGCAAGGTGACGCCGAAGCTGTTCGGCCAGGCCATGCCCAGCGTGCGTTCCCAGTTCTTGCTCACCTCGAGCACTGCGATGTCGACCACCACCTCACCGCGGGGCTTGTCGAGATTGTCGACCAATTGCTGCGCCAACAATAGCTCGTCGGGAGTGCCGCGCATGACAATGGCGTTCTGGCTCTGCACAGGAAAGGCCTTGGCAGTGGGCATGATATTGCGAATGGCGGTAGCCACGTCGTTGAGATCGTTCTGCTGCCAGGCGTTGGTCAAATAGAAGGTCTGCACCGCAGACGCGTCCAGTTCGCGCCGCTTGTTGGGCGTGTTCTGCGCAACGAAGATGGTGTTACCGGTCACCGGCCGCCAGAAGGTATTCGACATCACGCTCACGATGCGCAGGGCATCGAGCAGCGAAACATTGTTCAGGTCCACCTCAATGCGGGAGGAATGATAGTCCGGATCGAACAGAACGTTCACGCCGAAAGCCTTGCCCACCGTTTCGTACACCACCTTGGAGTCTTCGGTCATATGCAGGAGGGCGAGCGGCTCATTCGAGACCGGTTTGAGCTCCGGCGGAGACTCGACGTTCTGCAGTTGCTCCACTTCCGCGGGCGCCTCGGGAAGGCCAATCTCGGGCACAGGCGCGCCCTCGCCCTGTTTCTGGCGGATTCTGGCGATCTCCTGCTGCGCGGCTTCATTGCCGGGGTCGATCTCTGCGGCGTGGAGAAACTCGGCCAACGCTCCCTGTGTGTCACCGGCCGCGAGCAACTTGTGACCTTTGCTCACGTGGACTGAGGACACCGTGACGCGCACACGCGCAAGCGCGATCTTGAAGCGCGTGTCTTTGGGATTCTTCTTAAACGCCTTCTGGAAGTCGTCGAAGGCCGTGTCGTAGTCCTCGCGGGCCTCCGCGGCCTGACCTTGCTTGTAATCGGCGTTTGCCGATTCGGCGTAAAGCTTCGCGCCCGGCAGGCCAAATCCTGCTACAGCGGCAAACAGGACGATGGCGAAGACAGTTTTCGATTTCATGATTCCGGCAGAGGCCGGAGCGGGCGTGCAGCGGTTCATCCTACTCCCCGGCGTCATTTCTATTCTCGTTCCTAGGGGTCCGCACACAAACTTCCCGGCGGCGTCTTCAAGCCCGGGCTGCTGATCTGCTACGGGCGTCCCGACGAGATTCCTCGTGCCGATCCTTTGCGATAAACGCTGCCCCATTCTAACAAAGCCTTGCTGATCTCCGGCGCTATCCGCTCCGATGCTAGGATGAAGCATTAAGGACGCTTGCCCGTGCCGCGCCAAACCAGCCACGTTATCGCTCCCAAAGACGCTCCTGCCGCGAAAAAGACGGCCAAGCCGCGCGATCCCGTGGCCAGCGGCGAGCGCGACGCCGCGCACAACCGCGCCGCCAGCCACAATTACCTTTTGCTGGAGAGATTCGAGGCCGGCGTGGCGCTGCGCGGCACTGAGGTGAAATCGATCCGCGAGGGGAAAGCCAATCTCCGGGACTCCTACGGGCTCATCAAGGATGGCGAAGCTTTCCTCTTGAATCTGCATATCGGGCCTTACTCCCACGGAAATATCGCCAATCACGACGAGACGCGCACCCGCAAGCTCCTCATGCACCGCGAGGAAGTCCGCAAGCTACTCTCCAAGACGCAGATCAAGGGGCATACGCTCATCCCCACGCGGCTCTATTTTCGCCACGGGCGGGTGAAGTGCGAACTGGCCCTGGCTAAGGGCAAGCAGGACTGGGATAAGCGGGAGACGGAGCGGCGGCGGGAGGCCGACCGGGAGGCGAGCGCGGCGATCAAGGCCAATAAGCACAGGAACAGCCAGTAAAACGGCTTTCAGATGCTGTACGGAGCGATGAAGGCGGGCTTTGGCTTGCGCTCTGTACTCTCTCCGACCGGGCTAGCCAATCCACTCTTCCTTTTCGACCTGGGGCTCTTCGCGGCGCTCCTGCATCAGGTCGCTGGAAGCTGGCGTTCCGGGTTTGACGGTCTCCTTGAACTCGTCCTGAATCGTGCTGGCTCGGGTTCGATAGGAGGCCCGGTGGGGCTCAATACGCAGGATGCCGTCCTCGAGCGACATAACAATGCTGTCGCCGAGTCTGAGGCCCATGGCTTGGCGGATCAAAGCTGGAAGGACAATGCGGCCGTTTTGGTTGATGCGAGTTTTAATGCCAAATATTTTCATTGAGATACATTAATGAATGATAAAATATGTCATCCACGCGCCAATGTCAAGCAGAGAAATATGACATACAATGTCACAACACTGAACCCGTTCACACGCGCCCGGGTTTCGGGGCTTTTGGTGGTGGCATGTTTGCCATAAGCGCACTCCCCGTGAAGAATAGGCACTATGCGGACTGAACTCTCTTTTGCCCCGATCTCGGAGATCGCCACCGAACTGCTGGCCGTCCTGGCCACCGACGCCCAAACCTCCAAAGGGCCCGACGCCAAGCCGCAGCCTACGCTGCTGACTTCAGACGCCGCCGTACAGGCTGCTGCGGCCGGGGTACTGAGGACCGGAGAGTACAAGGGCGGCGCGAACGAGACTGTCCTATTGCACGCTCCGGCGGGAATCGCGGCCAAGCGGCTGCTGATTGTCGGGCTCGGCAAGCTGACAAAAAACACTGTGCGCAGCGTCCGCGAGGCCGCGGGAACGGCCATCCGTTTCGCTAAGCCGCGAGGCATTCGGGAACTGGCCCTAGCACTACCCTCGTCCGAGGATCTGCCCCACGCAGTGGTGCCCGCCGCAGCCGTAGTGGAGGGCGCGTTTGTGGGCGACTTCGATCCCGACACCTACCGCAGCGAACGCAAGGACCAAAGTATTCAGACGTTAACGATTGCTGCGCCCGCCGATACGGATCGCGAGGCAATGGAAGCGGCTGTTGCCGAGGGCGCGATTGTTGGCGGGAGCCAGAATTTCGCGCGTTCTCTGGTGAATGAGCCGGGCAACAAGCTGACGCCTACTATTCTTGGCCAGCGCGCCGCGCTCATGGCGCAGGAGGTGGGTCTTGGCTGGGAGGTGCATTCGACGGAGATGCTGCACCAGCTCAAGATGGGAGCGTTCTGGAGTGTGGCGCAGGGATCGGCCGAGCCGCCGGCGCTAATTGTTTTGCGCTACGAGCCGGAAGGAGTAACCGAAGGGCCGATTCTCGGTCTCATCGGCAAGGGGATTACTTTCGACACGGGCGGCATTTCCATCAAGCCCTCCGACAACATGGAGAAGATGAAGTACGACATGGCGGGAGGCGCGGCCATGATGGGAGCCATGCGTGCCATTGCGCTGCTCAAGCCCAAGGTGCGGGTGATCGCGATCATCTGCGCGGCGGAAAACATGCCCTCCGGCACGGCGCAGAAGCCCGGCGACGTGCAAACGGCCATGCCTGTCGACCCGGATGAGCTGGGCAAGACCATCGAGATTATCAATACCGACGCTGAAGGCCGGCTGGTGTTGGCCGACGGCATCACCTACGCGCGGCGACTCGGCGCGACCCACCTGATCGACGCCGCCACCCTCACTGGCGCTATTTCGACCGCCCTGGGAAAGATTACTGCCGGCGTCTTTTCGAACGACGATGCAGCGTACGCCAAGTTTGAAGCCGGCCTGGCGGTCACCGGCGAAAAATTCTGGCGTCTGCCGCTGGGCGAAGAGTACGCCGACCTGATCAAGTCCGACATCGCCGATATCAAAAACACCGGGGGGCGCTTTGGCGGAGCCAGCACCGCCGCCGAGTTCTTGCATACCTTCGCTGAAGACACACCTTGGATTCATTTGGACATTGCCGGTGTGGCGTGGGTGGAGGAGTCCCGACCATACATTGCCAAAGGGCCCAGCGGCGTTGCGGTACGGTCGATTCTCGAATGGGTGCGGCGTTTTTAGAAAAGGGAATACATCGTCAATATTGGCACTACCCTAAGAGTTCGCAGGATTAGCGAATGCTTTCACTTACGGTCCACCTACTTGATTGGCCTTTCCGGGACCGGCATTCTGTGAGCTCCGCATCATCTATTGCGGTTCGCTGACGTCGAGCAGGCGCCGCCGCAGCACTCTTTCCCGATGAAGGTTCCCGTCAGGTTTTGACACCTTATTCATTCGCGGCCGATCCAACCTGATCCCCTCTCTCCGTTTTCCACATTTGAAATCTCTCATTACGACATACCGCGATGAAGTTTATTCCGCATCAGGCCGATTGATGAGTGTAGACAGGATTCGTGGTGCACACGCCGCTGCCGTCTTCTTTACAGACCGCTCCGGGAATGACAATTCCAGTTGGGGAGGCTTCGATGACCGACCGCACTGAACTACTCGAAGCTGCCCTCGATAGTCTGCCCGATGGCGTGTGTCTTTTAGGAGGGGAAGGCGAAGTGATGTTCTGGAACCAAGCTGCGCAAGGCATCACGGGCTACCCGGCCATTGAACTGATGGGCCATCCGATGCCGGAGGACCTGGAGCCGCTGCTCGCAGACGGAAGCGGCATGGAGAAAGGCAAGCCGCCAGGTACCCAGCCCGAAAACCATCGTTCCGTGAAGCCAGCGCGGCACAAGATGGGCCACTGCGTGCCAGTCATCACCAACAGTCTGGTTCTGCTCAATCGCCTCGGTGAGCGCATCGGAGCCGCCGTGCTCTTCCACCCCGTAGAAAGCCAGGACGCTCTCCCGCAAAGCGAGACCAGCGAAGCTTCCGAGGTGGCCGGCGCACGCGCCGATCTGCTGGAGCGTTTGCAAATCGATTACGACGACTTCACGCGGGGCGGAGCGCCACTGGGCATTCTCCGCGTCCACGTCGATCAGGCACCAGAACTGCGCAAGACACATGGCGTCGCAGCCTGCCAGGCGATGCTCGAAAAGGTCTACCATGCTATCGCCCACGGACTGCGTCCCGGCGAAGAGATCGGCTATTGGTCCGGCGACGGGTTTCTCGTCATCGCCCACGAGCGTAGCGCGGAAATGCTCACCGGGCATGCACAAATGCTCGCCGGCCTGGCGCGCACCGCGGATTTTCGTTGGTGGGGCGATCGGGTTTCGCTTACGGTGAGCATCGGTGCGGCGCAGGCCGCAAGCGACGAGAGGGAAAGTTTGACGCGTGTACTGCGGCGCGTGCGCGAAGCCGTGGAAATCAGCATTCGCGAAGGCGGCAACCGTGCCACATTCACCGCCGCTGGTAGCGGCATAACGGATGACACGCAGGAGGGTTCACCATGTTTGCCATCATAGGAATCTTCCTTGTTTTCGGTGCAGTTATCGGCGGCTTTTTGATGGAGAAGGGGCACATGGCCGTTCTCGTTCAGCCTGCCGAGTTGCTCATCATCGCGGGCGCAGCCACGGGAACCCTGCTGGTCGCCAATCCCATGCGCATTATCAAGGCAATCGCAGCGGGCCTTACGGGCATCCTCAAGGGATCCACCTACACCAAGGAGCGTTATCTAAGCACCCTCAAGATGATGTATCAGTTCCTCAACAAAGTGCGAAAAGAAGGACTGCTGGCCGTGGAGATGGACGTGGAAAAGCCAGCGGAAAGCGCCATCTTCAAAATCTACCCCGATTTTCTAAGCGACCATCACTCACTCGATTTCGTTTGCGATACCCTGCGCACGGCCATCACCGGTGGCGTGGAGCCGTTCGACATGGACCAGATGATGGAACTGGACATGGAAGTCCATCATAACGAGAACGGACAGCCCTGCGACTCGCTCAACACAGTGGCTGACTCCCTGCCCGGCCTAGGCATTGTGGCCGCGGTGCTGGGCGTCGTCATCACCATGGGTTCTCTGGGCGGACCGCCGGAAGAGATCGGCAAACACGTTGCCGCGGCGCTGGTGGGAACGTTCCTCGGCATCCTGCTCTGCTACGGCTTAGTGGGGCCACTTGCCGCCAACATGCGCAAGCTCGCCGACGAGCACAACGAGTATCTGCATGTGTTGCGTGTGCTGATCCTGGCGTTTCTTAAAGGCTCCGCGCCCATGATCGCCATTGAACTGGGGCGCCGCGCCATTCCGGCTCATTCCCGGCCGGGATTCGACGAGATGGAGAAGCACTGCAAGAACAAGGCCGAGCCGGTGGAAGCGGCTGCGCCTGCTGCGGCGGCGGCTTAGAGGACAGGAGCAGGCCACCCCATCGGGCAGAAAAATCGGCCGCTGGGGGCCCGGCAAGGGAGCACGTAGGGACCAGGGAGTAGCTAGTAGGAAGCAGAGGGCGAAAGACAGGGATCGTGGCGGCCAAAACGCAACCCATCATCGTGATCAAGAAAAAAGGCGGCCACGGAGGCCACCACGGAGGTGCGTGGAAGGTCGCCTACGCCGACTTCGTGACCGCGATGATGGCGCTCTTCATTGTGCTGTGGCTGACGAGTCAGAGCGATCCAGTGAAAAAAGCCGTGGCCGGCTACTTTAACGACCCCAAGGGCCTTTCAACCCTGCTCGGCACCACACTATCGGGAACGGGCAATGGCACGACACCTGCGGTGGACCCGAATCAGAAGCAGTTGCAGGAACTCAAGGAAAAACTGGAAAAGGAGATCCAGGCCAGCAAGGAGCTTCAGAAGCTGATCAAGCAGATTGAGATCACCATCACTTCCGAGGGCCTGCGCATTGAGCTGATCGAAGGCAAGGACGGCACCTTCTACCAGAGCGGCAGTGCGCAACTGAGCTCTAGCGGCCAGGAGCTGCTCGCGTTGCTAGCAACGGAACTTAAGACGCTTCCCAACCAGCTGCTCATTGAGGGCCACACCGACGCCGCGCCATACTCGAAAGACGCCAATTACAGCAATTGGGAGCTCTCGGCCGACCGTGCCAACTCGGCACGGCGTTTATTGCAGCAGGATGGGGTGCGCGCCGACCAGGTGACGCAGGTACGCGGCTTCGCCGACCAGATGCTGCGCGTGAAAAGCAATCCCTTCGATCCCTCGAATCGCCGCATCACAATTCTCGTTAAGAACAACGACCAAGGGCCGCTGCCGCAGCTGGCGCACGCGAAGGTCGTGGACGGCACTCCACCTGCGCCACCATCCGGCGCTACTTCTGCTGCGCCTCCGCCAACGCAGCCTGCCGCTCCAGCTAAGCCGGCTGCCGCTCCAGCTAAGCCGTCTGCCGCCTCGGTCAAACCGGCTGCCAAATTGAGCATTCTCAGCAAGCTCACGGGCCTGTTTTCGAAACCGAAGAAGTAGGTCCGCTGGTAACCCGCCTCCGTGCGTTCCTCGTTGGGACAGAGTCTCTCGACGCCGAGACGCGCCCTTCCGTCGTGGTGTACTCTGGTTAGCAGATCAGGAAACGTTTACCACAGGGGAAGTTTCATGACTATCGTCGCCGGCGTCGATTTCGGCACCCTCAGCGTTCGCGTCACTCTCGTTGACAGTCAGAAAGGCCCGATCGGAACCGCATCGTCTTCTTACCCGTTGCATCGCCGCCGCGAAGATCCCAACTACGCCACGCAATCCCACGCCCACCAGATGGCCGCTCTCGCCGCGGCAACTAAGGACGTGCTCAGAGCCGTCGGCGTGAACGGCACAGAAGTCGCGGCTATCGCGCTCGACACCACAGGCTCGAGCGTCATTCCGGTAAGCGAGAGCCTAGAGCCGCTCGACGAATACTACCTTTGGTGCGACCATCGCGCCTTTGCCGAAGCTGAAGAGATCACCCACAAGGCGCACGAGCTCCGTTTCGAAGGTATCGACTGGTGCGGCGGCGTCTACTCGCACGAGTGGGGATTCGCCAAGCTGCTCCACTGGCTGCGCCACAACCCGGAGAAGCGCGTGCGTTTTGCCACCGCGCTCGAACATTGCGACATGGTTGCAGCCACACTCTCGGGCGTCACCGAGGTGAGCGCGCTCAAGCGCAGCGTTTGCGCTATGGGCCACAAGTGGATGTGGAATCCCAAATGGGGCGGCCTGCCTCCGGAGGAATTTCTCGTCGCCGTCGATCCGCTGCTCAAAGGTGTGCGCACCAAAATGGCTGGCGAATACCTGACCAGCGACCACATTGCGGGTCGTCTGTCGGCGAAATGGGCTGCGAAACTCGGCCTTAGCGCAGGAATTCCCATTCCCGTTGGCGCTTTCGATGCGCACTGGGACGCCATCGGCTCGAACATCCGCGAAGGCGATGTGGTGAATGTAGTCGGCACCTCGACCTGCATCATCGCCATGGCGAAAAAGGCGGATCTGATTCCTGGAGTCTGCGGCGTGGTGCCGGGCAGTGTGCATCCGCAATACACCGGCATTGAAGCTGGCTTGTCGGCCGTAGGTGACATCTTCGACGCCATTGCCAAGCGCGCCAACACGACGGTTGCTGCGCTCTCCCAAGGGCTCGACGGATACGAGGCCGGCCAGACTGGACTGCTGCGGCTGAGCTGGGATAACGGCGACCGCACCGTGCTTGTGAATCCCGAACTGGGCGGAGTGACGCTGGGCTGGAACCTGGTGCACACGGCACAGGACGAGCTTTTTGCCGCGATTGAAGGCACTGCGTTCCACACGCGCATCGTTCTAGAGCGCATGGCCGAACACGGCGTGCCGATCGACCGTGTGATCAATGCCGGTGGCATTCCGCAGAAGAACGAGATCCTCAACCGCATTTATGCAAATGTGCTGAATAAGCCGGTGCTGGTGCCAGCAGGCACTCCCACCAGCTTAGGCTCGGGCATCTTCGCGCTGGTTGCCGCCGGCGCCTATAAGACCATCGAAGAGGCGCAAGCCGCGGTCTGTCTGCCCTTCCGCACCGTCGCGCCCGATGCGAAAGCGGCCGCGGTCTGCGAGCAGCTTTATCCGCTCTATCGCGATGTGTACTTCGCTCTTGGCAGTCGCGACGCCGCGCCGGCCGCACTGGGCAAAGTACTGCCCGAGCTGAGAAAGATCGCGGCGCAGGTGCAGAAGGCGGGGATCTAGCAGATCAGAGGAACCATAAGCGCCGAAAACATCGCGAAATAGGGCAGACCATGACTCGATCTGCCCTATCGCTCGATTAGCGTTTTCTCAAGAAGATTTCCAACGCAACCAGCACCAGCCTCGCGATCAATTCGATCAATCTGGGACCCATCAGATGGCTGACTCGCGTCCACAGAGTGCGTCTGGGTCTACGTCGTTTACGAGCACTCACCCTGCACTCAAGAGATTGACTTGAATTAACTGCTCGCTGGCCGGCAACGCGGATAGCGGACGACTTTGATTTGCCTGGCAGATTGCCAGATCGCGCCCCAGGAGCGCGCTTACATCTCTTCCGCCTAGAAGCTTTCATTTGTCCCTCATCAGGTTGACCTGCGTTACCTGCTCGCTTTCCGACAGAGCGGATAGCTCACTACGGTCTTGCTGGAGGATTGTTTGGCGTTACTTAATTGCTCGCTCCACAGAAGGCTTGGAGCTGCCTACACCTCAGCATAAAAAAGCCGAGGGCGCAACCGGGGCGATACTGGCACAACCGGGCGTTACGGCAAATCAAGGCGAGTCGGGTGAACCCGCCGCCTCATAAGTCATCTTAACGCTAAATTAGTGCGAAGTACCTGTGAAAAAGGACGCCTGAATTCAAAAAAGGGAGCTCTTGCATTCGTGAATTGACTCGTCAAGCTGCCATTCCGAGTCTCAGGCCACTCCGGGCTTCTCCGCTTGCTAATCCGCCCCGCCCGGTTTACCGTGGTTTTCACAATCCAAATTGCCGGGAGCCCTGTGTCTTCTTTGCGTCTGCATCCTTTTCTGCCCTGCCTGCTTGCCATATCGACCGCGCCGGCACTCGTTGTCGCCGCCAATGCGCAATCGTTGCCGGAAGCCCCCAATGCTGCGCTGTCCTCTGATCCATGGAGCGCGCCGCACTTTTCCATCGATCCCAAGACCCTGTATCTGGCCGCATCGGCTGCGTCCGCGCCCGATGGCGTCAATATTACGGAACTCAGCGAGGATGAGACCTACACCTTCGACGACGCGGGCCGCCTTGTGCACGTAGGACACTTTGTCTATAAGGTGATTACGCAAAAGGGCGCCGAAGAATGGGACTCGCTCACAGCCGGATGGGAACCGTGGCACGAAGCACGCCCCGTGATTCGCGCCCGCGTGATTGCGCCCGATTTCAGCGTTCACACTCTCGATCCCAACACCATTACGGAAGCGCCGGCCCGCGGCGGCGACTACAAGACTTACAGCGACGGCAAGCGGTTGCGCGCGCCGCTGCCGGCCATTGCGCCCGGCGTCGTAGTGGAAGAGGAATATGTCGAAACGGAAAGCGAGCCGCTTTTCGCAGCCGGCCGCGTGGGACGCATCGCACTTGGCCAGGAAGACAATCCCGTGGCTCACAGCCACATAGTTTTCGACTTTCCCTCCGCGCTGCCTCTGCGCACAAATGTTCTTTTCCTTCCCGGCATTAAGCCGGTGCGGACCGAAACCGGCGGACGCGTCACGCTTACTTACGACGTTGGCCCGCTGGATGCGATCGATGCTCGCGAGCCCTATCTGCCGCCCGAGGACGTGCGCTTCCCCATCATTGAATACTCCACCGGCGCGTCGTGGCAGAGCGTTGCAACGGAGTACGGAAAGATTGTCGATGGCCGCGCCGCGTCTCCGGCCGTCGAGGCCGCTGTGGCGCCGCTCGTTGTCGGAAAGAAATCCGCTGCCGAAAAAGAGGCGGCGATTTTAGATTTTCTCGATCGCGAAGTCCGTTACACAGGTATCGAATTCGGCGAAGCCGCGATCCTTCCTCACGAACCGGCAGAGACGCTCGCCAGGAAATTCGGCGACTGCAAGGACAAGGCTACGCTGCTCGTTGCCATGCTGCGCGCCGCAGGAATTCCTGCGTACGTCGCGATTCTGAGTGTCGAATCCCACATGGACGTGCCAGTCGATCTTCCCGGCATGGGAATGTTCAATCATGCCATCGTCTACGTGCCCGGCAAAAACCCGCTTTGGATCGACGCCACCGATCGCTACGCACAGCTTGGCCAACTTCCAATGCCGGACCAGGGCCGTCTGGCACTGATCACCAGCGACGCGACCACAGCCCTCATCAAGACTTCTGAAGCCTCCTCGCGCGAAAACGGGCTGCTGGAGACACGCGAGTTCACGCTCACAGATAACGGGCCCGCAAACGTGGTTGAGATCACGCAGCCCAAAGGCATTTTCGAATCGGGCTACCGCGGTTTTTACGCCGACAAGCCCGACAAAGACACGCGCGAAAACCTGCGCGGCTACATGAAGTCGGAGTATCTTTGCGACGATCTTACCAAGGTCGATCGCACCGACTCCGCCGACCTGTCGCGGCCATTCCAGCTGACCGTGGCATGCGAGAAGGCCAAGCGCGGTTATACCGAGCTCGAAAGTGCGCAGGCCGCCATCCGTGTCGACCGGCTCTTCGAGTTCTTACCGGAAGAACTCAGGCAAAAAGACACTTCCGACGAAAAGAAGAACACGAATCCCGATCAGCAGAAGAAGCCTCGCACCGAGGACTGGTGGCTGAATGGCGCATTCACCAACGAGTGGACCTATCGCTTCATTCCTCCCGCAGGATTTGTGCCGAAGGAATTGCCCAGGGATGTGACGATTTCGCTCGGCCCCGCGCAACTGACGGAGAAATTCGCTACGGGCAAGGACGGCGCGGTGACAGCGCACCTTGTTTTCGATTCAGTAAAACGCCGCTACACCGCGGCCGAGGCGACTGCGTTGCGCAACCAGGTGGCCGAACTTATCGGCGGGCCCGCGATTGTGATCGACTTCGAGCCGCAGGGCGAAGTTCTGCTCCGCGAGGGTAAAGTGAAGGAGGCGCTGGCCAGCTACCGCGCGCTGATTGCTGCCAACTCGTATTCGGCGGTGCATCACCTGCAGGTGGCCAATGTGCTGATGCAGGCGGGCATGGGCGAGGCCGCACGCAATGAAGCGCGACTCGCCGTCAAGCTCGATCCGAACTCCGCGCTCGCCGAGCGGGTACTCGCCGAGATCCTCAAGCACGATCTGGTGGGCCGCGAACTGCGTGCGGGAAGCGACATGGCCGGAGCGGCCGACGCCTATCGCGCCGCCATCAAACTCGATCCCGACGATCACACGGCGCAGGGCGACCTGGCCATTCTCCTCGAATACGATGCGGTGGGACGCCGCTACAGCGGCGAGGCGCACATGAAGGAGGCCGCTGTCGAATATGAAAAGCTGGGCCAAGACAAGCTTGCCGAACTCGGACTCATCGATAATCTTGCCTTCGCGCATTTCTATAGCGGCGATTACGCCGGAGCGTACAAAGCGGCACAGGCGCTGAATCCCGAACCCAAAGCACTGATGGCGGCCTCGATGGCGATGATGCAGGGCAGCAAGACGGGTCTCGACGAAGCCAATAAGCGCGCCACAGACGACAACGGATTTAAAGAAACCGCGCGCACCGCAGGCGAGATGCTCATGAACATGAGGCAGTATGCGCAGGCGGCCGACTTTTTCCAGGCGGGTGCCGGCGGTGACGATGCCGCCCGCACACTGGGCCTGGCCAACATGCTGCGTGGCGCGCAGCACCATGAGGACGTGCAATTCGCAAACACACCGGCGGATGTCGTCAAGCGCTTCTCCATGGTGCCTTTCGATCCCGGTCTCACTAAGGACAGTTTTGCCGCCATGCTCAGCCGCAACGGCATCAAGGTGCTGAACGCCATGGATGCCGACGATCTGAAGGAGGTACTCGAGAGCGGAAGGAAGATGAATAGCCAACTGGCCCGCGAGGGAAGTTCGCTCGATGTGACCGAAGACATCGTGCTGCACATGCTCGACCCCAAGGGCGAAGGCGATGACACGACCGGCTACCGCGAAAAGGTCGAGGCACTGGGTGGGAATACGGTGACGCTCTACATCGTGAAAGAGGGCGGACAATACAAACTGCTCGACAGCGGCGAAAGGCCCAACGCCATCGCCCTCGAAATGCTCGACCGCATTCAGGCCGGCAATTTGCAGGGCGCAAAGGCGCTGCTCGACTGGATGCGCGAGGACGTACATCTCGAAGGCGGCGACGATCCGCTTGGCGGACCAGTTTTTCCGCGTTTCTGGACCAAGGGCGAAGCCCCGGACGCGCGACGGATGAAGCTGGCGGCCGCGGCTATTCTTGTCGGGTCGAAGCCCACTGTGGCACAGGGCGTGCAGATTCTCGAAGAAGCGCTAAAGGATGCGACCGGCGATCGCGAGCGCACCAACATTCGCATCGCGCTCACCGGCGGGTACATTATTCAGGACAAGTTCGCACCCCTGCTCGATGTTTCATCGGCGCTGCTGAAAGAAGAGCCGGAATCGAAGACCGCATTCATCGGCAGCGCGCTGGCGTTGATGGGCCTGGGCCGATACGACGAAGCGCTGGCGCTGACCGACGAACGGCTGAAGCTGCTTGAAAATGACAGCGACGCGCTCGAGATGAAGGTTCAAATCGAAGTCAACCGCGGGGACTTTGCGGCGGCGCACGCCACTTCTCAAAAACTTGCCGATCTCGGCAAGGAAGACGCGATGCTGCTGAACAACGAGGCATGGTATGCGCTCTTCACCGGCAAGGTGGAACAGGCCGACATTGCCAAAGCCATTCACGCCACCGAAATGCAGAAGGATGCGCCGGGCATCCTGCACACGCTGGCCTGCCTCTATGCGGAAGCGGGCAACACCAAGGAGGCGCACGACGTTCTGTTGCGCGCCATGGACGACTGGAACCTGGACGAGCCGAATGACGAGGTCTGGTATGTGCTGGGCCGCATCGCGGAGCAATATGGCGAGCGCGACGTCGCCATCGCCGACTACGGCAGGCTCAAGAAGCCGAAAGAGCTGATTGCCCTTCCCACTTCGACGTGGCAGTTGGCGCAGATGCGGTTGAAGGCGATGGGGGCGGATTAAGTTGCTCGCGATAGCCGACCTCTTTGGCCAGATAAAAAGGCGGGAATATGGATAGTTCAGCGGTAGCCATTCTTACGGTCTTTGTGGGAATAATTCTCTTTGCTTTAGTTCTCGGGAGATTTCTGCCGCGTGACACCCCCGAATCAGTGGATCGAATTTCAATAGTTGAGCATGCGACCGAGCCTCAGAGTACAGCGCGCCCGAACACTCTTGCGAGCCTCTCAGAGTTTTTGCCATGCGAGTTTGTAGTTCTGGATCTTGAAACCACAGGTCTCAATTCGGAGCGCGATGAGATCATCGAATTCGGTGCCATTCGAGTGACACTCGGCGCCGATAGGCAGCCCACATTTCAATGCTTGGTTAGACCGGCCAGGAAGGTTCCAGCGAAAATCACAAGGATCACTGGAATTACCCAGACGATGGTGGAAAGCGAGGGCCTCGGGCCAGAAATAGCTCTCCGACAGTTTCTGGAGTTCATCGGTGACCTGCCTCTCGTTACATTTAACGCTGAATTCGACATGGGGTTCCTTCAAAGCGCAGCGAGGAAGCAAGGAGTCACAATTACCAATTCCTATGCTTGCGCGCTCAAGCGTGCGCGGCGGGCGTGGCCCGGATTGCAGAGTTACAAACTCGTCGACTTGGCCGTGTTGGGGAATCTTTCAGTAGATGACGCTCATCGCGCACTTGGGGATTGCAATCGCGCTTTGATCGTTTTCGTTTCCGCGACGCAGAAGCTTGGACAAAAGGTGAGGTGGACGAAGTTGCCGGCGATCTCGCACACCCGGCCGTAAACTTGGTAGGCATTATCTCCCAAAGCCCACAAACTCGGCCTGTTCATCTGTGGGGCCTGATTCCGGCTCACTGTTGTTGCTGCTGCATCTGCTGCATGTCGATAAAGGGCACGGCAGGCTCAGGCGACTGTTGCGCGCGCTCTACCAGCACGCTCCAATCCTCGGGGATGGGCAGCTTGCGATCGAGCGCGGGCGGCTCCTCGCTGGCTTCGACCTGCACTGCCACATACAGTTCGCTCGCGGTGTTGCCGCGGAAGACGCCGTGCGTGGGCGGAACGTCGGCATAATCGCGGCCCACGGCAGTGCGGATGTGACGATGATGCGCAACGAGGTTGTTGGTAGGGTCGATGCCCACCCAGCCCAGATGCGGCATCAACGCTTCAACCCATGCATGCGTGGCGTCGGGCGTGGAACGATCGTTATCCTCGCGTCCGCGATATAAATAACCGGACACGTAGCGGGCGGGAATGCGCACATGACGCAGCAGGGCAATCATGGTATGCGCGAAATCCTGGCACACGCCCTTGCCGCTCACGATGGCCTCGTCGATGGGTGAGTCGACGCGAGTATGGCTGGGCACGTACTCAAAGTAGTTGAAGAGGCGCTGATTCAGTTCCAGTATGAGCATCAGGGGATCGTCGCGGCGGGTCACGCCCATCTGCTGAGCGAGCAGGGTCACCGCCGGGGTTTCAACGACGAAAGCGCTGGGCAGCAGCATCTCCCAGTAATCGCCCGCCTCGATCAGCGCGTCTAGTTCGTCCCAAGCCTCGGGCGCAAGAGAGAGCGGGACATCGGGGAACGGCTGCTGCTCGACGACGGACTCGGCTACGATCACGAGCTGGTTGTGCTCGCCCGGAATATCGAAGTGCTGCACGTTGTTGCCCAGATGGTCGCGATAGCTGAAGACGCGGCAACGCGGGCTAACGGAGAGCGTAAAGGTGAGGCAGTGCTGGGCCGAATCGGAGCGCGGGTGCATGCGCGTCTCCATGATGCTCTCTTTGATGGGGCTCGAGTAGCGAAAACGCGTGAGGTGCCGGATGGAGTAGAAGTTCATGCGGTTCCCTCTTAAACAGTCAGCGCTGATTGAATGGAGTAGTGCACATAATTGCTGTAAATGAGTTCATGGATGTGCAGGCATTGTCCGCGGATGGCATGCAAAAACCCAGCCGTATCGCCGGCGAGGATTTCGTTGATTGATGTGTAGCCCAGCATGGCACTGAGTTTGCCGATGGCGGCCTTCAGTTCCTCGGGCGGGCGCCGGCCGCCGGTCTGCTGAATGCCCTCGATGGCCTGCCGTGTGCCTACGACGCAGTAGTGGATGGCGTGGGGAAAGTCGCGGTTGAGCACTAGGAATTCAAGCATGCGCTCCGGCGAAAGGTCAGCCGTATACACCTGGCAGTAGGCCTCGAATGCCGTGCAACAACGCAGCAGGCCCACCAGTTCCAGATGGAGATAGCCGGACGATTCCCGCTCCTGGGCAGGGAAAAGCTCGGACTGGTAGACCTCGAGCAATGTAGCCGTTGCATAGGCGCGCTCAAGATAGCGGCCGAGGCGGATGAACTGCCAGCCTTGACCGTGGATCATGCTGGTATCGGTGGTGCCTTTGAAGAGGTAGATGCCGTCGATGACCGCGGAGAGTTGGTCACCGATGTTGGCGGAAAACTGCGATTGCGCGTGCGGCAAGTGCATCTGGTGGTAAAGACGGTTGAGGCGCTGCCACATCTCAGAGGAGATTTCCTCGCGCACCTGGCGGGCGTTTTCGCGGGCCCCATTGAGGCAGTAAATGACAGAGGCTGGGCTGAGATTGTGGTAGACCAGTTTCTGGGCCATCTCCTCGATGCTGCCGTTCCACTCCATCTCCACAGGCTTGCCGAGTGCGGCCACCATGCGCTGCCATCGCACTTCTACATTGGAGCCGCCGGTATCGAGCATCAGGCTCATTGTCACGTCGAGCAGACGCACGGTATTCTCCGCCCGCTCCAGGTAGCGGCTCATCCAGTAGAGACTGTCGGCAACGCGCGATAGCATGTTGTGCCTCTCTCTTCCGGCCCGATGTTCTGCGATGCGAACTATTCCAGAACCCATGTGTCCTTACTGCCGCCGCCCTGCGAGGAATTGACCACCAGCGATCCTTTTTCAAGCGCCACGCGCGTCAACCCGCCGGGCACGATGTTTACTTTGTCGCCAAAAAGAATGTAAGGCCGCAGATCCACGTGGCGCGGCTCGAGGCGGTCGGCGACCAAGCATGGCGCGCGTGAGAAATCGAGCGTGGGTTGCGCAATGTAGTTGCGCGGATTGGCCTCGATCTGCCGCGCGAACTCTTCGCGTTGCGCCGCCGTGGAGTGCGGGCCGATGAGCATGCCGTAGCCGCCGCTCTCGCCCACGGCCTTCACCACCAGTTTGTCAAGATTGGCGAGCACGTGCTTGCGGTCCTTCTCTTCGCTGAGAAGAAATGTTTCGACGTTGGGCAGAATCGGATCTTCATTGAGGTAGTAGCGGATCATGCGGGGAACGTAGGCGTAGACGGCCTTGTCGTCAGCGAGGCCGGTGCCGAAGGCGTTGGACACCGTCACGTTGCCGGCGCGATAGGCATTGAACAGCCCGGCGCAGCCCAAAGCGGAGTCGGAACGGAAGACCAGCGGGTCACTGAAATCGTCGTCCACGCGGCGATAGATGACGTCAACACGCTTGAGGCCGTCGGTAGTGCGCATGTAGACGATATTGTCGTGCGTCACCAGGTCGCGGCCTTCCACGAGGTCGATGCCCATCTGGCGCGCGAGATAGGTGTGCTCGAAGTAGGCGGAGTTGAAGACGCCCGGCGTGAGCAGGACGATATTCGGCTCGGGCCGGCCCTCGGGCGCGAGCGAGCGCAGCGTGGCCAGCAGCAACTGCGGATAGTGCTCGATGGGACGCACGCCATAACTCGCGAAGAGTTGCGGAAAGGTCCGCTTCATGAGGCGGCGGTTGGTGAGCATGTAGCTGACGCCCGAAGGAACGCGGAGGTTGTCCTCGAGCACCACAAACTCTCCAGTGTTCAACCGGAGAAGGTCGGAGCCGACGACAGCTATATAGACGTTGCGCGGCACCTGCAATCCACGCATCTGACGCCGGTAGTGCTTGCAACTGTAGACTAGCTCGCGCGGGATGACGCGGTCGGCGAGGATTTTGGCGTCGGAGTAGACGTCGCGCAGAAAAAGGTTGAGCGCGGTGATGCGTTGCGTGAGCCCGCGCTCGATGCGATCCCACTCCTGGGATGTGACAAGGCGGGGCAGCAGGTCGTAGGGGAAGATGCGCTCGGTACCTTCATCGCGGCCGTAGACGGTGAAGGTGATGCCTTGGGTGAGAAAAGCGAGGTCGACCGATTGCTTGCGCCGCTGCAACTCGTCGGCGGGCAAGCCGGCCAGGGTCTCGGCAAGGGCACGGTATTGCGCCCGCACCTCACCGTCCGGCTCACGCATCTCGTCGAAGGCGTGATCGAGCGGGTAATCGCCGTAGAGAGGTTCGAGTTCCACTGGATGGTCTGCTTTCATGGTCGGATCATGAACCCTCCTCCCAGTGGATTCAAAGTGGTGGACAAGTGGCTGACTCTAAGGATAACGCCGGCAATTGTCCGCGCCGGTTTTGAGCAAGCTCCGCCTGTGCCCTGTTCTTTTGTTTCTAACATGCGGGAGATAAAGGAGCCATCAGGAAACCTGGAACGCGCGGCGCCAAGGGAGGAAAGAAAAGCGGCGCAGCCAGGACTGGCCACGCCGCCGGTTCTGTTTCAGCCGAAACCAACTACTTCGCAGCCGTGGCAACCTCGCCGATCGTCTTCACAATCTGCGAAACGATCTGGTAAGGATCGGCTTCGGAATTCGGACGGCGATCTTCAAGGTAGCCCTTGTAGCCGTGCTTTATAAAGTTGACAGGCATGCGGACGGAAGCGCCGCGGTCCGAAAGGCCGTAGCTGAATTTGTCGATGGCCTGGGTCTCGTGTAGGCCGGTGAGACGCAGGTGATTGTCCGGCCCGTACACCGCAATGTGATCGGGAATGTTTTTCTCGAAGGCCTTCATCAGGGCCTCGAAATAGTCCTTGCCGCCCACTTCGCGCAGGTACTTGGACGAGAAGTTTGTATGCATGCCGGAGCCGTTCCAGTCGCCCTTGATCGGCTTGCAATGCAACTGCACGTCGACTTCGTACTTTTCGCAAAGGCGCATGATCAAGTAACGCGCGGTCCACAGGTCGTCGGCCGCCTTGTGCGATCCTTTGCCAAAAATCTGGAACTCCCACTGGCCCTTGGCCACTTCGGCGTTGATGCCTTCGTGGTTGATGCCGGCGTGGAGGCAAAGATCGAGATGCTCCTCGACAATGGTGCGGGCGATCGAGCCCATGTACTTGTAGCCGACGCCGCAGTAGTAGGGACCCTGAGGTCCGGGAAAGCCGCTCTCTGGGAAGCCGAGCGGACGGCCATCCTTATAGAGGAAATATTCCTGCTCGAAGCCGAACCAAAGATCCGGATCGTCCGGCGCCGTGGCGCGCATGTTGGTCGGGTGCGCCGTGCCATCGGGGAGCATGACCTCGCTGAGCACGATGAAAGCGTCTTTACGGCTGGCATCGGGATACAGCGCCACGGGCTTGAGAATGCAATCGGACTTGTGGCCCGCAGCCTGCATGGTGGAACTGCCGTCAAATCCCCACAGAGGCAAGTCGGCCAGCGTGGGCGTTTTATCGAATTCCTTGATCGTGGTTTTGCCGCGAAGCTCCGGAATGGGCTTCTTTCCGTCAAGCCAGATGTATTCAAGTTTGTACTTTGACATGGTTCTCCTTGGACGTCGGGAATTGAATGTAGCCCAGGCGAAGATACAGCTCGCCGGTGAGGGTAGGTTCTGCTACAGAATAAAATGAGGCTGGCCGGATCGTATAAGAATGGTATAAAGAAACGGCAGAAACCGGCCACACGCGGGCGGTTCTTGCCGCAATGTGCAACAGCTCACCTGCCGCGGATTGGAAAATCTTTCCGGGGCCTGCTGCAGTGCGCTAGCCTGAACATCCAGGAGTTCTTCCAAATGCGCCGTTTCAGCTGCATCTTCCAGGCGGGTTTTACCCTGCTTGTTCCTGTTCTTGCATTGCCCGTTGCCAATGCGCAGCAACCGCCGATCCAGATCACGGCCGACCTCACCGATGCGCCGCGCCGGCTTTATCACGCAGATGTAGTTCTGCCGGTCGCGCCCGGGCCCCTTGCGCTGACTACTCCCAAGTGGATCCCGGGCCATCACATGCCCAATGGCCCTGTAGAGGAGATCACGGGCGTGGTTTTTACCGCCAATGGCCAAACCCTCCCGTGGCGGCGGGACGATGTGGACCTCTACCAATTCCATCTCACGATTCCTGAAGGCGTGACCACGCTGCACGCGCATCTGGATTGCATCGTTATGTCGCGCATCTCGCAGAAGCTCGCGGCCATGGAGTGGGAAACGCTGTTGCTCTATCCGGCCAACACGCCGGTACGCGACATCCCTATTCAACCTTCGGTGAAGGTTCCCGCAGGCTGGGGCATCGGCACGGCCCTCACGCCGGTCAGTTCCGGTTCCTGGCCAGTTCCCGCGCCTGAGGTCGTGACGCAGTTTGCGGTGACCAGTGTGGAGCAACTCGAGGACTCACCGATCGTCACAGGCGAGTATTTTCACGAGTTTCCACTGGCGCCTGAAATCTCGCCGAAACACTATATCGATGTAGTTTCGGATCAGCCCGAGGACTCGAACCTGCATCCTTCAGTTCTGGCGGCGATGAGCAACCTAGTGCGCGAGGCAGATGCGCTCTACGGTTCGCATCATTATCATGTCTACCACTTCCTGCTGACGCTTTCGGATGTGGCCGAAAGCATGGGACTGGAGCACGGCCAATCGTCAGACAACGGCGTTGGCGAGAAGGGCTTTGCCGACGATGCCCATGAGCTGCGCGAGGCCGATTTGCTGCCGCACGAGTTTACGCACTCATGGAATGGAAAGTATCGCCGGCCCGTGGGACTGTACCAGCCGGACTTCGCCACGCCGCAGCGGGGAGCATTGCTGTGGGTGTACGAGGGCATGACGGAATACCTTGGCGATGTACTGGCCGCGCGCGCGGGTTTTGAGACGCAGGCGCAGTATCGCGACATGCTGGCAGAGACTGCTGCAAGACTGGACTACACCCCCGGCCGCGATTGGCGGTCCACCGAAGACACCGCGGTCGCGGCCAGCGTCGTCCGTGGTTATACTCCGTGGTTCAATTGGCGGCGCGGGCAGGATTACTACTTTGAGGGCGAACTGCTATGGCTCGATGCCGATACGTTCATTCGCAAGTTGACGCAAGGTAAGAAATCGCTCAGCGACTTTGAGAAGATCTTCCTGGGCAAAGGCGGAAACACCGGTCCGCTCATCGTGACCTACGATTTCAACGAGCTGGTCGAGGATTTGAACGCTGTTGTTCCCTACGATTGGGCGGCATTCCTCCACGACCGTGTCGACAAGATCAATCCACATGCCGACCTGGCTGGGATCGAACAAGGCGGATACAAGCTGGTCTACAAGGACAAAGAAAGCGCCACGCAGCGCACCATGGCCAGGATTCCGAGCGCGCGCCGTGCAGGCACAGACTGCTGGTTCTCGATCGGATTGAGCGTAAGAAGCGATGGTAGCATCGCCGATGTGCGCTGGAACGGCCCCGCCGACAAGGCAAGCCTGGCTCCCGGCGAGAAGATCATCGCTGTGAACGGGCAGATCTTTTCGGCGGAGGCATTGCATGCAGCCATTCGCAGCGCCAAAGGAAACACCGAGCCGATCCATCTCATCGTGCAAGCCGACGCGTTCGTTTCCATGGCCAATATCGACTATCACGACGGCGAGCGTTTCCCGGTTCTCGAACGCGTGGAAGGCGCGCCGGATTATCTGGACGATATTACCAAGCCGCTGACAATGCCCGAGAAGGCGCCGCCCAACGAGAAGGAGGCTGAAGATTAAAGGCCGCGGCCGGCATCATGCCCGCCCCGACGAGATCTGCTTTCCGATGATTCGGTACATTTACTCTGTTGACTCAGGAGATTTTCGCAAACCATGATTTCTTCCCAACGCCTAGCCTTCGCCGTTCTTGCCGCTGCGATTTTCGCCGCGCCCTTCACCCGCGCGCAGCAATCGGCACCGCAACCTGCAGCTGAAGACTTCGTTCGCGCTCACTACACCAAATACGAATACCGAATTCCAATGCGCGATGGTGTGCGGCTGTTTACCGCCGTCTACGTCCCCAAGTCATCGGCATTCCCTAGCGATCCCGGCCCGTATCCCTTTCTGATGGATCGCACGCCCTACAGCGTCGCTCCTTACGGCGAAGATCGCTACCCCGCGCGCCTCGGCCCTTCGGATGAATTCGAGAAGTCGGGTTACATTTTTGTGTACCAGGATGTGCGCGGCCGCTGGATGAGCGAAGGCACGTTTGTCGAGATGCATCCGGCCATCGACGAGAAGAAATCTCCGAAAGACGTAGACGAATCGTCCGATACCTACGACACAATCGAGTTCCTGCTGAAACATGTGCCCAACAACGGCAAGGTGGGCATCTGGGGCATCTCTTATCCGGGGTTCTACACCTCGGCGTCGATCATCGACTCGCATCCGGCCATCACAGCCGCCAGCCCGCAGGCGCCCATGACCGATCTCTTTCTCGGCGACGATTCGTATCACGGCGGCGCGTTCATGCTTTCGGCGGGGTTTGGTTTCTATGCCCCGTCCTTTCACATGCAGCAGAACCCAACGGCTTCGCCCGATGGCGATTCCTTCAGCTTCGGCACGACCGACACGTATAAGTTCTATCTCGATGCCGGCAATGTCGCTAATCTCGATAAGTTCATGAAGAGCCCGACTGCCTTGTGGGACGACCAGTACAAGCACGACACTTATGACGACTACTGGCAGACACGCGACCTCTCGCGGCACATGAAGAACGTAAAGTGCGCGGTGCTCGTGGTAGGCGGATGGTACGATGCAGAAGACCTCGAGGGCCCGTACCGCACGTTTTACGCCATCCACAAATTCAATCCCGATACGCCCATCACTCTGGTGGAGGGTCCGTGGGTGCACGGAGGCTGGATGCGCAGCGACGGCGACCACCTGGGCGATGTCGAGTTCAACGCAAAGACCTCCGAATACTTCAGAACCAGTATTCAGTTTCCCTTCTTCGAGCATTATTTGAAGGGCGCAGGCAAGGCGCTGCCCACGGCCCTCGTATTTGAAACCGGCAGCAATGTGTGGCGCCGCTATGACGAGTGGCCGCCCAAAGCAGCGGCTACGAAGACGCTCTATTTTCACGCCGGTGGAAAACTCAGCTTCGATCCGCCCACAGAAGTGAAAAGCGTGGACGAGTATTTGAGCGATCCCAATCACCCGGTGCCCTTCGTCGGTTACACCACGGATTCTGTGCCGCAGCGCTACATGGTCGACGACCAGCGCTTCGCCAGCTCGCGGCCCGATGTCGTCACTTACGAAACCGATCCACTAACTGAAGATGTAACTATCGCCGGTCCCATCTCTCCGCATCTCAAGGTTGCAAGCTCAGGCACAGACTCCGACTTCGATGTCAAGCTCATCGACGTTTATCCCGACGATTATCCCGATCCCGACCCATCGCTCAATGGCAACAAGCGTATTTTGAGCGCGCCGCCGCTGCACATGGGCGGCTATCAGCAACTGCTGCGCGGCGAGCCCTTCCGCGCCAAGTTCCGCTCGAGCTGGGAGAAGCCCGAACCGCTCACGCCTGGCAGGCAAACCTCCATCGACTTCACGATGCCCGATCTCTACCACACCTTCCGCCGCGGCCATCGCATCATGGTGCAAGTCGAGAGTTCGTGGTTCCCGCTCACCGATCGCAATCCGCAAACTTTTACCGATATTCCCTACGCCAAGGCGGAGGATTTTCAAAAAGCTACCGAACAGATTTTTCATCAGAGGGGCTCAGCCTCCGGCGTTGAAGTTATGGTGCTGCCGCAGCCGTAACGCAAAGCGTCGCGTACCGATGTCTTTCGCCAAGCCGTCGCAGAAAGGTTGTGGCCACGCGCGGGGTTCACCATGCCGTGGCTCGACGGTTTCAACGTACAATCAGAAAGTACCAGCAAACCGCGGAGAGGTGGCCGAGCGGTTGATGGCTCCGGTCTTGAAAACCGGCATACCCGTAAGGGTATCGGGGGTTCGAATCCCCCCCTCTCCGCCAGCACTTCCACTAGGTTTTTGAATCTAAACGTAAATTGCTGATAAAGTGTTGGTTATTGTAATTCCAGCCTGTCCATACAATCCACGGTTATTCGTCAACTTTAGGCCGTTCTTCTTACTATTCTTACAAAGAGGAATTCTTTAAGCCTCCTGAAAAGGCCTAAAAAGTACCGCTCTTCGGTTCGGAAGGAGCGGCCAACTCCCGCTCGCGGCCTGGTGTCTGACATCGCCGGATTCGTTCTGAACGGATACCGGTTGCCGCAGATCAAACTTTACCCTCAACCCACTAGCCGCTCCGTCTGCTCCTCCGCAATGTCGGCTGACTACTCCGGCCTTTGATGCGCGATGCCAAGATCGGCAACAGGAGTGTGCCATGCGCGGCCTCGCCAATGAACTGTCAGATGCTCCGGAAAGCACTGCACCCCAGAACTGTTCTCAGATCAGCCAGGCGGTCGGGTCGTACTGAGGCTGCTCCAAATATGTAGAGTGCAATGATCGGGCGATGAGGATTAAATTTTTTCAGAGGAAATTAGCACGGTGCTTTTTTGCGCCGTGCCAATTCAACGGTCTGCCTCTACCCCCCGGGCACCGGACGTGTCGCACAACGATCGGGTAGGGCGGCGCTGCAGACGCCTGACCGGGTTAGTCCACCTTGCAAGACTTCAGCCGTTCTGCGATCTCATTTGGATCGAATCTGACCAAGTATCCAAAGCGGTAGTGAGGGGTCTGCCTGCGCTTCGCCTTTGCGTAAATGTGTTGCGGCGAAGACCCGGTTGACACTGCGATTTTTGCCACATCGACTAGATGTGGCAGGGACGACGGTTGGCGATTATTGCTCATTGGCTACCCCAGTTTCGAGGTTGCCGGTTGTCGGACCCCTGCAGGTTAGCCTCACCTTGCCCGGCGTAGCGCGAGGCGAGCTGCATCCCTAGGAACAATCCTCAGTCCAATCAGGCTATCGGCAAGATTAGCAACCGAGTTCAGTCGCGCCATCTGCCATTGGGATTTCAGTTCATACACATTCGATCGACGGTTTCAGGCTCTGCGGTGACATCGTTCAACTCGTGATCCGTGGGCGGGAATGCAAACAATCCCAGGTCGATCTGGCTGATGCTGACGTCAGATAAGAGCCGATCCAGAGTGGCTCGTACCGGACGGCGCCGATCATCCCGATAAGCCTTTTCATTAAGGGAGAAACTGAGGACCTCGAGGACGGTTGGGCAGGTCTGACTCTGCAGCAGATCCATTGCGATCAAGCCAGGTTGAAAGCGTCGGGCAAGTTGATTCCATAAGCCTCCGTCGCGAATTGACGCTGGAAACACCGGTATTTGCACTGGCGCGACGATAAAGACTCTTAAAGCATGAAGCAAAGGGAAATTTCTTCCGCTAAATGTGGAAAGTCGGGCTTTCGAAAACAAAGATTGCGGACTGTGACCGGTCTGACTGAGAATCACCTGCCTGGCCAGGGCGGGTTTTTCTTGAAACTGGATTGAGGTTCGTTTAATTACTGAGCGATAAAGCTGGGTGGGGACCGTGGGGCGATGAGCCCAGAACCGGTCTCATAAACCACCGGCATCGCCTCGCCGAATGCCTGGGACCCGCCTTGTCGGCGGGTCCCATACTTGCCCAAGGAAGCGTAGAGGCATTTATGAGACCGCTTGTAGTCACCACTCCCACGGCCGGCTGCCCTCGCACTGGCACTCGCCGCGACAGCGGCATCTGAAGAGAAGGTGGAACAGGACGAACGGCAGAAAAACGACTATGCGAACGTATTTGACCGGGCGCCAATCGTAGTCACCGTTTTCCTTCTCCGGCAGGCCAATCAACGCGCACACAAGTAGTACCGATATTGCCTTGACGAGCAAATTGCCCATCCTATCTGCCAGGTTTAGATCGATGAAGAAATGCAGAAGTGTGGACATAGGGTTGAACTCTCCGGGTGTATCGAACTCGAGGCGCGAGTCAGGCCGGGCGCCTGACGTCGCGCCGGGAATTCGGATGGATGGTTGCTGAATCTGGACAAAGCGCCAACCGGTCCTTGCCCGGCTCTTCACTTTCAAGCAAATTTGGTTCGAATTCCTCTTTTTTTCTTGATCCGGAAGCAAACTGAATCTCCAATTGTCAGCTTAGGTCTGATTCCGTATCTGGTGGTCCTCCAAGCAAATCGCAAAGTTGTAGTCGCATCACCCTATCCAGTCAACGAGTGACTCGGCGGAGATAACCGGCCAACCTTGCAAAACTCGCTGGTAAGCGAAGACCCTGATCTGGCGCGGGGTTCAGAGGTGTTCTATTATTCTTCAGCTGGGTTTCTTATCGTTTTGGTAGATCAGCCCAGCTCGCAACAATGGACTCACAA